>NZ_SRZC01000039.1 GCF_004792655.1 Palleniella muris | reverse complement strand
CATAGTCATGTTTGTTAAAAAATGTCTTAAATACAATTAGTTTAAACAACTTCAAATAAAGGTTACCGACCTTGTAAAATATGTATGAAAGTTATGAAAGAAAAGAGTATCATTAAGATAAAGCGTTACAACTCGCCATGTGGAGTTTTGATGCTCGGGTCGTTTGGCGATAAGCTCTGCCTTTGTGATTGGCAGGTCGAGAAGCATCGTGACCATGTGGACAGGCGTCTGAAACGAATCCTGAAAGCAGAGTTTGAGGAAGGAACATCAGAGATTATCGGGATGGCAGAAAAGCAGCTTGACGAGTTCTTTGCTGGAGAACGCAAGACGTTTGATGTGCCATTGATGTTTGTTGGTACGGATTTTCAGAAAACGGTATGGAATTTCTTGCTGACAATACCTTTCGGGAAAACAATTTCATACGGAGAAATGGCAAAAGAAATCGGTTTGCCAAAAGCTGTCCGTGCGGTTGCCAATGCAAATGGCGCTAACTCTATTTCGATTTTTGCTCCATGCCACCGTGTCATCGGCAGCGACCATTCACTGACAGGCTACGGAGGTGGTTTGGAAGCCAAACAGTTGTTGTTGGAGCTGGAAGGTATTCTGTAAAAGCATCATTGGAATGAAAGGAATACAGGACGAAGTGAACTATGCCCGCATTGCTGAAGCCATCCGGTTCATAAGGGATAATCGTAAAGAACAGCCGGATTGAAAACCATAGCTGAGACCGTGAATATGAGTCCGTTTCATTTTCAACGGATTTTTAAGGAGTGGGCAGGAATTACTCCTAAACAGTTTCTGCAATATCTTAACATAGAATATGCCAAGCGCATATTGCAACAGACACACGCATCACTTTTCGACACAGCTCTGGAAGTGGGATTATCCGGTACAGGGCGGCTACACGATTTGTTTATCACCATCGAGGGGATGACACCCGGAGAATACAAGAACGGTGGCGAGAATCTTTTAATCAATTACAGCTTTGCCACAACTCCTTTCGGAGATATATTGATAGCCTCTACTCCAAAAGGTATATGCAGCATGGAATTTGCCGATGACCATATTCAAGCGTTCAGCTCATTGCAAAGAAAATTTCCAAATGCCAAGTTCATACAAACACTTGACAGCATTCAGCAGAATGCCTTGTTCATTTTCACACAAGACTGGAGTAAACTCAGTGAAATAAAACTACACTTGAAAGGAACTGAATTTCAGATGAAAGTATGGGAAGCATTATTGAAAATTCCTATGGGTGGAATGACCACATACGGCGACATTGCTGCAAGCATAGAAAACCCACGAGCCTGCCGTGCAGTAGGTACAGCTATTGGTGAGAACCCCGTAGCATTCCTTATTCCATGTCATCGTGTAATCCGTGCAACAGGAGAATTCGGTAACTATCATTGGGGCGAAATCCGTAAAACAGCCATTATTGGCTGGGAAGCAGCAAAACAAGAATCTATTAGATGACATAAAACAAATAATATCCTCTACCGCTATAAAACACCCATCGCCCTCGATTTGTCTGAAATCGTATATATCCTACAAAAACAATGATAGTTCGTTTGGATTTTCCCAAACGAACTATCGGTCGTTTTGCCACCTAAAGATAAAATAGGGTGGCTGAAACTTACATCGCTTGTCTCACGACAAACGCTCTTAGTTACCTTAAATATCTAATACCATGAAAAACACACTGCAAAATTATATAATATTTTTACAAAAGCAAACAGTATTATTATATTTTACTTATAATAAATATTAATTAACAGACTTCTCCTGCAAAACGTGTAATAATCATATACAAAAAAGCCATAATACTTGTTGAAAAATGAGTATTATGGCTTATGTTGGTAAATGTAGTTTTCTGACTAAATTACTTTACCTTGGCAACAATTGCCTTGAATGCCTCTGGGTGGTTAACAGCGAGGTCAGCGAGAACCTTACGGTTAATCTCAATACCAGCCTTATGAAGAGCACCCATCAACTGTGAGTAGCTGAGTCCCTCAAGACGAGCTGCTGCATTGATACGCTGAATCCACAATGCGCGGAATGTGCGTTTTTTGTTCTTACGGTCACGATACGCGTAAGTGAGACCTTTCTCCCAAGTATTCTTGGCAACAGTCCAAACATTTTTACGTGCTCCGAAATAGCCACGGGTGAGCTTAAGGATTCTCTTGCGCTTTGCGCGAGATGCAACGTGATTTACTGATCTTGGCATAGTTTTCTTACTTTTAAAAAGTTAGACAATAAGATTAACGTAGACGCAGCAAGTCACGAACCTGCTTTGTGTTTGAAGAATCAACAATTTCAAAACCGAGAAGGTTTCTCTTCTGTTTCTTTGTCTTCTTTGTCAGAATGTGGCTGTGAAAAGCGTGACGACGCTTAATCTTACCTGATCCGGTGAAAGAAAAACGCTTCTTTGCAGCGGAATTAGTCTTTACTTTTGGCATTTTTTTGTTGTTTAATTAATTATTAATATATTGTGGCAACGCATATACCAGGCGTTACGCACTTATTTCCTATGCTATATGCTGGATATTAATCCTCAAATTTGAGATTGGCAAGAGCCTCTGCACCTTTGGCATTTGCAGCAAGTCCACCATTTGCAGGAGTCTCGACCTCAGCCTGCTGTACTGATTTCTTTGCTTCAGCCTCACGGCGTTCACGGTCAAGTTTCTGCTGTGATTTCTTTGCCACACCGGACTTCTTTGGCGCAATGAAGAGGAACATCTTCTTGCCCTCAAGCTTTGGCATTTGTTCAACCTTTCCGTACTCTTCCAAATCATTGGCAAAGCGCAGGAGAAGCACTTCTCCCTGTTCCTTGAAAAGAATCGAACGTCCACGGAAGAAGACATACGCACGAACCTTGTTTCCTTCTTCAAGGAACTCTTTTGCATGCTTGAGTTTGAAATTATAGTCATGCTCGTCTGTCTGAGGTCCGAAACGAATCTCCTTGACTTCCACCTTCACCTGCTTTTGCTTCATTTCCTTTGCCTTTTTCTTCTGCTGGTAAAGGAATTTAGAGTAGTCAATGATGCGACAAACCGGTGGTTCGGCATTTGGCGAAATCATGACAAGATCCTCCTCACGGCTTCTCGCCATTTGGAGAGCCTCACGTGTGGAGATGACCATAGCTCCGTCATCACCTACAATACGTACCTCTTTGCAACGAATCTGCTCATTGATACGGTATTGGTTTTGCTCTTTCTTTTTGTCTATCTTCATTAAACGTTGTATGGTTTGGCTGTTACCATTAAATATTGATTTTGCAAAAAATCGGATGCAAAGATACTAATTTTCATTAATATATATAGTATCAAAGTATCTTTGCATCACGACTTTTAACATAATTTACAACAAATCTCAGTTTTCAGGCTTCAAATTGGTAGCTTTAAGCATTTCTGCAACTTCGCCAAGTATACGCTCTGCAAATGCCTCTTTTGGCATAACCGCCTGGTCTCCACCACCCTGCTGACGCATTGCTACGGTTCCTTCCGCAGCTTCTTTCTCACCGACAATAACCATATAAGGTACGCGCTTCAATTCATTGTCACGAATCTTGCGACCGATTTTCTCATTGCGGTTATCCACAGTTGCACGCACACCTACAGTGTCGAAATAATTGGCAACCTCCAAAGCATAGCTATTGTACTTCTCAGAAATAGGAAGGATGGCGACTTGCTCCGGAGCAAGCCAAAGTGGGAAATGACCTGCGGTATGCTCTATGAGTACTGCCGTAAAGCGCTCCAAAGAGCCGAATGGGGCGCGGTGAATCATCACCGGACGACGCTTAGAGTTGTCCTCTGCTGTATATTCCAAGTTGAAGCGCTCCGGAAGGTTGTAGTCAACCTGGATTGTACCAAGCTGCCAACGACGACCGATAGCGTCTTTCACCATGCAGTCAAGCTTTGGTCCATAGAATGCAGCCTCGCCCAACTCACAACGTGCTTTAATGCCTTTTTCCTTGCAAGCGTCAATGATAGCTTGTTCTGCAGATGCCCAAACTTCATCTGATCCAATGTATTTCTCCTTGTCTTCCGGGTCGCGCAGAGATATTTGGAACTCTACCTGATCTTCTCCAAAGCCAAATATTGTGAATACTGTTTGGATAATAGACAGTACACGAAGGAACTCATCCTTAACTTGGTCCTGACGGCAGAAAATATGTGCGTCATCCTGAGTGAATGAGCGTACACGAGTAAAGCCGTGAAGCTCGCCGGATTTCTCGTAACGATAAACAGTTCCGAACTCAGCACAACGGAATGGCAAATCTTTGTATGAACGTGGCTTCCATGCAAACACCTCACAGTGGTGCGGACAGTTCATCGGCTTAAGCATGTACTCCTCATCCTCTTCCGGAGTATGTATTGGTTGGAAAGAGTCCTTTCCATAGTGTGCATAATGACCCGAAGTCACATACAGGTTCTTGGAACCGATATGAGGAGTTATAACCTCCTGGTAACCAAAGGTCTTTTGTATCTTGCGAAGCATATCCTGAAGACGGATGCGAAGGTCTGTGCCTTTCGGCAGCCATATAGGAAGACCCTTTCCCACCCTCTCTGAGAACATGAAGAGTTCCATCTCTTTGCCTATCTTGCGATGGTCACGCTTCTTTGCCTCTTCAAGCATAAGAAGGTACTCATCAAGCATCTTTTTCTTTGGGAATGATATGCCATAGAGACGCTGCATCTGGTCTTTTGTGGCATCACCACGCCAGAATGCTCCGGCAATGGCAGTCAGCTTTATTGCTTTGATGTCTCCAGTTGAGACAAGATGAGGACCTTTACACAAGTCTGTAAAGTTGCCCTGAGTATATGTCGTAATAGAGCCATCAGCAAGATCCTGCTCTATATGCTCACACTTATAAGTCTGACCGGCAGCACCGAACTGTGCAAGGCAATCTGCTTTTGATATTTCCTGACGGACAACAACTTCGTTCTTGCGTGCCAACTCAATCATCTTGTCCTCTATCTTCTTGAAATCCCCCTCTTTTATCATCTCGCCATTAGGCAGAAGGACATCATAGAAGAAGCCGTTTTCAACAGCAGGGCCGAAACCGAACTGGATTCCGGGATATAATTCCTGAAGAGCCTCGGCGAGAAGATGGGCACTTGTATGCCAGAATGTGTGCTTTCCCTGCTCATCATCAAACTTATACAAAGCAATACGAGCATCTGCCTCTATCGGTCTGTTAAGTTCTACGGTCTCCCCATTTACGCCGCAGGATACAACGCTGCGTGCGAGAGCCGGAGAAATGCTCTCTGCAATTTGAAAACCGGTAACGCCTGCCTCATACTCGCGCACGCTACCGTCTGGGAATGTTATTCTTATCATTGATTAATTTGTTTTTACAGGCAAGTCGTACGGATGACATGCCACATTACTATTCAATATGCAAAATTAATATATTTTTCTCTAAATCAAAGAAAAGAACAGACTTTTTTGTCCGCAAATTCCTTTTAACGTGGATTTTTCTCTTTATTCAGCTTTTTCATAACGCTGTAAGCACTATACAAGCCCAACTCACCGGCCTTGCTCAAATCATTCATGCCCTCTTTCCGCTTGTCGGAGAAGACATAGCACAGTCCACGGTTAAAATACGCTTCCTGCATTCGCGAATCTTTCTCAATAGCCTGTGTGAAAGCTTCTATCGCGCCTTTATAGTCCCCTACTTTTGCCATGCGAGTGCCTTGAACATAGTAGTCTGTTGCCTCTGTCGGCTCCAAACTTGAAGAGAAATCTTCCGGAAGAAGCTCTATCTTCACACTCTTGTTCTGAATCTTGCCACGATATTCACTCTGGTACTCATGCTCTTTCTGATTATCGTCCTCGACAACAAGCGAGCTGTACTTATTCAAGTCAATATCGCTCTTTTTGCGCATTTCCTTCAACTTGGACTTGCTCCAACGTTTCTGTATTCCCAAGTGCTTGTCCATCTGGGCTTTCAGAATCCTGAACTCATCCTTTTCTGCCTTTCCTGTCATGCCAAGCCTACGATAACAATTCGCACGGCGTGACAATCCTGTCCAGAAATTAGGGAACTCATCTATCACCTTGGAATAGTCCCTGATCGCTCCATGCAAATCTCCTGTTGCATCAAGCAATATTGCACGGTTAAACAACGCCATTATATTGCCCGGCTCCATCTGCAAGACATAGTCAAAGTCTTCTATGGCTCTGTTGTCATCACCTACCTGCTGGCGCAGAAGCCCGCGGTTATAATGCGCGAGGAAATTGTTCGGGTCTATGTCAAGAGCTATGTCATAGTCGGACATTGCGCCACGCAGATTGTTTATATTACAGCGTGCAAGGGCTCTGTTTATATAACCGGCAACAAATTTCGGACGAATATGCAACGCTTTTGACAAATATTCGTCTGCATCCTTCCACTCCTTCCTGTTCAAAGAAATGCTTGCACGTGTCATCCACGTATCAGCATTGTATGGGTCAATCGCAATACTTTTATCAAGCCATTCGGTAGCTGACGCCGTATCTTTCTGCTGGATAAACAATTCCGCCTTAATGTTATAAGCACTTGAAAATGTGTTCCATTTGCCTATAATCGTATCGAGTTCAAGATGTGCCTTGTCGTACTCCTTGTTCTCCATACGACAGACAGCACGATTGTACCAATAGCTCTTATTGGTAGGATTACGCCTTACCGCATCCGTATAGTCAACAATCGCTCCCGAATAGTCTTTTTGCCGAATACGCGTTATGCCTCGAAGATCATAAAGCTCCGACACATAAGGGTTTAACCGCAGTGCCTCTGTGGCATCCTGCTCCGCACCACTGTAATCGTCAAGGTAGAATTTCGCGACAGAACGCATGTACCATGGCTCATACAGATGCGGCTTGGCATTTATTATTTGTGAAAAATACTGTATGGACAGAGCATAGTCCTCATAGTGCAATGCAATTTTTCCGGTCGTCATGAGACGATCGGTGTTGAATTGTGCCTTTCCAACCAAGGAAAAGCACAAAAGCATTGAAAATGTCAGTATTCTGTTCAAACTGCTATACAACCGGAATCCGTTTCCTTTTCACCCAAACACAATTACGCTTCACACTCTTGGAGCCTTTGTCTTGTATCCGCAACGGAAACGACCATGCAGAAGAGCTTTCAGCTTAGACTTTATCAGTTGCTTGCGCAATGGAGAAATACGGTCAATGAACATGTGTCCTTCCAAATGGTCGAATTCATGCTGCATCACACGAGCAAGGTAACCTTCAACCCATTCGTCATGATGATTGAAGTCCTCGTCCACATACTCTACATGGATACGTGTCGGACGAGTGACATTCTCATGGATAGCCGGCAAAGACAGGCATCCCTCCTGCAAAGTTTCCTTCTTTGCATCCTCGTCCGACTCTATGATGTGGGCATTGATGTAGACTTTCTTGAAATCCTTATATTCAGGGAAATCATCTGCCAACGGGTCGAGGTCTATGACAACCACCCTGACCGACTTGCCCACCTGAGGCGCTGCAAGCCCTATTCCCTCACTCACAGCAAGTGTCTCCCACATATCCTGAATGAACTGCTTCAAATCCGGATAATCAGAGGTAATGTCTTCGGCAACCTTCCTCAATACAGGTTGCCCGTAAGTATATATAGGTAATATCATAATTATTTCTCCATAATTTATTTGAAACGACGAGACTCCATGTAATCCTGAAGAATTATCGTTGCAGAAATCTCGTCCACAAGTTCTTTGTTTTGCCTGGCTTTCTTATGCAACCCGGCATCAATCATCGTGCGGTGCGCTATCACAGATGTGAAACGCTCATCATAGAGCACAATCTCTTTGTCAGGAAAACTTTTCTTGAGAAGCCCGACAAACGAGCGGACACGCTGAAGGTTCTCGCTTGGCTTACCATTCGGCTGCCATGGCTCACCGACAACAATCGTCGCCACCTCCTCCTTTGCGCAATAGTCCTTCAGGAACCGCATCAAATCAGATGTAGCGACAGTCACTGACCCATTTGCAATTATCTGCAATGGGTCAGTGACTGCCAAACCTGTACGTTTCTTTCCGTAGTCAACAGAAAGTATTCGCATATAAATTCTCTAAACGTGCAACCTTCATTTACATTATTTGCTGTACAGCAACCAAGCGTCAGGATACTGTGAGCGGAGGTTGTTGCGGCTCTGCACAGCCTCTGCCTTGCTGTCAGATGTTGTAGCCACAACGCGATACATGTTGTTAGAAGGGTTGAAGACAATCTGAGAACCGGGGATACGGCTCTGGAGATTCTCTGCATTAGCCTTAAGTCCGAAAGAGCCGACAACCACGCCGAAGCCCTTTATTCCTGCTCCGCTGACAAGCTGCACCTTCTCCGAACGCACAGCAACATTGTCATTGTTGTCCATTGTACGGTTGTCAGTAACCGGACGCTCCACAACCGGAGCCACAACCTGCTCTGTAGTCTGCTGCTCTATGACTGTTGTATTTTCCTGAGCCTGAGCCTTCTCATAAGCCTTGCGGTATGCAGACTCTTTGCTTGAACCACAGCTTGCCAACACTAAACCTGCGCAAACAGCCGCGCAAATAGTAATACTTTTCTTCATGATATATAAATAATGATTGTTTCTGACTGATTTTATCTGGGTACAAAATTAATAATAAATCGCGACATATCCAACAAAAACTGTATAAAAATAATAAATTCAACAAATTATCCTGCGTTTTAGCATAATTTTAGACGGAATATTTGGACGGGTATAAAATCTTTCTTACTTTTGCGACACGAATTCACAATCGTAATTATTATCAACTTAAAAACTAAAGAATTATGAAGACATTAGGTTACATTGGCGCATTCCTCGGTGGCGCTATCGCTGGTGCAGCAATCGGTCTGCTCGCAGCTCCGGAGTCAGGAAAAGACACACGTAAGAAAATCTCATCAACGATCAAGGATTTCTGTGACAAGCACAACCTCGAGCTTTCCAAGAAGGAAATGGCTGAACTCGCAGAGGACCTCGTTGATATCAATGCAGAGTAATAATGTTCAGTAACGACAAGAACATAGAGAAACTGGCTCTTATCATAGAGTCATTCAAAGACTACATTGGGTTGCAGAAGGAATTTCTGCAACTCAGTGCTGTTGAAAAAATAGTGCGCCTGCTGACATTCGTCCTGCTGGCAATCATATTATCATTTTTCATCCTGCTTTTCATCATATTCCTCTCATTCGCTGCCGTATACGCATTAAGCGACATAATGCCTACATTCGCAGCTTTCCTTACCGTTGCAGGATTCTATCTTCTGCTGTTCATGCTTATATATGCCAAACGCAAAGCATGGATACAGAAACCTCTAATCAAACTTTTTGCAGAAATACTCACAAACTGACCCCATTCCATGTACAACGACATCGACGACATAATAGCCAAGAAAGCTGAACTGCAAAAAGCCATCAATCGGAAAGAAAAAGAAATCTCCATCCTTTGGGAGGATGTCTTTCACCCGAAAGAGGACAAAACTTTCAGCACTCCATCACAACGCCTTCTTAAATATGCCAACACCGGATTGGGACTAATGGACGGCGCACTCCTTGGCTGGAAACTTTATCGGAGATTGAGAAAATAAAATTCTCAACAAAATTAGCACTCTAAATAGTTCGCACTCCACATCCGTTTCGCTATTGCACTGGTTTTCAATGTGTCTGCGAAGCGGATTCTTTGTTTTCTTAAGACCTCTTCTTATAACAGAATACACTGACATCGTTCTTTGCCCGCATAAGATTTTGACACTAAAGCGAAGCAAATCCTTTTCTTTCTTTATTTTCTTAGAGCAATTCCCTCTTGAAAAAAGAATGCAACTTCGAGAAAACAACAATTATTTGCCCCGAAATTTGGCAGTCTCACGACAAATGCTTAATTTTGCAAAACCTATCCGAATATCCTGCTCCGAGAACCTTCCGCAACGAAGCGTCGAAGCCACAAGAGGATGAGGGTGGGTGCATATTTATTGAAGAGCGTAACTTAACGCTTGTGCTTGACGATTCGGAATGTCGCAACCTCCAATCACAGTCAGGAACAAGGCAGCGGGGACGCCCTATGGGTGTGTTATACACTTTCCGGTCTGTCAATGGTGCAGCAAAAGCACTCTTTTAGTGGGTCGTGTATAAACATATCGGTGTGGGCTTCGGCGTTGCTCGTTCAACTGTGATGGGCAATGCGACAGCCTCGAATCGTGGGACGAGCGGCAAGGACTCCCACACTTTTTTGTATCTATGCCAGCATAACTTCCCATTTCTTTATTCTCCGCCCGTTGGGAGCAGGACGGCTCATTGTGAAACACCATGCATGCCGGAAAACTGATAGACCGGAAACTGAAACGTCAGCAACGCTCACAGGCGTGGTTGGCACGCGCACTCAACTGCTCCCCTGCCAATGTCTGCAAAATAATCAGCCGTCAATATATCGACACCGACACACTGACCCGTATCTGCAAAGTCCTCAACCACAATTTCTTTGATGACCTTGCAAAAAGCCTGTAACAATGCTCCACACAAAACTTATTTTGCCTTCCTAAGAACCAATAAGAATATTCTTTATCCGCATAAGACCGATTTCTTTTGCACCCTGAGACAGGAAATTATGCACAGAAAACATCTGATTCCCATACGAAAAAACTGCATTAGTTTTCTAATGCCCTATTTATCATAATAGTAAAAATCAGGCTTCTTTAAGCGAAAATTCACACTTCACATTGGAAAAGACAGCCTTCAACAGTGCCAAAAGATATCTTCTCCTATACAAACAGTATCACTTTAGCCCGCAAAAGGCTATGATTTATGCTCCAAACAGTAACAAACAAGCCATTTTTCGCACATGCAAAGAAAGAACAAGAACAAAACTTATTGGTTTTCAAAGCAATAAATGGCAACGGAATTCCTGCGATTTTCAGAGGGTTTTCCTTTCAAAAAATCTACAGCCGATTCTCTGAGGGCAAAAATACCCTGAGTTTTCTAATTCCCCTCCCTGTGTCCGATAAAATCAAGTAACAATATTGCTCTAAGAAACCAAAGAAAAGAAAGAATCTGCTTCGCCATTACACTTATCTTAAATGTACATCCAAAGAAAAACTCTTTATTTTCTTTGGATTCTTTGAGCAACAATAAAACCATTAACTAATTGGCAACGTTTCATTAACCAATCGGAAATGCGAAAACAGCAGTCCTTGATTATTTCTTTGTAATTTTGCAACAGAAATATTAGATATGAAGTTGTTTAAACTAATTGGATTTAAGACATTTTTTAACAAATATGACTATGAATGCCAGATAGTTCCACCCTTTCCAGCTATCCACAGTTGTGTCAA
>NZ_SRZC01000038.1 GCF_004792655.1 Palleniella muris | reverse complement strand
AGCCTTCGGGTCTAAATATTTTTTTAGCATAAGTTGTTCTTTTTGATTGTTTTGGCAAAGATACGTATAATTTCCATATTATCCAAATGCTGTATTGAAAATCTTTTGCGTTCATGCATAAATTCCAACCTTTATGTACTTCGTCACAAGCAAATGTCACCATTCGTATGGATGGAAACAATCGCTCTTACGGTAGACATAATTAGAAAACTCGTGCCGTTTTTGCCCTCTATGGTTTAAGAAAAAACAGCCAAAGATTAACAAACGGTGAAATATCGCAGGAATTTTTACATTTTATTACAACACTGAAAATCAATCTATTACCATTCACAAAACAACTGCAAACATGAAAACAACACTGTGATTCGTTACCTTTTTGTGCGTTTTTGGTATTGAAACGCAGTGTTTTCCCTATTGTTTTGCCATGCCAAAGGTTACCTTTCACATAGTCAAAGGTAACCATCCGCCCAAGGAAAGGTCACCTTTGACAACCTAAAGCCTTATTTTCCGTTCCTGAAAGCCACTTATTGCCGATTATGATAAACAGAACATTTGAAAACTCATGCATGATTTTTGCGGTAGGAAGCTATGCAAACCGTAAGTAATCGCTTGGCTTCGTTGGCAGTTTGTGGTGAGGCACATACCTGCGAAAAATTTGTTTTCTATCTGAAATTTGTGGCATAGTTGCCACAAATTTCAGATAGAAAACAAAGGAATTTTCAATAAATTCAGGCAAAATAGGCAAGGGCTTTTGTAATCATAAAAAAACAAAAAGAGCCGTATCAGACTCGGTTAAGAGTAATGATACAGTTCTTTTTTGTTTTCGTCCTTACGGAAAGTTTACCAGAAAAACCTTATTTGCGGACAAACTTTCCGCCTTTCTTTATAAGGATTCCTTTGGCGGATTCTGTCACATGCTGTCCTGCTGTGTTGTAGAGATTGCCATTGTCCTTACGGCTGTGGCTGCCGGAAGATTCGAGGTTCTCTATCCCTGTTGACGGTCCGAGGACAACTTCCGCTGACATTGACGACAGGATACCATGCTCGTTTACAGACTGCACAGTGACTTTTTCACCTTCGTTGCCAATGAAAGTAGTGCCGGTGAGGAATGCCGAAGGTTTGCCATTGACGGTCACGACATAGCATATAGCGAAATCATCAGCATCCCATGTCAGGACATTTCCATTGACATTAACCTTTGGCGTCTCTGTCTTCTCGACAGTGAACAGAGGATTCCACACACCGGTCTGTGCGTTGCTTGTCCTGTCTCCTGCCATAACGTTCTCGACAGTGTACTGTGCGATGTCGGAAGGTGACAGCCAGTTCTTTGACTCACCTGTGACCTTGTTGCCCGAACCGTCAGTGTACCAGTAGTCTTTGATAGAGGCATCGGAGTAGACCTTGTTACCATTCTCGTCCGCAAGGTCATCATGCAGTGCGTTGCCGTTCTTGTCCTTGATGTCGTAGATAGCCCACAGTGCAGGCAGACCACCCATTGTCTCTGACCAATAGCCGCTAATCGGAGTGAGTTCCATCGTTGTATGCAGGAACACAGTCTTCGGATATTCATGCCAAGGGCGTCCGAATGATATGGAGTAAGTGGACGGATCTGACGCATAGTGTGTCGTGATGGTCGTGTTGTTGAATACATATCCCCAGCGTGTCTCCTTCTCATGGTTCGGAGCCACTATCCATCCGCCTTTCTCACGGTTGATGTCAAGGATTGTGTTCTCGAACCATACATCACCGTTTCCATAGATAAAGTCCACAGAGCCCTCAATGGTTGAGTTGTTCCAGAACGCACGCTTGTAGGTGCCATTACTCTTGTATGTGTCCTGATAAGAGCGCGCTTTCACACCGTCGAACACGATTCTGTCAGCGTCAGTGTTCAGGCAGAGAGCCTGCGGACCAGCCTTGCGGTCCTTTGTCCAGTTCTCGTTGTCAACAGTTATGCCTGACATAAGGAAGCCGTCGCCACCACTCTGCACCTCAATCGTTGCACCGGCATTGACATGATACCACGGCTTCTGCCAGTTGTTCTTGTCTCCGCCGTCCTGACGGTCGGAAGCGATGATGACTTTCTCCACATCCTGACCGATGAGGTGCACATTAGGCTTGTTGACATGCACAAGGCGGCAGTCGTCGTACTTGACCTTTCCGTCCAGGCTCTTGCCGTTTCCGCCGATACGTTCTGTCTCGGTCATGGAAGCATCCGTCCAGCGTGTGCCATAGCTTGAGTTGAAATAAGGATTCGGATCGTCATAGTAACCCTCCTTAATATATATAAGGTATGGCTTTGCAGATGACGCAGGAGCATCGTTGATTGCATCCTGGATGTAGCGATACTGCTTAGGCATGGTCTCCGTTGCAGGAATACTCTCGCCATAACCGAGTGACAACGCCTTGTCAACAATGGCATCGAAGATTCTTGCCACCGGCTTTGTGCGCTCCATGACAGTGAATGCCAGTGTCACGGCGTCACCGTTGTTGCCGGACTTGTCCACCACATAGCCCGCAGGCATGGTGAATGTATAAGTCTTTCCGTATTCCAGACCGACATAATCGAAGGAAACGGAACGTGTGTTCCATGTCGGAGTGAGAGGCTTTCCGTTAAGTGAAGCCACACCGTTGACAAGGTTTCCTGCCTCGACACGCTCATTGTAAGAGACTGTTATCTTGCCGGAAGCAGAGATTCCGGTGGCATTGTCAGCAGGGATAGTGCTTGTTACGACAGGTGCCTCGGAGTCTTTCTCCACCTCGGCAGTGCCCATGATGTACACGTTGCCGACACCGGACTCTGAGTGGAGGTAGTACTCCAGACCGTCAAATGTTCCCTCAACATCGTATGTTCCGTATATGCCCTCACCGGTACCTGTGATGCGGATGTACACCATTTCCTTGCCCATGGCATCGGCAGGGATGCCGAACACGAAATCGGTAATCTTTCCTGCACCTGTCGTTTGGCATACGGCACCATCGATGTCCATGAAGTTTTTGCCGTCAAGAGAATACTGCGCCTTATAGTTCTTGTCGGCATTGTTCTTTGCACACATCTGTGAAACGAAGGTCGCAGCAGTGAATTTCGCTGTTGAGAAGCAGTACATCCAGGCGATGTCGGTGGTCTTGTAGCCGTTCTGGTAAAGTCCATTGAGTCCCGTTGTGACAACACCGATGCGGTTTCTCACCACAGGTGTGCCACCGTCCTTTGTATATACAGGAGAACCATCAGACATCTTCACCACCAGAGCCGTAGCGTTGCGCTCCGCGTCCCATGTGAGGTCGGCAGGGAAAGGATAGTTGGCTGTGGTAGGATAAGCATACGCCTGCACCTTGCTTGCATCAAAGACAGCGATGAAATCCTGCACTTCGTACTCGGCAGTGATGTTCATGTCACTGTTGACAGTTATCACACGAGGGTTCACAGTGCTGTTGTCCTCCCACTTAAGGAAGTTGAGAATCTTTGAGTTTTCTGCCGTCACGGTCACCTCCGTGCCTTCCTCGTATCTGCCGTTGTTGTCGTCCGGCGAGAGAGTGACGGAGCCGAGAGACAGTTCAGCGTCGTTCTTGACAAAAGTTTTCACGGTGTATACCGGAATTGTCTCGAAGACAGCGTTGAATGTCTTGTCACCGTCCATTGTGAAACTTATCTTCTCCTCTGTGGAATAGTCCTCACCGTTGAGAGTCCATTTTTGGAACTTATAGCCGAAATTCCTCTTTGCGGTCAGGGTGACCGTCTTGCCTTCCTTGATTTGGTCGCCACCCGGATTGGCTACGATTGTGCCGGCATCCGCAGGAGACACAGAGGTTGCGAGATTGTATTTAACAGACTGTGAGGCAGTTGTCAGTGTGCCTGTCACTGTCAGGTCTTTCAGTGCGTAGTATGTCGCGCCACTTCCCGAGTACCAAGGCATAAGGATGTACACATCGCCGCTGAGCTCTTTGAGAGCGTCTTCCGCAGTGACATCGACATTGTTGGTGCAGAGACCGTTCTCGACATTTGCCGCAAACTCGCCTCCGTCATAGAGGAAACTCTCGGAATTGAGGTCGGTCTTTACGACGAACTTGCTTGTCAACACGTTTTTCACGCCATAGACATCGGAGAAAAGTCCGGAGATGTTGAGGGAATAGTTCTCAGGAATGGAAACTTTCACGCCCCAATAGAATCCGTCGACATAGCTGTCCTTCACGCCCGTGCCCTTTGCCACGAAGTAGTTGCGCCAGCCGTCAGGGACGGTATATGTCGGAGTTGCCGAACCATGCTTCATGGTCTGGTTCTTTCCCGGGCTGTCCATTGTGGAGATGTTTGTCACGGTTATTGCCGGCGATGAGTTCTTCACGTTCTCCGTACCCTCGGCAAATGTCGTGCCGTTCATCTCGCGTGTCAGTCCGAACGCCACATCCTCCGCCTGAGGAGCAGAGAGGTCTGTAGCCACACCCTCTATGGTCATGTCCTTCAGGCAGAATGTCTTGCTTGAAGCGGCAGAGGAATAGTAAGGGTAAAGGCGAACATAGAGTGTCTCACCGTCAGCGATTGTCACCACAGGCACTGTCTCCACGTAGTACGCTTTGTTACTTGTCATACTTGTCTGCCACAGGAAATTCGTGGTGTTCTGTTCGTTTGTAGGGAAGTCAGGGCTTGTGCTGTAATACGCTTTGAACCTCATTCCGTTGCCGCCGGCTCCTCCTGCATAGAAGGAAATCTTGCTGATGGCAATCTGTATGTCGGCAGGTGCGGTCATGCCGAACTGTATATAGCGGCTTGTGTTCTCGTCCTCCTCGCCTGCGGGCCAGTTGTTTCCCTCGATACAGTTGCGCTGCACCCTCGGGTTCTGACCTTCGTAAGCAGTGCCGCTCCAGTCGGCTTTCGCATTCATGGTGTTGTAATCCTTCGCGTACATATTACTATATGTCTCGGGAAGGGCGTTGCATGGTCCTGTCACGGTCACATCGGTGTTGGACGAAAGGTCATAGAACACTTTCACTGCCGTGCCGCCTTCGAGTGAGATGGCTTCCGCTTTAAGGTCTATTTCGCCGGAAAGTGACGGGCAGGCAGCCTTCAGTGTGCCGGAGATGGTGCCCTTGGATGCAACGTCGAGTTTGATGTAAAGTGTCTGAATGAGGGTGGAACCGGAATAATCGGCTGTCACACTTTCAGCATAGTTCTTGCCGTCCGTGGACACAAGGAAACCTCCCGTTGTGGTGAACGTGAAAGTTCCGGTCGGTTCGGCTATGGAGAAGGCGGAGACACTTATGGCTTTTGTGAGCGTCTGACCTACATACGCTTTGCCAAGGTCGCCGGTTGTCGGAGAGAAGGTTATTTCGGAAGTGAGGTTTGTGCCGTCGGCAAGGAGCTTCAACACAGCCTTTTTCTTCGCGTCGGTCTCGGAATTGTATTGGTCCTTGACAAGTTGTGCGAACTGTCGCGCTATGAGTGTCGCACCGAAGGGTGAAGGATGTGTGCCGTCGCCTGTCCATCCTTTGGAGGCGTCAGTCACGCAGAAGATGTTGTCGGTGCAGTATTTCTCACCGAAATTCTCGTACATTTCTTTTGTGGCAGACGTGAGGTCAACGAACGGAACATCATCATAAGAGTCCGCAACCTTCTTAGCCTGCAATGGATAGTTCATGGAACCGTCATCGGAAGCCATGCCGGTATAGTCCTTTGTGTACACCCCACCCTCGAGTCTGTCGAACTTCTGCCAGAGGTTGTGCTGTCCGGCGGCACTGATTTTCGTGCCGGAGAAATACTTTCGGCAGATGGCTCCCACGACAATCGGTGTCGCTCCAGCAGCCTTTGCCTCGTCGATGTACGCCTTGATGTAGTCAGGGAATGTTCTGGAAGGATGGGTTCCGCGATACTTGTTGGAATAGTCCCAGTCCGAAGGCTGTTGGTTCGGGTGGGTTTTGAAGAACTCGTTGAGCTCGTCACCGTCAGCTCCGCCGCACTTCTCGTCATTGTGTGCGAACTGGATGATGACGATGTCACCCTTGCCTACTTGCGGACGGATGGTGGGCCAGAAGGCAGTCTCTTTGTAGAACGACTTGCTTGACGCTCCAGACTTCGCCTTGTCGATGATTTCCACCTCATCGACATTGAAGAATTGCTGGAGCATCTGTGCCCATCCGCGCTTGTTTCCGTTCTCGTCCTGCAAGGCTGCGGTCGAGTCACCGAGTACCCATACCTTGCGTGCCGCCTCGGAAGGGAGGACGCAGAGCAGCAGTAGGGACATCAGTGGCAGAAGAAGTCTTTTCATGATGTTGTCAGTTGATTTAGTTAAACAATAAAAATTATGGTGTTTCAAATGTTATTCAAACAATGTTCCTGATGCAATTCGAATCGAGTACAGTCGCCTTGCACGGAATGCCAATGTGCAGCTAAGCTTTTGCAAAGTTACTGTTTTTGTGCGTATTGTAAGTGGAAAATATTTTCATTATGGTGAAAAAACGCGTCAAAAGTGCTTGTTGAGGACATAAACCAGAGATGAAGAACATCATTTTTGGCATTTCTTTATGCCAAAAACATGAAAAAAGCGTTGGATAAAAGACGGCAGAAACGCCAATCTTTCATCCAACGCTAAACAATATAATATTATCCATGCCTCTGGCATATTGCCAAGAGGACACGTCTAAAGAGTGTAACAGAATAACAACTACATATCGAAGCCGAAACCATCTTCCCATGGGAAACCGCCCTTGGAACATTCCGGCACTTCTTCATCACTGCCACCGGCTTCCAGACCACTGCCATGACCGCCCTCATTGTCGGGAGCAGCACCTGTGGTACCAATCTGCGAAATTGCGGTCTCCATGATTTCGTCCATTTCGATAATCTCTATCTCCGGCTTTGTATATACTTTTTTCATAACACTTGCAGTTTATTTTACAACAGTTTTCTGTCCGTTAACGATATATATTCCGGAAGGCAGGTTGTCAGCCGTCTCCGCAACCTTCTGTCCGTTGAGGTTGTATACCCCTCTCAATCCTAATGCCATGGCTGCCTCCGGGGCAAGCTCCGTGAAACGAATCTCTGTGGTTGTGTTGTCAAAGTTGTCGTCAACACCGGAGTAAACCATGGAAATAGACTTGGCAGGAGCACCGGTTCCCGTATGTTTGATGTAAGCACGGTAGCCTTTGCCATAGGAAGAGCCTTTTGACACATACAGCTTGCCATCGCCATCACTGAGGAATATGTCGCCCTCCTCATATTTCGCACTGTATAGCGATTTACCTGTCGCCAGTTCAGTGCCATCTTCATCATTTCCAGGATGGCAATAGCCTTCTATGCCACGTGTCTCATAGTCACCACAGACAATATTTTGCTGCTTGATGTCCGGATTAAGATGCTTCACCGGAACGGTGAACGCTTTAAGGACATTCTTTTCATCGGCATTGTCAAACTCAAGTATATCATGTACAGTGCCATTATTCTTGGTGAATTTTGCCTCCGTATCGACTCCTTCGAATGTCGGCTTTATCAGGTATGGATAGCCCGGGAGGACATTCTGAATCTCATGGTAGATGAAATGCAGTCTGACAGCATCTCCGCCACCTGTGATTTCTGTGCCATTGAGAAGAATAAGCTCTGTTCCTTTGCCGAAGATTTCCTCCACACGGTGCTGTGTGATGTTGAACGGCAAAGTGAGGGTGTTCCATTTGTCTTTCACGAAATCACGCTTGACGGTGATTGTCTTGAACTGTGGGACCTGAACATTATTCACATTTATATAACCAGAAAAATGTTCTTTTACCTTCTCAATATTTTCAACAACAAACTTTTTACGCTTCACGCCTGAAGGATAGTCTTCCCTATCTACTATAGGAACCAGCTTTATATGTTCCCATGTATCAGACAGTTCAAGTTCTGCTGTAGGCTGCAACTGTTTTTCATCCACCTCCTGACCTGTGCTTTCAGGATAAGCATCCGGAACGAAATTAGCCCCACAGAATTCCAGTTTGGAGAAGTTTGAGAAGAAATAGTAAGTCTCATGACCTGTCACATGGAATCTGTACTTCACAATGCCTTTCTGCACTGTCATGAAGGAACCAGTCGAAAGTTCTATGACGCTCTGCGCACCACGCACACCATTTTTCCAGTTGTTGTAGACAGCTGCACGCTCCTTGTCGTCAAGGTATGTGTAAAACTCTTCCCAATTGGCAATGTTCTTGCTGTTATTGTCAAACTCCCAACCAGGGGTTGCTGTCTTCATATCTTTATCTGAGAAAGATCTTACCTGCCCGGTTTCGCTGTCAAAGAACCCCTCGGGAAGCACTGGTTTGCATACATACTCATCTGTGACTGCCTGTTTCGTCGTAACACTATAGTGTGTAGAGAACTGTCTCAATGGCAATCCGCGCTGGTTCACCACTTGGAAGGCGTGTGGGCGGAACTCACCTGGCTTGATACCATCATTGTTCGTATTCCATGAGCCATTCTGCAAGATGTAAACCGTAAGGTAGCCATTCATCTGCGGCTCAAAAGTCATGTACGCACCACGCACAGGAAGGGTGAAAGGATAAGTTTCGATATTGCCAGAAGCGTCTTGGGTTGGTGATTTGAACCATCCGTTGCGCCATCCGTTGCGGCGCCACTCCAGTTTCATCGCCTCGTCCATGGCATCACTCTTTCCTGACACCGAAACCTCATAACCGTCAATAGATGCACAGTCAGACGCTTTTGTTCCTTGTCCCCAACCGTCTGTCTTGTCGCTTGGTTTGTCATTGCCTGCCCCATCTTTGCCTATAGGGGTGTACTTATGTTCATTACGCTTCCAGCCGCCGAAAGTGACTCTGACCAATGCCTGTTCTGTGCCGTTGACAGTACCGCGAATGTCATAGTCAGCATTCTCCGTACCATCAGGATTATTACGGTTCATTACTGGAGCCGGAGTTTCTGTTGTGATTTCTTTTGTATAGTATCCGTCTTTGATGATGAAATTATAGAAAGTCTCTGCAGGCTCATAGTAATCATCACCCTTAAACTCCGCATAAACCTTTGCACCTCCAAGACCTCCGTCAACAATGATTATATTTCCAAACTCGTCCACAGTGGCAACAGTTGGCATATCGCTCACAAAGGTCAGTTTGCCCTGTATATTTTCGATTACATCTACTGTAGTTGGTTTGCCGTCATCACCAATCTTGTATGCATGAAGCGCAGGTTGCTCAAACGGATTTGTACCACCTGCATGTTTGTCCCAAATGTTTGTCCCTTCAGGATATGTATATTCCAGTTTCAGCTTGGTCTTAAGCAGCTTCGCTATTATTATATATGTGACAGTCTTCGTGCCATCAAGTGAAGTAGCCTTAAATTTGAAGCGGCGTTCGTCCTCTCCTACCGTTGGGGCGTATAGTTTATGGTAACCATTCACTTCCCATTCGTGTAATTTTCCGTCCACATCAGTCCACGGATTCACCACTTTGCAGCCCGGATATTTTTTGACATAAATCTGGAATTCGTTACCTGCCTCCGTTGCAGGTATCTCTATTGTCGCTTCGCTGTGTACATCTTCGGCTTCCCCTACCGCTTTGAAGGAGATAGGTTTGCCACCATACGAGAACTCTGCTTTTGCAACATCACCGGGATAGAACTCAAAGCCATAGAAGCCTAACTTTGAGCCTGTGACATACATATAATACTCTGCATTGGCTTCAACATTGAATTTGACAGTATCTGTATAATTCTGTGTAGCTTCAGGAGTTTCACCTTTGCCTATTCCACCGGTCCATGCATTATTGCTTTTATACTGCGCCTCTATTGGAGTCCCGTTTTTTGAGATATAGAGTGGACGGAGCTTGCCATCGTTCCGTCCCCAGTTCACTTTGACAGCCAATACTCCGGACTTCTTGGGAGTGAACTTGTAGAATGTTCCACCGGTAGGGATTTTGCTCTCCACATTATTGCCACCATTATCACTCGGTATGCTCTGACCATTTGTCATACCATTTTTCTTTGGCTGACTCCAGAAATGGTCATCGCTGAAAGTCATCTTTATGCCCGTGGCAATAATGGACATGCCATCACTGACAGGAATCCCGCTTGTGTCAAACGAGAAACGATTGTCGTCTTTTGTGATATCATTGCCTACAATGATATTTATATCCAAGCTGCCTTGCTCATAGTCACCATCTGCTGCTTGTGTCAATGTTATTTTACCACTTTGGCGTACAACTATAGAAGGCTCTGAGCCGTCCTCCGGATTGGTCAGAGTCGCGACAGGATTGCCGTCAATACCATTGCCTGCTATGCTGTATTTACCTGTGCTCGATGACTTGACAATCCACCTCAACGGCATTGGGAAATTTGCAGCCGGTGTCCATGTGTTATTATTACTATTATAGTTGCTTGCATCATTTAGTGCAAGATCAGACTTCTGTAATGTTGTTCCACCTGCATCCTCATCCGTTCCTTCCATAGAAGCAGCAGATGATTCGTTAGGTTGTGGAGATTCCGCAATCTCCGACTGTGGATTCTGGGCATAATGGTTGAATACAGCCTTTGCCCATCCTGTTGGGACATCGGCAAAGCCTAATGCCCAAGAGGCATTGAAACTGGTGACTGTCACCAATATCAGCATCGAAAGATGTTTCAGTTTCATGTATTTTGTTGGTTTATAGTATGTTCTATCTCTTTATGGCTTTGCCATACAGGCATAAAGTCATTGCAGCAAGTATATAATATTGCAAAATTACATATATATTGCATAAAAAAAGCAAAATGGGGGGGGGTAATTAACTATATAAAAACTATTTTAACTCATTTTACACGCTAAAATAGCAAATACTATTCAGTCCCTCATATTTGCATGACAATATGAGGGACTGAATAGTTACAATTAAAATAAAAGTAAAGATAGCGACATACTTGTCGTTCCTTCCCTATCGCTTGTTACAGCATTTTGGGCAGACTCCTTTCAGCATGTAGTTTATGGAATTGATTGCGAACCCGTCAGGCAGTTCAACTATTGGAGCACGTATCTTATCAAAGCAATAGACATGGTTGCAGGACTCACAATAAAAATGCACATGCAAATCATCTCCCGTACAATTGCCATGTCCTGTGCATATCTCATATTTCACAATCCCTCTGCCATCCTCAATAGTATGCACCACTCCATGTTTCAAAAGCAATGTCAGAACACGGAACACACTGGACTTTTCCAAAGAGAGCAACTTTATCTCCAAATCCGACAGACTTAAAGGACAGGTACTTTTGACCAAAGCACGTAACACCAATATTCTGTTGGAAGTTGGCTTTATACCTGCCCTTTCCAATATTTCTATAACGCCATCATTTCCCATATACTCCATTATATTGTCACTGCCCTCTCATACCAATAAGCATGCAGAAGAATAGTTTGAAAACATTGATTCTGTAAAGCAAGTGCAAAGTTAATCAATTAAAGGCGGAAAGAAAAATAATACAACACAAATTATCAATAAAATACATAAAAATATATTAGGGAAAGGTCTCTTGGTACAACATCAATTCATGTTTTAGCGGTTATCAACATTCTGTGTCATTGTCATCATGATGTGCATTACATATCATGTATTCCGAAGCCACGGGACTTGCCAACTCTGCTTATGTATTCCTTTATAGTCACGGATTCTATTTGTTTGGTAACGCATAAAAGAATTCCCCCGCCGACCTTTCAGTCAGCGGGGGAACCTTTCTGTTAAAGAAGGCGGCCTCCTACTCTCCCGCATTGCAGTGCAGTACCATCGGCGCAGGC
>NZ_SRZC01000037.1 GCF_004792655.1 Palleniella muris | reverse complement strand
TAGTCATGTTTGTTAAAAAATGTCTTAAATACAATTAGTTTAAACAACTTCAATATTTCTCATTTGTAAACCATACAAGAGCATAAAAAGTTTAGACAATCCGTCAAGGTGGCCGACAAGAGGTTGAGCGGACTGCCGTGTTTGCGGCGTGATGCCGCCGCAACGTGACGGTGGACGAGCCACTGACACCTTGCGACCGCCTCGCGCCTAATGGCAACGGCGGGACACCGATAACCGGCAACGCCTCCGAGGTCTGCATCGGGGACGCTGCCTCACCTCTGAGACTTATTGCCGTTCCTCCGTGTTCTTTATCGCCGTTGCCTGATAAGGATTTTTACCGTCCGCTCAACCACTTGCCGTCCGGGAACTACGCCACTCGGCATAGACTGTGGCCGTCATCCTTCCTGCGTTGTCTGACAACCACAGACTACGCTGGTCGTGTCGCCCGGTACCATTTTACTATCAGTCAGTGGGGAATTTATTTTCATAGTTGATTATGCGACTGTCCGTTTTGCCGCTATTGCCTATTATTTGAGCGGCGATTTTCAATTCACCGTCCCGGAGTCGTGGCTCCTGTTCATTGTCCAATCAGCCAGCGATTTCACTTGCTTGCCATTGCTTAACGTGTGGCGAAAGGGATATTCTTTTGGCTTTGGAATGAAAAATCTCCACAGCTCCCTGCGGTCGGTAGTATTTTTAATCCCAAGGCCGAACATCCCCCTCTCTCCCGCCACACGCCCTTTGGGTGTCAAGCAAGCAAAACCGATGGTGATATACAAATAAAAAAACGTCGCAACGATGAAAACGAACAGCCACATAAATAGTCAAGGCAAAGCTTCAAGCCTCAGGTTCAACCAAATAAAAAGAACAATCCTTTGGTTGGCAGGGATATTCGGAGCAATAATAGGTCTGACCTTGTGGGCTTTCCTCCGACCGATATTCCGAGGTATCGGCTGGGTAATATCAATCATCAGCGCACTTGTGATAATCTATTGGATAATGACACTCTAAAGACATACGACTATGAAATCATCTGAAAATTTTATCGAGACTATCCGTCAGTATCTTGACAGCCGTGCAGCGAGCGACACCCTTTTCGCTATCCGCTATGCCTCGCCGTCTAAATCCGTAGCCGAGTGCTGTCAGTATATACTCAACGAAGTCAAGCATCAAGGCGTGTCGGTTCTGACCAACGATGAGGTGTATTCGCTTGCCTGTCATTACTTTGACGGCGATGTCAGCGCAGAGGAAATCGGCAAACCCATCAACTGCAAGGTAGTAATCTCCAAAGACCAACTTACCGAGGAAGACAAGGCTCAACTCAAGGAGCAGGCTATGGAGCAATACCGAGAGGAACAACTCCGAGAAATCAGACGTCAGTCAGCACCGAAGGCTCAACCCAAAGCGACCGCCACCGCTCCCAAAGCCGGAGAGGAAATCAATGTTCAACCCAGTCTTTTCGACCTCTAAAACTCCAAGAAGATGAAACCTCGCAATCTCAAAGAAAAACATATAGTGGAACTGAACGGGCGACTTCGCCCGCTCACCACTCCCCAAATGAATTGGGCACTCAATTCAACCATCAACCATTACGGCTACAGGCTCAAATCCGGAATGTGTACCTGTATGAAATGCGGTCACGAGTGGCTGGAGACAAGGAACGGAATTTGCCTATGCCCCGAATGTGGCACTCGGATTGAAATCAAGGACACCAAAGAGCGTGTTATCCGTGACAAGTCCTATTTCAACGTTATCACCACCATTGAGGACTATCAGGTAGTGAGAATGTTCCTGATGATAGTGGAAATGCGCAAGGGAATGAAGGCTAATCCCGCCTATCTTGAAATCGGCAGTTATTGGATTGACAGCAATGGCAAGACTACCGTAGTAGGTTTGCAGAGGACATTGGGACACTACATAGACTGTTTCGCCTTCGGTTCTCCGTTGGAGATAAGGCATGACAATGAGGCTTTCCAGCGCATATCAGATGAATGGGTCTATCCGCGCATCAATGTCACTGACACCATAAAACGCAACGGCTTCAAAGGGAGTTGCCACCATATCCACCCCGTGACGATGTTCCAAGAGTTGCTGACCAACCCCAAGGCAGAGACGCTGATGAAAGCCAACGAGATAGAATTGCTCCGATACCTATGTGCAAGACCAACCTACAAGGTGGACATCGACACCTATTGGAACACCATCAAGGTAGCCAACCGCAACGGCTACGAGGTCAAGGACTCGCAGATGTGGATGGACTACATCAAGATGTTGGAGCGTTGTGGCAAGGACATCCAATCCCCAAGATATATCTGCCCCACCAATCTCAAAGAGGCTCACGACCATTACGTCAAGAAAGCACGTGAGATAGAAGCCAAAGCCAAGAGAGCTGAGGACATCCGCAAGGCTCAGGAACGTGAGGCGAATTTTAAGGAGCAGAAAGAGAAATTCTTCGGCATCCGCATCAATGACGGAGAGATTGAGGTCAAGGTATTGGAGAGCGTTGAGGAATACCGGCAGGAAGCCGAAAGTCAGCACATCTGCCTGTTCAGCGCAGCCTACGACCAGCGTGAGGACAGCCTTATCTTCTCGGCGAGGATAGACGGCAGGATAATCGAGACCATCGAAGTCGACCTCCGCACCCTCAGAGTGGTTCAGTCAAGAGGCGTCTGCAACAAGAACACCGCCTACCACGACCGCATCATCAACCTCATCAACGCCAATGCCCACCTCATCAAAGAAAGAATAACAGCATAATATGTTTGTCATAGTCAGAACGGAGCGACCTCGTGATGAAGTCGCTCCGTTCATTTTGTCAAAAATTTCGGCCGCCAAAAGGCGGCGTTGGAGAATTCTTCAGTTATATGGAATTGATTACATCCTGTAACTTACCGATAAAACCGGCGGCATGGGCGCCATCCATCTGGGTGTGATGGAATTGTAATGATACAGTCAGCCGAGTTTTGAAGAAGCCATTGCGGTAGTGTCCCCATATCAGGAAAGGATTGTTGAATACTCCGCTATACATTCCGACAGCCCCATCAATATCGTATTGCGCCAATGCCGACGTGCCGATAACCATGCTGTCAGCGATGTCATTGTTTTCGCAGGTCTCAGCCACCTTATTGGTCAGGCGCAGATAGTCGACGTTGAAAACGGCGAGGTCGTCGGTATAGGGAATGTCGCATGAACTGACCTCGCCTTTTCGATTGAGCACGATAGTGTTGACGGCTATCGAGTCATAGCGCATCAGTTTGCTGCCGACAGGGAGCAGGTAGAACTCCTTGACCTGCGATGCGGCCCGGCCTATACACCAACACATCAGCATATTGAATTTCAGTCTGCGACGGCGGCTGATACGGCGCAGCCGGGTCACATCGAGCGTCTTGAACAGCGTTACCATCGGCATCGGGGCCTTCATCCACTTTTCGAAGGCGTAAGCACGGGTTGTTTCCACGGGATTGACTTCTTGCATCATCTTTTTTGATGCAAAATTATCACTTCGCTTTCAGCCCGGATAGAAGAAAAGGGACATTTATACCGGAACGGTATATAAATCGGAGTATGGTATCTGGTATTCAGCCAGTTGCTTGGGTGTAATGCCGCTAAAAAGGCGGAAGTCGCGGATGAAATGCGACTGGTCGGAGTACCCGTTGGCGTATGCAATTCCGGCATAATCGCGAGAACCGAGCTGCATCATCCTCAAAGCCCGCTGGAACCGGGCTATGCGTCCGTATTCCTTAGGATTCATGCCGACATATTCGCGGAACAGGCGACCGTATTGTTTCTTGCTCAGACAGGCGATTCCGGCGAGGTTCTCAACCGAAGTTGACGGCGAACGGAGCAACGCGGAGAGCGAAGCCCCGATTCTTTCAATGTTCAACGATGGGATGATTCGTGCGGTTAGCCACTGTTCTATCAGCGATATTGCCGTTTTGGAATCCGCACAATCAAAAATCTGGTCGGCAAGCCGATTCAACTGCTTGTTCCCTATAGTGTAGCCGGAAATCTCCTGATTGTAGAAAGCCGACGGTGGAGTGTCAATGAACATCCCGATGGTATGGGGATAGAAAACCGCGACAACCATTTCCGTGTCGCCGTAAGAGGTAATATTAGCCGGGAAATTCACCTGCCCGCTGATAGTGAATTTATCCTGCCGACATGATAATTCGGGGATGAATAGAGGCGTGCGCCGATGAAAAATCATCTGCGGGCAACCGATAGGATATGTCAGGACGCTGAAAGGCGCATCGCTTTCCAGCACCCAATAGTAGCGCACATACGGGCGCAGTTTCTCCTTCGGTTGATAGATTCTCATTGATAATCTATTTAAGATTTCTTACCATGGCATCCGAATCTGCTGCTTATTCTGTTCTGCGGTCAGCCTGTCGCTCTCTATTGATATGTATGGCATGATAATCTTCTTTTGTCATTAGATAAAATTGTTCGGTACGCCTGTCCCCAAGAGGCGAGACAATATCGGGATTAGTATGGTGATACTTGAATCCGCATTTCTCGCAGACACGTCTTGATTTGTCGTTTCCGTCATAATATCCGCACCATACGGCACCGAGTTCAAGGTCATTGAAGCATCTTGACAACAAGGCTTTTACCCCTTCCGGTATCAATCCTTGTCCCCAATATGGCTTGCCAATCCAATAGCCAATCTCTGCCTCATTTGTTTGCATTTCAGCGGCATGTAAACTGTTGGAGAACATTATACCACAACAACCCACAGGCTCATCAGTCTCTTTCAATACAACGGCATAAGTTTCCGGCGCGGAAAACACAGTCCGGATAATTTCAAGGCTGTTTTCCACGGAAGTATGCGGCGGCCAACCTGCAACCAAACCGATTGCAGGGTCAGAAGCGTACTTATAAAGAGCCTCGGCATCGTCCTCTCGCCAAGGTCGCAGGATAAGTCTGTCAGTTTCTATCATGCTTCATTCATAGTCGATGCGCTCAATTTTGAAGATTACAGGGCGCGTCCCGTCGTTGCAGCATGTGATCATGGTGTTTTCATCGCGCATCCAACCCTTCATGATGGAGCCGCCCTGCAATCCGGCGTAGATGTATCTGGAGATAGCATCCCACGCCTCGGAGCAGAATGGCTTTTTCGGACCACCTGCCACCTCATCAGGATTGCCGTCGGTTTTCACGAGCGTGTCGAGTCCACAGTGCCAGAAGTCATCCCGGACGTCATCACGATAGAACATGAACTCATCGCCCTTGTTGTAGACAGGGCATTTGCCGGAGCAAGGATTCACGCAGTATTGCTGCTGATATTCGGGATAGAGCTTGGTGTCAAGCACAGTGATTTTCACTTTATGTTTCATACCTATGTGTTGTTTATTCTTTTCTTCACTTTGAGCCATGCGGGGCTGCCGGAGATGCAGCATTGCCGCATCGTGTCGCACATCTCCACGAATCGGCTCCTGGGAATTGAGAAACTGAGAATGTCATGGTGGAAGAATTGACGTGCTGAGACATCAAGCATACCGATAAAACAATGTTTGCCGCCTGCGCGGTTTTCGTTGACCATCGTCGTTATTGCCGACGCACAGCCTGAACCCCACGGAGACATCACGGCATTAAGATCCGAGCTGTCATAGTTGGCCCAAGCGAAAAGACCGGAAAGCACGTCGGGCGTCACAAAGAATATCAGACCCTCTATTTCATCGAAATTGTCAAGATTGCCGACCGGCACGATATTCAGATATGGCTTTTCGGACAGACGTGGGTTCAGTGCCGTTATATAACCTCGAACCAGTTCCGGCGACTGTTTGTATTTTTCCACTTTTGAGACGAAGTCATATATACGCTCCTGTACCGGCCCGAGACCTGTGTACAGCTTGCCGCCTCCGCATGTGAGACTCTCGGCGTCGAAAGTTACTGTTTCCCCTTTATATGCCCTATGAAATTGCTTGAACATACAGCCCGCGATATTCCAAGGCTCACTGAGAGGCTTATCGGCATATACCACAGCGAGAGGCAACGGCACAGATGCTCCGAAACACTCCCGATATTCTGCTATGAATTCTGACGGGTTCATCATAAGAGACATCCTATTGAAATAAAGAGCAGAAGCCCTGCTTGTTGAATTGATAGTACATTTCTATACGCTCTTGCGTGTCGTTTTCAAGCAACAGAAGCAACTCCTTTGCAAATTCAAGCGTAGCCGAACCGTTTGCAGTCACAATGCGGTTGTCGCTTACGGCTTGCGTGTGGATGTACCCTTCGGGATTCGTATAGATCTCACCACCCCAAATTTTAAGTTGTTCCAATCCGTTGCCGGTATGTTTCACGGCATTGAGAAAACCATGTTTCGCCATCCACGAAGCTGCGTTACAGATAGCACCGACTGTTTTGCCTTCTTCAATGGCTTTTCGGACTATCGGCACGACTTTGTCAGCGACGGGCGTGCTCCAGCCGAAGCCACCAATCAGCACCAGCGCAGCATAATCGTCGGGCATCGTGTCAAACGCATAGTCCGGCAATGTTCGGAAACCGCCGATAGATTTAATCGGATCCAGTGTCGGCGCTACAATCTTGTTGACATATTTGGGATATTCTTTCAGCGCATACTCATCGGAGGCGATTGCCTGCGCGAGATACACTACCTCATGCGCCGCGAAGTCGGGTAGCAGAATATAAAGAATTTCGTTGCTCATAGTTCATTTCTGTTTTTGGCGGTTTGACATTATGGTGTCGAAGTTGTCGCGGCCCCAGTTGATGAGGGCTTCGACGTGGGGCAAAAGTGTTCTGCCGAAGTCAGTGACGGAATATTCCGTGCGAGGCGGCACATCCGGGAACAGTTCGCGGCGGATTATGCCGTCGGTCGTCAACTGACGGAGAACCTGCGACAGTACCTTTTCAGACACAGACGGGATATTGCGGTACAACTCGTTGAAGCGCACCGGCTCGTTCTCGGAAATCTTCACGAGAACGACCAGCGCCCACTTGTTGCCGAGCCATTCGAGCATCGGGGCGGCCTTGCAATATTCGTAATCCAGTTTTTTTGCCATATACTGTCATGCAAAACAGGCTGATAACGAGTAAAACAAACTTTTAGGTAAGGGTCAAACCTTTCGGTAAGTTGTTGCTTTGGCTCTGACTATCACCTAATTTTGCATTACAAAATTAACAAAAAATATCGAGATATGATATATCCTGAGCTACATTTCACAGGTCAGGTGTGGCGACCTCCATACGAAGCCAGTTCCCAGCTGCTGCAACTGACCTCCGGCTGCACATGGCACAAATGCAAGTTTTGCAGTCTATACCACGGTACACCCTTCCGAATGTCGCCTCTTTCAGAGGTGGAGGAAGACCTTATAGTCATCCGGCAGTGGCAACCACGCGCACGACGTGTCTATCTCACCGGAGCGAACCCTTTCGCGTTGAGTTACAACAAACTCATGGATGTTGCTTTGCTGTTAAGGAAGTATCTTCCGCACATGGTGTCGTTCGGGATGTTCGCCCGCGTAACGGACATTACGTCCAAGACAGTTGAAGAACTGAAGAACCTCCACCATTTGAAACTCGACAGCATCAATATTGGCATAGAGACTGCCCATGACCCGACATTGGAGCGGATGAACAAGGGCTATCACGCCGCCGACATTCTTGAACAGCTCACAAAACTCGACGAGGCAGGAATCCGCTACAATGTATTCTATCTTAACGGACTCAGCGGCAAGGGCAATGGCGAGGCAAGCGCGATAGCGACCGCCGAGGTGTTGAATCAACTCCATCCCTGCATCATCAACATAGTGTCGTTGACAATCTTTCCGGAGTCGCAGTTATATCAGGAAGTGCAAGACGGCACGTATATAGAGGAACCGGAGATAGAGCGACTGATGGAGATGCGGACACTTATCGACAAACTGAATATACGTGTCAACCTGCTCGGTCACCATATCTCCAATACGGTACCAATCACGGGAGCATTACCGGATGACAAAGCCGCGATACTCCGAGAATTTGATAAGGCGATAGCGCAGTTTCCGGAAAAGGAACTGAAAGCATATCGCAGCAGGATATGGCATCTGTGAAGACTCTAATCCTGTTTCCAGCCTGCTCATTTTGGGCAGGCTTTCTTATGCTTATTCGCCCGATTTTTAGTAATTTTGCAGTTATAAAGCGTATCAACCTCAACATAACACCTCGCAATATGACAAAAGCAGAAATAGCAAACGAAATATCAAAATCGACAGGGATCGAGAAAACTGCCGTTATCTCTGTAATCGAACAGTTTATGACTGTTGTAAAAGACAGCCTCGCTCACGGCGAGAACGTATATCTCCGTGGATTCGGTTCATTCATCGTCAAGACCCGCGCAGAGAAAACGGCCCGGAACATCAGTAAGAACACAACAATCATAATCCCGGCGCACAATATCCCGGCATTCAAACCCGCCAATTCCTTCAAGGAAGAAGTCGCAAAATAATGGCATCCAGACGTGCTATAATAGAGGAATGGATGGTGGCGCAGAAACGCCACCATCTTTCCGATGTGCAGGTGCAGATGGCTCGTGAGCTTGGATTCAAACCGGATTCTCTACGGAAGATTGACAACCACAAGCAGGAGCCGTGGAAAACCCCGTTGCCACAACACATTGAGAACCTCTATTTGAAACGATTTAAGCGTGAGCAGCCAGAGGTTGTGAAATCACTGAAACAGCAGCTCCAAGAGGATGCTGCCAAACGAGCCGCCAAGAAGAAAGCTAAAGATACCCGCCGAAAGGCTGCGCAAGAGCAAGATGACCAATCTCTTAATGCAGAATGATATTTATGGATAACGAACATAATGAATACGGTGAAAATCCCGTTGAAGATATGATGACCGATTACGATTATCATATCAATACCGGCGAATTGCCGGAACTTTTCGATGAAGCATCGGTTGACGACTACATCGCCAGCCTCAATGACTGGGATTGAAATATGATATACTACGATTGTTGCATTGACAAGGCCGTCATTATTAAACTCCAAACATAAGCAGCCATCGCCAGAACGAATCAAATACAGTAAAAGCATGACACATAAAGAGATAATAGAGCAATCAAAGAAATTATTGTTGCTTACAGGAGCTAAACTATTCGGTTCCAAAGGATATGACGCAACATCAATATCTGTAATTGAGAAAGACCTCAATCAGACCCGTGGTGCCATTGCCTATCATTTTAAGTCTAAACTGGGACTTTTTGAGGAGACTGTCAACAAATACTATCTCAATCGTGTCATGTTCTCTTCCGTACCGGAAGAATACCGTGGACGCCTGAAAGATTTCTATGTCAAATATGTTTCGATGCTGGAGGAAGAATGTTTGGAAATGATGAATGGCGGGATTCGGAACGTTGCCGGGACATTCCTGAGTCTCGAAGCCGACGCATTAAGAAACTTACCTGATTTCAGAAACAAATGCACAGAACTTAAGCATAGGCAAGCATCGGTGCTGGAACTTGTTGTCGGACGTGCTATTCAGAACGGCGAGATTAAATCGGACATAATCCCGTCTGTGATAGTCGATTTGTTTATGAACGTGGTAATAGGTCAGAATTATCGCTCCAACATCGAGGGTTCCCGATACTATACCGACGGCATGTTACGCCAGTTCAACAGTATATATCGCTTGATTTCCAATCAATAACAAAGGTGCCATGTCAAACAAGACTACCATTATCAGCTGGAATATAAACAGCATCGGCAGACGTTACGACGAACTGAAACAACTCGCTGAAGCATATAATCCCGACTATATTTGTCTTCAAAAAGTCAGGAACAAGACATCTCTCGACAAATTTACGATTCCGGGGTATCACTCGTTGTTCACATTCGATGATTATGGTTCTATGAGTGGGGTCATGATATACACAAGAATCAAGGAGGGAATCGAGCCGATTCTGCAACTTGACTCTATGCCCAAACGCATATTGACTCCGCTATTGAGTGCCGAAGGGCATCTTCAGGTATATGATTGTGGACACTTTAACCTTGCCAATACTTATGTGCCTTTTGCCAATCCTCAACTTGAAGGCGCAGAAGAATATCGCAAGGTGTGGGACGAGCGGTTTCGTAAACTTATAGTTGAACTGTCAGGGAAATTGCCAATTATCATCTGCGGAGATATGAATATCGTACACACGGATAAAGATACCTTTGAGGACAAATACATTCAGAATCGGCCCTGTTTCTCTCAATGGGAAAGAGAGGCATTCGATGCTTTGTTGTCAGAGTCCAATCTGGTCGACGCTTTCCGTTCAATACACCCGGAAGAACGGAAACCTTCCTTTTATGGCAATTTCAGATTTTTAGGTATAGGAAACCGCATTGATTATTTCCTCATTAGTCGTTCATTATTGCCTGACGTTATTGATTGCGATGTGCTGACAGACTTCGGAACGGGTCAGAGTGCGCCCATAATTCTCACGCTGAACGAACATGGTTAAACTGCGGTGTGTTGTCGAGCATATCACTTACCAGAATCAGGGAAACGGCTGGTCGGTGATGAAAGTCAAGGTCAAGGGATATGACAATCTCGTGACCCTGACCGGTTCGTTGCTCGACGTACCCGTTGGTAGCGTCCTTCTCGTTGACGGAGACTGGCGTGTTGATCCGAGATACGGTCAGCAGTTTGTTGCACAGTCATGGATGGAAGTAATGCCCGCTACAATTTACGGCATTGAGAAATATTTGGGCAGCGGTCTGATTAAAGGTATAGGTCCGATATATGCAAAAGCCATTGTCAATCGTTTTGGTCTCGAAACGATAGATGTTATAGAGAACGACATCGAGCGGTTGCTCGAAGTTCCCCGTCTTGGTCGGAAACGGATGGAGAAAATACGCGAAAGCTGGGAGAAACAGAAAGACATCAAGGAAGTAATGGTGTTCCTTCAGGGCTATGGTGTCAGCACCGCTTTCGCCGCCAAGATTTATCGCAAATACGAGAAGGAATCCATTGCCAAGGTAAAAGAAAATCCCTATCAGCTTGCCGATGACATCTGGGGTATCGGCTTCAAGACCGCCGACGGTATAGCCTCCAAGATGGGCTATGAGAAGAACGACCCTCGCCGTTGCCGCAGCGGAATACTATATACCCTCAACGAACTTGCCGAGGAAGGACACGTCTATGCCGAGCCGGAGCAATTAGTTGATGCCGCTGTCAAATTGCTGGACGCTGAGGAATCGCCGGTACGTCAGGCCCTCGCTTCGATGATTGAAACCAACGATGTTGTCTTGGACAACGAGGTAATATATCTGCCTCCATTCTACCATGCTGAGAATGGTTCCGCAAAGCGGTTGCAGTCCTTGCTTTCCGACACCTCTTTGTTCAATGCGGACATTGCGGCAGAACCGAAGGCTGAATATGGCGCTAAGCCGGGCGGCATAGTCTATGACGACGTGCAACAGGCGGCAATCCAAAAGGCTCTTGATTCAAAAGTGATGGTGCTGACAGGCGGACCGGGAACAGGCAAGACTACCACAACACAAGGGATAATCGAAGCCTTCAAAGCCCGGCACATGAGCATTCTTCTTGCCGCTCCCACCGGTCGGGCCGCCAAGCGAATGACTGAAGCCACCGGAATGGAGGCAAAGACTATCCACCGACTGTTGGAATACAACCCGATGGACGGATACAAACGCAATGACGAGAATCCTCTGGATGGTGACGCACTGATTGTGGATGAATGTTCTATGATTGACATTCTCCTATTCTACAATCTGATGAAAGCCATTCCATCGAATATGCGTCTGATACTCGTGGGCGACATCGACCAGTTGCCGAGTGTCGGGGCAGGTAATGTGTTGCGCGACATCATAGACTCCCAACAGATCCCGGTTGTCAGGCTCACTCGCATCTTCCGTCAGGCACAGTCGAGCCGAATAGTTATGAACGCCCATGCTATAAACGCCGGGCAGTTTCCGAATATCAAAAACGGTCTTGACACAGATTTCTTCTTCATCGGTCAGGAGGATGCCGATGATATTGTCAAGCTGATTATCGGACTCGTGCGCGACCGTCTGCCGAAGAAATACGGCTATCCGGCAAAAGAGATTCAAGTATTGACCCCAATGCAACGCGGCACAGTCGGAGCCGGCAATCTCAACATTGAACTGCAAAACGCGCTTAATCCGTCGGGGCCGTCACTTGCACGTGGCGGATATACTTTCCGACAGGGCGACAAGGTGATGCAGATTCGCAATAACTACGACAAGAACGTATTCAACGGCGACATCGGCTATATCACCGCTGTCGATGCCAACGAACGGACTCTGACCGTCACATTCGACAGCCGCCTTGTAGAATACGACATAACCGAGCTTGACGAGATTGTATTAGCATACGCCGTCACAATTCACAAGAGCCAAGGCTCGGAGTTTCCGGTTGTGGTGATGCCTGTGACGATGAAACACTTCGTTATGCTCCAGCGCAACCTCATCTACACCGGCATAACCCGCGCCAAGAAAATATGCGTACTCGTAGGCACCACCAAAGCCCTCGCATACGCCATAAAACAAAACACCGTCTCCAAGCGCAACACCAAGCTGAAAGAGCGGCTAAACGATATATAATGAAGAAGTTATTTTTACTAATCATATTGGCACTGGCATTCACTTCCTGCAGAACGAAGCAAACTTCCATAGAAGTTTCAGGGCTTGTTTCTTGTGAAGGTGATAATCCTGTCCTCGTTCATCCGTTTATCATGAGATTGTCGGATGGTAAAACATTTGTGGGAGATGAGACCGGGCATTACACAGTCAAGGCTGTGAAAGGTGATGCTTTGGTGTTTTCGTATGTAGGAACTGTCAGTGATACCATAAAAGTAGAAAATGAACGGCTTGACGTAAAACTCAAGCTATATATTCCCGGAGAGGATGAATATGTTTATGTGGATTCAATCCGTAGTCTTCAGAATGAGTTGACTTCATTTGTTGAAAATAAAGATGCCCGAATAGGTATTGCGGTTATTATCAACGGCAAGGATACCGTAAGCGTGAATGGTTCAAAGGATTTTCCGATGATGAGTGTGTTCAAGTTTCCGCTGGCATTAGCGGTGGCTAAATGGGTGGATTCAAACGGAATGTCTCTAAACGACAGTATTGCTTTCGGGCCGAAAGCCTTGATAAAAGACACTTATAGCCCGATGCTGAAGAAATATGGCTCGGGATTGTATAAAATGTCCTTTAAGGAACTCCTTGAATGGTCGTTGATTGAAAGTGATAACAACGCTGCGGATTTATTGCTGAAACGAGTCGGAGGTACAGCCTGTGCTACTACATTACTGAAAGATGTAGCGGGCGAATTGGATATTACGATAGGCGCATCCGAACAGAATATGCACCAAGACCCCTATACGAGTTATCTCAATCGTTCTACACCGCTGGCTATGGCTACGTTGTTCGACCGATTTGACACTGAAATAAAGAACCGTTCAAAATCGTTTTCAGATATATCCGTCATGCTGGAACAATGCCGCACAGGTCTTGACAGACTGGCAGCTCCATTTATCGCGACAAATGCCATTGTCGGTCATAAGACCGGGACCGGATTCCCGACACCCGAAGGCAGAATATCGGCAATAAACGACTGTGGCTATATCCATCTGCCAAACGGCACACAATATACAATAGCCGTCTTTGTCGCTGATTCTGCCTACGATATGACGGAGACCTCGAAGATTATAGCAGACATATCGGAAATCGTTTTCAAATCGTTGATAGGTAGCAAATAGTTTATGGGAAAAGTTAAGAACCTGATTGCACTCGCAATCACATCGCTGACACTCTATGCGTGCTCGACCACACATCAAGACAATGGTTGGTATCCGGTGGATAATTCTGATAATATCGAAGGAGAAGCAATCGCAACGACAAATGATTTTGAAAGAGTGTCTCTTGATACAGTGACTGATCCTGACATTGCCTTTATTCAAGGCATCTTGAAACAGGATAGAATTTCCGACTGGACAGATGCAACAGAACAAAGGATCGGCAAACGTATCGGGTTTGTTTACAAGGATTCTGTAATCATGGCTCCCACCGTAAACTGCCGTATAGAAAGAGGCAGTTTCTCAATCAACAGCTCCGACAAACAGCTCATACTTGAAATATACAATTCTCTCGACTGTGATAAAATTGAGCCTCCGTATGTAATGCCTCAGAAGAGCTATGCCACGGCTGAGGGTATGACAATGAGGATTGTCAGCCCTGACCCGGTCAAAATTCCTGTGGATTCTCTCGTTGTGGAATTTACAAACAATAGTAACGCAGATTTGACTACCGGAGAATGGTATCGAATAGATACTAAATCTGATGAAGGAAACTGGATTCAGGCACCGTACTCAAAACAGTATCTTGACCTCTTGGCAAAGGGAACTGAGGTATGCTTCAATGGTATAGGATATTCATTGAAACCAGACGGCTCATTCAGAATGACAGTAAAGTCATGGCTATATGATCTGAGTGATAAGTCTGCCGCTTACCGCCTTGTCAAGACATTCAGTTATCCTCCATATCCGATTCAGAAGAGCGATACGGCATACGTTGAATTTCAAATCAGATAAATATAAATGCTTAAATCAATTAAATTGGCTATATACCTCATAGTTATGACTACATGTGCTATGCAAGCTTCCAGTTGTACTCACAATGACAATATTGTCTCTGTCTCTGCACTGGAATTTGAAAAAGAAATCAAATCTGATTCGGTTCAACTGGTTGATGTCCGCACTCCGCAGGAATACACCGAAGGACATATCGACGGAGCGTTGAACATCAATGTGCAGTCCGATGATTTCAAGGATATGGCTCAGCGAAATTTGTCGAAGGATTCTACCGTGCTTGTCTACTGCCGAAGCGGTCGCCGCTCATTGGACGCAGCCGAGATGCTGACCAACTGTGGTTACAAGGTGGTTAACCTCAAAGGCGGTATCATCGAGTGGAAGGGGGACGGTCTGCCGGTGGTGTCAGAGCAGGAGAATTAACTTTCGCTTGTCTGAATAGTCTAATAAAGAAAACTGCAATGAGAAAGATTCTTTTTATATTAACTATGGTCGCAAGTCTGTCGGCTTCAGTCGCATCAGCTCAGCAACGGTGCGACAGTCATCACGAAGACAGACCATGTTATGAGCATCGAGGCCGACATCATCGTTCGCCATACTTCGTCAGTGAAAATAAGGTCTTTTTTGATGACAGAGAAATCAAGGGCGCTTCGGCTTCGGGGTTCTCCATACTGCGCGACGGTTATGCCAAGGATACATGGAGCGTCTATTATTGTGGCGCAAAAATGGACGGGGCTTCAAGCAACTCATTCAAGGTATTGGGCTACGGCTACGCCAAAGACACGTGGAACGTCTATTATGACGGTTGCAAGATAGATGGCGCATCCTCTGATAGTTTTGATGTCCTTTCCGATTGTTATGCCAAAGATACATGGAATGTTTATTTCGACGGCAAGAAAATCAACGGAGCGTCATCAGACAGTTTTAAGGTACTCAGTGACGGTTACGCCAAAGATACTTGGAGCGTGTATTTCGACGCAGTTAAGATTGAAGGGGCTTCCCCTGAGGGTTTCAAGGTGCTTCGTGACGGCTATGCCAAGGATACTTGGAATACTTACTATTTTGGAAGAAAAATTGACTGAATATGAAAGGAACGACAATCAAACAGCGGGTGGAACTCAGCTCTTATTGCTGGATTATAACATCTCTGACAACCGCTTTTATCTGCGGCATGTTCATTTGCTGCTTAAAAATAGCTGATAATGATATTGCAGTATGGTTATGGGGAGTTGCTGTCGCGGTCTTGTTCCTGTCAGCTTTATGCTATATGCCATTATCCATTTCGTTGGATAATGAAAGCCTGAACATCAACAGGTCCTTGAAAATCAAATCAATTCCATTGACAGAGATTGCGAATGTCAAGCTGTGCGCTCCGACTATGGGCGCAAAACGAATCTGCGGCAGCGGCGGATGGTTCGGATGGTATGGCTGGTTCTCGGAGAAAGACCTTGGCAAGTATTTCGCCTATTACGGCAAAGCCTCCGACTGCTTCCTCGTAACGCTTAAAAACGGCAAGAAATATATGCTCGGCTGCAAGGATACTCCCAAAATGGTCAATGCAATAAACGAAATAATTAATCAATGACAAGAAAATCAATTCTGTCGGTAGCCACGGCGCTGGCAATACTCACCGCATCATGCGGAGGTAACAAGGAAAATAAGGAGACTGCCGACAATCAGCAGAAAGAGACTGTTGCGAATGTGGACGTACATGGTCAGTGGTATCTGGAAAATATCGTTTTCAGTGACTCCGATTATGTACGCCCGTCGGAGAAAGTACCCGGAGTGCGTCAGTATATCGTTTTCGAGGACAGCACTTACTTTATCCAGACCAACTGCAACACATTCTCCGGCTCTTACACGGTCAAAGGTGATTCGATCACACTCGGTGACGGCATGATGACCGAAATGGCCTGCGACAACATGGCTACCGAAGATGCAATTCGCAGGATTCTCCCGAATATCGCCACGGTCTATATTCAGAATGATTCCATCGCACGTCTCGACAGCCGCAATCCGTCGGAATACATCGTACTTCGCAAGGCTCCGATAGAGATAAAATGATACAGATAGGCAGATATAAATTGGGATTCGCACCGTTGTCGATGATAGTTGTTTTCATCGTCCTCTCGGTATGCGCCATTGTCGCGGCGTTCCATCAAGAGCAACCGGAATGGTCTATGCCCTTGTCGCACATCATCATAATCAATGAAGGGATGGCTATACTGGCAACTATGGTTTATGGCATATTCGTTCACTTCGCGATTGCAATCATCAATAAACTACGAAAATGAATATAGAGAAAGTACGGGAATATTGTCTTTCATTACCATTTGCCACCGAAAAGTGTCCGTTCGGTCCGGACACTCTCGCTATGGAGATTGGCGGGAGAATGTTTTGTCTTATGGCCCTTGACGGACAGTGGGATTTTTATAATCTCAAAGTCGCTCCTGATTATGGAGTGGAGTTGTGTGACAGATTTTCAGGAATACGCCCCGGCTACCATATGAACAAACGTCATTGGATCTCTGTGGATTTTTACGGTGATGTGCCGGATAAACTTCAAGAACAGCTTATTTATCATTCCTATTGTCAGACAGCTAAGAAACTCCCAAAGAAGATACAGACCCAGTTTGGTCTCACAGAATTATTGGATACTTTATGAAAGAACGACAGAAACAAATGAAACGGTGCTTTTGGGCGAATCCTAAAAATCCGCTCTATATAAAATACCACGATGAGGAATGGGGACAGCCGGTTCACGATGATTCAAAGTTGTTGGAACTGCTTATTCTGGAGTGCTTTCAAGCGGGGCTGTCATGGGAGTGTGTGCTTAACAAGCGAGAGACGTTCCGCGCAGCTTTCGATGGCTTTGACCGCGATGCTATACTCGCTTACGATGAAATAAAGGTTGACGAACTTATGTCCACTTCCGGAATCATTCGTAACAGAGCCAAAATCAAAGCGGCAATCTCGAACACTTCGGTTTTCAAGTCTATTCAGGAGGAATTTGGTTCGTTCGATGCTTATATTTCAGGCTTCTGTCCCAAAGAGCCTATTTTCGACCATACGTCCACAACCTCCACAATTTCAGATGCCCTGTCAGCCGACCTGCGTAAACGGGGCATGAAGTTTGTCGGCTCTACCACAATCCACGCCTTCCTTCAGTCCATAGGAGTATTTAACTCTCACGAACCCGACTGCTATTTATATCAGGGCAAATAATAACATTATCCCCATATTGTTGTTAAAGTTATATGGCACGATACCCAAACATATTCGCAGGTGGTATGGCTTCCTGCAATCTAAACGGCAGAAATATCTCTATCATTAACGGAGAAGTTTATGTTGATGGAATTCACTATGTTCCGGAATCTGAGGCCGGAACGGGAGAAGACTACAAACCATTTACACCCGGCAAGATGACAGACCACAAGTTCGATGTTTCATCGGATTTCGATTCCATCATATCAAAAGGATTTGTCGATGTGGTATTCACCCAATCTGATAAAGACGAGGATTTTGATGTCAGAGGAAGACTGCCCGAGAACCTTATCAAAAAGATGAATATTGAGGTTTCGGGCGGAACGCTATACATCTCCATGAAATCAGGTTCATACGAAAACGTTGTCGTTAATGGTGAAGCTCCCACAATCTATGTCAGTAACAAGATATTGAAAGATGTATCATCTTCCGGTAGCGGCGATTTTACAGTCAATGGCGACCTGAATGCCATTGATGGATTCACAGTTCGCAACTCCGGAAGCAGCGACTTCAAATGCGGGGTCATAAAAGCGGCTAAGAAAGATGTCACAATCTCCACATCCGGATCCGGCGATATAGAGCTTGCCGGAGTAGAGGCTTATGTTTTCATGGTACACATATCCGGTTCTGCTGATGTTGACTGCGGCACTGCCAAAACGAAGATATGCTCCATTTACATAAAAGGCTCAGGCGATGTGAAAATCAATGGAAGTACGGAATCTGTCAATTTCTCAATAGCAGGCTCCGGAGACATAGACGCAAGCGACTTCAAGGCAGATACAGGCAAAGCCTCCGTTGCCGGCTCCGGCGATATACGCTGTAATGTCGAACGGCTCTCTGACCGAGTCAGAGGCTCCGGCGACATCCATAATAGGTTTTAACCCTCTAATACGAAATAAAATAATGCGGTCGTTCCAGTTTAAGTTGGTGCGACCGTATTTTGTGTTGCAACCCATTTAATTCAGCCCTTTTCGGTCTTTCCCCCACGGATTTTTACAGAAAATCAGCCTGTTTCATTGCGGTTTCAGAATTTATCACTAAATTTGCATAATTCGCAAATCGCATTGACTATGGCAAAGTATATAAACCGAATCAAAGTAGTGCTTGCAGAGCAGCACAAGACCAATCTTTGGCTTGCGCGGGAACTCGGCAAAGATCCTGCAACGGTTTCAAAATGGTGTACGAACACCGCTCAACCTTCACTGGAAACACTTCACGATATTGCCGAGTGTCTGCATATTGATGTTCGCACGCTTTTGAATCCAAATGATTCAGCCATTGCATCAGAGCCGGAGTTAAACTATGGAGAATAGTGATATGCGATTGTTTTTTTTGAACTACAACTTCCGATAATATAAAGATATAGAAGTTGTTTAAACTAATTGTATTTAAGACATTTTTTAACAAACATGACTATGAA
>NZ_SRZC01000036.1 GCF_004792655.1 Palleniella muris | reverse complement strand
AATATTTGCGAGATTACCAACTTTTTCGGGGACTTTCTTATCCCGAACTCGCGTAAATATTACCTTGATGGACTTGATAAAAAAGAAAGTTTTAAAAGATATTTAAATATGAAGAGCTATGTAAAAGTGTTATTTAAAGTGGGGAAGCATTGAATGGATACATCAATTAATGATGTAATGGATTATCATCCAAAATACACATACGATCCTTGATGAGTAACGCCAACAAAGGGATTGCAAAAATAAGCTACAATTATTGGGGAACACCATGGCTTATACAGTTCACAAACGGTGGTCAGACAGAATATGCCTATGATGCCAATGGCATAAAGCTGCGGAGAATCCACAGAACTGCTGTGGACAACATCGTTGTGCCCATAAATACAACCGTAAAGTTCACCAAGAACCAGATACAGACGAATGACACTACAGGGTATCTTGATGACTTGATATTCGAGAATGGCAGGCTGGATAAAGCACAACCTTTTTGTCAACCACACTAAAAAAATCCATTAAAAATGATGCTGTTCTCGATTTTATTCGTACCTTTGCGCCATTGTTAGGAATCTTTTCTTCGGAAAGCCTGCAACACAAAAGTTCAACAATACGTATTACCATGGAAAAACTCGTCACATCGGTCATGCTTGCAGCAAGCACGCTGCAACTTTCTGCACACAGACACACAGACACTATAAAGGTGCAGAATCTAAATGAAATCATCGTAGAAGCTCAGATGCAGCGGACATCCGCCAAATCATCGTCCTACATTCCGACCGGAAAGCAGAAAAACGCTGCACAGAACGCAGTGGACCTACTGCAGCACATGGCAATACCACAAATCAAAATAAATCCTACAAACCAAAATGTCACTGACAACATGGGAGGGGAGGTCGCCATATACATCAACTTCCTAAAGGCATCAAAAGAGGAAATGGAAGGAATGCGTACGGCAGACGTAAGGCGCGTGGAATATCTTGAATTTCCGACTGACCCACGCTTTCGCGGAGCAGAAAGGGTGATAAACATCATTGTGCAGGAGTATGCCTATGGCGGCTACACAAAAATTACGGCAAACGAGAATTTCCTCACCGGACTGTCAAGCCGTGTCAATCTCTTCTCCAAATTCACCTATAAGAAGATGACTTACGACTTATATGCCGGAGCCAACAACTGGGACAACCGCCACATAGGCAATTCGACCGAAGGCACTTATCTGCTGGCAGACAATGACGGCAAGCCTTATTCCGTGACAAGAACAGAATCGCTGCAAAGCTCGCATTACAAGAAAAACCAATTTCCCGTGACTTTCCGCGCCACATACAACAGCGAGAAAGTGCAAATCCGAAACCTTATAGCATTCAGTCACAGCGACATACCGACAAACGAATATTCCGGAGAACTCACATATTCTCCCAATACCGGCAACGGATACGGATTTGAGCAGAAGAACCCCAACAGGTCTAATTCACTCTCTTACTCCGGCACATATTTCTTTGCACTTCCACACAATTTTTCCGTTGACATTTCGCCCACATTCAATTATACTCACGGCAACGACCGCACCGAATACATAGCGACTGGGCAGCCCTGCATACATCGCCACGCTAAGGAAAACGCATACAACTATCGCATAGATGCTTATCTCCGCAAAAAGTTCGGAAAGCAGCACTCCATAATGGTCGGATGCGACGGCGGTGACATCATCAACCGCCTGACTTATACCGACAACGAGGGGTTCACAAACAAATTCCACAATGCCTTCGTCTCTGGAACACTCGGCTACAATTTCGCATCAAACAAGACCTCGGTGAGCATTGATGCAGGACTTGCATGGGAAGGCAGCGACATCAACGGACAGAAGCACAACGACACATACCCGTTCACGCACATCAGCGCAAGACATTCCCTGAATCGGAAAAGCATGCTTTCGGCATATTTCCAATATGCCACAAACAGCCCCGGCATTTCAGAAAAGTCTTCCGACATCCTGAAGGACAACGAACTGATGTACATCTCGGGCAACCCACTATTGGAAAACAGCCGCCACACCACAGTCTACCTTACGCATACATGGATGCCGTCAAACACTTTCAGCATGAGCAGCTATGGGCGTTTCTTTGGCATGTACGACAGGATGCTGCTGACATACATGCCCTATCAGGAAGGAAAATCATTGCTGCGCACATACATCAATGATGGGGACTATCTGAATGGTGAGGTCGGCATTGCCGTAACATTGAAACTTTTCAGCGATAAGTTCCAGCTCTATGCCAACCCGAAACAAGCTTTCTACAAATCGACGGGAATGTATAACCGTACATACAACCCATTCCTGTTCACAGCGCAGGCAACATGCTACCTTGGCAACATTTATTTGCAAGGCTATTACGACAGCCCTCAGAAATCTATGTTTACAGCTTCTCCGCGCATCAACCGTGGAACAAACTTCCACAGTGTCACTATCGGATGGGCAAAGGCAAACTGGAACTTGCGTGCCATGGCAGCAAATTTCTTTAACAAGGGTTGGGAAAGTGCTGTCAATGAGACTGCTTCACCATATTATTCCGGACGTCAGACACTCATAGGCACGACTTGTCACCCACGCATAAACCTCACCGCCACATACACCTTCGGCTATGGAAAACAGATACAGCGAGGCAATGAGGTCGGAGAACAGTCAGGTGCGTCATCGGCTATATTAAAATAGTGCACAAAACGCCATTTCCCGATTTACCATATAGAGGGTCTCAATATGCGATATTGAGACCCTCTATTTACCATATTGACATTGTCAGTATATCATATTGAGAGTTACAACCTAAAACATTGATATTCTCTATCCAATACATCGGGAAAATGCCCCTTTCACTTGCCATTCATTCTGCAAAGACGGATGCCAAGCTGGGATGGGTGCTTATGCATGTAGGCATAAAGCGTCATTGGCTCTTCCACTACTTTCTTATGGATTTGTGAAGCGTTGAGCATGTGGAGACCGTCCGCATGCCATACGGCAATGCCTATGTGAGATGTGTCAAGTCCTTTCTTTGAGGTAATTATGGCGATGATGTCGCCATCCTTGATGTAGCGACGCAGGAGACTGATGTTTGACTTTCCCAAGGCAGCCTTCGGAATATATTGGTAGCGTTTGCCTGCCATTGTCTTTTCCATGCGCTTTATGCCCGGCAGCCATTCCGGATGTGCGGAGAGCATCTTGTAGGAAGAAACATGTGTAGACATGTAGTTCACGGGAGTTTTTGCGAAATCCTGCCATGCGGTGAACGGATGTTTTCCTGTCTTTATGTCCGACAGCGACGGTTCTGTGCATGAGACAATGCCCTGACGCTCATTCTCTTCCATCCAATAAGTGAAATAATGCTTGCGTGCAGTATACTCCACCCTACCGCCGGCATAGCGTATCTCTCTCAGATGGCGGCAATAGTCATCGAATGATGTCTCGCCACGCTGTGTGCAGGCAGCAAGAGCCATGACTGTCTCAACATAAGTTGTGCAGTCGAGTTCACGAAGGTTCACGACAAGTTGTTCTTCCTTGCCTTTATCCAGCGTGCCGCCTACGTAGGGGATTCCTTTCAGCAGTCGTGCAAAATGAATGACAGTTTCCGACATTGGCTTTGTGCGCCATGATGCGGATGACTTTAAGAGTTTCTCGACGTATGCCTTGTCCGATGGTTTAAATACTATCTGGGCAGAGGCATCGTGAAGCATTGCTAAGAGAAACAAAAGCAATAGTATTTTTCTCATAATTCAAAAAACTTTCCCGGTGTGCGATAACGTTTCTTCTTTCCGAAGTTAAGTCCAAAATAGACATTGATGTTTCCGAAGGTGTTACGGAGTGAGAAATGGGCTTTCTCGTATGCGAAGGAATGGACTTGTCCCGAGACTCCGGCAAACCAACGTGTATTGTTCCACACTATTCCTACGCGTCCGACACCATCGAAACTCACATTGGAGAATTTGAAATCTTCAAAGAATTTCTCAAGGCGCATCTGCTCTCCACTTGACTTGTTGTAGGTAAGTGCTGCCGTCAGCGATGCACCGAGAGTCCAATTGCGTGCAAACACCCAATTATAGGAATATCCACCATACAAGGAGTAGCAGCTGTAGTCAATGTTCTCGAAGAACTCCAGTCCGTCCATTTTGTCCTTATAGTCCGGAATATATTCGGAAGCTATCTCCACGATTCGGTTCCAATTCAATGACAACGAGTATTTTGAATAGCCGATGCCTGCCAATGGTGAGCCTGCGGAACGCCGCTGACAAGTAGACTGGTTGTAGGCTGCCGGATAGCTGTGCTTGCGGTGATTGAAGATATAGTAGACATTATACCCCCAGCGCTTAACATCAAAGCCGTCAAAGCGCTTGTCAACAAGAGGTGAGACATCAACAGTGCTGCCATCCGCCGCTCTGACATCTGTCATGAGAAAGTCCGAAATCTTGCGGTAGTAGAAATCCACACCGAAGAGGGCTGTGTAGAGACTGAGGTTGAAAGTCTTTGCGTTATCGGCAATGTGAAGGTTGTTGAACTGCAGCGTATAGCCGAGAAAGATGAGGGAATAGCCGGCATAAGGACCTATCTTTGTTGTTGTCTTAGGTGAAAATGTTACAGACGCACCGTCCTTATGCTTGATTTCAAAATCCTCAAGATTGCTTGTCGACTGAAGCATTGCCTGGAACTTATAATGCTGAGGCTCTATATAGTTTGTGTCAACAGTATCAAACTCCTTGATAAACATTGAGATACCCTTGCCTATCTTGCGAAAAAAAGAAGGTTTCTTCTCCTTCTCGACAACAGTGGAATCGTCCTGTGCAAAACCGGCTCCGCACAGAAATAACATTAATAATATGTGGACGATTCGTATCATTTATGCGAGTGTTTTCTCTTACTGTAGCAGCCCTCTCCCCTATCGCACTATAATTGGAAATAGCTGTTGCTTATGCTTGTGTTTATATTTTCTTCAGTATGCGATCAAGCACCCAATTGACCGGTGTCACGGAAAGGCTTGTACAATCACATGTGTTAGTGCCTTGCAGCGTTTCCACGATAGTCTGAATCAGCGGTTGCTGCACATGCTCCGGGTTAGGAATGTCAAACTCCATGAAGCCTTCCGGCGTACGCAGATGTATAGGAGCGAAATTGAACACCGAGAAGCAAAGTGTGCCTTTGCTGCCAAGTATCTCTATACGATCCTCGTTATGGGATTCATGTCCGACGAAGCACCATGAGCCGGAGCCGACAAGACCACTTTCAAACTGGAAACAAGCACTGACACTGTCCTCAGCTTCGTACAGCCCTCCGCGATTGGCAGAATAGCCACGAGCATGGGTTATCAGACCAAACAATTCCTGAAGCAAATCCAGCTGATGCGGAGCCATATCATAGAAATATCCTCCCCCTGCCACAGACGCCTTGACACGCCATGGCAGATTCGCAGGATTCATATCTTCTTTTCGTGGAGGGCAAGAATAGCGAATCTGCACATTCTGTATCTCACCTATCACATTAGACTGCACGATCTCCTTCACTTTCAGGAAATAAGGAAGATAGCGACGATAATATGCAACAAAGCATGGAGCACCTGTTGTCAGTGAAACATGGTTGATACGTGCACAATCATCATAACTTGCTGCAAGCGGCTTCTCAACATAGACTGGCTTTCCTGCATTCATTGCCATGATGCAATAAATAGGATGTGAAGCCGGTGGAGTGGCAACATATACTGCATTCACTTCCGGGTCGTTAATCAATTCTGCAGCATCCGTGTACCACCTTTTTATATTATGGCGCATGGCATAGCTATGTGCACGTTCTTTGGTGCGGCTCATAACAGCCACGACTTCCGATCCTTCTATCTCCGCGAAGGCAGGACCGCTTTTCTTTTCTGTAACCTCACCACATCCTATAAAACCCCATTTTATCTTCTTCATACATTATTGCTGATTTTCACTTAAGAGAGTTTTGTCAAGACGCTCTATTCCTTTTATTGTACATATACTGCGGACACAGAATATCATCATTACCTGCAGGATATCCTTGAGCGGATATGGCTTTTTCACATACTTAGTGAAAAACACATCTGTTATAGTATCGCTTATGTCCGTTATGATGTCAAATGTCAGCCCCCCCATAAAATATCCTTGCTCTTGCCCCTTCCTAAAGAACTCATACGTTTGCGCCTTATGCTCATTCCTGTTTTGCTCAAAAAACTCCAATACGCGCGGGTACATTCGAATATCATCAAAAAAGCAAGGGTTCGTTTCTTTTATCTCATTGAACCTGATTTTGAAGAATTCTGTAAGGATATCCATTGAATCATCTGTATTACTGATTCTTGCATACAAATGACGCTTGGATGTCTCCACATGCAATTTCAGGCTTTCAAGAACAACATCCTCTTTATTGGAATATATCTCATAAAGCGTACGCTTGGAAATACCAAGATTGTGCGCTATCTCATCCATTTTGACAGCGCGAATCCCATACTTCATAAATAATTTGTACGCCTCTGTAAGTATGTTATTCTGTAACTCGTTGCGGTAATGCGTTGAGGCGGGTTTTCGTGCCATGCTGCTTAATGTTTAGAGGTTCTTTTATTGGCGTGCTTAAGGTGTCTGTCGTTCTTGCCTGCATTGGCAGTTCGGCTTTATCTCGTGGCGGCTCCGGCAAACTCTTGGTTGCGGTTGCCTCATGGGTAAGGCGAATATCATAAATTGAGAATATCTGATGCTGCGCTGTTTCCGGTAATGTACTATTAGAGGAAGGAGTTGTCTTGTGCATCATAAACATTCCGAAAACAGACTTGATTCCCAAATTTCCCTCATCAGAGGCAACAAGTGTGTTGGGACCGGACATTGAGCAAGTAGTGTTGCGTACGACAACACTGTCGTTAGCCAAACGAAGCGCAAGAACAGCAGTCACATAACGCCCGACATTTTCAGAAAGGAACAAACCGGAGAAACGCAATGTGACGCGGTCACCGGGAGAAAGAATTGAGTCTGTTTCTATTTTCCATGTCTTTGTTGTATAAGGAGCATAGTCAAATAACAGCAATTGTCTTTCCGCATTCCAAACATCAGTAGTATCGGACAACTCACCAACACCTGCTCCCATTGCAGATGCCTCACTGTTCACACGTTCAAAAAGCCGTTCGTATATACGCTCCAAATCATGGGCATTACGTGTATAGTAAACCATCGACGAGTCCCACTCCTCTTGTGTCACATCATGCTTTTTCAATACGTTCAAGAACAATGCGTACTGACGTGCACCATCTCCACGATCATTGTAGTCCGAGTATGAGAAATGCGCCCTGTGAACATCATAGAGCACACCTTCCATTTCATCGGAATCAAGTACATACGAAGGGCGTGACGACTCACAAGCCATCAACAATACCAGTATCAGCAATATGTAAATAATATTTCTTTTCAATAGTATTCGCCTGATAATGTACATTTTTTATTTGTCTGTATTGGAGTTTTTCGCACTTCCCGACATTGTCCCTATCTCTGACAACTCTTTTCTGCAGAATAGCAACAGAGCTACAACAGAGCAACTTATGCTTGCATCTGCAAAATTGAAAACAGGCTGGAAAAAGATGAAAGGCTGTCCACCGAAATACGGAATCCACTCCGGATATGTGCTCACAATAAGCGGAAAGTAAAACATATCGACCACCTTTCCTGTAAGGAATCCGGAATATCCTTCCCCGAAAGGTACAAGATATGATACATAATCCGGCGTTGACTGTGTGAAACACATTCCATAGAACATGCAGTCAACAAGATTTCCAGTCGCGCCGGCAAGAACCAATGACAGAAGGACAATGTACAACCACCGTGCTCCTTTTACAATCTGCCGGCACAAATACCAGCCAATAACACAGATTGCAACAAGACGGAATATGCTTAAGGCATACTTCGGTATGAAAGTCATGCCATAAGCCATTCCATTGTTCTCAACGAAAGTGATATAGAACCATGATGTCACCTCATGACTTTCATAAAGTGACATAGAAGTCTTTACCTCTATCTTTATCAATTGGTCTATAATGAGAATTGACGCGAACAATAAGAACGCGACAATTCCCTGAGTTTTCTTCTTTTTATCCAGCATTTTTTTTATTACGAGCGACAATGCCGCTTGATTAAACGATTCAACAGGAAAGCATCAAGCCTTGACAACAAGTATCTTAGCACTGAAATCTCCAAGCTCGGACTCTATTCCTTCTGTAGCGTCACCAAGAGTTATCTCGTTTGCAAGAACCTGTGCTGAAATATGCTCTCCAAAGTGATTGATTACTCCGGCAAGCTCCGGCTTCTCCTCTATTGTAACTACAATGCGGTCGGTAATCTCCAAACCACTGTCCTTACGGATAGCCTGAATACGCTTTATGACAAGACGGGAAAGACCTTCCTCACGAAGTTCCGGAGTGATATTGATGTCCAGTGCCACAGTAATTGTACCTTCCTGTGCTATTGTCCAGCCCGGAATGTCCTCTGAGATAATCTCAACATCCTCACGCTCAATCAGGGCAACAGTGTCAGCAACATTCAGGTTGACAGAACCGTTTTCTTCAAGTTCTGCAATCTGTTCCTGAGTCATTGCCATGACAGCAGCATTGACATCCTTCATAAGTTTGCCAAACTTCTTGCCCATTGTGCGGAAGTTACACTTAACCTTTTTCACAAGCACTCCGGCACCACTCTCTATAAATGTAAGTTCTTTGACATTTGTCTCTGCAAGAATTACTGACGCCATACGCTCAACACACTTGCGCATCTCTGCGTTTGTTGCAGGTATAGATATCATCTGCAATGCTTGGATCACAGGAATCTTGACTTTCTTGCGCAATGAGAGAACCATGGATGTCACCTGCATGGCAACTTGCATGGCGTGCTCAAGCTCTGTGTCAATCTTTGACTCATCCGCATTTGGGAACTCAGCAAGATGAACACTCTCTGCCGAATCCTTTCCTGTAACAGCATTCAAATCCAAGAACAGTCTGTCCGCATAGAATGGTGAGATTGGAGCGACAAGACGAGCAAGCGTATCAAGACATATATATAATGTCTGATAAGCAGACAGTTTGTCCTGAGTCATACCACCACCCCAGAAGCGCTTCTTGTTCAGGCGGATGTACCAATTTGACAGTTTGTCCACAACAAACGACTGGATGAGTCTTCCTGCCGGAGTCACATCATAGTCAGAAAGATATTTATCAACATCCTTGACAAGAGTGTTCAGCTCAGAAAGCAGCCAACGGTCAAAATCAGGACGCTCCTCAAATAGCACATCTGCATCAGAATAGTCAAAGCCATCTACATTAGCATACAGTGTGAAGAACGAATATGCCTGATGAAGCTTGATAAAGAAGGAACTTGTCACCTCTTTCACGCCATCTGGGTCAAAAGACAGGTTATCCCATGGTGAAGAGTTTGTCACCATATACCAACGAACCGGGTCTGTACCATACTTCGCTATACAATCAAAAGGATTGATGACATTGCCGAGACGCTTGGACATCTTCACGCCATTCTTATCGAGTACAAGACCATTGGAAATGACATTCTTATACGCCACAGAGTCAAATACCATTGTTGCTATGGCATGGAGTGTAAAGAACCAACCGCGTGTCTGGTCAACACCTTCCGCAATGAAGTCCGCCGGATAAACACTGCGTGAGTCCAAAGCCTCCTTATTCTCAAACGGATAGTGAATCTGAGCATAAGGCATTGCACCGGAATCAAACCATACATCAATGAGGTCAAGCTCACGGGTCAGCACAGAGCCGTCCTTACCGACAAGTTTGATATAGTCCACATAAGGGCGATGGATATCAATCTTGTCATAGTTTTCCTGTGACATGTCACCGGGAACAAAACCTTTGTCTTTCAAAGGATTGCTCTCCATGACACCTGCAGCGACAGATTTCTCTATCTCATCATATAGTTCCTCAAGAGAACCGATGCATATTTCTTCCTTTGTATCACGGTTGCGCCATATTGGAAGCGGTGTTCCCCAATAACGAGAACGCGAAAGGTTCCAGTCGTTAAGATTCTCAAGCCATTTGCCAAAACGTCCTGAACCCGTTGACTCCGGATGCCAGTTTATTGTTTGGTTCAGTTCAAACATACGCTCTTTTTTCGCTGTTGACCTGATAAACCAAGAATCAAGAGGATAGTAAAGCACAGGTTTGTCCGTACGCCAGCAATGAGGATAATTGTGGACATGCTTCTCAATCTTGAACGCACTGCCTTCTGCTTTCATTTCAAGGCAAATGACGACATTAAGGTCCATGTCTTTCAGGGCTGCCTTTTCGTCATATTTGCCATCGGCATTATACTTAGGGGCGTATGCATTCTTGACATAGTCACCGGAATGCTTCCAGTAGCTTTCATTTACGCAGGTATTGACAAACTCCTCGTTCATATCGTCATTAACGAAATACTTGCCCTGGAAATCAACCATCGGACGAGTGTCTCCTGCCTTATCGATTATGAACAGAGAAGGAATACCGGCATCTTTTGCCACCTTTGCGTCATCAGCACCAAATGTCGGTGCTATATGCACGATACCTGTACCATCCTCGGTTGTAACATAATCACCAAGAATTACACGGAATGCTTCCGATTCTTTTGCGACAATCTTTCCGTCTTCCAAAGCGCAAGGCTTCACCCACGGCATCAATTGGCGATAATGAATGCCCACAAGGTCAGGTCCTTTGCCGCGCCAAATGATTTCTACAGGGATTTCATTGCCTTCTTCGTCCTTTGTCGGTTGGAAATAAGAGCTCAAGAGACTTTCCGCAAGTATGTACACAGCCTCTTCACCACTATATGGATTATTGCCTTTCACCGCAACATAGTCAATCTTTGGACCGACACACAATGCTGTGTTTGAAGGCAATGTCCATGGAGTTGTTGTCCATGCAAGGAAATAAAGTGGAAGTTCTGTTCCTATGCCAAGCGGATTTTCATCAGTAACTTCAAATTGAGCAGTCACGACAGTATCCTTTACATCGCGATAACAACCCGGCTGGTTAAGCTCATGGGATGACAATCCCGTACCCGCTGCAGGAGAATATGGCTGTATGGTGTATCCTTTGTACAGCAATCCTTTGTTATACAACTGCTTCAGGAGCCACCAAAGGGACTCTATGTATTTAATATCATAAGTGACATAAGGATGTTCAAGGTCCACGAAATACCCCATCTTGTCAGTAAGCTGGGTCCATTCGTCTGTATACATCATCACATTCTTGCGGCAAGCATCATTGTATTCGTCAACGCTGATTTTTTTGCCGATATCCTCCTTTGTTATGCCAAGGCTCTTTTCCACAGAAAGCTCAACAGGCAAGCCATGTGTATCCCAGCCCGCCTTACGCTTCACCTGATAGCCCTTCATTGTCTTATAACGAAGGAATGTATCCTTGATAGTACGTCCCATGACATGATGAATGCCGGGATGACCGTTTGCAGACGGAGGTCCTTCAAAAAACACGAACTGCGGACTGCCTTCTTTTTCATTTATACTCTTGTGGAAGACATCTTTTTCCTTCCATAAAGCAAGAACCTCGTTATTGACATCTGTCAGATTAAGATTCTTGTGTTCAGCGAATTTCTTTGCCATTTTCTATATTGTTTTTGTTTCTTCCTAAATCCATCCATGCGTACTCGTCTTATCGCATCTTATCGCACGCACATATATTAGGATGCAAAATTAGCAATTTTCTCTGACTTGACAAAACGTTTCTCCCTTTTTAATAACAAAGAAATTAAAATTCCCATAAATATTTGGTGACATCAGAAAAAAGCATTACCTTTGCCAATAATATAGACACCCTACGAAGGGAGTCGTGCAATTATTCACAAATCAAAAAAAATCCCAATATGCCAAAGATTTCAATCCGAGGCCACGAGATGCCGGAATCGCCAATCAGAAAGCTGGCACCTCTGGCAGCCGCAGCAAAGAAACGCGGCACAAAGGTCTATCATCTGAACATCGGACAACCTGACCTCCCAACCCCACAGGAAGGTCTCAATGCCTTGAAGAATATAGACCGTACAATTCTCGAATACTCTCCATCACAAGGCTATCTTTCTTACAGAGAGAAACTTGTAGGCTATTATAAAAAGTTCAACATCAATGTTTCCGCTGATGACATCATAATCACTGCAGGCGGTTCTGAGGCGGTGTTGTTCTCATTCTTGGCATGCCTGAACCCGGGAGACGAAATCATTGTCCCTGAGCCCGCTTATGCTAATTACATGGCATTTGCTATTTCTGCCGGGGCAAAAATACGTACGATAGCCACAACAATAGAAGAAGGATTCTCACTTCCAAAAGTGGAGAAATTCGAGGAACTTATCAATGAGCGCACACGTGCAATCATGATCTGCAACCCGAACAATCCTACAGGTTATCTTTACACACGACGTGAAATGAACCAAATCCGCGACCTTGTAAAGAAATATGATTTGTACCTGTTCTCCGATGAAGTCTATCGCGAATATATCTATACCGGCTCGCCATATATTTCTGCCTGCCACTTGGAAGGCATAGAGGAAAATGTCGTGCTTATCGACTCTGTTTCAAAACGTTATTCCGAATGCGGCATACGTATTGGTGCACTGATAACCAAGAATGCTGAGGTGCGTGCCGCAGTGATGAAATTCTGCCAGGCACGTCTTTCCCCTCCTCTTATCGGTCAGCTTGTTGCAGAAGCCTCACTCGATGCTCCTGAGGAATACCACAGAGACGTTTATGACGAATACGTGGAGCGACGCAAATGTCTTGTCGATGGTCTCAACAGAATCCCGGGAGTGTACTCCCCTATCCCTATGGGAGCATTCTACACTGTGGCAAAGCTACCTGTCGATGATGCGGAGAAGTTCTGCCGTTGGTGCCTTGAGTCATTTGAATACGAAGGAGCTACCGTAATGATGGCTCCCGCAGCCGGATTCTACACAACACCCGGTGCCGGAATAAACCAAGTCCGCATCGCTTACGTACTGAAAAAAGACGACCTTGAGAAAGCGCTTATAGTGTTAAGAAAAGCACTCGAGGCATATCCCGGACATATCATGGAGGACTGATGCTCAGCAAATTCCTTGCAAAACAGATATATAACAACTCTGGAGACACAAAAAAGGTATCTCTCCCGGCAGTCCGTATCGCCACACTTGGTATGGCGATAGGGCTTGCTGTAATGATTGTTTCAGTAGCAGTTGTCTTTGGCTTCAAGCACACTATCCGCGACAAAGTCATTGGCTTCGGAAGCCATATTGTCGTGCAGAACTTTTCTAACATACAGAATGACAATATGATGCAGATTTGTGTATCAGACTCAATGATTTCTGTACTGCAAAAAGCTCCCGACATTAACCACATACAAAGATATGCAATAAAACAGGGACTGCTGAAAACCGACACCGATTTCCTCGGTGTTGTGCTGAAAGGTGTCGGGACAGAATGGGACTCCACATTCATTGCTGAAAACATTATTGACGGCACAATCCCTAAATTCATTTATAATAAAAACACGCAACCAACACAGTCACAAATTCTCATTTCCAAGATTATGGCAGACAAACTTGGAGTGAAAGTCAAAGACAAGTTATTTGCTTATTTCCTTGGCAACAATGACGTACGTATGCGGCGATTCGTCATATCAGGCATTTACCAGACAAATCTCACAAAATACGATGAAGCGACTGTGTTTTGTGACCTCAATACTGTACAGAAACTGAACGGCTGGGACAGCGATGAAGTCAGTGGAGTGGAAATGACTGTCAAGAATTTCAGCAACATAGATGAAACCGCAAAATGGATGATTCATAAAGTGAACCGTACTAAAGACAGCTATGGCAACACACTCGTATCATCTACAATACAGGAAATCAACCCACAAATATTTTCATGGCTTGACCTCCTTGACCTCAATGTGTGGATTATACTCGCATTAATGGTTTGCGTGGCTTCAGTTACAATGATAAGCGGACTGCTCATCATCATTCTTGAACGTGTGCCGATGATTGGTATTCTGAAAGCCCTTGGCTCACGCAACAGTTTCATACGCCACACTTTTCTTTGGTTCGGCATGTTCATTATGGCAAAAGGACTTATCATTGGCAATATCCTTGGTATTGGCATTTGCCTGCTGCAGAAATGGACAGGTCTAGTAAAACTTGACCCGACCACATACTATGTCTCAGAAGTCCCGGTGGAACTAAACATCACAACCATCCTGCTACTGAACGCCGGAACATTCATCATCTGCACATTAGTGCTCGTTGTGCCAAGTTTCCTCGTGTCACACATCCATCCTGCAAAGACAATAAAGTTCGGAGAATAAGCAACACACCCATTTCGACAGTCACAACAAACTGTCGAAATGAGCATGTTTATCAATTATTCATATTTATACAATTAATTTTGAGCAATTACTCATGAGAACACTTGACATCTATAATTTCGGTCCTATCAAGCAGACACACCTTGAATTGCAGAAAATAAATATTTTCATTGGACCACAAAGTTCAGGTAAAAGTTGCATTCTGAAGACATTATGCCACTGTGCATGGGCAGAAAAACTACTCATGGTGACGCACGATGTTAATATGTTTGCTCAAGACGAATATTTCCTCAAACAACTACTGGCATTTCATAAAATGTATGGATATGAAAGCACAAACACTAAAATATCTTTCTCTTCCTCGTTTCTTAGCTTTACATACGATAACAGTACAAAGTCTTTTGAATGTGAATTCAAAAAAAGCAACACTAACAGATTCAAGCGTGCTAAACTCTCATACATCCCCGCAGAGCGTAATATTGTCTCTATAATACCCAACATAATGACCCTATCATTAAGGCAAGACAATACGCAAAGCTTTATTGTCGATTGGGATAAAGCAAGGAATAAATTCGCAACAAGCCAAATGAATGTCGTCAATGTCGGTGTGACTTACCACTTTGACGACAAATCCAAAACCGACTTTGTAAAATTGCCCACCGGGAAAGATATTGAGTTAACCAATGCTTCAAGCGGAGTGCAGTCTGTCGTGCCACTGTTAGTGCATATCGAAAGCCTGACAAACAGAACATACGACAATGATTTGCGAGATTCCGCAACCATTATTCAAAACAAAAATTGTCTTGAAAGATTATACAAAAGCAGAATCAAAGACACAAAAAACGCAAAAGTAACAACACGTATCTCTGATGATTTATATTATTTCAAGACAAAAGAGGATGCCGAAGAGTTTAAAATCATAGCAGAAAACTATACAGAATACCGCTACAGCGACATTTACATTGAAGAACCGGAAGAGAATCTTTTCCCAAACACTCAATGTGATTTGCTAAAATCCCTTGTGTCAAGTTTAGGTGATAATCAACTTACGATTGCAACACATAGCCCTTATATGCTATCCACTTTCAACAACTTCATACTTGCAGGGCAAATCGACAAGAAGAGAACATGTAACAGCATCGCTTTAAAAGCCGGGACATACGCTGTTTACTATATAGAGGATGGCATTGCAACAGACATTGTTGACAAAGAGACAAAATTAATCAATGCAGAAAAACTTGATGCGGTCTCTTTTGACATTCAAAATGAATTCAACAAACTACTGGGATATGATGAAGATTGCAGATAAACACTACAAACTCACCCAAAGCAAGAATATTGTGTTCAAGGAGAACAAATCAAAAATCAGTTTTCTGAACAAAAACTACAAACCATGCTATAGAGTACAAGTCGATGGTGGAGTAATCAGTGACAGAACAACTGCAAAATGTGACAACTTGTTGGTAGTGTCATATTTTCCGGAACCTGATATTGACAAACGTGAGCAAGAGCATTTCGTAGAGTTAAAGGGAACAGATGTTGCTCATGCCTTGAACCAATTGGTGGACACTGTGCCCAAATTAAGATGTGATGACAAAAAGGTAAAGAGATGTGCATACGTTGTATGTAAGAATGTAGCTCCTGCCATTAAGACAAAAATCCAAAATGCAAAACTCCTTTTGAAGAAAAAGGATAATTGCGAACTGCATATCGGAGAACACTTAGAACCAAAATTGTAAATCTTTTTGTGGATTAACAAGAAGGCTGTACTTTCAATCCCAAGTTTCCTTGTGTCACACATCCACCCTGCAAAGACAATAAAATTCGGAGAATGATGACGAAACGGAAAGCCCTCTTACCATTATTACTCCATTAGCACAAGAATTACGATATCATCAAAAAAAACAAGATTGAAACCCAAGCATTATACAACGGAGAGGGCATCATTACGATGCCCTCTCCGTTGTATAATGTAACGTCAAACTCCATTACGCTAAATTTCTCTTATCGCAAACTTATCTTTTCTTGACAATGAACTCCAACTTTTGCAATCCTTGTTTGTGGATATTGACAAGAACGAGCGCATATTTAAGTTCCTCTTCCGGTTTCAATGTTTCACATATATATTTGAACTCTTCTTCAGGGATAACCTCATCAAACATTGGTCCATGGGAGTTATTGCGAACCAGACGAATATCATTACTCAGCGGAGATATGACATACGAATATATAGCCATATAGGATACACTGTTGAATTTATTGAAATTAGGGTCTGCCTTATCAAGTATATTCTCAAAATAAATACGGCACATATCATATGACATTCCTGCGGTTTGCTTATCATCTGTATGGATACGACCTTTGTCATCGACCATATATTCAGAAGATACAGCATACTTCTCAATCGGGCACATATCATAATATTCAATGTCATATTCCGAATTCACTTCTTTATCAGCAGGCTTTTCCGGCACTATTGTATACCTGTCTTCAAGGATACGGACAAGGGAATATTGCCGACTAGAAGCATCCTGTGGAGGATTTGCGAGAATCGTCCGTTTCACTTCAAGGTAATACTCATGACCTTTCTCATACGTAAAGCCTTCGATTGCTCCAAAGGCAAGTGGTTTCCATACTCCGGGATTATCCTCAGTCATTACAAGCATGCACTCATAAGGCTCGCCCATAAAGCCATACGCAATCCCTGTTTCGTTTGAAACAGACATCCTTATCAATTGTACATTGTCAAGCGGTTCATCATTTTCGCATGCAGTCATTAGCAAACCAATCATGGCAAGAAAAGGAATGATCAGATTTCTCATGTTATTTTCTTATTATTTATGGTTAAAAATATTTTATCACATTTATGCATTTCTCAAAGAGCAGCACAATTTCATAGGTTCGGCGTTATAACCACTTTGAATGTTTTATCGTTGTAGTGCACGCGATACTCGGGCAGAGCACGAGCATTGCCTGACCAACTGTCTATTCCTCCCACGCCGGCATGCTCACTGTCCAAGTACAAGTTAGTGAATTTGCTCTTAGGAACATCCTGAACATGGCGCTGTTCTTTCCTTTCGCCATCATCAAGGTCTTCAACGGCATAGTGGAGTGCCGAGCAATAGAACGGCTTATCCGACGTAACTCTGAAGCCCATGCCTGCACAATTAGTTTGATTCCACCAACGAATGTCGCTCTTGGTGCCGGTCTCCTGTGGACGGACATACGGATAGAACTGCTCATCTACAGTCTGTTTGTATAGTCCGATGTTCTGGGAAAGTTTGCGATCTGCATAGTTTTCTATCGGTCCACGACCATAGTACTCACTGCGATCCATATCATAAGGCAACTCCATCACCATGCCATAGCGGAACATTTCGGAAGCCTTGTCCTTATCACCTGCCGTCATTTTCTCCTCTATTGTTATCTGACCGCTATTCTCAATGGAGTATGTCATCGAAAGCTGTGCCCCGATAACAGGCAGTTCATATTTTGCAATGATGATTGCAGAAGTCTCGTTTTTCTTACCTTTTACGGCTTCCACTGACAAGAGTTTCATCTCAGGCGCGCACCATTTGCCATACTTCTTATTGATTTGCGCGCCCATATCATTGTCGGTGACTGCACGCCAAAAGTTAGGGCGTATCGTGCCACCCTCACCAAGCATGTCTGTGCCATTGACTGCATAATGGCGTATGAGTCCGGTTGACTTGTCAAAAGAGACTGTAAACGTATTATTCCCAACGACAATAAGGTTCGACTGCTTGTCCTCTGTGAGTTTCAGTTTCTTGAATTTGCCTGTCGCCAACACAGCATTGCCACATGCAGGGTTCTCAATGACAGTAATCTGCTTGTGTGCCACAGTATGCCCTGACGGGATAAGCGGCTCAGCCTTCTTGGTCTTAAACTCAATGTTGAGCATCACCTCGGCATTATCGGCAGTAATCTTGCTCATCGAGAACGGCACAGTCAGTTCCTTGGTCTCCTTGGCAGCAATGTCAAGTTTGTCGATGACTCCTGTCTGCACAGCCTTTCCGTTTTCCATAAGCTGCCATTCAAGGCTGTAGTTTGACAAATCACGGAAGAAGTTCTCATTCCTTATCTTTATCCTCCCCTGCCGGATGTCAACAGGCTCTGCCCATATATTCTGATAAAAATATGCAACTTCCGGCACTTGAGGACTTTCCTGACGGTCAGGGCCGAAGATGCCATTACAGTTGAAATTATTGTCACTGGCATCGTAGGTGTTGTAGTCGCCACCATATTTATATATAGCCTCGCCCTTGGAATTCTTGCCATGCAGTGCCTGGTCGGCAAAGTCCCAAATAAAGCCACCCTGATACTGCGGATATTTGCGCACCAAATCCCAATATTCCTTGAAACAACCCGTAGAGTTTCCCATGGCATGACTGTACTCGCACTGTATCAATGGCTTGGTGTTTGAGGCATCCTTCAGATAGTTCTCACACCAACTATGTGAAGCGTACATCGGGCAACGAATGTCCGTATTTGCGCCATTCCACGCCGGTTCCCAATGGATTGGGCGTGACAAGTCTTGCGACTTTATCCACTGATACGCAGCGGTAAAGTTTGGACCATCGACCGTCTCGTTTCCAAGGCTCCACATTATGACACTCGGATGATTGAAATGTGCACTGACATTGTGTTGGTTGCGCTGCAATATCTGCTTGGCAAACTTAGGGAGAGATGCCTGCGAATTCTTAGGATCATAGCACAATCCGTGGCTTTCCTGGTTAGCCTCAGCACAAACATAAATGCCATATTTGTCACACAGTTCATACCAAATCGGTGAATCTGGATAATGGCATGTGCGAACAGCATTGATGTTGTTCTTCTTCATCACCTTTATGTCTTCAATCATTCGGTCGACAGATACGACATATCCTGTATACGGATCCAATTCATGGCGGTTCACTCCTTTTATCAATATCGGCTCTCCATTGACAAGAAGCTGCTTGTCCTTAATCTCCACTTTGCGGAAACCTACTGTCACAGGAAGCACATCGCACACCTTTCCGCCGGACTTTACAGTGGCGATGAGTGTGTACAGATGCGGTGTCTCTGCCGTCCATTTCCTTGGATTAGGTATTTCCATTGTTGTCTCAACAAGTCCTTTGCCAGCCGTCTCTGCAACAGCAACGGCTTGATTGTCAGCAGTGTTCATAAGAGAGTATTCCACGGTTGCATTGCCTGAAAGCGTTGTCCTTATCCTCAACGTTCCGTCCTTGTACTTGCTGTCAAGGTCCGGTGTCACACGAATATCATCGATATGCGCAACAAGTGAGCGTGAATAAAGATAACTGTCACGCGCAACACCACTCAAACGCCAGAAATCCTGGTCTTCACTGTACGTTCCGTCACACCAGCGGAACACTTGGAACGCTATGGTGTTCTCACCGGAATGCACATACTTTGTTATATCAAACTCAGCTGCAATCTTGGAATCCTCGGCATATCCTACATACAATCCGTTGACATACAGATAGATGTTGGAAGTGACACTGCCAAAATGGGCCACAATCTGCCGCCCGTCCCAACCGGCTGGCAAGGTGAAAGTCTTCCTGTACGTTCCGACATGATTGTCCTTCACCGGCACTTCGGGTGGGTTGTCCTTGAAATGTCCACGCCAAGGAAAGCCGGTGTTGACATAGACCGGGTCACCATATCCATTCAACTCCCACATTCCGGGCACAGGAATCTCACCCCACTTGCTGTCATCGTAGTCCAAACGATAAAAGTCTGTCGGTCGCTCGTCAGCGTTCGCCACCCAATGGAACTTCCAAATGCCTTCAAGCGAGAGATAGTTTGTTGATTTCTTCATATCCCTTCCCAAAGCCTTCTCACGGCTTTCGTAAGAGAAAAGATTGGTGTGCACCGGCAGACGGTTTGTCTCATTGACCTGCAAATCATGCCATTCCGTCATCGTAGGCTTCAGGACTTCGACGACAGGGGATTTCTTCACGACTTTCTTCTTTGCGCCAACGGTTTGAGAACCAGTGGGCAAGCACAAAGCAAGTGCTGCCAAGATAATAGTATTCTTCATTTTATATGGTTTTAGTTCCAATCTTTATTCTACGCTCATGCCCTATTTTCACCTCAAAAACAACCTCAATCACAGGTACAGGGCTTTTCCTTGGCAAAGGTATATAAAAAATCTGAATTGACGAAAGAAATTTGATTTTTTCATTGAACTTGTTCAAACTAATTTATATTCGTTAATTATTCGCTAAAATACAAAAAATACAGCGTATTTTCCAAAAGGTTTATTATATTATTGTGACCAAACCTTAATAT
>NZ_SRZC01000035.1 GCF_004792655.1 Palleniella muris | reverse complement strand
TTCATAGTCATGTTTGTTAAAAAATGTCTTAAATACAATTAGTTTAAACAACTTCTACGTACATATTCGCACTTTATTGTGTTTAACATTCGCATTTAAGCAATATTAACCATTTATGGGAGTGAAAATTTGTAAGATTGGAGAAAAAGCCGTAAATTTGCAGGCGATTTCGGTACATATCCCGTTATTTTTAATTACAGACAGAATATCAAACTTAAAAACAAGCGCCTATAGACCAATATCTACTTAAATAATAAAAATTTAAGAAGAATGAACAATTCAGACAGTGTTGCATCCCTGTCTGCTCTCACTGATGAGCAGCTTGCAATAGCATACATAAATGGTAATAACGGCGCTTTTGACTTGTTGCTTGAACGCAACAAGACGAAGCTTTTCTCGTACATACTTTTTGTGGTACGCAGCCGTGACATTGCTGATGACATCTTTCAGGACACTTTCGTGAAAGTCATCATCAAACTGCAGCGTGGGGAGTACAAACCTTCAGGCAAATTCAGTGCGTGGCTTACGCGAATTGCCCATAATGTCATAATGGACAGGTTCCGTTCCCAGCAGAACAACTCGACGATTGATGTTGACAATGAGAATGATATGGCAAAAGTGGAGGGCGACGCCCTAACAAACGATTCTGTAGAAAACTATTTTGTGACGGAGCAGATACTCACTGATGTGAAGCATCTCATGAACTGTCTTCCGCCCCTTCAGCGCGAGGTGGTCTTCATGCGCTATTTCCAGGAGATGTCCTTCAAGGAGATTGCCGAGGTGACGGGTGTGAGCATAAACACTTCCCTCGGGCGTATGCACTATGCGGTGAACAACTTGCGTAAGATGATAAAAAACAACAAGATGGAGTTACACGTTGTGTAGCTCCATCTTGTCATTAGTGCTGTTTCTCTAATCCTATAAAAGATTTTAGTTGCTCTAAGAAGGTAAAAAAAGGAAAGAATTTTTCTTTATGACAGAATCCCTGCAAAAGCGAAGCGGATTCTTTTTCTTCTTTGCCTTCTTCGAGAAATACCATGTTTGAGAAACAGCGGAATAGTCTTCTACAAACAGTCACTCCTTATAACGGTCTCCCCAACAGTTCACCATATTCTGATACAGCTTCTCCTCCGCAGGACTATGCTGCCCATGCCAGAAACGCGCATCCTGCAATTCATCGGGCAGGAACTGCTGACGCACAAAATGCCCGGGATAATCATGAGAATACTTATAGCCGTCACTGTAGCCAAGCTCCGCCATCAGCTTCGTCGGAGCATTGCGCAGATGAAGAGGGACAGGCAGGTTGCCGGTCTCACGCACAACTCCCAAGGCCGTGTTTATACCATTATATGCGGAATTGCTCTTCGGAGAAGTTGCAAGGTAAACCACAGCCTCGGCAAGAGGAATGCGCCCTTCGGGCCAGCCAATCTTCATGACGGCATCAAAGGCAGCATTGGCAAGAAGAAGGGCATTAGGGTTGGCAAGTCCGATGTCCTCTGAAGCAGAGATAATCAGTCTTCGTGCTATGAACTGAGGGTCCTCCCCACCCTCTATCATCCTTGCCATCCAGTAAAGAGCTGCATCAGGGTCACTGCCGCGAATGCTCTTTATGAAGGCTGAGATGATGTCATAGTGCATCTCGCCGTCCTTATCATAAGCCAAAGGATTCTGCTGAAGGCGCATGGCAACCAGTTCGTCAGTGATGACAACCCCATCTTTGCCTTCCGATTCTACAACAAGTTCAAGAATGTTAAGCAGTTTGCGGGCGTCTCCTCCACTGTATCTCAGCAATGCACCACTCTCACGTATCTCTATATTCTTCTGTGAAAGCACAACATCCTCATGGACAGCACGTTCAAGAAGTTCCAGCAAATCATCTTTCTCCAAAGACTTGAGCACATACAACTGGCAGCGTGAAAGCAACGGGCGGATAACCTCAAACGAAGGGTTCTCCGTCGTAGCACCGATAAACGTGACAGTGCCCTTCTCCACAGCACCAAGCAGAGAGTCCTGCTGTGACTTGGAGAAACGATGGATTTCATCTATGAATAGTATCGGACTGGAGGTCTGGAAGAACCTGTTTGACTCCGCCTTCTGTATGACCTCGCGCACATCCTTCACACCACTTGTAACGGCACTCAGCGTGTAGAACGGCACCTCCATCTGGTTTGCCACAATCTGCGCCAACGTTGTCTTGCCCACCCCCGGAGGCCCCCACAAAAGGAAAGAGGAGACACGCCGTGCCTCAATCATGTTCCTAAGCACCGCCCCTTTGCCGACAAGATGCTTCTGACCTATATACTGTTCCAAAGTGCGCGGACGCATACGTTCTGCTAAAGGCTGACTCATTTCTGTTTTTTGTTCTTGTTATCTTACCTTTTGCAAAATTAAGAAATAAACACGAATTAACAAAAAATATAATCCAAAATCTTGCAAATACATTATTAAAGTCTTACCTTTGCACCCAAATTCAATAAAACAGAAAAACATATATGACGAAAAACAACAATCAGGAAGGAATCTCTTCACTTGCAAATGTGACAAAAGGCAACGCCTGGGACTTGCAGGAAAACGATGTCGTGCGCCTATGGCAAGCAGCAGAGAAAGAAGAGGACATCCGTGAAAGCGGACGCCATTATATGGACATACTCCGTGGTGCGTTTGAACTTGAGGAACTAAAAATCGACAAACCAGAGATAATAAAGAAATATGAGGCACGCGGCATGACCGTCGCAGAACTGCCTTATGGAGAGGGCACAAAGAAATGGGGCATAAAGAAGCGTGCCATAAACCGTGTCACTGACCTTTCCTATGAGAATATCACACATATCTCCGCAGCAAAGCTCATTGAGGTGCTCGAACGCAATTTCGGTGGAGGCTGGGACTCTCTCTCACAGGGAATACGCGACATCATCGAACACGGATTCGACATCAGCACAACAACCCTTCCAAAGGAACGCCTGAAGAAGAAAGGCGGAATGTACGAAATGAAGGTCGATGACGGATTTGAGGTTCTCGAAATAGAAAAAGGCACATGGGTGGAAGCAATATTTGCTAAAGCGAAACCAAAAGTCGAGAAATATTCCAGCCTGCTTGATAGCACAAACAGCTCGGGTCTCAGAGACGAAGACAGCGAAGACGAGGATAGCGATTTGCCGGAAGACACATATAATATGCCTGACGAGGATGACGACATTGACGAGGATGCTCTTACAGCCGAGAGCTATCGCACAACAATTGATGCTAAACCGGAAGACCTTGACATCACTGTCGACGACCTTGATGATGAGGAATATTAAAACAGCACACTACAAAATTTCATGACTATAGAGTGATTAGGGGTGGACACAAGTTTTTGTGTCCACCCCTATCATTTCCCATGTTTATCTCTGCAGGCACTAAGATATAAACAGCTGTATAGTAAAAAAACGAAGGCTGGCCAATCTGTCATTCCAAATCAATCTGTCAAAGAACTCACTGTATTTTAGAGTATTTGAAAATCATTTGCATTTTTCATCCTACCCTTTTACAATTTAGCCAACCTTTCGCAAAACAGACTGTTCCCTATGGTTATGAGCGGAAAAATGCCAGCCCGACGCAATGCTGCTCGCTATGTTATAAAAAGTTATTTTTTCACCAACAGTACAAACATTTACGGATATTATGACTACTTTTGCCGAAAGGCAGATGCAAGGACTGCCAACTGAAAAAAATCATACGAACTACGCCCGGCATCCTTGCAACCCGGACACAAAAAGAAAACACCATGGAACAGAATTTCTGTCAAAGTTGCGGCATGCCGCTTACTGACGGAGTCAAAGGCACGAACGCTGACGGCAGCATTAATGAAGACTACTGCATCTATTGCTATAAGGACGGCAAGTTCACACAGGACATGACAATGGAGCAGATGATTGAGCATTGTGCGCAATTCACTGATGAAATGAACAAGCAGACTGGCTGGAACCTTACGCAGGAACAGGCGAAAGAGCAGATGCGAAAGTTCTTCCCTAACCTGAAAAGGTGGAAGGAATAGTCGCTTGTTGGGACAATATGGCAGTGGTATGACACGTTGGAAATTGTGGTACATACTGGTTTTATTCTCTCTTTCACTGCTTATCACAGCATGTGGGAACAAGGAGAGTAAGATGACTGTGCGCTCTGTTTATTATTGGAATACAGCATTTAACATTGACTCCATAAAGAGAGACTTCATCAAAAGCCACAAGATTGGAAAGATTTATGTAAGATATTTTGATGTTGTGCAGGATGTGTCAGGAGGCTTTCCTGTCCCTAATGCCACGATACGCATAGACAGCGTGCCGGAGGGGCTTACGCAAGAGATTGTGCCTGTTGTGTTTGTCCTGCCCGATGCGTTGGACTGTGATGTCCGCAAACTGGGAGAAATGATTCTTGCGCGCGTCAAACAGATGAGCGAGACGCACAGCATGGGAGAGGTTCGGGAGATACAAATCGACTGCGACTGGACAGTGTCCACCCGTCAGCGTTTCTTTGATTTCATGAAATCTCTAAAGGAAAGGACTGCCGAAGAAGGAATAATCCTTTCTTCAACCATACGTCTCCACCAGCTTGCCACTGCCCCTCCCCCTGCCGACAGGGGAGTGCTTATGGTCTATAACACCGGCGATATGCGCAGGATTGACAAGGAGAAGCCTATCCTTGACATAAAAAATGTGCTGCCGTACCTAAAGCATCTGAAGAACTATCCGCTGCCACTTGCCACGGCATACCCTATCTACCGTTGGGAATTGCTTTTCCGTAATGGCAGGTTTGTGGACATTGTGCATGACCGCAGCGAGCTCCCTATCCTGCAATCGGACACGGTTGTGGTGCGACAGCCTTCCATGGATGACATCATGGCGTGCCGCCGTGCCATAGAAAAAGTGCGTCCGGAATGTGCAAACGAGATTATACTCTTTGACTTAAACAGCTATAATATAAAGCGTTATGGTTACAAAGACTTTGAAAACATTTATAATAGGTCTGTTGGCTTTTAATGTCTTGCAGGCTTATTCTTGTGCATGGACAGCACCGGAGAGGTGGCACATGTACAATTTTGGCTCACCTGTGTTCAGCAATTATTTCCAGGGCGAGAACTATAAATATTGGAAAGAATACTGCAAACCTAAAAAACTGTTTTATTGGGCTTCCATTTCAACCATGAAAGAGGCTGCCAATGCGAAGAAAGATGCGCCGATGCTCAGCTATCTCAATGCACTGGAACAGTACATGAATGTAGCCGACGAGCTTTCCCGTGACAATTGGGACTACCCGACAGCAGAGCAGCTTGCCAAGCGAAAGCAAACGCTTGGCAACATACTTTCCGCATGCCGGCAGCACAATTCAGGGCGGCTTGCAGACAGGTGGCTGTTGCTTGAAATGCGTGCCAACATGATGTTGGGGAATTATTCCGAGAATGTTTCTTTATGGAGAACACGAGGAGAGAAGACTTCTGCCGGCTATGTCAAGGAGATGATGCGCAATGTTTATGCCAATGCGCTTCTCAACACCGGCAACAAGGTCGGCGCATGGAACATTTATGCCGAGCAGAACGACAACCAAAGTCTGTTGTGGAGCGCGAGGAAATACACCAACCTTGCCGGAATAAAGGAGCTGTACAGTCGTTATCCCGATGCGCCTGTGCATAAATTCCTGTTGGAGAAATATGTCAACTCCGTGCAGGATGTTGTCGATATGTACTACGACAGGCTGCACCGCAAAATCCAAAATGCGGAGGAAATGACCTACGGTTCTGTCATTGGGACTAACTGGGAGGAAGCATACACTTACTATTGGCACGAAATCAGTGGCAAGGCTTATGCCCCGATTGACAAGGATTACATGAAGGAAATCAACGAGTTCATTGCATTTTCCGACAGTGTGGCAAACTTGAAAGCCACGGTCAATCCTTGCATGTGGGAAACTGCATCGGCGCTTTGCTCCTATTTCTTAGGCAATTACGCTCAGGCAAGGGAAAGGGTTGGCAATGCCATGGCGATGAAGGGTGACAGTGACACGAAGGATATGGCACGGCGCATACGCATGCTTATTGCGACATCGTCAGACGACATTGCCTCTTCGGAGTTCAAATCGTTCATCACCAAAGAACTTATATGGCTTGACGGTGAGATAGACAAAAAGGGTGAAAACTATCTTGCGAACGCCCGTGACCGCATTCTCAACCTCGGACTTGCAAGAAACTATGAGGGGCAGCACAATATGGACATGGCACGCCTTGTCGCTTTGTGCCGCGGCTATGTGGGAGCACATAAGGAATATGTCCTTAACTCTATGATGCTGAACATATATCCGAACAAGTCCGCTGACATTGTGAAGCTGTTCCATGCTCTTAATAATCCGGGTAACGACCCTCTTGCCCAGTATGTTGCATCGAAAGTCGTACTGCCTGATGATTTCAAGAACGACATCCTCGGCACGAAATACATTCAGGAAGGGAAGTGGGAAGAGGCTCTCCCCTACCTCAAACGTGTCAGCATGCAGTATCTTAACAGTCAGGCAATAGCGTTCTATGCCGCACGGCGCAACTATAAAATCCCTGCATGGAACGGTTTCCAAACTGTCAATGACAACAATTATGAGGAGATGCAGAAGCCTATCTTCCTGCAACGCAACGTGAAAGTGGATTTCTGCAATGACATGATAATGCTTGCCAACGAAGCCAAGTCTGCCTCACAAAACCGCAAGGACAGAATAGCCCTTGAGGAAGCTGTGGCATTGTATCAGGCTTCGCGATTCGGACAATGCTGGTATATTGCACAGTATGGCTTCTCACATTATGAGAAACATCCTGTTGCTGCTGACGAACTTGCAGGCAAAGCCATAGCGAGACTGCACCAACTGGAGAAGTCTGCCGACCCTAAAGTGCGTGCCTCCGCACTGTTCGCCTTGGTTTATGCCGCGCCTGACAAATGGCGTACGGAGGAATGGGACTGGGGTAGCAACAAGACAAACATCCTTATCCACCGCACCTCTGCACAATATGCTGCAATAAACAAACTCAACAATTTCCTTACAGCCCAACCTTCAGCCCACCTACCTGAGATTTCACGCTGTGACGTGATAAAGCAGTGGCGCGCATCCCGCAAATAAAGGCTTGTCCCTACACGAAACAAATTAGGCTCAAAGATACGATGGTCACGTAATTACAAAATGTTTATGAACAATAAGATTGGATATATAAACTTCTGCATTGGCAAATTTGCAGAAAGGTTTCGGATGACACGGCTGATGGCATACCACTATCTGAGTGCGTACAAAGGACTGGAATTCCTTGACGAATGCTACGAAGCAGAGCATCTTCTCTCAGCAGAGGATGCTGTTATGGATTTGAGAAAAGTTTGCAGAAATAACGGAGGAACGATATGACGAAGGCAGAATTGAACTTTATGATTGACAGTCGTGTCGAGGCATTGGTCGGCTTCCTTATGGAGGATAAGGACATGAGCCTGCTTGATGCCTTTGACCGAGTGTATAATTCCCGAACATACCGTTTGTTGAGCAATCCGCAGACAGGGTTATATTACCAGAGCGCCGGATATGTTTACAGCTACCTTGAAGAAGAGTGTCAATAAAATCAACTTTTATTATGAACAACGAATATTTTTTATGAACAACGAAATCCTTTACATCCTCCTGCCTGACTATGCAGCGCACGAGGTGGTGTTTCTTTCTCAGGCAATCGCATCGGATGAGTTTGCATTGAAAGAGAATCCGAAATATATAAATAAGGTGGTTGCCCCAACAATGGAGCCGATCAAGTCCATTGGCGGTTTCCGCACATTGCCTGACTACTCGTTTGAGACCATGCCGGAGGACTATGCCGCATTGATTCTTATCGGTGGCTTTGGGTGGGCAACTCCTGTTGCGGACAGAGTAGTTCCGATAGTTGCAAATGCCATTGCCAATGGCAAAGTGATCGGAGCAATCTGTAACGGTGCTTCGTTTATGGCAAAGCATGGCTTCCTCAACGACCTAAAGCACACCGGAAACGGACTTGAGCAGCTGAAGCTGTGGGGTGGTGAGAACTATACTAACGCTGCCGGGTATGTCAACGCTCAGGCTGTCTCCGACAAAAACATCGTGACTGCCAACGGTTCTGCCACACTCGAATTTGCAAAGGAATTGCTTCTTTTGCTTGAGAATGACACACCGGAGCGCATAGAGATGTATTACCAATTTAACAAACAAGGCTGCTGCGAACTGTTCAAATAAAGAAAGTATGTTAAGCAATAGAGCTACACGTAACCTTTGGCTGGTGTTATCAATAATATCGGCATGTTCTGTTATTGGTCGTGCAATCGGAGTTGCCAATGGCAGTGGAGAATGGTTGAGACTTGGTTCTGCAATAATTATCTGTGCCGCATGCATAAGATTCTATCTATACTACCGCCGCCAAGTAAAGAAAGGAATCCTTTTCGGCAAAGGCAACCCGTGGAGGGATTCTCATTAAATAAAGATAAAAATGGAGGCTTATATCCACATAAACACAAAAACATGGCTTGCACAACAGATTTCATACAAGAACTATGCGACATCCTTTCTCCACTCGGCGAGGTCAGAAGCCGTAAGATGATGGGCGACTATGTGATCTATGTCAATGAGAAATGTGTCATCACAGCTTGTGACAACATCACTTTCATAAAGAAACTCCCATACATAGCAGAAATGATGAGCGATGCAGAGACAGGTACGCCCTACCCCGGCGCAAAGGAAGCATACATCCTTGACACATCCAACCACACAAAAGCATTGGAAGTCATAGCCACACTTTGGGAGAAATTGCCATTTCCAAGAAAAAGAAAATAATGCCGCAATGCAGAAACTTGCAAAACAATTCCTGACACTCGCGCTCTTTGCGCTCATGATCCCTTCCACGCTTCGTGCACAGATAGAATGGAGCGACAGCCTCATGTGGTACCGGTCCGCAAACAAACTGAAGGCAACGACAGATTACGATGTGTTTTATGTCCTGCCCACATGCGTATTCGCATGGGAGGACAGACAAGGAACCAAGCATTACAACGCTGACCCTATGAACCCTGAGCATCGTAAGGCATGGCGACTTTCTGCCGAACTTGCCGACACGATTTTTGCCACGGAGGCGCGTCTCTACCTGCCATATTACAGGCAGGCAACCTTCGGCACACCCAACGAAGCGGCATACAAGGCGGCTTCCGACACAGCAAGGGCTGATGTGATAAACGCATTCAAACATTACATGGCACACAACAATGCCGGTCGCCCCTTTGTGCTGGCAGGGTTCAGTCAAGGAGCGCGCATGGTCACGGAGCTGCTGAAGGCTATGGATGATGACACGTACCGCAAAATGATTGCCGCATACGTAGTAGGCTACGGCATAACGGCAGCTGACACTATGCCACATCCAAATCTTTACATGCCCGGCAGCCACGTGATGCAGCACATCCGCATGGCTACTGATGCTGCATCACGTGGCGTGACGGTTTGTTTCAACAGCGTTGCAAAGGTTGAGGCTGTCAACAAAGATTTGTGTGGCATGAACATCGCCTGCATAAACCCAGTATCGTGGACTACGGAAAACCGGCCCGCCACACTGCTTGCCGCAGGAGCATCACCGCAGAAGGATGACAGCCGCTTTCCATACGGCACGGCAGTAGTGGCACGGTCGAAGGATGTCCCTGTGACTGTCAGTGTCAACAAAGAGCTGAAAGTCTTGGTCGTGGATGGGCTTGATGTGCCTCGCTACACCCTGCCTTCACTAAAGGATATGTTCCCGGAAGGCAACCTTCATCTGCAAGAACTGTTCTTCTATGCTGAACACTTAAGAGAGAACGTTAAACTGAGAAACCGTAGCAAGTGAACCTATGCGTTTTTCAAGAAACAACCACATCTCCATAAATCAGCATGACTCCGTATGAAGCAAAAGAAAAAATACTAATGAAAATTTGCACGGAACCGGGAAAAGCTGTAACTTTGCAGTCTTGTTTTTACTGATAGAACAGAGATGAAGAAACGTTTTGACATTTATAAAGAACATTACAAAGCCCTGATAAGTCTCGGGCTGCCGATAGTCATAGGACAGATAGGGGTTATTGTACTGGGCTTTGCCGACACACTCATGATTGGACACCACAGCACGGCAGAGCTTGGTGCAGCGTCATTCGTAAACAATGTGTTCACACTTGCCATAATCTTCAGTACCGGGTTCTCTTACGGTCTGACACCGATAGTGGGCGCGATGTATGGTACAAAGCTGTACACGTTTGCCGGACAAGCACTGCGCAACAGCCTTGTGGCAAACACACTTGTGGCTTTGCTGCTGACAGTGTGCATGGGAATCCTGTATTGGAACATTGAGAACCTTGGACAACCGGAAGAACTGCTTCCGCTTATCAAACCATACTATCTTGTGCTGCTTGCATCATTGGTGTTCGTGATGCTGTTCAACGGCTTCAAGCAGTTCACTGACGGCATAACAGACACAAAGACAGCGATGTGGATACTCCTGAACGGAAATGTAATGAACATTATCGGCAATTACATCCTCATCTACGGCAAGTTCGGCTTTCCCGAACTCGGACTACTCGGTGCCGGCATAAGCACACTGTTTTCCAGAGTGGCTATGGTGGTGGTGTTTGTCATCATCTTCCTCCGCAGCATACGCTTCAGACGGTATAAGGTAGGCTTCTTCCGTTTAGGGCTGTCACGGACTGTGTTCGGACGTTTGAACGGACTGGGGTGGCCTGTAGCTTTCCAAATGGGCATGGAAACTGCATCATTCAGCCTCAGTGCCATCATGATAGGCTGGCTTGGCACAATTGCATTGGCCTCCCATCAGGTGATGCTTGCCATTTCACAGTTAACATTCATGATGTACTACGGCATGGGAGCAGCAGTGGCTGTGCGTGTCAGCAATTTCAGCGGACAACATGACACACTCAATGTACGCCGTTCTGCATTTGCAGGATTCCATTTGATGGTTGCCCTTGGCGTGGTTCTGTCATCCATTGTATTCCTTCTGCGCGACTATCTCGGCGGATGGTTCACAGAAAGCCCTGAGGTCGCCACAACAGTGACATCACTTATTTTCCCGTTCCTTGTCTACCAGTTTGGTGACGGACTGCAGATAGCTTTCGCCAATGCCCTGCGCGGAATATCTGACGTGAAGCTTATGATGCTCATAGCGTTCATTGCTTATTTCGTCATAAGCCTTCCTACGGGATATTTTTGCGGCTTTATCATGGACTGGGGAGTACAGGGTGTCTGGATGGCTTTTCCTTTCGGACTCACCAGTGCCGGTCTGATGTTGTTTGCGCGTTTTAACTATATGACAAAGAATAGATGAAAACATGTATCATAACAAGATGTTGTGACTATGAGGCATTGACGGCAATATGGCTTGCATCGGTCAAGGCTACACATGATTTCCTGACAGCGGAAGATATCGAATTCTACCGCAAGAAACTACCGCATGACTATATGCCATGCGTTGAGTTGTATGCCATAAAAGACGGCAGTGGTGAATGGGCTGCCTTTATAGGGCTCAGCAACGAGATGATAGAAATGTTGTTCGTCCATCCCGACAGTATGGGCAAAGGCTATGGCTCACAGTTGCTGCGATTTGCTGTCAAGGAGAAAGGGTTGCGAAAGGTTGATGTCAACGAGCAGAATCCACTTGCCTTGAAGTTCTATGCCTCTCACGGATTCACCGTTGTGGGACGTGACGCCACCGATGGCGAGGGCATGGCGTATCCAATCCTGCATCTTGAAAAACCCAATGAGCAAACTGCCAAAAAGCTGAAAAGCACATCCGGCGCAGCATGTAAGTAATATCATATTAGTCATGGCATAGCACAATGACAATGAAAGGTAACGTTTCGCCATGCAAAGTGTTACTTTTTCCTTGTCGAATCGTTACCTTTCACATTACAAAGTGTTACCTTCCGTTACACCAACATATATTTAACACACGTTAAGTTTTTGATTAAGCAAAACAAGGGGGCAACCTTGCATATTTTCACAAAACACCGTATTTTTGCCTACAAAATGCAACGGTGCAGGTATTTCATTGCTTCATGAAATACCTGCACCGTTTTTTCCCTACAATTCCAATCGGTATACTTTGCTATGAATGCCGTCAAAAACACACTCCTCTAAAAACCTGAAACCGCATTTCTCTGCCACGCGCTGCGAAGCAATGTTACGCAAATCGGTGGTAATCAGAAGGGAATGGAGACATAAAACATCACGGCAAAACCTTATCAACGCCATGAGAGCCTCGCTTGTCAGCCCTTTTCCCCAATACGGATGACCTATCCAATAGCCCACTTCGCGTTCCGACTCCACGACAGAGTGATGCTCCTCCCCTGACGGCACAAGACCTATGCAGCCGACAGGCTCACCGGTTTCCTTGAGAATCATGGCGAAATTGTGAGGATTAGGCATGAAAAATTGTTCTATGACCTCACGGCTCATCTCCACAGACGTATGTGTAGGCCACAATGCGAGTTCACTCACCCTGCTGTCGGAAGCATATTTGTACAGCGCTTCCGCATCCTCCTTTTGCCACGGGCGCAATAAAAGGCTGTCAGTTTGTAGGGTTATCATCATATTATTTTTTCTCAATCAATGGTTATTTCCTGCCCATCATACGCAAACATGAACCCTTCCGGCAACCGTGCATTTGCTTCATCATGAAGCCCTATGTCGTGGGTGGTGTGAGTGAAATAAACCTTTTGCGCACCTATCTTGCGTGCGAAAGCAACAGCCTCGTCAACAAGCATGTGGGCAGGATGGTCGTCAGTGAAGCGCAAAGCGTTGACAACAAGCGTTTCTACGCCTTCCAAATACCCGAATTCCGTATCGGCGATTGTCTTCATGTCTGTAATGTACGCCAGTTTCTCCCCTATCCTGTAACCAAGGATGGGCAGTTTTTTGTGCATAACCTCTATAGGGACGATTGCCGTCCTGCCAACCTTCAGTTCCTGATGAGGCTTTATGACACGGAGGTCAAGGCGCGGAACACCGGGATAAAGATGTTCACCGAAACAGTAAGGCATTGTCTGCGTTATCGCCTTTGCCGTATCGTCGTTGGCATAGACATGTATGTCGCCAAACTCATAGAAGAACGGACGAATATCGTCAAGCCCTCCGACATGGTCATAATGCCTATGGGTAAGGAGTATGGCATCTATCCTCTGAAAAGGCATCCTCAACGCCTGATGATAGAAATCCGGACCGCAGTCTATCAGAATCCGCGCGTCCTCCGTCTCCACCAATGCCGATGCACGCAGCCGCTTGTCCTTGGGATTGTCGCTTGTGCACACATTGCAATGGCAACCTATCACAGGCACACCACATGAAGTGCCGGTGCCCAAAAATGTCAATCTCATAAGAAGTTCACCTCAGGATAAATGTCCACACCAAATTTCTCTCTCACACTCCGCCTTATGGCATCACTCAGTGCAACAATGTCCGCACCCGTCGCGCCACCCTTGTTGACAAGCACAAGAGCCTGCTTTGAATGGACGACAGCCTTGCATTCAGCACCGTCAGCCATTTTTCCTTCAGATGACAGTCCGCGCCCTTTCCAACCACATTTTTCAATGAGCCATCCGGCAGGAATTTTCTCATGTTCCTCGTCAATGTGATAATGCGGCATTGAAGGATAATCAGCCAAAAGCCGACGGAAAGTCTCCACAGGGACTACAGGATTCATGAAGAAAGAGCCTGCATTTCCCTCCACTTTCGGGTCAGGAAGTTTCGCGTTCCTTATGTCTATGATAACCTCACGCACATCCTTTGCGTCAGGGTTTGTTATTCCACGCCGTTCAAGTTCAGAAATTATATTGCCGTATTCCAAATGAGGAACGAATGTTTTTGCCAACTTGTATGTGACATAAGTCACGATGTACCTGCCTTTCCATTCCTCCTTGAAACGGCTCCGGCGATAGCCATAATGGCAGTCTTCGTTTGTGAAAACAGCCTGTTCTCCTGTAACAATGTCAAGAGCCTCAACACTATGGATGATGTCTTTCGCCTCACATCCGTAAGCTCCGATGTTCTGAACAGCAGACGCACCGACATCGCCGGGGATTATCGACAGATTCTCCGCGCCATGATAGCCATGGGACACGCAATAATCCACTACGTCATCAAAGCATTCCCCTGAGCCGCAACGCACAAGAACGCAATCTTCGTCCCCACTCTCAATAACCTCTATCCCTTTGATGTTGGAGCGCAGCACTGTTCCGTCAAAACGCTTTGTTAGCAGCAAGTTGCTGCCCTGCCCTATTACAAGCAGTGGGGTATCCTTGTCCGTCAGGGAAAGCAACATACGGCGAAGCTCGTCCACCGTATCACACTGTACAAAACGGCGGCACTCCTCGCTTACGCCAAAAGTGTTGTTGTTCAAAAGGTTATAGTCTCTGTAATCTATCATATATCAATCGTAAAGGGGAATATGTCTCTGAAATCGAACATCATCCCATTCAGGTTGTCAGCTTCACAAGCATGAAACCATCCTTGGTCTTTTTGAATGTCAGCTCTGTCTCAAATCCGTTGGCTATGCCACGGACAACAAGGATACGCTGGTCACCATACTTTGGAAGGCTGCCGTAAATAATGTTATATATCATTTCACGAGGCAGTTCCGGCGCAAACATGGACCATTGTTCAGGCATGATAGAGCCCTCCATACGTGAAAAGTCGTCATCAGGGTCAGGACCGGAGAACTCCATGGTTTCGGAAAGTGCCTCATGACGGAACGTAGAGTCATTGACAAACTTGTCATAGAACAAGTAGAAATCGCCATTTTTGTTCTCTGCCATGTCCTCAGTGCGCAACTTCCGTAGCCTCCAAAGCCCATCTACGCGGTCGAAGACATACTGTTTCACATATCGCTCTGCAAGGAAGATTTTCTCCAGCACCACATGCGCAACCTTCGTATCCTGCGCTCTGCGAAGCTCCTTCATGTTGCCGACAACCATTGTATAGAACCCTTGGTTCATAAAGAAATGGTCCATCTTCCAATCCTTTTTGCCAATGGAAGACATTGTGCCATACACTTCATGATGCAAAGGGAAGATGATTCTCTCCTGCTGCAGCCTCTTGTTGGCAGCGAAATTGAAGATAAAGTCATCAAACAGCTCATCAGCCGCCTTTGGCATCACCGTCTCTTCGATAAGGCTCGTAAGAGTGTCAGCATGTGTGGTATCAACATACGAAGTATCTATGATACTGTCATTGGCTTCTGCTGCCTTGTTGTTGCAGCCGGTAGTTGTCCACATCATTGTCAGAACAGACAATAGCACGATAAGATAAACGCTTCTTCTCATCTTTTCAAAATTTACTTGTATATCAACCAAATTGGGTGCAAAATTACATAAGTCTTATGAGAAAATCAAATTTTTAGCTAACTTTATTCACAACACTCCCATTTTTACAAGAAAAATTATTAATTTTGTACCCAAATTAAAAAACAACATCATAATTATGATACTCGAGAAAATAGAAGCACTGAAAGTTGAGGTGGCAAACATGACTGCCAAGAATGCGTCTGAGGCTGACGAGCTGTATGTGAAACATTTGAGCAAGAAGGGTGACATCACACTCTTGATGCAGGATTTCCGCAATGTCCCTGCCGACCAGAAGAAAGAAGTCGGCATGAAGATTAATGAACTGAAGCAGATGTGCATAGCACGCATCAACGAACTGAAAGAGCAGACAGAAGTACAGGAAAGCGGTGACGAGGCTATAGACCTGACACGCACTGCCTATCCAATAGAGCTTGGTTCACGCCATCCATTGACAATCGTAAAGAACGAAATCATAGACATATTCCAACGAATGGGCTTCACACTTGCTGACGGCCCTGAGGTCGAGGACGACTTGCACGTGTTCACAAAGATGAACTTTGCTGCCGACCACCCTGCACGTGATATGCAGGACACATTCTTTGTAGAGCAGTCAAAGCTGAACGATGTTACCAAGAACATCCTTCTCCGTTCACACACATCATCAGTGCAGGCACGTGTAATGGACGCCTCACAGCCTCCTATCCGTGTCATCTGCCCGGGACGTGTGTTCAGAAACGAGGCCATAACAGCACGCGCACACTGCTTCTTCCACCAGATTGAGGGGCTGTATATAGACAAAAACGTTTCCTTCACAGACCTGAAACAGGTGATGCTGACATTCGCCCGTGAGATGTTCGGTCCAGAGACAAGCATCCGTCTGCGCCCATCTTATTTCCCATTCACCGAACCTTCTGCCGAAATGGACATCTCCTGCCATATCTGTGGCGGCAAGGGATGCGGATTCTGCAAGCATACCGGCTGGGTTGAGATTCTCGGATGTGGCATGGTCGACCCTAATGTGCTTGAACTTTGTGGCATAGACTCTACAAAATATTCCGGCTATGCATTCGGTCTTGGTGTTGAGCGTATAACAAACCTCAAGTATCAGGTCAGCGACTTGCGCATGTTCTCTGAGAACTACACTCCGTTCCTTAAAGAGTTTGAGAACGCATACTAATTAGGATATTACAAAAAAAAGCCCGGAACCATGTAACATAGTCAGGGCTACAAACAAAAACAAGTAACAAAAGATATTTTTAAATGATAACAGTCACAAATCTTGCTATACAATTCGGCAAGCGAGTTCTTTACAAGGACGTCAACATAAAATTCACCAATGGCAACATTTATGGCATCATTGGTGCCAACGGTGCGGGAAAATCCACCCTTCTCCGTGCTATCTCAGGTGAACTTGAGCCTAACAAGGGTACCGTTGAAATGGGACCGGGAGAACGTATGTCCATACTTGAACAGGACCACTTCAAATACGATTCTTTCACTGTCATGAACACAGTACTCATGGGACATCAGCCACTTTGGCAGAACATGCAGGAGAAAGAGGCTCTTTACATGAAAGCCGATTTCACAGACGAGGACGGTGTTAAGGTTGCGGAACTTGAAGAAAAATATGCAGAACTCGGTGGCTGGACAGCGGAAAGCGATGCAGCACAACTTCTACAGAACCTTGGCATTGCAGAACCTCTGCATCAGAAGATGATGTCTGAACTCTCTAACACAGAGAAGGTGCGTGTCATGCTGGCAAAGGCTTTGTTCGGAAATCCGGACAATCTCCTCCTTGACGAGCCTACCAATGACCTTGACCTCGACACAGTGCAGTGGCTGGAGGAGTATCTTTCAAATGTCGAGCAGACTGTCCTTGTTGTCAGCCACGACCGCCATTTCCTTGATGCAGTATCCACACAGACTGTGGACATCGATTTCGGCAAGGTGACAGTCTTCTCAGGAAACTACTCTTTCTGGTACGAGTCATCACAGCTGGCTCTCCGTCAGGCACAGAACCAGAAGGCTAAGGCAGAGGAAAAGAAAAAGGAACTTGAAGAGTTCATCCGCCGATTCTCTGCCAATGTGGCAAAATCCAAGCAGACAACATCACGAAAGAAGATGCTTGAGAAGCTCAATGTTGATGAGATTCAGCCTTCCACACGTAAGTATCCGGGCATTATCTTCACTATGGAGCGTGAGCCGGGCAACCAGATTCTTGAGGTTGAAGGCTTAAAGGCTGTTGAAGAAGACGGAACTGTGCTGTTCGATAATGTCAGCTTCAACATCGAGAAAGGTCAGAAGACTGTATTCCTGTCACATAATCCAAAGGCTATGACAGCACTTTTCGAGATTATCAATGGTAACCGCGAAGCACAGGCGGGTACATACAAGTGGGGCGTGACAATCACAACTGCATATCTTCCACTTGACAACACGGAGTTCTTCCAGACAGAACTGAACCTCGTGGACTGGCTCTCTCAGTTCGGTCCGGGCAATGAGGTTGCCATGAAAGCCTTCCTCGGACGCATGCTGTTCAAGCAGGAAGAGGTCGAGAAGCATGTCAATGTGCTTTCCGGAGGTGAGAAGATGCGCTGTATGATTGCACGCATGCAGATGAAAAATGCTAACTGTCTCATCCTCGACACTCCGACAAACCACCTTGACCTTGAGTCTATCCAGGCTTTCAACAATAACCTTGTAACCTTCAAGGGCAATGTCCTCTTTGCATCACATGACCACGAATTCATCAACACTGTTGCCGACCGTATCATCGAACTTACACCTAAGGGCACCATTGACAAGTTGATGACCTACGATGATTACATCTATGATGCAGGCATAAAGGAACAGAAAGCCAAAATGTACGAATAGTATAACAACCCTATATTATATAATTAGGTGCGCAATTACAATGCTTGGCCTGAACTACAATGGACAAAAACAAAAGCAATATATTCAGCAGCTTACGCAAAACTGCCATGAATTGGCACACTATTTGTAAGTCTAAAAAGCAGACCAAATACAAAACAAACACTATGGAAGAAAAAGAACAGAATATAAACGAGGAGCTTCAGCCTGAGGTTGAAGCTCCTGTGAATGAAGAAAGCACTGCTGAAGAAACTCCAGTCGAAAACTGTGAAAAAGAGGAGGAGACACAGGAAGAAACTCCTGCTGAGCCTACTCTTGAAGAACAGATTGAGGAATTGAAGACACAAATGCTTTACAAACAGGCAGAGTTCGACAATTTCCGCAAGCGCACACTCAAAGAGAAAGCTGACCTTATCCTTAACGGAGGCGAAAAGACTGTCAAAGCCATTCTCCCCATACTGGACGATTTCGAGCGTGCCGTACAGCAGGCTGAAAAGGCAGAAGACATCGTAGCCGTGAAAGAGGGCATGGAACTGATATTCAAGAAATTCATAGACACACTGAAGAAGATGGGCGTTGAGAAAATCGACACTCAGGATGTGGATTTCAATACAGACCTCCATGAGGCTGTAGCCCTTGTCCCTGGCATGGGTGATGACAAAAAGGGCAAGGTCATTGACTGTGTGCAGACAGGCTACACCCTCAACGAGAAAGTCATCCGTCACGCCAAAGTTGCAGTCGGACAGTAATATTTGATTTTGACATTATGGTGGGTTCAAAAGAATATAATCAGGAAATCTGACAAAAAGACATATTACTCCTCTACACGACAATTTGTCAGACAGTAAATAACAAAACGGACGTGACCCCACCACAGAACAGGTAGAAAACAAACGTAACTCACAGAACACACCACTATGGCAAAAAGAGATTATTATGAAGTGCTTGGCGTTGGAAAACAGGCAAGTGCTGATGAAATAAAGAAAGCTTACAAGAAGCTCGCCATCAAATACCACCCTGACCGCCAGGCAGGAAAAAGCGAGGCGGAGAAAAAAGATGCGGAAGACAAGTTCAAGGAGGCAGCCGAGGCTTACTCCGTACTTTCCGACAATACAAAGCGCCAGCAATATGACCAGTTTGGATTCAACGGCCCTAACATGGGAGGCGGATTCGGCGGTGGCGGAGGCTTTGACGGCTTCGACATCAATGACATCCTGAACTCTGTCTTTGGAGGAAACTTCAACTTTGGAGGCGGAGGCGGTGGCTTCGAGAGCTTCTTCGGAGGCGGCGGAAGAGGTCGCGGTCAGCAGGTTCACCGTGGCTCAGACCTTCGCCTGAAAGTAAGGCTTAACCTTCAGGAGGTGGCATCCGGCGTGACAAAGAAGTTCAAAGTGCGCAAGGACTGCACTTGTCCGCGCTGTAACGGCTCAGGTGCAGAAGGCAACTCCATACCGGAAACATGTAACACATGTCATGGCAGCGGCTATGTCCTCCGCTCACAGCAGAGCCTCTTCGGCATGATGCAGACACAAAGCCCTTGCCCTGAATGCCAGGGAGAAGGAAAGGTCATAAAGAACAAGTGTACACAATGCCATGGCACAGGCCTTGTCAAGGACGAGGAAATCATAGAAGTGCAGATTCCGGCAGGCGTGCAGGACGGCATGGTTGTCACTGTTCCGGGCAAGGGAAATGCAGGCGCACACAATGGTGTAAACGGTGATATTCAGGTGTTCATCACAGAAGAGCAGAACGACACCTTCGTACGTGACGGCAATGACATACGCTACAACCTGCTGCTTGACTTCCCTACCGCAGCTCTCGGAGGAAAGGTTGAAGTGCCGACCATTGACAACAAAAAACTGGCTGTCACCATCGAACCTGGCACACAGCCTGGCAAGACACTCCGACTTCGCGGAAAAGGTCTGCCAGCTGTACAGGGCTATGGCTACGGCACCGGCGATATGGTACTGAATATCTCTGTCTATGTTCCTAAGACATTATCCAAGGACGAGAAGAAAGCCCTTGAAAAGATGCAGGACAGCGACAATTTCAAGGCTGACAGCACCACAAAACGCAACGTATTCGAGAAATTCCGCAGTTTCTTCAATTAATCCACTGGATTTTTGAAACACAGAAAAACAGCAGCAGAAACTTAAGCGTTCTGCCATTGGACACATTTTCACATGAACTATTCTGAAACAATAGATTATCTGTACAGTGCAGCCCCGGCCTTCACAAAGGTTGGGGCTGTTGCGTATAAGCCAGGACTATACACCACAGAGGCTTTGGACAAGCACGCCGGTCACCCACACAAGGACTACCTCACAGTACACATTGCCGGCAGCAATGGCAAAGGTTCCTGCAGCCACACCATTGCAGCCATACTGCAAACGGCAGGACTGAAAGTCGGACTGTACACATCACCGCATCTTATAACATTCCGTGAGCGCATAAGAGTCAACGGAGAGATCATTAGCGAGGAATACATCGTCAACTGGGTTGAGCGCAACAAGGAGTTCTTCGAACCGCTGCATCCGTCATTCTTTGAACTGACAACAGCCATGGCGCTGGAATATTTCCGCGACAGCAACATAGACATTGCCGTCATAGAGGTTGGGCTTGGCGGCAGACTTGACTGCACAAACATCATCACTCCTATCCTGTCGGTCATAACAAACATATCTTTCGATCACACACAATTCCTCGGTAACACTCTCGCAGCTATCGCTTCAGAAAAGGCAGGCATAATAAAACCGGGCGTTCCCGTAGTAATTGGCGAGACAACTCCCGAGACACGCCACGTGTTCCAAGAGAAAGCAACAGAACTTAATGCGCCGATTCGCTTTGCGGAGGACAACAAATTCATACTTGACGGTGACTTCGAACTGCAAGGACTTTATCAAGAAAAGAACAGACAGACAATCCTTAACTGCCTGATTCCTCTTGCCCGACAACTGAAAGCACGTGGAATAAGCATCTGCAATGCTACCGAGAAAGTGAAATATGCCATGGCTCATATCTGTGAACTCACAGGACTGATGGGACGCTGGCAGACGCTCAACAGCAAGCCTTTAATAATATGTGACACAGGGCATAACGTAGCAGGATGGGAATATCTCTCAAAACAAATAATAGAGACTTTATCCTCACTGCCTGACAATGGCAACAAGGCACTGCGCATCGTATTCGGCATGGTGGACGACAAGGACATCAACAGCGTCATGAAACTATTGCCAAAGAAAGCAACATACTATTTCACACAAGCAGAGACCCACCGCGCAATACCTTCCGCCACTGTCGCAGACATAGCAAAGCTGCACTCACTGACTGGCAACACTTACAACTCCGTGCCGGCAGCCTACGAAGCGGCACTGAACAACAGCACCCCTGATGACATGCTATTCATTGGCGGTTCAAGCTATGTTGTCGCAGACCTTCTCACCTATTTGCATCAATCCTCCGGCAACCTTTGAGCCGAGAAACAAAAAGTGCACACCAATCATGAAAAACCTCTATGGACACATCGGAGCATTGATCGTCACCTTCGTGTGGGGAGCGACTTTCGTAAGCAGCAAAATACTGCTTAACAACGGCATGACACCGGATGAAATATTCTTCCTACGCTTCCTCCTTGCCTACATCTGCCTTGCACTCCTCTCTCATAACCGCCTGTGGGCAAACAATTGGAAAGACGAACTGACACTCTGCGGACTCGGCATCATGGGCGGCTCACTGTATTTCCTCTTGGAAAACATCGCCCTGACCATGTCCACTGCAGCGGAAGTGTGCATCCTCGTGTGTACCTGTCCGCTCATCACCGCCTTGCTAATCGCCATTTTTTATAAGGAAGAACAGCTAAGCCGAAAGCAGATGGTCGGCTCCTTTGTGGCTTTTGCCGGTATGATACTGGTTGTCCTCAACGGTCAGCTTGTACTGAAACTCAATCCTTTGGGCGACATCCTCGCTTTCGCTGCATCCATGGCATGGGCTATCTACTCACTCCTGATGCGAAGGATAATGAACCGCTACGAACCGGACTTTATCACACGCAAGATATTCTTCTATGGCGTAATGACAATCCTGCCGTACATGTGGTACAGTGGCAGCATCTCCGAGAACATCCTTCTCAGCGGCACGCCACTCAGCGGAGAGACAATAGCTGTCATCGCCGGCAACATCCTTTTCCTCGGACTTATAGCATCTTTCGGCGCATTCCTTCTGTGGAATTGGGCAATGCGCCGTCTCGGAGCCGTCAAATGCACGAATTATGTCTATCTGCAACCTATGGTCACCATCATCATCGGCTTCCTTGTCCTTGATGAAAAAATAACCGTCATGGGACTATGCGGAATGCTTATCCTCACTGCCGGTATGATAAGGGCATTAAGAAAATAAAGCACGGACGGCTTGCAGTATATATAGTTATGGCAAATGAACTTGTTCAAACTAATTTATATTCGTTAATTATTCGCTAAAATACAAAAAATACAGCGTATTTTCCAAAAGGTTTATTATATTATTGTGACCAAACCTTAATAT
>NZ_SRZC01000034.1 GCF_004792655.1 Palleniella muris | reverse complement strand
TGCCCTGACGCACCAATGGCGGAACGGCTGTGTACCACTCCCCTTTCGTGCGCTGCGGATTGCTGAAATCCACAGCTGCCATCATGCGGAACCGCTCAGGAACGTCAGTCCTGTCCATCTGCTCTATCTGAGCGTTGCCTTCCATATTCGACTGACCTATACAGAGATAGATGTGGAGTTTCGGGTTCTGTGCGGAAGCTGCCAATGCCATCACTCCCGCAATCAGTGTCATAATTGACTTGCGTAACATAATTATCTGTTGTTTGTTCTATACATTATTTAAATAGATGAGGCACAAACCGGCGGAAGCATCTGCGCCATGTGAGCCATTCATGGTGAGTTCCCTGTGACTCATAGAACTCCACATCGATGCCAAGGGCTTTGAGTTCCTTTGCCATTTTCTCTGTTCCGAAATGCTCTTCTGAGCCACAGCCCATGAACATGTACTTCATCTCACTGTTGAACTTCTTCGCATCGGAGAAGATTCCATTGAAACAGGTCTTCACATCCACACCGAACAGCGCACCACTGAATGTGCCGAGATAAGCAAATTTGTCCATGTTCGGCAACACTGTGTGGAATGTCTGGTGACCTCCCCATGACAGTCCCGCCATTGCACGGTGATTGCGGTCGGTCTTTGTGCGGAAAGTCTTATCTATCATTGGTATAAGGTCCTTCAGGATGACATCATAGAATGACGCGCCATACATGTCGCGCTCCTTGTTGACATCATATCCCTTACGTGGCACAAACGGTGCTTTCACGTCACCGCTCTCCATTACGACTATCATCGGAACGCACTCGCCGGAGGCTATCAGGTTGTCCATGATGTGCTGCATACATCCCTGGTTGCTCCAGCCTGTCTCGTCTTCGCCCATGCCATGCTGCAGATAGAGCACTGGATAACGTTTCTTGCCCTTCTCGTACTCCGCCGGAGTGTAGACCATTGCACGGCGGAACGCCTTCTGACTGTCAGCATAATAGGAGACAGAGCGCACTTGTCCGTGGGCAACGCCCTGCTGCGGACGGTAGTAGTCGCCCTCTTTTCCTTCCGGAACCTCTATTCCGCCTGCTTCACGGCAGCATCCGAAGAAGGTCTCACTGGCAGGGTCAACAACAGAAACGCCGTCGATATTGAGAAAATAATAGTGGAATCCGACAACCAATGGGTCGGTAATGGCTGTGAAATTGCCGTCCGCATCTTTCGCCATCGGATATTTCTTACCACAGATGTCAACCATCATACTGCTGCATTGTGGTGCATGCACACGGAAATGCGCACGGTTTTCTTTGTCAATACGCGGATATTCATTGCCCGGGACAGTGTATATTCCACGTGTCGTTCCTGCAAGGTCCGACTGCTGCTTCTCAGAAATCTCCCACCAATCAAAGTTGAAGAGCTTAACGCCCTTGCGGCCTTTGAACACAAAATAGACATCATGAACGCCTGAAACCTTCTCTGTTATGTCAGCAGAATATGTCCGCCAGTTCTCCCACCCGCCTGTGGTGCCCACGGTGAGTGTGGCGATTTGCTTTCCGCCTATGCTGTCAAGACGGACTTCAAGTGTTCCTCCGCGAAGTGCGGAAGCAAGAGAAGCCTTGAAACACATAGGCTTATTTGCACCGGCAGTGGAAAAATCCACTTCACGCACCTTTATATAATCACCGTTATGAATGTCAGAAACATATACTCCGGTACGCTTGTTCTGCTCCGTTTTCACACCTTCACTGAACGCTATTGTCTCAGCCTCAACACGTTGGAATGGGTTCAGTGTGCCGACAGGCTTCACACCTTCGCGTGTGGCATTGACGATTGGGAATGTTCCGTCAGGGTTATACTTGAATTCCTCGACAGCAACGCTTCTCGCAAAGCCGCCGCCTTTAGGCAGCCAGCCTGTGTGATAGAAGAAATAAGAATGTCCCTTGAAATCCGTAACGCCACAGTGGTTCGTGAACGAACCTGTGCCCTGCAACGGCATAATCTTACCCATACGCTTCCAAGGACCTACGGGCGTATCTGCCTGTGAATAAGCAATATGCTCCGGAATGCCACCGGCAGCGTAGAGCATGAAGTACTTGTTGTTGCGCTTCATCACCCACGGTCCCTCCGTGTATGCTGTCTTACCCCTCTTCTCGTCCTTAGCCAAAGGAGTGTTAGGCAACTTGCCAAAGCCCTCAACAGTCATATCAATCTTCTGCACCTCACCGTCAAAAGAAATCATGTCCTTGTTGAGCTTCACATAATAGACGCGCGGATTACCCCAATAGAGATACGCCTGACCGTCATCATCGATAAAGACAGTCGGGTCGATATAGTCCCAGCTGCCATCGGCAAGCGGTTTGCCGATGGCGTCACGAAACGGTCCTGTCGGCGAATCGCCCACAGCGACACCTATCGCCATTGTCCCGGAGAGCTTTGAGTGCAGAGGGACATAGAAATAAAACTTGCCGTCGCGCTCAATGCACTGTGGTGCCCACGCACGGTCGTCACCCCAAGAGAAATCCTCAATCGCCAACGGTGAGCCCTGGTCAGTCCAGTTTACCATGTCAGCAGATGAATAGACACGCCACTCCTGCATCCAGAAGAAGTCCGCATTGTCCTCATCGTGACCTGTGTAAAGATACACACGTCCATTGTGCACCATCGGTGCCGGGTCGGTTGTGAAGCATGTCTGTATGATAGGGTTCTGTGCCTTCGCTCCGAAAGCCGTCATCATAAACATACCTGCGAGAAGCCCTCGCCTGATTGTCATTTTCTTGTTCATTGCAGTTGTATATAGTTTAGTGTTTTAGCCTTGTCATGCAAAATTAGTATAATTCTATAATATAACATCTTTATTTTGTTACATTCTTTTTGCATGACGTAACATATTGCTGTAACAATAGTGTCAAGCCGTAAGATTTTGCATATTCCACCGAAGAATTTTACACAATATCTTCCGAATCACCCATCAATAACTATACCGGCAATGGACAATAAAACATGAATATTGGACAATTTACACTATTGTACCATCCTCGTTTCCTTTCCTCCTCCGGAAACACAGAAACATAAGAAACCAATAAAGGCATAAAAGACAGCTTCGCATTTGCAGAAGTCATCTTTTATGCCTTTATCTGTTTATGACAGGAACACTACTCGAAAGCGGTAGCGTGGCTGTCAACAATGAGTCTGTTCAGATTATACTTTATGGTCACAGTCCTGTCGGCAGCATCCACAGTGTAAGCATCCATGCCATATTGCTCCGTAGGCAGATAGGCAGGGATATATGCCTTGATGAACATTGAGACATCAACATCAGGGTATCTGTTTCTCACCTTTGCCGCCTCAACCTCACATAAAGGCAGGCGCATACCGAGGTCAGAGAAACGGCGTCCCTCGGCAAAGAAAACTTCCTGACGAAGCAGATAGACCAACTCCAGGAAATCCCTGCCAAAGGCATTGCGCATACGATTGGCATCGACAGAAGTGCCACTGACAGCAGGGACAGTTATCAAGCCTTTTGAGCGGTTGAGCACAAGGCCTTCAAAGTATTCATCCTCACTCGACGCCCTCACTTTCCAATCGGAGGTGTTAAGGTTCACCACTGTGCCGTCAACGGCTGTCGCCTCACGCATCTCCAGATTATCCTCAAACGATTGTGCACCACGGCTCATGACAAGGCGGAAGAAATCGTCCATAAACGCCTCTTTGAAATCCTCAACCGATGCGCCATCCGCTGCACAGCATTCGGCAAGGATAAGGTAATTTTCCTCCGCCTTGGCATAAGCTATGCGCTGGGATTCTGCCGACTGCTGATATTTAGGGTCAAGGAAATCAAGGCGTGGCAATGGTTCCCACCAGTTTGCACTGAATGAGCGGTCCTTGATATTGCTCACCACCCCGTTGGCTTCGTCAAAGTCAACCATGGCGCAGAATGTCTTGTCATAGGACAAAGCCTTCTCCGCATTCTCCTTTGCTGCAAGCCTGTTGCCAAGCCTGTGATATGCCCTGGCAAGCAATGTATGGCAGACCGGCTTGAAGGAAGCGAGCCCTACTTTTGCATTTGCCTCCTCAAGCACCTCGACAGCCTTGCGCAAATGCTCCTGCCACACCATGGGGCGTCCGTTTTCCTCCATAGGCAAGGCGACAAAGTTCTCGCCTGCAAGGATGTAGGAGTATGCCAAAGCCGTATATATGTCGGCAAGCTGTTCGTCGGTAGGTATGTCGCGCGCTGCAATGGTGTTAAGGGCATAGAGTGACATTTCACGGAGTTTCCCGACATGGCGCTGCAGATTCTCGACATCAATGTCTGTATATTGTATGTTTGGCTTGTCAAACTCACGGTTTGAACGCGAGTAGACATTGCGGTAATTGTCTGTCGCCACATCAAGCAGCTCTGCAAAAGTACCGACAGCGAGTGCCATCTCCTTGTTTATGCCGTTCACCCAATAGGTCATCGGATTATCCACTTCAAGGAATTCATCGGCAGACATCTCCGGAGAATCCGGTGTGCATGAACTCATTAATGCTGTGACAAGCAGCAGGGCGGAAATGATAATATATTGTTTCATAAGAATATTTTTGTTTTTATTTGTCAGAAATTCACTTTCACAGAACCTACGAACTGGCGCGGGCTTGTATATGAGCCATAAACGATGCCGGCAACGGATGCGCCTCCATAGGAAGCGGCATCGGAAAGGCAAGCCTCAGGGTCAACCTCTGCCTTGGTGAACGAGAAAGGATTATGGCATGTGAATCCCAATGTGATACTCTTGCTTATGTTCTTCAACCGGAACTTGTAGGTCATGCCTATTGTGCGCACCTTCAGATAGTCCGCCTTCTCCACAAAACAGCTTGTGAAGTTTGTCCAGACATCTTTATGTGCACTTCCTTCCGGCAGCCAGTCCTCGTTGACACAAGCGTCCGTGGCACCGTAACGCCAGCGGAAATGACGGTCAAGCTCATAGACATGTCCGCCAATCTGATAGTCGGCATTCGCAAAGAATGAGAATCCTTTATAGTCCACATTCAATGCCAGCGAACCGTAAACATCAGGAAGCGTTGAACCCAGGTCGGACAATGCCTCTGTATGACTGTAAGAACCATCGGCGTTACACACAACCTTGTTGCCACGGAGAAAACCTATCGGCTTCCCTTCCTCGACAATATTCTGCATAAGAGCCTCATTGGCAAACGTGCCGACACCGAAAGCAGTCTCACCGCCTGTTGACAGCACCTTGTTGTCCAGAGTGTTCAACGACGCTTGGAAACGGGCTTTCAAATCTTTTGTCTGCAAAAAGTCTGACGCGACAATAAACTCAAAGCCACGGTTCCTGATTTTGCCGATGTTGGCAAGATATGTTGACGACTGTCCGGATGAAGGGGCGGAATGCACGGAGAACAGCGCATCATGCGTGACAGCATTGTAATAGGCGACGCCCAAGCGGAAATAGCCGTTTGCCCACTCACTGTTGAAACCTGCTTCAAAAGAATGCTTCTTCTCAGGACGCAGATCCGGATTGCCATACTGACCGTATTCCGCTGTGATGCCGTCAAGATACTGGCCAAACTGCACTGTCTTCTGATAGGCAAATGCCGGCGGATAGTTGCCTGCCACACCATAGTTGGCATAGAAGCGCAACGAACCGAGGATGCCCGAAGCTGCCAATGGCTCCATGAACTTCTCGGATGACAGCATGTATGACAACCCCATTTTCGGATACCACTGCCAGCCCACATTCTCGCCGAAACCGGTATTAAAGTCGGCACGAAGCCCCAAATCCAGATAATATTTATCACGGAATCCGATGTTCTCCTGTAAATAAGCTCCATAATTATATAATGTGGAACGGTCGCGCTCCTCATAAGTGCGGTTGCTGTCGTCAACCGCCTTCACGCCATCTTCCACTCCCACGGCCTGCTCATAAGCCTGACGGTCGTGGTTGCCGAAACACTGGAAACCGGCGGAGGAGACCACACTGAACAAGTCTTCATGATAGTACTTGTGCTGGGCATTGAGCTCAAACGTCGTGCTTGTGAACTTCCTTTCATAGGCAGAAATGTTGCCGACAGCTATCGGACCGTTGTACTGCACCGCCTCTATAAGTTCGTTAGTGATTATGTTCTTCACACCCTCATAACGGTAGTCCAAACCAAAGATGCCTTTCACGACAAGATTACGCATGGGCTTGTACGTCAACTCGTGCGACATCTGGAAACGGTTGATGTCCGCACGCTTGTCCTGCAGCTTCTCCGAAGTAAAGATAAAATCCTTGAATTTCCTGTAAGCAGTGGCGTCCATAGCGTCAATGTCACTAAGAAAAGGGACATTCTCGCCGTTCTCTCCCACATAGCTCATGGAGGATGCCGCACCGCATTCGGTGAGCCAAAGACCGGAATAATAGCCTTCGTTGCCGTTGCGGCTGCGCATATAGTCATTATGCACAAAGCCCAGAGAATTGCTGTAGGTGAGATTGTCCATGATGTCAAGGTGAGAACCGAAACGGGCATCGTACTTGTGCGACTTGTTATTATCGGCAACAATGATACCGTCGTTGGCGCTTGCAGAAGCTCCAAAGCTCCAGCCGCCTGACTTTCCGCCGCCGTCAAGTGCCACGCGGTAACGCTGCATGAGACCGGTTTGGTTCAGCAAATCTTTCGTACGGCGGAAATGATAGAACTGCCCGTTGGCCTCTTCCCAGCCGATTTGTGCCTCTACCATTGCGTTGAGCTTGCCTTCCCCGCCTTTCTTCGTGAAAATCTGAATCACACCGTTGGCAGCGTCAGAGCCATAAAGGGTCGTTGCCGCACCGCCATTGACATACTCCACCCTCTCGATGTTCTCCATGGGAATGTCGGAAAGCGAACCTGATGCCGAAGCAGCGCGTATGCCCTGCTCGTTGAGTTTCTGGGAAAGTCCCGTGGCTGTGTTGCTGTTGTCAATGCGGACACCGTCGACATAAATGACAGGGGTCGCATTAATCTGCACACTTGACAGTCCGCGGCTTCTTACCATGGAAGCGGCTCCCGGCTGTCCGTTGGAAAGATTAATCTGCATGTTGGGCACAACGGCTTGCAGCATCATGTCAAGGCGGTCATTGTTTGCCTTCCCGATGTCATGCGCCTTGATTGTGAAGACATTGGTCGACAGGCGGCGCTTCTGTATGGCACCTCCCTGCCCCGTCACCACAACCTCACCCAGCTCTTTGCTCCAACGGGCAGAGTCGGTCTCAGTGTCGAGCCGCTCACGGCTGACAGCATAATTGTTAAACACTCTTGTGGCAGCACTGGCTTCACGCCATGCCACAACATTAAGAGACAATGCCACGCATGGCAATGCCAAGAAGATTTTCTTCTTCATTCAGAAAAATCGTTAAGCAGAAAAAGATGCGCTACGGATTTACTGTGCAGCGTCAAAAATTTCCAGTGAATAAATTGATTAATGAAAGTGATTAATCAGTGTACCACTTGAAATTTCCAAGTCAAACGGACCTTCGGCTATCGCAGGTTGGAAGAGTGATAACACCTAGGCAGACATGCGCACATCTCTGCCGATGTTTTTAAAAGTATGCTCTTTTTTCAGGTGCAAAGGTAATGATATTTTTCTTAAAATCCATAATACCCGGTCTCCTATTTTGCATTTTTTTGCAAAAATCTTGTGCAAGCCACACGCTCATTATCCGTGTTCAACACGTCATTCCGCATGCCAACCATGTCCAATATAACATAGGAAAACAGACCATTGCCACCACATCCCCATCAGTGCGCTAACCACCTATAAGACAATGGATTACAAAGAAACAACCTTAACATATTGATATGCTTTGCAAAAGGTAACACTTTACCTTGCGAAATGTTACCTTTCACCATACAAACCATAACACTTTACATGGCAAAAGGTAACATTTTGTTTTGACAAGTGTCACAACAAAAAATACCACACAACTTTAAATCCGGAAAAAACAATAAAATATATAGGAAATAAATGCCACAGGAGCAATGTAATGTCACAAAAAATATGTAACTTTGTGGCAAAACTCAAGAACAAAGTGCACAAGCTGTTCTTGCAAGGATATGTTACAACGAAATTATGATACGAGATATTCTACATCAAAATGAAGAAGCGCAACCTACCGACAAGACTTTAGGATTGCTTCACCGGAACTTTCCACAATGTTTCAATGTGGAGGGGAAATTTGATATTGCAGCGTTCAGAGAGTTGCTGAACGACAAAGTGGATATAATAAAAGAAGGAAGCGGTTTCAATTTCCTCGGCAAGAACTATGCCAGCCTGGTGGCTTCAATGGACACAACTACTGTGCTTGTGCCCGACACTGAGCATAACAGCAAACCGGAAAACGCCAACAGCCGTAACCTATATATAAGCGGAGAAAATCTTGATGCACTGAAACACTTGGTGAAGTCGTATGCCGGCAAAGTCAAATGTATCTATATCGACCCTCCTTATAATACAGGCAGCGATGGATTCGTGTATAATGACAAATTCAAATTCACTGCCGAAGAATTAGAAGAAAAACTGAGCGTCAGCGAGGAACAGGCAAAACGAATCCTCGCCATGACAACACGCGGTGCTGCTTCTCACTCTGCATGGCTCACCTTTATGATGCCACGCCTGCAGTATGCCAAAGACTTGCTTTCCGATGATGGTGTGATTTTCATCTCTATCGATGACAATGAACAGGCGAACTTAAAACAGCTGTGCGACAATGTGTTTGGTGAAGAGAATTTCGTGGCTCTGTTCCCTTGGAGGAAAAGGACGGCGAAATCTGATGTGCCTTTCGGTGTGTCGCAGGATTATGAGTGGATACTGGCGTATGCAAGAACTGACAAATTCCTTGCAGGCATAGATGGGAAAAACCGAAAGTATTATGAAACAGAAGATTTTCCGGGACGACCGTGGAGAATTCATGACATGACTACGCAACGGACAGCATTAGAAAGACCGAATAGTGATTTCACAATGGTTAACCCTAAAAACGGGAATGAATATCCTGTAAACCCACAAGCGGTGTGGCGTATTACCAAGGAAGGTTTTCCTCAATACTTAAAAGAAAATCGTATAATTTTCCCCGGTGATTATGACTTCCTGAAAATTTCTAAGCCTGTCCTCCGCTATTGGAAAGAGGACGACATGCGAAAGGCAGGGAACCGCTTCGGACAATGTGCAGTCAGCACCAACCTTCCTGCCACTGTCGGCATGAGCCAAGATGGCACAAAGGACATTGACTCACTGTTTAATGCCAAGATATTCAGCTTCCCTAAGCCGATAAGCCTTATCAAGTACCTTATCGATGGTGCTGTGGAAAAAGACAAGGAAGAACCTGTCATCATACTGGACTTTTTCTCAGGCTCAGCCACTACCGCCCAGGCTGTAATGGAACTTAACAGTGCTGATGATGGCTACAACTTGCAATACATCCTTGTGCAACTGCCGGAAAAGATAAAACCTGACACAGATGCATACACTCATGGCTACCGTACAATAGACATGATTGGGCAGGAGCGCATCCGCCGTGCAGCTGCCAAGATCAAATCAGAAACAAATGCTGACATTGACTATGGTTTCAAACACTACACAATCCGAGAGCCAAACGAGAACACACTCGAACTGATGGAGAGGTTTACCCCAAACATGGTGTTCGGTGATGACATTTTGCAGCAGTTCGGCAAAGAGACGGTACTTGCCACCTACGCTATGCGCGACGGCTATGGCTTGACTCCGGAAACAGAACTGGTGAAGTTCGGCAACTACACGGCTTATCTTTGTGGCAGGCACCTGTACATGATAGACCCGGAGTTCGACATCGATGGGGACGAACTGACCGAACTGGTTGACAAATACAACAAAGACCATTCGTTCACTGCAGACACTGTGGTAATCTTTGGCTATAGCTTCTATTTCAGTCAGATTGATGCCATAAAGAAGAATCTTAGCGCAATTACCGACCGTAGTCGCATAAACATAGATATCCGCTACTAAACACACACGAGATTATGGAACTGAAACTTGAAGGCGGACTGCAACACCAAGAGTATGCCGTGGAAGCCATCAGAGACGTGTTTAAGCAAGTGATGATAGACCAAGAGGCACCACATTACTCCAACCCTATCATAGACATTCACTCAAACATGTTTTTGGGTAACATATACCACATACAGCACAAAAGCCGGCAGAATGTGGCGCAAAAGTACCGGGCCGAACAACCTGTCGGCACAACCTTGTGTCTCGACATCAAGATGGAGACCGGCACGGGAAAGACATATGTGTACACGCATGCCATCTTCGAACTGCACAAACGCTATGGAATCAACAAGTTCATCATTGCTGTACCAAGCATAGCCATCAAAGCAGGAACAAGCACTTTCTTGAACGAGACGTATGTCAGGGCACATTTCAAGAATACTCTTGGTTATGATGCTGAGATAAACGTGAATGTGTTGGAGACCGTGAAGAAACAGAAGAAGGGCAGGAAGCATTTCCCAACTGCGGTACGCAACTTTGTGGAAGGTTCGCGCCTGAACAGAAACAAAATACATGTACTGGTAGTGAACAGCGCACTGCTCACCACCGGCAAGATGCTCACACGCAACGACTATGATGTGACTGTCGGGGAGTTCGACCGCCCGTTTGACGCGTTGCGGTCTACACGTTCGTTTGTAATCATTGACGAGCCACACACTTTCTCTCGTGACCAAAAGGCATATAAAGCCATTGTAGGCGAATTGGCTCCACAATGCATAATCCGTTTTGGCGCAACCTTCCCTATGAAGACCATAGGCAAGGGAAAGAGAAAGACAACGGTGCGCGATTACGAACATCTGCTCTATGACCTCAATGCGCAGCGGTCATTCTCGTCTGGACTTATAAAAGGAGTGATGAAAGAACACTTTGAGCCAACTTCTAACATCAATGAGAAAGTAAAAATATTAAACATTGAAGGTAAAAAAGCAACTTTTCAACACATCACTCAGACCACAAAATCGAGTCACATACTGAGCACCGGAGACTCATTGTCCATTTTAAGCCCCGAACTCTCAGGACTTACCATTACAGGCATCACCAAGGATTTGGTGCTACTCAGCAACGGTACAGAAAAGCATAAACATGACGAGTTTGATGTGGACATCTACACATCATCTTATCAAGAAAGTATGCTACGCCTTGCTATACAACGGCATTTTGAGACGGAACGTGAGAATTTCCATCGGGAAAAGGGAAGAATCAAAACTTTGGCTTTGTTCTTTATTGATGATATTCTCTCTTTCCGTGGAGATGACAATGGCAACAATGCTTGGTTAAGAGATTTGTTCGACAGGCTGCTTGAAGCACAGTTAAAGTATGAGCTCCAAAAAGAGAACTCGCCTGAATATGAGATCTATCTGCGTGCAAGCCTTGACAATATTGCCGCTTGTCGGGCAGGCTATTTCGCACAAGACAATAGCGATGCCGACGAGGCTGTGAAGAAGGAAGTGGATGACATATTGAATAATAAAGCCGAACTGCTTTCACTGTCAGACAAGAAGGGGAAACCTAACACGCGTCGTTTTCTTTTCTCAAAATGGACTTTGAAGGAAGGATGGGACAACCCGAATGTGTTTACCATAGCAAAATTGCGCAGCAGCGGCAGCGAAAACAGCAAGCTGCAGGAAGTGGGGCGAGGACTCCGTCTGCCCGTGGACGAGTATGGCAACAGGGTAAAGGACGAGGCGTTCTATCTGAACTACATCGTTGACTTTACCGAACGTGACTTTGCAGACCGTCTGGTGATGGAAATAAATGAGGATGTGCAGACAGGCAGCCTCACACACATTTCTCTCGAGGACATGCGAAGAGTGTCAGCACTGCGCGGCTTGGACGAGATGGCTCTGTTCATGGAGCTATACCAAAAGAAGTATGTCTTGGACTTGGACCGCAAACTTGACCAAACAAAGGTCATTGATTTATTTGCCGAATATCCGGAATTCAATAATGTCACGGGGAAAATCAAAGACCGTAACAAAGGTGCCAAAGATATGGTGAAGATACGCAAAGCCCGCTATGAAGAGTTGAAAGAACTGTGGGCGCAACTTAATCGCAAGTATATCGTATTCTACCAAAAAGACATTGACCAACAGATTGAAGCTGCACTGCCGGATATTTTGGCAAATGAAGTGTTCATGCACCAAACCATACAAAGCAGCCGTCAGAAAGTTACGGCAAGTGAGGGGCAAGCTGTGGCACTGCAGCAAACCGGTCAACAATACATTTTGGCTGGTAAGGAAATGCACTACAACGAGTTCCTGAAGCGTGCCTGCCGACAGACAAGCATACCTATCACTATGTTGCATTCTGCCATTTGCGAATACGCCAAGACACACCCAATGGACGGATATATCAATGAATCATCACTAAGTGCATTCATTGCCAAATTCAACGGATGGAAAATAAAGAATCTGCAAAATTTGATAAAGTATCGTCAGGCAAACTATTCCTCAAAATCAACGGCTTTCACCAATGCTGACGGCTCTTTGAAGGAGGAAGTCCTGCAATGGACGATAGGCAAGAATGTCTTAAGTGCAGAGCCCTCGGATGAATATCTGTACGACAAGGTTGTATATGACTCTCCATTGGAAAAAGATAATATCATGAATCGGGTTGAGCATGTAATCGTGTATGGCAAAATACCGCAAAAGAGTATCTGCATTCCGAATATCACCAACGACCTTTACAGTCCGGACTTCATGTATGTTGTACAGCGTTCCAATGGTCAGAAGGAACTAAACATTGTTATCGAGACCAAGGATGTGCCAAACGATGAGGCTAAGCGAGCGATTGAAGATGCAAAGATAAACAATGCGGAGAAGTTCTTCCAACAACTGAAATTGGATGGATATGATGTAAAATTCTGCAGGCAGTTGCAAAACAAGCAAATGGCAAACATTATCAGCGAGCTGCTGGAAGAAGAAACATCCCATTCTGCGTAAATACAATCCAAGCTATATGTGTCTAAATAACAATATGCTCAGCAGAAAACCATATATGATTTTCCGCTGAGCATATTGTTATTCGCAGGCAGATGTTTCTGCACGGTAAGTTTATTTCACCATAATCTTCTTGCCGTTAACAATGTACAAGCCGGAAGGGAGGGCGTAAACCTCAGCCTTACTCGCTGCCTCCTTGACAAGAGTGCCTTGGAGGTTGTAGACATTGAAGAGGCTATCAGCAGGAGTGGATGACTCCACACTTTCTACTGATGTGCTGAAATCGTATACCTCTATGGTTGAGAAATTCATCCATACATCAGCATATTTGTATCTCTGAAACGCTCCACTATCCACATAGAGGGTGCAACTGCCGTAAATTGGTTGGAAGAACACATACTGGCTGCTACATACCGGTGGTGTCATAGGAGAGACATAGAGTCTCTTTAATGCACGGCAGTTATAGAATGCCATATCATAAATGTCTGTCACAGAATTTCCTATTGTTACATCAGTGAGATTCGAGCAGAAAGAAAATACGCTTCCACCTATAGTTTTCACGGAATTAGGGATGACTATGGATGTTAAACCGGAGCAGCTCTGGAACGCCCCGTCACCGATAGTCTCCAAAGAGTTGGGGAGCGTTATGGATGTGAGGCCTGAGCACCGCTGGAATGCGCCCATACCAATAGTTGTCACGGATTCAGGGATTATCACTTTTTTAAGTCCCTTACAATTTGCAAATGTCATATTTGGAATTACTGTTACGGAGTTCCCTATCACAACATCAGCAAGTCCGGCGCACCCTCCGAATACATTTTCACCGAATTAGGGATTATTACGGATGTAAGACCGGAACAGTTTGTAAACGCTCCATCACCAATAGATTCCACAGAGTTTGGTATTTCCAAGGAAACAAGACCTCTGCAACTTGCAAATGCACCCGTACCAATAGTTGTCACGGATTCAGGAATTGTTATCGATGTAAGGTTCTGACAGCCTGCAAATGTTTCGTAATCAATTGTTTTTATAGAATTGGAGATTGTTACGGAACTAAGAGAACCACAACCTGCAAATGCACTCATGCCAATAGTTTCCACGGAATTAGGTATTTCTAAGGACGCAAGACCAACGCAGTCTGTAAATGCTTGCATACCAATAGTCTTTACTGAATTAGGGATTGTTACAGAGGTCAGGCTTGAACATCTTCTGAATGCGTTGTCTGCAATAGCTGTCACGGAACTTAGGATAACATATTCGGAAGAGGCATAGGCACCGGGGCAAACTTCCAATGTTGTCTTGTCCTTGTTGTACGTCACACCATCCACCGAGCAGTAGTTAGGATTATCCTTATCCACTGTTATTGACTTGATGCTGCTACTTGTGAGTGCTCCGGGAGATATTTGAGTCACAGAGCTTGGAATGATTATCCCCGTGATTGTTTTGCAACTAATGAACGTCGATCCCCATAGTTCTGTCACAGTGTTTGGTATTGTATATGTCTCTGCCTTGTTGTAACCGTCAGGGAACAGCACCAACTGAGTTTTCTCCTTGTTCAGCACCACGCCGTCCACCGAGCAGTAATATGTGTTTTCCTTGTCCACATTTACTTCTGCAAGGGAAGAAGAGTACATAAATGCATCAGAGTTCAAGCCGGTCAAAGAAGCATGGAGTGTAATAGAGGTGAGTTCTTTACTGCCACCAAACGAACAGCAGCCTATCATTTCTACCGAATTGCCCAAGGTCACGCTTGCCAATGCTGTACAGCCATTAAATGCATAGTTCTTAATATTTGTCACAGAATTGGGAATTGTGACACTTCTCAGTGCTGTACAGATGATGTATATACAAATAATTTATTATCAGATATTTATAGTCAATACGATAGAAAACTCCTTGAGATTTTAATCAAAGGTCTGAAATGCTGAAGTATTAACAAATTTAACTTTCATTTACTGGGTAGATATGGCATTTCGGATTGATATTGGATAATAAGGATGCCTCTTGCCCCAAAGGTATGAGGTCGTTTGAAACGAATCCATCATCCATAATAGAGAGAAGCATTCTGCTACTATAAGCAAGTGGTACACTAATGCGCCCTTGTACGAGTTGTACGCACTATCCAAGATAATCACACTACTTGATATTGATTAGGAGAACTTATAAGGAGGAATATTGATTGCATGACAGGTATTATACAATTCTCTTAATCAGAGCGTGAAGCAATTCTGCGACAAGTTGTCGTAGTTATTGCCAAGACTTTAAGTGTACTAACGACAACTGTATATTCTGCCATCAATACTGATTATTGGGAAATAGGGAATTTGCTTCACGATAAAAATTGGGAGTAAGCATGAAGATGGTGTCACTAATCGTCTGTTCCATGATTTGAAGCAACAATATCTACAGATGGGTGTTTCACTGCGAAATCTGTTGAACATGGAAAAATCATGAACACTGCGGTGGTGAATCCAAAAGGCTGTATCGCAGAATTTAAACTACGATACAGCCTAACATCCAAATTGCCCCCAGGATTACATTTGAGTCTGCCACTGATACCAACGCCTCCTTCAAGCATAGGATGTCGAGTACCTTAACCTCTTGGAGAAAAAGGGTCGTTTCCGTGAGAATCCCTTTCTCTAATTTGACCGTTGCGGCCATGAATGAACAGTTCAGAATGCTGATTCCTGGAAATTTGGCGAGCAGCGGCAATTGCATCAGACTGCCTATCGAATGTGGAAGTTAATCTCGAATTGCCTTCGCCCTTGATTCCCCACTTATCTCCTACTGGAATTACATGTTGATTCTTACCCATCTATTACACCTCCTTTCAGCGCTCAGTTTTGACATATATGCCATAGCGCACTTTTGTTCTTGCAAAACTTATCCCAAAGTCAGATATACGACAATTTGTCGCAATGGTTTGACTGTTTAGCGAACTAAAACCGAAATTTTGTCAGCTAGTTGCACTTTTTGCGCATAAATGTGACGCAATTAAAATGTTTTTATTATCTTTGCACTGATTATTCACTAAATATTCGATGTGACATTATGCTACTATCTGCAAAATTTGAAAATATCTACTCATTTAACGAGGAAACACGCATCTTGTTTACAGCCAGCAAGAGCGATATGTTGCCGCTACATGTATCACGCGCGGAAAAACGTGATGACATATCAGTACTTCGCATGGGATTGATATATGGAGCCAATGCTTCTGGAAAGTCTAACATTATAAAGTGTTTGGCTATTATCAAGGCATTTGCCTTGAATGGATGGAGTAACCGCAAGTACAATTATTTCAAGATGACAGACAATCCGCAGGAACGTTCAAGCATCGAATTGGAATTTAAGGTGAACGACCAATTCCTCGCTTATGGTGTAGCGTTCTCGAAGGGAGGCTTACTGGAGGAGTGGTTGTATAAGACCGGTAGTCGGAATGATACTATGATTTTTGAACGCAAACGTTCCGGTAACGATTGGGAGAATGTTATTGCGCCTCAGTTTATGAAAGAAGAGAGCGGGCAATTCCTAAAATACTTGATTGATGGTACGCCAACGAAAGGTACTTTTCTAAGTGAATATATTGAACGCAACGGAAAAGGAATTGACGCTATCAAATTGGCGCGAAAATGGTTTGAGAATCTGAATATCATTTTCCCCAATACACACAGAACGGATTTCCCGTTCCGAGTAGTGAGTGACACTCAGTTCAAAATTGTGATGCGTGAACTACTTGAATATTTTGGTACTGGTATCTCAGACCTTTGCCGTGTGGAATCAAAGCCCGAAGAACTGAGTATCCCAGACGAAATCAGACAACAAATTGAGGAAAATCTTGAAGGGAAAGATGAGAAGACAGGTGTGGTCATTCACAATGAGAGTCGTTTTATCTTTGCCGAGAAAGATGAGTCTAAAAATTTGAAGTGGTATGAGTTGAAAACTGTCCACAAAAAGGAAGGCTCTAATTCAGATTATATATTCGAAATGTTCGAAGAGTCTGATGGAACATCACGCCTTTTCGACTTCATACCCATGCTTATTGATATGCGTGCCAACGACGCTGTCTATGTGATTGATGAAGTCGATAGGAGTTTACATCCTATGCTGACATTGAAGTTGCTGGAGATGTATAACAGTCTGCTCAGAGGCAACTCGCAAATGCAGTTGATATGCACAACGCACGAGTCCAATCTGCTTTCCACTGCCCCTATCCGTCAAGATGAGATATGGTTTGTGGAGAAAGACAAAAAGGGAGAAAGTCATTTATCCTCACTATGTGAGTACAAACCAAGAGAGAATGTTCAGAAAGGTTATCTAAACGGCCGTTATGGTGCAATTCCTTTCTTTGGAGAATTAGATAATATTCATTGGGACGATGCGAAACAGAAATAGTTTGATACGTGAGCGTCGTGAGGCATTTCGCGATGCCTGCCTGATAGTCATAGCCTCTGAAGGAAAAGATACGGAGCGAATATATTTCAAAGCATTAGCTAAGGAATATACAAACCCTCGCGTGCACGTACATATATTAGAGAGGCGCGAGAACGAACAGAACAATTCAAGTCCTGAGCATGTATTGAAACAGCTGAATGATTACAAGTGGCAATATGAGCTGGAGTCTGATGATGAACTTTGGTTGGTTATAGACAGAGACCGTTGGACCGATGCGATGTTGTCGCATGTAGCTAAAGAATGTGCCCAAGATGATTATCTACATATGGCTATGAGTAATCCTTGCTTCGAACTTTGGCTGTTGTTGCATTTGGTAGATGCAACTTTGCTGACACCAGAGGAGCAGCAACAATGGATGGAAAACCGTAGAAAGTCAAAGAATGCAGATCCATATCTGAAGGTACTGTTACGTCAAGAGATGGGTTCCTATCATGAGGCAGACTATGATGCACTAATGCTGATAAAACACGTAGAGGTGGCGATCAAACGAGCAAAAGCGTTGGACAAGAATCCTGCAGACCGCTGGTCGCAAACAATGGGGACACGAGTGTATCTGTTAGCAGAGAGTGTAGTGAATAGGAACTGATTTCTTACTATCTTCAGACTATACACAATTAGACGTGCTGATGGTGAGAATAACCCTATAAATCTCAGTGCTGATTAGACTATACTGTTAAGGCATGAGGCTCATAGAGAGTATGGGCTTAGATTAATTAATAATAATCCTAATTTAAATTAATTATGGAAAAATTAAAATTAAATTAGGCACGCTTAGCGAGATGCTAGGCAGTGCCCGTCCTGAGAAAGACGTTAAACTTACTGGAGAATTTGACTGGCGGTTCATCTTTAGTGATGGCTATCTTCCATGTATGTGCCCCTCTTTGTGATTAGTTCGCCGTAGGATCATATTTGATACACATATTAAAGATGCTGTTCTTTAGATAGGAACGACCGAAAAATTGGATTGATTGGGTAGTAGAAATACTGCTGCTTTTATGTTTTATCATCACGGTATTGTCAGTATGCGGTATCTGCTTGCCGATTATCATGGTAAACATTGCAACAATTACATCTTTCGTGCTATTCTTCGCTGCTTGGTAGCCGACGCTACCTTATTAAAGATTAATCGAGGGCAATTATATCTGCGGTGGATCTACCTCTTCCCATTCCGAACAGAGAAGTAAAACCCGAAAGAGCCGATGGTACTGCAACATTAAGCGGGAGAGTAGGAAGTTGCCCATTTTTTTATTAAAGAAAGGAATATAAATGGACATTAGTTCTATATTATGGGGCTTCATAGCCTCTTATTTGGCGGGATCGTTACCTTCTTTGAGAGAAATCATTTCAACGAAGGATAAAACAACGTTGGATGAAAGGATTGAGCAATGCTATCAGACTGCATTGAAAAGATGGTGTGCAGACGATGCCGTCAGGCAGCGCGTTTCCCATAAATATTTTAACGACCTCAACCAACTAAAGGAACTTTACTTGACAGAGGAGTGGGAGAAGAAGGGCTCGATTCTGAATAGTCTTGCTCAATTATGGATTGAGGAATTAAATAAGGATGAAGAAGTATCCCATTATATTATCACACAAGGAATCATTTCGATAGATGAAAAAATAAACAAATTGACTGTGCTCCTGACAAATCAAGAAACCAGAAAAGGGCAACGGATACGTAGAGGACTGACAAAACACAAAGCGGTAGATGGCTATATTCGCCGTTTCTGCACATCTGACCAATCGGAGAGCAATTTCATATATTACGCGCTTGGAAAAAAAGAACGTCATACATTGGCTGACTATGTTACGGGAGTAGAGGAGATTTCTACTAATAAGATTGTTCTGTATAGCAGTGCTCAGACAGGTAAGACAACAGAACTGAAACAACTATGCTGGGAATTGCAGCAAAGTGGTCTTTACCTCCCCGTGAGCTTTGAAGTTAGAACCAATACGAAACTTAAGAGAGATGATTTGCCGGAATCACAATATGTAGATGGCAGGGAGGTTGTTCTCGTAATTGATGCGCTGGACGAAGTAAACGGCCAAAAATATGAAGACTTGCTGGAGGAAATAGGAGGTTATGCTTATGAACATCCAGAAATGAAAATGGTCCTCTCGTGCCGTAGTAATTTTCGTAGGGAGCACCAATTGGAGTTGTTTACAGAATTGTTTCTGGAAGAGTTAAGTATAGGCGATGCTATAGACTATGCTGCCAAACGCGAGGTTAATAGTGATGGCTTTATGAGAAGCATCTTTGCCAATCAGTTGGGAGACTTCGTGAAGAATCCTTTCTTCTTGAGTGTATTGATTGATGCATATAAAGAGAAGGAAAAACAACTTCCTAAGAACAAGGCAGAGATATACAGACTATTTCTAAAAAGCAGTTATGATAAAGAGGTAAAAGAAAAGAACGTACCACTATCGGCACAACATAGTTTTGAAGAGTCTGTTTGGCTACTGGAAAGAGTAGCCCTTGGACTATCGCTGATGAATGCCCAAAGTCTGAACAAGGATGAACTGCGTATATGCTTGCAAAACGATGATAACAATGTGGAAGAATGTTTGCGGTATGACCTTATTCGCGATGAGGGAGGTCTGTATTCATTTGCACACAACGCATTCCGCGAATGGCTTGTTGCCAATTACTTGAACAGATATGGTATAGAAAGAGCAAAGCAGCTGGCTACACATCCCAACGGACGTATCAAGCCAGAATGGTATAATATCATTATGCTGTGGCTGTCAATGTATGGGAAAGACAAGAAAGAAGAAGTATCTGCCATACTAAAATGGTTGAAGAAAGCCAGTCTGGATTTAGTCATCTACATTGACCGAGATATGCTAGACGATGAAACTCGAAACGAAGTGTTCAAAGGGCTTCTATTGGAGTATAAATCGTTAGGCATCAGAATGTCGAACATTATGACGCACGATTATGAGGATTTGTGGCGATTTGCGTATTCGACAGATACGGTGAGGTTTGTTGTGGATGAATTAAGCGAAACAGAAACAGGGACGACTTATTATTCAGACTTGATGTGTCTGTGTTATTTTCTGAACTGGGATTGCTTGAAGTCTGATAGCGATGATTTGACTGAAATACTTTTCAGCGTGTTGGAGAAAAAGACAGCTGAATCACTGGAGAAAGAAGACAAATACCACGATTTGTCATTCGTATATTTTGATAATTCCTTTTTTGCGCAGCAGATCTATTTAGAACGCTTGTTTGCCGTCGTAAAAGACTCAAACCACTATGATGCCATCAAATCAATGACAAGGCTGATAGGTGAGGCGGGCAAGGTCGATGACTATATAGATTATATACTCGATAAAGAAAGGCATGTTCATAATCAACACGAAGGACATACTACACATGTGGTGTCGCGAACGACTATCTATACAACCCTTGCTAAAGTACGATCTCTTCAGAGTGTGGAAAAAATCCTTGCTCACACGTTCTACCATTCTCACTATGAATATCATGATGAGCAGGAAGAATACTTCAACATGATAAAAGGAGTGTTTGGATGGGCGAGCGAATTCATCAAACAAGGACATAAAGAACTGATAGAGGTCGTTGAGGCTTATTATAAGAAAGCCTTTAAAGAATATCACCGCCATTTCGATAATAATAATCAGACTCAAGAATTATTGCTAGTTCTCAGGGATTGTTATCTGACCGCCGGTTTACGAGAAAGAGGAAGAACGACATTTTATGAGAGACAGGCAGAACTGTTTGCTCCCAAAGAAGAACCCTCTAAGTGGGAAGATATCAGACAAGTCTATATTATGGCAGCTTTATGGATGACGGTAGAGGATGTCAAGGATGATTTTAAGAAGTTTGCTGCTGACAATGGTGCAGACAGGACCAAGGCCAGTTGGTACCAAGAAATACCATATGCCGAGGTGACAGAATGTGCAGAGGTTCTTTACAAGGAGAAATTCCCACAGCCTGAAATCATAACTAAAGGGCGTGAGAGACGGCAACAAGCGTTTAAAGATTTTGCAGATTATCCTGTATTCAAACAGATTGTGCTGGAAATGGTGACAGGACTGGACAATCATAGTTCCAGAAAAGAACACTATAAGAAACTGCGCGACCAAGACGAAGGATACAATCAGTATGCTTTCAGGTTTTTGCTGCTCTTTGCCGATAACAATGATCATTACAACATTGGAGAGGTTGTCAAAGGTATCAAGAACAGGGATATCTATGAATCCTTCTTCATGAAGGAAGTGTTGGGAATGATGGATAGCCCTGATATGGATGTGCCTGTAACTGAGGAAATCAAGTGCCGGGTTGTAAAATGGGCTAAAGCATCTGTCTTGAAACTGAGCAATGGAGAGACCATATTCTTTTGGCGAGAAGCCTTGGGACTAATGCAGAAGGGAGAGTTTGAGATTCCTGCTGAAAAACTGCTCTCACTGCTTCGTTTTGGTAGTTATACAATTTCCAGAAAAGATTTTGATGAATATTATAGCCGCGAGTATTCTTTGTTTGAATATATAACAGAAAGAGTAGATTCTGTAACCCTAGCTCCTAAGGTGATAGAAAAACTACGGGCAAATATTGACAATGCAGAATACCCTTTGTTGTATTCATTCTCGAACTATATCATAGAAAACCAAATAGAGGAAGGGTATAGTCTTGTGCTTCGCTTCGCATTGTCTGGTTATTCATTGTCTGCAAACGTAATGGAAACTCTTGTTAAGAAAGGAATGAAAATAGAAGAGATAAAGAAAGCAGCATCGGGCTTGAAAGTGTCTGACAGACTATTCTATTATTCAACACTTATAAGGAATACACAGGAAACGGTTTGGGTGAGAGAAAGGCTGGAAAGAGAATACAAGAGTTTTAACGGATATAATTTAGAGCATGCGGTATGTCTGTTGGTAAGTATTGGCAGCATGGATGCGCTGGACTATCTTGTGACGCACCCAGAAATGATAAAAGACGGGGATGACTACCACTTTAACTATGACAATCCGAACGCCATTTCATCGCTGTGCTATTTTATCCGCTACTGCTATGAGTGCAAGATGAATGGCCATTTTATGCTGAGTAGTATACTTAACTCTTTGGAAAGGATTGCCATAAAAAGCAAGGATGTGTTGATGGAGGTGACACAATACTTGAGGCAGTTAACCCAAAGGGGCGAAATGTATAAATATCTGAACCGCTATATCATCGGGTTTGAGGATAAGTACTATGCAGCTTATTCTGGTATTAGTGACATCAATGAAGCTATGCGTATAGCAGATGGAGGACGCTTAACGAAAACAGAAGAGGAAAAAGCTGAAGAGATTCCGTGGAGAGAGGATGAAGGTATTTACATATCTTACAATTGGGAAGGTCATTCAGCACATATAGTAGATTATCTTGGATTTGTATTGGAGAATAGAGGAATCCCTTTTAAGTTGGACAAGAAGGATTGTCCTTATACAGTCAACATCAAGGAGTTTATGAAAGCCATAAGGGCTGGGAAAACTGTTATAGTGGTACTGAGTAGGCCTTACTTAAGATCGAAGAACTGTATGTATGAACTATCGGGCATTATGGAAAATGTCGATTATAAGGATAGGATGCTGCCTGTGGTGGTTGATGATACGATAAGAGATGACGATTTCTATGTGGAACTGGTAAAGCATTGGAAAGAGAAAAATGATAAACAAACAGAGATAGTAGAAAAGTTACGGGACATTGATCCCGACATGGCCGAGCCTGAAGAAATGAAATTGAAAGAGATAGAGCAGGTGTATGGTCTGTTGAAAGTTATCAAAGAATATATAGACTGGGCAAATGCTGACAATTTAGATGCGTTAAGTTCATCGCGATTTAAGAAGATTGTAGACGAGATATATAAAAGAAGGGGGATAGGACATGAAGATATATCTGGATAATAATGTGCTTGTTGATATAGAATCCGGAAAATATTCGGACCTCCTGCATATCCATGTGGATTCGCCAAAGATTTTAACCAGTCTGAAAATTCAAGCGGAAACTTGCAGAATATTTCAGTTCCCGCCTGAAATAAAACTTTCCAGTTTCTGCCATAAGCGAATAAGACAAACTCTATTGAAGACATTAGTATGATATATATGCGTTAAGTTGCCATAAATCTAGTAAGCATACTATTTTCCGCCTTGACGCACATTATTCACGAAGCTACCTTTGCGCCATAACCCAATAACATCAATGATTATGGCGAAAGAAAAAGTAAACTATCAGGAGGTATATGACCTCTACCAGTTATGCAGCGAAACCAAGGATCTTCGCGAGTTCTGCGCGGATTATGGAGTAAACTACGACAAGTTCATGAACTGGCAACGTCATCAGCTGTGGAGCGAGAAGTTAGGCAAGACAGTCCAGGTTAATCAGCCCAAGGTTGCCAAAGTCCGGATAACCGGCAAACCATGCAACAGTCCAACCGTGAAGATGGAAGTTAAACAGCCTGAAGGTGAACCTCCTATAAGATGGGTTAAGTTGCAATTGACATCAGGTGCCACACTGTTCCTGAGAAACACCACAGTTCTTGATTTGAGCTTGTTGCTTAATAAAATGATAGGATGATATGCTTGGACTGAGTACTAACCTGAACTATTACCTGTTCAACGGTAATGTGGATTTGCGGAAAGGCATTTTCCGTCTGTGTGAGAGTATAAGGGAAGAGATGTCACTTGACCCGAGCGATGCATCCAATACGCGAGTTCGGGATAAGAAATCATTTAAAATAGTTCCATCTGCCTTGATTTCT
>NZ_SRZC01000033.1 GCF_004792655.1 Palleniella muris | reverse complement strand
GGTATAGCTTTTTTCGCATTCCCGCAAGACTTTGACAATCTTTTTTGCAAGAAAAAGTCAACTTTTGCGCTTTCATTGACTCAAATCAACGAGTATAAAGATATGAACATTATTATATATTATAGGGAATGGGAGGAATGATACAGCTTGATACAACAGGAGGAAGCGTGACAAAGCATGAGAAAACAGGAGGAAAACATGGGAAAACGAGTGGAGATTTGAGGAAAAGGGAGGAACAGGATACAACATAAAGTGGATAAAAAGTTTTTTAGGCATAAAAAAAAGTTTTTTTCAAATATTATGATTAAATTTGCAGCATAATTGCACCTATTTTCATTTAGGAATAAAAATATGATTTTCATGGAAAAGAAAAGAATTGAATATCTTGACGCTATGCGTGGCTTCACAATGCTACTTGTTGTATATTCGCATATACAATATTTCAGCTACCACAATGTCTCACTGCCTTGGAATCAAGTGTTCATTTTGTTCCGCATGCCTTTGTTCTTTTTTGCAAGCGGTTTCATTTTTTATAACGCGGAACGCATCTGGGACAAAACGGAATCCATATCCTTCCTAAAAAAGAAATTCATGGTACAAATCGCTCCTACAGCAATATTCCTGAGTATATATGCCTATATGTTCGACATTAACCTTCCAATTTGCTTGTGCACTCCTCCAAAAGCAGGATATTGGTTTACATTATCATTGTTTGAATATTTCTTTATATATGTAGTCTTCATTTCTTTGTTCAGAAAAGTTTCAGCAAGAAATCAGGAGCTCGCACTGATGTTATGTGCGCTGACGCTGTATTTCTTTAGTGGGAAATATGGTCGAAACATGCTCCAAGAAATAATAAGCGAACATACAATAGGCGTCTTAGGGATAGCCCAATTAAGATATTTCATATTTTTCGCATTTGGAATACTTGTCAGGCAGAATTGGAAATATTTTCAAGCAATGACCTGTCATGGCAAGGCTATTGGATGTGTCTTGGCTCTTTTCTTTACAGATATAATATTCATCCGCCCTAACATTCCTGCCACATTGCCACAAGCGCAGTGGCTGCTGTTCATAGTTGACGGCTTACTTGGTATTGTTATTGTTTTTACTTTCTTCAGGAAATATGAAAGTTCATTCACAAAAGAGACATTGCCGGGACGTAGCTTACAATATATTGGCAGACGCACACTCGACATCTACCTGTTGCATTTTTTCTTCTTGCCACGCAATTTAGAAGAGATCGGAAGATTCTTCGCAGAGAGCCATAACGAGGTGATTGAACTCTGTATCTCGTTATCACTTAGCTTGATTGTGATAGGGACATGTCTGATAATCAGCAATGTGCTGAGGTTAAGCCCAACATTAGCATACATCTTGTTTGGAGTCAAAAGAAAAGAACAACCTTCCACTTAATCGGAAGGTGACGGTTAGGTCAATAAAAGGTTATGGTTTAATTGACACTATGCGGCCTTTTGTCATGCAAAAGGTCACATAGTGTAACGTATTGAGCAGCAATATTTTGAATTGCAAATTACACGTCTGGGAGCTATCGTGAGTTCTCTATTTGGTTAAGCATCTTGATTGTGGCGTTTATGGCTGCCTGTGTCTGGTCGGCATCAAGGGCGCGGGTGCGGAAAATGCGGTTTTCATCCTGCCACGTGATGACTGTCTGCACAAGGGCATCGGTGCGACCGCCGGGAGGAATGGTGACGGCATAGTTGAGGAGGTCGGGCAATGAGCGACCGAGTTTGTCACGATAGATGCGGCGCAGTGCCTTCACAAAAGCGTCATACTGACCGTCACCGGTGGCCTCGCCGGTAAACTCCTCGCCGTTGATGCTCACCTTTAGTGATGCCAAAGGCTTTATGCCATAAGCCAGACTGACCATGTAGCCAAGGAGCTTCACCTTGTCAGCTTCCTCGGGAGCAGTGTGTTTCAGCACATCAGAGACAATGAACGGCAGGTCCTCCTGCGTGACAACCGCCTTGCGGTCACCAAGTTCCGTTATACGTTTCGTTATCTGACGAACCTGTTCCGGCTCAAGTTCAAGTCCCAATTCCTGAAGGTTCATCTCAATGTTCGCCTTGCCGGAGGCTTTTCCAAGAGCATATTCGCGCTTTCTTCCGAAACGTTCCGGGGTAAGGTCATTGCAATAAAGGCGGTCCTTGTTGTCACCGTCGGCATGGACTCCCGCCACCTGTGTGAAGACATTCTCCCCCACAATTGGCTGGTTTGGTGCGACAGAGATGCCGGAATACGACTCCACAAGGCGTGAAATCTCATTGAGCCTGTCCTCGCAAATGCTCGTCTTCACTCCCAGTTGGTCACGCATAATCACCTGCACCGAACTGAGTGGTGCGTTTCCGCAACGCTCGCCAAGTCCGTTGACCGTGACATGCAGACCGGCAGCTCCTGACACTACTGCCGCCAAACTGTTGGCTACGGCAAGGTCATAATCATTATGTGCATGGAAGTCGAAATGAGTTTCGGGATAACATTCAAGCATTGTGCGGAAGAATTCCATCACCTGCATGGGGTTAAGGACGCCCAGTGTGTCGGGCAGCATGAATCGCCTGATACCGCAGTCCTTCAGACCTTCCATCATTTGGAACACATAGTCCGGTGAGTCTTTCATACCATTTGACCAGTCTTCAAGGTAAAGATTGACCTCCAATCCTTTGGAATGGGCGTAGTCCACCTCACGGCGGATGTCAAGGATGTGTTCCGCCGCTGTCTTGCCAAGCTGCTGCATGCAATGCTTCAGCGAGCCTTTCGACAAGAGATTGATGACCTTTCCGCCACAATCCGCTATCCAGTCGACAGACCTTCCGCCGTCGACAAAGCCGAGAACCTCCACCCTGCCAATGGCGTCGGTCATCTGTGCATACCGACATATCATCGCCACGGCGGTCTTTTCGCCGTCGGAAACTCGTGCCGACGCCACTTCAATGCGATCGACATTGACGTCCCTGAGAAGCATCCGTGCCACCATTAATTTCTCATGAGGCACGAAAGAGACTCCGCTGGTCTGCTCGCCGTCGCGGAGCGTAGAGTCCATTATTTCTATGAAATTCCTATTCACAAACCTACGAACAAATATTAGTTAATCCTGACAGACATCATTTCTTCTCAAAGCTCTCTATCTTCTCCGTGTTTGAGAGAAGGAAATCAATGTCATCGTAAGCATTTTCGAGGCAATATTTCTTATAGGAATTTATCTCGAAATGCTCGGAATTTCCTGTCGTGAGGTTTGTCACCGTCTGGTTAGGCACATCGACCTTCACCTCCGCCTGCGGATTTGCGGCGATTGTGTTAAACAGTTCCTGCTGGAATTCCTTTGTGACTACGACAGGAAGGACGAAGCAGTTGAGGAGATTGTTGCGGTGAATGTCGGCGAAAGAAGACGAAATCACCACACGGATGCCATAGCCGGCGATTGCCCATGCCGCATGCTCACGGCTTGAACCTGAGCCCCAGTTCTGTCCGCCGACAATAATCTCGTGGCAGCCCTCATGCGGAGCTTCGGAGAATTCAGGCTTGTTCATCACGAAATCCTCGACAATGTTTCCTTCAGCGTCATAGCGCAGGTCGTGCATGAAAGCGTCTCCGAAGAACTTCGGGTCACGCGTTGTGCTGGCGAGGTAGCGCGCCGGGATGATAAGGTCAGTGTTGCAGTTGTCTATTGCGACAGGGATGCAAGTGCTCTGTATTATGTTGAATTTTTGCTTGGACATAAGTATGGTTGTGGGTTGGAGGTTATGGGTGGAATTTCATGATGAATCATGATAAAACATGATGAAACATGTTACATCCCCCTAAAACCATTATTTACAATTTCCGCGGGTCGGTAATCACGCCTGTTATTGCAGATGCTGCGACAACAAGCGGCGATGCAAGCACTGTGCGCGCACCGGGGCCTTGACGACCGACGAAGTTTCGGTTGGAGGTTGAAATGGAAAGTTTGCCAGCAGGCACTTTGTCTGGATTCATGGCAAGACAGCTTGAGCATGAAGGCAGGCGCAGTTCAAAGCCCGCTTCCTCAAGGATTTTGTCTATGCCCTCATCGATTATCTGCTGACGCACAAGCCATGAGCCCGGCACAAGCCATGCCACGACATTGTCAGCCTTCTTCTTTCCCTTCACCACAGAGGCGAAAGCACGGAAATCCTCTATACGCCCGTTGGTGCAAGCACCAAGGAAACAATAGTCGACAGGTGTGTCCTCCAGTCGCTGTCCCGGTTGGAACTGCATGTAATCAAGCATTCCAAGGAACTGTTCGCGTTCCTCTTCTGCTATCATTTCAAGCGAAGGGATGCATTCGTCAATGGCAATTCCCGCACCCGGATTTGTGCCGTAGGTTATGCGTGGAGCTATATCCTCTGCCTTGTACGTTACCTCTTTGTCAAACACAGCATCATCGTCAGAGTACAACTCTTTCCATTTGCTTACGGCACTCTCCCACTCTTCGCCCTTCGGAGCATACTCACGTCCTTTCAGATAAGCGAAGGTTGTCTCGTCAGGAGCAATAAGTCCGGCGCGCGAACCCATCTCTATTGAGAGGTTGGACAAGGTCAGACGCCCCTCCATGGACATGTTGCGGATTGTCGAACCGGCATATTCCACGGCATAGCCTGTCGCTCCGGAGGTTGTCATCTGTGCCATGATGTACAGTGCCACATCCTTTGCCGTTGTGCCTTCCGGCAGGTCCCCCTCCACATTGATGCGCATTGTCTTAGGCTTTGACTGCAGAATGCACTGTGAAGCAAGCACCTGCGCCACCTCACTTGTGCCGATGCCCATGGCAATTGCACCCACTGCGCCGTGGGTGGAAGTGTGGGAGTCACCGCAGACGATTGTCATTCCCGGCAGCGAGAGAGCCTTCTCAGGACCGACAACATGGATGATGCCGTTGTCCTTTGTACCCATAGCAAAGTGTCTGATACCGAACTCCGCACAGTTGGCGGCAAGTGTCTCCACCTGTTTCCTGCCCACCGGGTCATCGATGCGCTCCTGCTGGTCGGAAGGAGTGTTATGGTCAGGCATCGCCACGACATGGTCGGGACGGAAAACCTTGATGCCTTTATCGCGCAGAGTGTCAAAAGCCTGTGGCGAAGTCACCTCGTGAGCATAGAGGCGGTCTATATAAAGTTGTGTAGGACCGTCTTCCACGTTCTGTACAACGTGCGCGTCCCAAATCTTGTCAAATAATGTTTTTCCCATATAATGTTATGTTTATTTCATGAGAACATATCTCTTGTATGTCTTTTATGAAGCCGATTTTATCCTTAGGCGATATGACCACCGAGCCTTTGCGGGACTTCAGTTACAGCCTGTCCAACGAGGCAGCAGGGGAAGACAGCATGGTATGCGTTGATTTTATGGACATAATGTCATCAATATGGAATCTCTCCGAAAAGAGAAATCCACATTTGACAACCAAATCCTTTCCGTCAATTATGTATCTTATGCCAAACAACAGTGCCATAGTAAAGCATAATATGGCAATGACTATGCAAAAGAGAACAACCGAAAAACCGGAATACAGCATCGGTGCCATAGGAATCAATGTGAATCCTGATATGACAGCGACAAACCATGTGTCAACCTTCGATTTATAGACCTTCTTCATTTCGTTTTATCCTCCTGCTCCGCAGGCAAAGTGGCATGTGCACTGCTTATTTATTTGGATCAATATTGTCAGTTATGTCAGTATTGTCAACATTGACCAACCTACCCCTTTTCTACTTGAACTTATTCACGCAATCGATGTAAGCCTCAACGGAAGCCTTCACGACATCAGTGTCCGCACCGAAGCCATAGTAGACATGACCGTTGTACTCCACCTGCATGTGTACCTTGCCCAAATCGTCAGAGCCTTTCGAGATAGCCTGGATGGTGAACTCCTTCAGCACCATCTCCTTCATGATAATCTTCTTCATCGCCCTGATGGCTGCATCGACAGGACCGTTGCCCGTAGAGCAAGCCTCAAACTTCTGCCCGCTGATGTCAAGACCTATGGAAGCAACGCACTTCGATTTTGCGTCCATTCCCGTCGTAACCTGAAGGAAATCAAGCTGTACAGCATGAGCATTCGCACGGTCGGCACCTGCAAGGACAAGGATGTCATCGTCGTTCACCTCTTTCTTCTTGTCGGCAAGTTTCAGGAATTCGGCATAAACCTTATCAAGTCGCTCGCCGTCAAGTTCCACACCGTTGACCTGAAGGCGGTGCTTCAAGGCAGCACGACCGGAACGCGCGGTCAGGACAATGGCGTTGTCATCGATGCCCACATCCTTTGGGTCCATAATCTCATAAGTGGAGACATTCTTCAACACACCGTCCTGATGTATACCCGAAGAATGGGCGAAAGCGTTTCTTCCCACCACCGCCTTATTAGGCTGCACCGGCATGTTCATCAGTGAGGAGACCATGCGTGATGTCGGATAAATCTTTGTTGTATTGATGTTTGTCTCTATGCCAAGCTCCGGGTGGGTCTTGAATGTCATGGCAACCTCTTCAAGGGAAGTATTGCCCGCACGCTCACCAATGCCGTTGATTGTCACCTCCACCTGCCGCGCACCTCCAAGCACACCGGCTACGGTGTTGGCGGTAGCCATGCCGAGGTCATTATGGCAGTGGGTGGAGAGGATAGCCTTGCCTGCGGAGAAAGCATCGACGTGCTCATAGAGGTACTTTATCTTCTCCTGATATTCCCCCGGCAGTCGGAATCCCGTCGTGTCAGGTATGTTGCAGACAGTCGCGCCTGCCTTTGTCACAGCGTCAATGACACGCGCAAGATACTCATTGTCAGTGCGTCCCGCATCCTCCGCATAGAATTCTACATCCTCCACATACCTCTTCGCATACTTAACGGCAGCGACAGCCCTCTCGATGATTTCCTCCGGAGTGCTGTTGAACTTATATTTAATATGTGAAGGGGATGTGCCGATACCCGTGTGTATGCGCTTGCGCTTGGCATACTGCAACGCCTCGGCAGCGACATCGATGTCCTTCTGCACGGCACGAGTCAGCGCACATATCGTAGGCCATGTGACAGCCTTGCTGATTTCTATGACACTGTTGAAATCACCCGGACTTGAAATAGGGAAGCCCGCCTCAATCACATCAACGCCCAAAGCCTCCAACTGCTTTGCCACTTGGATTTTCTCCACGGTGTTGAGCTGGCAGCCCGGCACCTGTTCGCCGTCACGCAAAGTAGTATCAAATATGTAAAGTCTATCGCTCATTTCTCTTGCAAAGTTTCAATTTTACACCTTTTTACCTAATTCTGTTGCAAATTTACAATTATTTTCTCATATACACAAGCGATTTGTAATTTTTATTATGAAAACAACAAATTTTAGTCCTAAAGAGTCAACTCACAATTGCACTTGCGGGTTGACTCTTTAACCTATCCAAAATACAAGCCAAAACATTCATTTAACAATGTTTTCTTGCATAATTCAAAGAAAGTATGTATCTTTGTGGCGGATTTGGCAATGGAATTAGGTGGAAATCCTGAACAGTCCCGCTGCTGTAATCTCTGTTATTGCCGCTTTCCAAGAACCACTGGCAACCACCATTTGTGCAGATGCCGGGAAGGGGAAGGCGGAGGAGAAAGTCAGAAGACCTGCCATTTCCAATAGGGGCTGCAGCCCACTCGTGGGTTAGGGGCTATGGCCGAAACCAATGTTCAACAATACGAGGAAAGGGATGAAACCACTAAAACCGCTGGTATCACTGCTGGCAGGCATAACGGTCTGTGGCAATGCTGCCGCGCAACAGGATGCAGGAATCGCAAAGGAAGACACCTTGGGCACTGTCAATGTCGTGTCAACATACCGTGGGCGCGATGTGCGCAGCACAGCTCCGGAATATTCTCTTGCCACTGCCGATTTCAGCAAGCTCGGCGTGACAGACATCGGCAGCGCGCTGAACAAGCTGCCGGGAGTGACCCTCCGTGACTATGGTGGTGCAGGAGGAATGAAGACTGTAAGCGTCAGAGGCTTCGGAGCACGACATACAGCAGTCGTCTATGACGGCATATCGCTGAGCGACTGCCAGAGCGGGGAGATTGATGTCTCACGCTACTCCCTCGACAATGTCTCGGGACTATCACTCACTGTCGGGGACAACGAGGACATTTTCCAGCCTGTGAGGAATGTTGCGTCACCTGCCGTACTGAACATCAGGACGCACCGCATGCCGTCGGAAGACCTCCAAACGCATCTCACGGCACAACTGCGCACCGGTTCGTGGGGCTATGCGAGCCCTTTCCTGCGCATAGAGAAGAATCTGACAAGGAAATTCGGGATAAGTGCAGTTGGGGAATACATATATACTGACAACGATTATCCGTACACTCTTGTTAACGGCATAGAGACAACGCATGGCAGAAGGCAAAACAGCCGCATGAAATCCGGACATGGAGAGCTAAACCTCGCCTACCGGCCTGACAGCAGGAACCAACTGACCATGAAGCTGTACTACTATGACAACAGCCGTCAGTTGCCGGGAGTCGTCCACTATTACGTGAACGACAACAAGGAGACTCTGCGTGAGCAGAATGCCATGGCACAGATGGGATGGAGGACATCCTTCACAGACAAACTGCGTCTGGCTTATGTTGCACGGTTCAGCTACGCGATGAGTGACTACAAAGACCTCGGGTATCTTGACAACATCATGGATCATAAGTACCGGCAGCGTGAGGCATACACATCGGTCTGCCTGCTCTACACTCCTACCGAGAGATTGGCATTTGACTACTCTGCCGACTATTCCTTCAACAATTTCACAGGAAGTGATGTGGAAACCTACCGTGATCCGTTGCGCCATACTATCCTGCAGAGTGCCACCGGGAAATACTCCTACGGCAGATTCTCTGCCATGGCAAGGCTGATTTACTCCTTATATTATAATGGAGCGTCAGAAGGGGCAAGCGCTCCGGACATCAAGCATCTGTCGCCGTCCGTGTCACTCAACCTGCAACTCCTCCCCGAAGAGGAACTCTTCCTGCGTGCTTCGTATAAGGACATCTTCCGCGCCCCGTCGTTCAACGAGCTTTACTACAAGCATTATGGCAGCACAACCCTGCAACCGGAAAGGACGAATCAGGTCAATCTCGGCATAACATGGCGGCACAAATACGGCAGAGGAAGCGAGTTCAGCGTAACCGCCGACGGTTATTTCAACCATGTGAAGGACAAAATCGTGGCAATACCGTTCAATATGTTCATCTGGACAAACATCAATATGGGGCATGTGCGCACACTCGGACTTGACGCGACGGCAAGCATCACGCAGCGATTGGGACGGCTTCACACACTTACTTTTTCAGGAAACTACACCGCACAGTCTGTCAGAGACCGCACGGATAAGGAGTCGCCATACTACAATCTGCAGATAGCCTACACCCCGGAACATACGAGCAGCGTCTCCATCGCATGGGAAAATCCTTGGACAAACCTGTCCTTCAACGGAACAATGGTCACCGAGCGCTGGGCTACCAACAACCACCTGCCGACAACAATGCTTGACGCGTACAGCGACTGGGGCATCACCGCATGGCGCGAGATACGCCTGACAAAAGGTTCCCTGCAACTGCAACTGGATGTGAAGAACATCTTCGGCAAGCAGTACGAGATTGTGCGCGACTATCCCATGCCGCAACGCAGTTGGCAGTTCACTGTAAAATACACGTTGTAAACATAACTAATAAAAACAAATAAACAAACATGAAGAAATTTTTCTATCTTTTGGCAGCTGTCTTCGCACTGACAGCCTGCAACACCGGCTCGGACTACGAGTGGGAAGGTGGCTCTTACTACCTCACCGAAGGAGTGTTTATTGTCCAGGAAGGCAATTTTGGCAACGTTAATGGTTCTATCGGCTATCTCACCTACAACTACATCGACATCAACCAATGGACAATGAACCCGGACATTTACTTTTCTGCTAACGGCACCAGTCTCAAAGGCACCATCAACGATGCAGCCATCTGTGGGAACAAAATATACATCGTTGGAACAGACGAAAAGACAATCTTTGTCGCAGACAAGACTTCAATGGTGGAAGTCGACAGAATAAAGCTTGAACTGGAAGGAAACACATTCAAGCCACGCCATATCGTTGTCAGCAACAACGAACTGTTTGTCTCAACTTTCGAAAAGAAAGTCTTTGTAATCAATTCTGCCAACAACACTATCACCAAGACCTATGACTGCGGAAGCTATTCTGAAGGTTTGGCAATAGCCGATGGCTACCTCTATGTTGCAAACTCTAACTATGCCTCGGGTGAGAACTCTTCAATCTCAAAGATTAACCTCGCTACAGGCACTTCAGAGGAAATCAAGACCCCTGAGATGAAAAATGTTGTGGACGTACAGACTGCAATGGGACGAATCTTCTATCTTGACTCAGGAACTTATGACCCGGTTCCACCTCACACACAGAAAGATTACGGCATCTATGAGTTGAAAGGAAAGAATTCCGTTTTGGTTCTTGCTGCAACAGAGATGTGTATCAGTGGAAATGTCATTTTGGGCATAAACAACCCACATTCATACCCTTCAACAGGGACACCGGAATTTTTCGCATATAACATCTCAAGCGGAAGAAAGAACATGCTCACAGACGGCAAAGACATCAGCCATTTGGAGCCAAACAAAATATCCCTTGACCCTGTCTCCGGATTGGTATACATAACTTGTCTCTCTAAGAATGCAGGCATACCGCAGTATCAAGACTATGGATTCTGTGCTGTATATGGACTTAACGCGGATTCTTTTGCAAACACCTTGACAGGAAACTACCTCAAAACGTTCCAGTGCGGTGTCGGTCCTACTTATGTTATTCCAAACATCAAATATGTTCAAAAGTAAACATCTTATCGCAATCATAGCAGCGGTGCTTGCCTGCCTCACTTCTTGTGTGGGAGGAAGCACCGCTGACTCTGTTGAAGGAGCAGAGGTAATCGGCATGAAATATGCCCGTCTGCTCACTCTTCAGGAAGGAGAAGGCTTTGTCCTTGCGGAAATAAAGAACCCATGGGACACGACAAAGATTCTCCACCGCTACCTCCTCGTGCCAAAAGGCCACGAAAAGGAGCTGCCGGAGCATCTGCCTACAGGGGACATCGTTAGCATTCCACTCACACACAGCGTCTTCTCCGGTTCCGTACATGTCAGCCTCATCGACAAACTTGGCGCATACAAGAGTGTCTGCGGTGTCTGTGACCTGAACTTCATGAATTTGCCCAAGGTTCATAAAGACGCGGCAAAAGGCATAATCAAAGATTGTGGTTCGAGTTTGTCGCCAAACATAGAGAAAATAATCGACACTGCACCGGATGCCATCCTCCTCTCCCCCTATGAGGACAGCGGCTCTTACGGCAAGCTGGGCAAACTCGGCATTCCACTTATCGAGTGCGCCGACTACATGGAAACCCACCCTCTTGGCGGCGCAGAATGGATGCGGTTCTATGGAATGCTCTTTGGCAAGCAGACAGAGGCAGACAGCCTGTTCGCGGAAATAGAGAAAGACTACAACCAACTGAAAGGTCTGGTAAAAGGAAAGAAACGCCCTACTGTCGTCACAGAGAAGAAATACGGCTCTGCATGGTATGTGGCTGGAGGGAACAGCACCGTAGGGCAGATGCTTGCCGACGCCGGTGCGGACTACATTTTCAAAGGAGAGACGGCGTCAGGAGCGCTCCCCTATTCTCCGGAAGTCGTATTTGACAAAGCACAGCAGGCACAAATATGGCTCATAAAGTACAACCAAGCGGAAGCCATGTCCTATCCTCTCTTGGCAAAGGAATGGACTAACTATGCAAGGATGAGTGCGTTCAAGAACAAAAACATCTACACTTGTGACCTCGGAAAGACAATGTACTACGAAGAAACGCCTTTCCAACCAAATCTTCTGCTTAGAGACTATATCAAAATCTTTCACCCTGAGGTGCTCAAAGATTACTCAATGAGATATTACAAATGCTTAGAATAGCCCTTTGCATCGTATTGCTTGCTGTCCTTTCATTGGCAAGTCTGCTGTTCGGCTCTGTAGAAATTCCTGCCGGACAAGTGCTTGATGTACTCACCGGCGGACAGGCAGAAAAAGACAGCTGGACATACATCATAACCGAATCACGCATCCCTCAGACCATAACAGCACTGCTTTGCGGAGCATCATTGGCAACCTCGGGACTGCTCCTGCAGACAACTTTCAGGAACCCTCTTGCCGGTCCGTCTATCCTCGGCATATCAAGCGGAGCGTCATTGGGTGTCGCTATTGTCACCCTCCTTGGCGGTGGAGTCCTCTCCGTAGTGACAGCGGCGTTCGGAGGGGCTATGGTCATTATCGTATTGCTTATTGCGATAGCTGCCATTGTCAGAAGCAACATGACACTCCTCATTGTGGGAATAATGGTAAGCTACCTCACTTCCTCCGTCGTCTCACTATGCAATTTCTTTGCAAGTGCCGACAATGTCCAGGCTTTCGTGTTCTGGGGCATGGGCAGCTTCAGTGATGTCAGCCTGGAACAACTGCCCACTTTCGCACTGTGTTGCGGCATCGGAATCATGCTTTCCATAACCCTTGTTAAGCAACTCAACGCGATTCTTATCGGTGAGAACTATGCACAAAGCCTCGGAATCAATGTCCGCAGGACACGCCGGGTGACATTCCTTGCCACAGGCATCCTTACTGCAGTAAGCACAGCATTCTGCGGACCGATAGCTTTCGTGGGACTTGCCGTGCCGCACATTGCACGATTCATCACCGGAACGTCAAACCACAAGATTCTGCTCCCTGCCACAATGCTCTGCGGAGCAGCCATAAGCGTGGCATGCAACATAATCTGCGTGTTTCCGGAAAACCTCATCATACCGGTCAATGCCATTACTCCTATCTTCGGAGCACCGGTAATTATCTATACATTATTTATAAAAAAAGCAAAAAGGTAACGCTATTCGGGAAAAAAGCATTAACTTTGCATTCGGATTGTATTATCTTCGCAACAGATTGTAAATTAAAACTAAAGAGAAAATATGGCACAGGAAGATGTTTTCAAAAAAATAGTAAGCCACTGTAAAGAATATGGCTTTGTATTCCCATCATCAGAGATTTACGACGGACTCGGCGCTGTCTACGACTACGGTCAGAACGGCGTGGAGCTGAAAAACAATATCAAGCAGTACTGGTGGCAGTACATGGTGCTCCTGCATGAGAACATTGTGGGCATCGACTCTGCAATCTTCATGCACCCAACAATCTGGAAAGCGTCAGGACACGTTGACGCTTTCAACGATCCTCTCATCGACAACAAGGACTCTAAGAAACGCTATCGTGCCGATGTCCTTATCGAAGACCAGATTGCAAAGTATGAGGAGAAGGTGGAGAAAGAGGTAGAGAAAGCCCGCAAGCGTTTCAAGGAGAATTTCGACGAGGAGCAGTACCGCGCCACATCACCAAAGGTTGCAGAGCTTCTTGCAAAGCGTGACGCACTGCATGAGCGTTACCAGACTGTCATGAATGCCGAAGGAGGCATTGACCTCGAAGGCATGAAGCAGATAATCATTGACGAAGAGATTGTATGCCCTATCTCCGGCACACGCAACTGGACAGATGTCCGCCAGTTCAACCTCATGTTCAAGACAGAAATGGGTGCTGCCGCGGAAGGCGCATCAACAATCTATCTCCGTCCGGAGACAGCACAGGGCATCTTCGTGAACTACCTCAACGTGCAGAAGACAGGACGCATGAAGCTGCCATTCGGCATCGCACAGATAGGCAAGGCGTTCCGTAACGAGATTGTCGCACGCCAGTTTGTCTTCCGTATGCGTGAGTTCGAGCAGATGGAGATGCAGTTCTTCGTTAAGCCGGGCACAGAACTTGACTGGTTCAAGGAATGGAAAGAGCGCCGCATGGCATGGCATCAGGCTCTCGGATTCGGTGCAGAGAACTACCGTTTCCACGACCATGACAAGCTCGCCCACTACGCCAACGCAGCAACAGACGTTGAGTTCCACATGCCATTCGGCTTCAAGGAGGTTGAGGGCATACACTCACGCACAAACTTCGACCTCTCACAGCACGCGAAATACTCCGGCAAGAAGATTGAATACTTTGACCCTGAGACAAACGAGAGATTCACTCCGTACGTCATCGAGACATCAATCGGCGTCGACCGCATGTTCCTTTCAGTGATGTGCCACTCTTATGAGGAGGAGAAACTCGATAACGGTGAGACACGTACAGTGCTCCACCTCCCTGCTGCTCTCGCACCTGTGAAGCTCGCTGTGTTCCCTCTCACAAAGAAGGACGGTCTTCCTGAAAAGGCTCGCGAGATAATCAACGACCTCAAGTTCCACTTCAACTGCCAGTACGAGGAGAAAGACCAGATTGGCAAACGCTATCGCCGTCAGGACGCTATCGGCACTCCTTACTGCGTGACCGTTGACCACCAGACCCTCGAGGACAACACTGTGACACTCCGCCACCGTGACTCCATGGAGCAGGAGCGTGTCAACATCGCCGACCTCCGCAGCATAATCGAGGACAAGGTAAACATCTCAAGCCTTCTCAAAAACCTGAAATAAGCAAACGCTTAAATGAAAAAAACATTATATTTCATGCTGTTCATCGCTGTCTCACTGCTCTCGTCATGCAGTGAGACTGACGATGAAAACACAGAGTTCGCTGACTGGCAGAACCGCAACGAGGCATATTTCATGGAGAAATATACCGACGTTTTGGAAAAGAAAGCTGCCGGAGCAACCAACGTCGACACAGTGCGCTGCTACTCAAAGATGCCCGGAACGAAAGTCCCGACAGACTTCATCATCGTGGAGAAGCTCAACACCGGCACCGGCACTGTAAGCCCGATACAGACAGACTCCGTAAGAATCCATTACCGTGGCTATCTCATGCCGTCTGACTCCTACCAGACAAAGATGGACGACGGTACAATCGTCGGCTACCAGTTCGACTCATCATGGGTCGGAGACTATGACCTCGCGCTCATGAATCCATACACAGGCGTCACAGGAGCGTTCATCGACGGGTTCACAACAGCACTGCTCAACATGCGCGACGGTGACCGTTGGAGGGTATACATCCCACAACAGCTGGGTTACGGCGAATCTGCCCAAACAGGAATCCCTGCATTCAGCACACTTGTGTTTGACCTCACACTCGTGAAGCATTGGCCCAAAAAGTTGAAATAAAGCATACAGCAAATGCCATTATAAGAAGATGTTTCTTGTAATGGCATTTTTATTTTTACCAATGCCATACGAAACTACCCTCAAAGCACCAAATCCAGGAACACCATATATATATAATAATATGTAAACATGTCAAAGAGCACCGCGAATTGCAATACAGCATTTTGTCATATCAGAATCCACGGTGCAAAGATAATAAATTTGACATCGAAATCCAAACATCATTGGGGTATAAATAGGGGTATGTAATGGCAAACAGAGTCACACGCCACCCCTAATAACGGAAAATAACAACAATAACTATATCATCATGGAAAAAGAACTTATAATAAACAAAATCGCCAATATCTGTAAAGATATGGGACTGCATTACATCCTGAAAGCAAAAACAGCATTGTGGACTGCTGACATTTTAATCGAATGCGCCAACCATAAAGTAGCCATTAATGTATGCAAAAGTCCACGAAACGTGGAAGCTGTCTGCAAAGCTATGCATGAAGAACAAATTCATGGATGCTGGCTATTGCTTCACGCCTCAAAATCTCCAGGCATAATGGAAAACAAGCCATGTTTCAAGATTGAAAACAAAGCAGGAGAAGCTGTTGTCATCATTAATCCTCATGCCAATGACTATGCTGATGGTACACTTGACCTCTCGGAATTCATCCATGCTTTTATAGATGATAAAATAATATTTACCGAAACAGTTACCTTAGACAAAGTTGAAATTTGTTTTTATAAAAAGGAGTGTTATAGATGCCATAGGGAGAGCAGTCTATTGTTGGTATAAGGCAGATGATTGAAAATTCTCTGCTGTAAATCTTGTATACCTTGAGAATTCCAAATAAAGCAAAACTGCTTTCACCAAAAATACCTATCTACCAATGCCTTCGCCAGCGTAAAAACCGGAAAGGTCTATATGAATACGTAGATTCAGGCTTATTATAGGAAGCATATGAAGCAGTGCAACGTTGGGCGTTAATGATGTTTGGATTCTTACCGTTTCGCACTGCTTGCGTAAACACATTCATGATTTCATGCTTGTTGCCATAGTTAGCATTAGGCATCAGCATTATGCTTTCAATGGTTCTCTTAAGTTCACGCGGATATATAAGGTAGACATGATTCTCTTCGATAGTAACATCTTTGAGTATAGATGAACCATCGAAAATAATCACAGAATATATTGGTATGCCATGGTTTTGGTGCAGATTTTCTCGGATAGCATTAATATGCCCTTTGTTCTGCATAATTGGATTATAGAATCGATGCTTTTCTCTGCCATACGCTAAAATCTGCGTCCAATATTTCTGGCGTGAGTTGCCGAAAATCCAACCACTATAATCTTTTTCTTCTATGACAATCAGCCCCTTAGGAGTAGCTACGACTAAATCTATTTGTGTGTAAGCCCCTGATGCGTGTTTCAGATAGCAATCGTGAAAAATTGCTCTTTGGTCAATCCCCATTTTGAGCAGCGCAAGAACAGAGCGCCTTTCAGATCTTTCGCCTCGTCCTTTCTCTGTTACTGTTTCTATAAGTTTTTGTTCCTTGTGATGCTTTACAATAAGGAATGCAACAACTATTAAAACAATGAATAATACTCCCATATATGATCTATATGTAACAAATCGTCATCAAAAGAGTTGGATGAAGACTTTGCATACTGTTCATACAAGCCTTTTTCTATTTTGTCCTTAATCCATTCTTTCGTGTATATGTCAGGAGAAGTGTTGACACTTATTTTCAATATGCCATCCTTGAATTTTTCAATATCTTCCTTGCTGATATTGTCTCTATGAAATCAAGACAAGCTCTTTAGCCCCATCAAATCCTGTATGGAATATACATTACTCAGATGGGTGAACGTGAAAAACTGGTCGTCAAGTATCATCCACTCGTCACGCTTCTTCAGCGAAAGACTCTTGATGTCCGGAAACATTGACAGCGGAACAATGACCTCGCGACCATCAGTCAGACTGGCAGCCATTTTTCCTCTGTATTTTCTGAAATCCAGACTTTTAATGCCCACACTAACGTTATTGATTTTACACATAATGAATTATTTTTCAATGTTTTTGACCATTGTCTTCTCACCATTAAATGTCTTGGTTATCTGGTCATTTATAAAGTTCCAATGCCGCCTTATGGCTTCAACAAGCAGATTATTCTCTTTTGCGGACAGGGTTGATTCTGCAATCTCCACACACGGTTCCCCATTCTTTTCAATCCAAATCTTTGCTGCAGAATGAAGATGCCGTCCTCCTTTTCGGAACACGTGCAGATGTCTACGATTGTCATTCACATCGGTTGGGACGGAAACAAGCATGAACATCCTGAGAAATGCTATCTGCCCCATATTTCATAGATTTATTTATTCATTTCTCTTGCAAAGATAATACTTTATTTTGATTTTCCTACAGATTCCGGAACTTTTTTTGACGATTTTTCAGGATAAAAGCAACAAACTGCATTTCCACCATGCCTTATGCCGGAACGCAAGGTTACCGTTTGCCGTACAAAACATAACCTTTCGTCATGTAATAGGTAACCTTTCATAACGTAAAGTGTCACCATTTGTTGCGCTATTTTTTTACGCACTGATTTTCAACATATTACACACAACTTGTTTTATCCAAGCACACCTTCAGACTGTCAGATATATTATGCAACTTGGATTTTATGCGCACATGGAGTTTGCCACAACGATTAACTATGCAAAATTTTCGTCCGTAGACGAAAATTTTGCGTATGGGGCGTTTTATCCATACGCCTATTTGTCACACAAAAAGGCAACATTCCACCATGCGAAATGTTGCCTTCCTTTTTCATCATATACTATTTTTCACTACTGTTCAAACACCTCTTCAAACTGTCGGATTATCTGTTGGAACACAGGAGAGCTAAGATAGCCCGTGTTCTTCTTAAGCATGGAAGAGATGTTCTCAAGCGAATTTGTGTAGCACGACATCTCGTTGTTCATCTGAGTATGGTGCTGCGCCTGGTTGTGAATCTCACGCTCACGCTCCTTTATAAGACTGTCGCACACATTCTTGACAAGAGGTTCCACAACCTTATCCAAAAGGTGATGGCCGTGGATGTACAGATAAACGGTGCCCGGAGTGACACCGAGCCGCCTCAAGTCCTCCCTCACGCGTGGCACTTCCTTAGCCAAATCAGGATAAGAATTGCGCAGAATGTTCACGCGCTGCTGGCATTTTGCACGCAATTTGCTGACAATGTAAGAGGCATTGCCCATCTTTAATGTCCCGGTAGCTATGATATTGTTCAAGTCCGTTATTGTCATCACATCGAAACGGCTCTTCCTGTACAAGGTCACAGACCAGCAGAACAAGGACCATATAGCCTCGGAATATTCACGCAGGAATGCCTCAAAATCAAAAATCCTATGGTCGTTGAGCGTTGCCATAACACAGACATTATGCAGTCCGCCGGCATAGCATAGCAGATTCTCTATGGCGTATGCCACGGTATGGAACACATAAGGAGTGCCAAGCATCATCTGCGAGTTTTCTGTCATCCCCTGTATAAGGTAGTCATAGTCGGCATCGACACAGGCAATCATGTCCTTCCCCGTGTTCTGCAGTATGCTCTGGAGAGCCGTCCTCTTGCCCCTGCCGAGGACATTCTTGCCGTTGCGCGCCTTTGTAGGCAGCATGATTTCAAAGTAACGCTTGCCGTTCTCAAACTGATTGAGGACGGTGCGCCAAAAGAGTATGTCGTCATAGCTCTCTACATAGGCAACAATCCTATGCCTGGACTCTTTGGACCGCAACGCATTGGTGGCGGTCATGTATTTGGACGATATGTGTTGGGTTATTCTCACAAGCTTCGCGTAAAGATTCTCCTAAACAAGCAACATTGCAACAGACTGTCTCACGCATTGCCGGAAGCATTGCCACAGACGGTGATGTCACTCACTTCAGTCACTTTGTCAAGCCACCCGTTCATGATTATTGCAGGCGAATGGGTGCTCATGATTATCTGAGCATTTGGGTTCAGACGGCGTATTGTCTCTATCAGCACCTGCTGCCATTCGACATGCAGCGACACTTCCGGCTCGTCCATGCAAAGGATTGTATGGTCGCCGTCCTCCAGGAGCACCGTCATGAGTATGATGAGCATCTGTTTCTCCCCGCTGCTGAGAAGGCGGAGATCCAGGGCCTCACCCCATTGTATCAGCTCAACCCTGTCCGCACTGCGGTTGATGGTCTTCCCTGTCGCTGCGAAAAGTTCGTCGACGATGTCACAGAAAAGAGCCCATCGGCTGTTATGCGGATAATGGACTATGCGCTCCTGCAATTCATTAAGATTAATGTCGAACTCACTGCGCACGTCAGGCGTAGAGATGATGTCGAACTTCAGCAGTGTGGCATCCTCCGGATATGTCTTCAGGATGACACCCCCTGCCGAATCCTTTGTAAGAGTCTTCACCCCACTGATGACATGCCGCAGGATTGTGCTCTTGCCTATGCCATTGGCACCGCTGAGGACATTAACCTCCGGGTCAAGAGTCCACAGTATATGCTTGCGTCCTCCCCAAAGTCGGGGAATCTCCACTTGGCAAATGTATTCAACGTATTTTTCCATAGATTTCAGATTTTTTATGTGGCAAATATACAACTTTTTCCTGAATCTTTTGTAATTTTGCACAGAAATTAAACTTTATTGCATATTTTATTGTGACAAAAGACACTCGCACACACATAATTGCCCATTTGTCCATGTTCATGGCATGCGCTTTCTGGGGGCTCATGGCTCCGTTGGGCAAAGACGCCATGACCCACGGCATTGACGGCATTGACATGGTCTCTTTCCGTGTCGCAGGAGGTGCATTGTTATTCTGGCTGACATCGCTTTTTGTCAAGCATGAGCATGTCCCGCTTAAAGACAAACTGATGTTCGCGGGGGCAGGCCTCTTCGGCATCGTCACCAATCAGTGCTTGTACACACTCGGACTGTCCATCACATCACCTATCAATGCCAGTATCGTGACGACATCGATGCCGATTTTCGCCATGATTCTCTCCGCTCTGATACTCAAAGAGCCGATAACCGGCAAGAAGGCATTGGGCGTGCTTATGGGATGTTCAGGCGCACTGATACTTATCCTGACATCGGCAAGTGCGGTAAGCGACAAGGTTGGCGACATCCGTGGAGACCTTCTCGCACTCGGAGCACAGTTCTCCTTCGCACTTTATCTCTCGCTTTTCAATCCGTTGATAAAGCGATACAGTGTCTTCACGACAAACAAGTGGATGTTCCTATATGCCACACTGTTCATCCTGCCGTTCTCTTACCCACAGGTCGCTGCCATCGATTGGGCGAATGTGCCGGTGAAGACATGGCTTGAGACCGGCTATGTTGTCCTTTTCGGAACATATCTCGGTTACATCTGCACAATGATAGGACAGCGGACACTGCGCCCAACTGTGGTCTCCGTATATAATTATGTGCAGCCTATCGTGTCCGTGATATTCTCACTTGCCCTCGGACTTGCCGTCCTGCAATGGTCACATGCTCTCGCCATAGTGCTTGTATTCTCAGGTGTCTGGCTTGTGACAAAGTCAAGGGCGCGTGCCGACAGTGAGAAGAAAAAGCCGTAAAGACTGTACTGACTTGATAATGCAACCACTTGTTGGAAATAGTAGAACAAAAAGATATACAGGTTGCTTTCCTCTAAACTGTACTGATTGATAATCACACGAATACTCATGCCATACCTGACACAATACTTTCCGATAACAGACCCCACGATGATATTCCTCACCGTGATGCTCATAATACTCCTTGCACCGATTATTATGGGCAAACTGCGCATCCCACACATCATAGGCATGGTACTTGCAGGAGTGGTTATCGGAAAGTATGGGTTGAATGTCATTGTGCGTGGAGAGTCGTTCGAGATATTCGGGAACATCGGACTCTACTACATAATGTTCCTTGCCGGTCTCGAAATGGACACTGAGGGATTGAAGAAGAATGCAAGACGTGTGCTCGTCTTTGGATTGCTGTCCTTCATAACCCCCTTTGTGCTGACCTATTTCACCTCGGTGGCGTATCTTGACTACAGCCCGATGTCGGCACTCTTGTTAGGATGCATAATGTCATCGTGCACCCTGATAGCTTACCCTATTGTAGGACGATATGGCATACAGAGACGCAAGGTCGTGACACTCTCCGTAGGTGCTTCCATGCTCTCACTTCTGCTGTCGCTCATTGTCCTTGCTGCGTTGACAAGCGCATACCAAGGTAACGCCGGTGACCCTCTGTTTTGGATTCTCTTCCTTGCTAAATTCGTGGCATACTGTGCAGCAGCTTACTATGCAATACGTTGGATTACAGTCTGTTTCCTGCGCCGTTACTCTGATGCAGTGATGCAGTTTATCTTTGTGATTGCTGTGCTTAGCTCTTCTGCTGTAATGGCAAGTCTCGTAGGATTGGAGGGGATTTTCGGAGCGTTCTATTCCGGATTGGTGCTCAACCGCTTCATCCCTAATGTCTCGCCTCTTATGAACCGCATCGAGTTTATCGGCAATGCACTATTCATTCCGTATTTCCTTATCGGCGTGGGAATGCTGATTGATGTCAGTGTGATGTTTGAAGGCGGCAACATTCTGCTGGTAATCTTCATCATGGTTGTCTTCGGCACCCTCGGAAAAGCCATTGCGGCTTATGCATCCTGCCTTGCATTCCGCATGCCATGGTCGGCTGGAAACATGATGTTCGGACTGACTTCAGCCCATGCAGCCGGAGCAATAGCTATGGTGATGGTGGGAATGAAGATGGAGGTCAGCACGGGAGAATTTCTCATGGACAACACATCCCTGAACGGTGTGGTGATGATGATTCTCTTCACTTGTGTCATAAGCACCATTGTAACAGAGCAGGCATCAAAGCAGATTGTCATACAGGACAAGCGCCACCGCATAGTGGAGCGACAGGAAGGTGATGACGAGAAGATTCTTATTCCTGTGAAATATCCTGAGACATGTGACACACTGCTGAATCTTGCCATACTCATGCGCAACAGAAAACTGAACCGTGGGGTCATCGCCCTTAATGTTGTATACGATGATGACCGTGCCGCATATAACCAAAAGCAGGGACAGGAATTGCTGGCGCATATCACAAAGACAGCAGCCGCCATTGATGTGAGGGTGCAGACACAGGTGAGGCTTGCGACAAACATTGCCAACGGCATCAAGCATGCTTTCCGTGAGTTCGACGCTTCAGAGATTATCATGGGACTGCATATCCACCAGGAAATCACAACTCGCTTCTGGGGAGAGTTTGCACAAAGCCTTTTCAACGGATTGAACCGCCAGATTATAATCGCCAGATGCGTGCAACCGCTGTCTACATTGCACCGCCTGCAGGTCGCTGTGCCGTCACGTGCAGAGTTTGAACCGGGCTTCCACCGTTGGGTGGAGCGTCTCGCAAGAATGGCAGGAAACCTCAACTGCAGGATTGTGTTCCATGGACGCCATGACACATTGCAGCATATAAAGGAGTATATCAACACTCACCACCACAGTGTCCGGGCACAATACTCGGCAATGGAGCATTGGAACCACCTGCCGACCCTTGCCTCGCAAATCACTGATGAAGACATGTTCGTCATCATAACTGCACGACAGGGAACCATTTCCTACAAGAATGCAATGGACAGACTGCCGGATGAACTGTCATCCCATTTCAAAGGACATAACACAATGATTGTATTCCCTGACCAATATGGCAAGTCTGAACTCATGACATTCACCAGCGCACAGCACACAGAACAGATATCTGCTTATGACATGCTGCGCAAATTGTTCACAAGAAAATAGTACTCCGGACTTACCTATAATAAAAACGGACACATTATGATAACAATCTCAAACATAAAAAAGCATTTCGGCTCACTTGAAGTGCTGAAAGGCATCAGTCTCGTCATCAACAAAGGTGAAGTGGTAAGCATCGTCGGACCATCGGGAGCGGGAAAGACAACACTGCTGCAGATTATCGGAACTCTCGACAAACCTGACACTGGCTCTGTAACCATTGACGGACAGGAGATAACAAACCTGTCAAGCGGCAAACTGGCAGATTTCCGTAACAAGCACATAGGCTTCGTCTTCCAGTTTCACCAGCTGCTGCCGGAGTTCTCTGCCATGGAGAATGTTATGATTCCGGCTCTTATTTCCGGAGCATCACGGCGTCAGGCAAAGGAAAAGGCGCTGTCACTGCTTGACATGCTCGGTCTGTCTGACCGCGTCAACCATAAGCCTGCCGAACTTTCTGGCGGTGAGAAACAGCGCGTGGCTGTGGCTCGCGCACTTGTCAATGACCCGTCTGTGGTGCTTGCTGACGAACCGTCCGGCTCACTTGACTCCAAGAACAAGTCTGAACTCCATCAGCTGTTCTTTGAACTGCGTGACCGTCTCGGACAGACTTTCGTCATCGTCACTCACGATGAGTCTCTTGCCGAACTTACCGACCGCACAATACACATGCGCGACGGCATGATAGTTGACGATACGAGAAAAGAACAGGAACAGACCGTAGAGCCGTAAGACACACATTTCCTATTAGCAAAAAAACTCACACTTCAAACTAAAATACATACGCACATGGCACTTTATCTTGGCAAAATGAACCGAATGACAGTAAGCCGTAAGGTTGATTTCGGACTATATCTTGACGGCGGACCAACCGGCGACATACTGCTCCCTACACGTTACGTACCGAAAGGCACAAAGGTGGGTGACGAGCTGGAGGTCTTTATCTATCTTGACCAAGACGAACGCCCTATAGCCACAACACAGAAACCACGTGCTATGGTAGGGGATTTCGCATTCCTCAACGTGGCATGGACCAACGAACATGGCGCATTCCTCGACTGGGGACTGATGAAAGATGTGTTCTGCCCTTTCCGTGAACAGAAAAAGAGAATGGAAAAGGATAAGTCTTACATCGTGCATATCCATGTTGACGAGGACTCTTACCGCATCATGGCATCGGCAAAGGTGGAGAAGTTCCTGTCAAAGGATTTCCCGGAATATAAGCAGAATGACGAAGTGAAAATTCTTGTGTGGCAAAAGACTGACCTCGGCTTCAAAGTTATTGTGGACAACAAATTCCAGGGACTTGTCTATGACAACCAGATATTCCGCGAACTGCATACGGGCGACCGCCTGAAAGGCTTCGTCGCAACTGTTCGCCCTGACGGAAAGCTCGACATTGTACTGCAAAAACAGGGACGGGAGCAGACACTTGATTTCTCAGAACGCCTTCATGAATATCTCTTCTATCATGACGGCTACTGCCCTTTCACTGACAAATCTCCGGCAGAGGATATCTATAACGAGTTCCATGTAAGCAAAAAGGTGTTCAAACGCGCCGTCGGCGACCTTTACAAACAGCACATCATCTCACTCGCACCAGACGGTATAGAACTAAAAGGAGGGCATAGACCATAGCGTATAATGCCACAACCTGAACCACACTGATATGGATTTCCTCTATACTTGCACCCGGCACACGCGCAATGAAACTCAAAATCTCATTCTGAGCCGTGACAATAGCCGATAGTATAGCGGCGACAAGTCGTGCCATTATCGTCAAACCGCCACCTGCAACCATGTTCACAATGACAATCACCGTGAGCAAAAACGTTCCGCAGATTATCACTGTCGCACATGGTATGACAATGAAATTTGTCAAAAGGAAATATAACGACACCCTGCTGAAATAATAAGCGGACAACGGAACAGTGCCTATCTGTGCGGAAACACTGACACATGCCGTAAACCACAAACTCCGCAACGACCTGTATCGCACACGCTTCCACAACGGTAGTTCCTGCAAGTCAACAGGCTTTATTTTCATCAGACTTACCGGAATCATCTTATCCATCAATGGCTGGCAAACAATTATCCCGAAAACAGCCATAAACGACATCTGAAAGCCTACATCCCACAGGCTTTCAGGATTTGCTATGACCATCACCGCCAATGTCAGTCCAAAGACATTAAGATGCTTCTGGTCTCTGCCCATAAGCCAAACCATTTCCCATATCGTCAGCATCGAAGCTGCCCTGACCACCGATAGCGACATCCCTACAAAGACAACATATCCCCAAAGCACTGCTAAAACAAACAGTTTGTTCCATAAATTCCTGCGCGGAAGGAGATATATAAGCAACATATATATTATTGACAGATGCATGCCGGATAACGCCAATATATGCGATGCACCGGACATGCTGTATTCTTCCCTTAACTCCGGCGTGAGCGCACTCTTGTTTCCCAACGCCATCGCTGTCATTACTGCGTATGCATCGCCGCTTATCCCCGTCTCACTGATCTTGTCCAAAAGCACTTGACGCCACACTAATGCCTTTAGCTTTAACCTCTCCCAAAAGCCTAAAGCGGAACTGCCTGACTCCGAAAACTCCCACTTGCCTATACCTACAAAACCTCTGCCGACAATGCCACGCATAGTTTGCCAACGTATATAGTCGAAATTGTCGTTCATTCTGTGCCAATCCTTCAACGGACTAATGTCCACATCAGCAACCACCGACTGCCCAATGTGCAAAGCCTCATATCGCTTTGTTATCGTATCACGCAACAAAGAGACACGTAACTTCCTGCCTTCCAACCTACATCGTGCCCCACACGCATCCCCCACGTCACCAGTTCCTGACACAATTCCATCAAATTGCACAACCTTTCCCCTCCTTATCGGCTCACTTGCCACAACCAACTCAATCTCACAACGGCTGTCTTCCTCCACGACCCAAACATCTTCTGCATGAAAACTGTAACGCAAACCGCCAAGCACTACAATCGCAAGCAATATCAACACACTGCTTGTCATCTCATGACGCTTGTTGACAATCAATGCCAAACCTACCAAACAACACAGCAAAACCAGCCACTCCCGCACTCCAGGCGCAGAAAAACAACTCTCCGCAAGGACCACGCCCAATAATAGCAGCAACGCATACCTGAACATCGGTATCGCATGTATGAAATGCCTCGGATTAATCTTTCGCGCCATCTTCCATCGTATTTTGACATAACACTTAATAACAATTCCAAAATGCAAATATACCGAAATTCTAACACTCTGCCAAAGAATTCTTGACTAAAAACAAGAATACATTTAAAATACACGAAATAACAAACAAAAACTTGCACATTTTCCCAAAACTATGTACCTTTGCACTCGCAATTCAGAAATGATTTGCCTGACACCGTCACAGAGACGACGGGCGCTTAGCTCAGTTGGTTCAGAGCGTCTGCCTTACAAGCAGAGGGTCGGGGGTTCGAATCCCTCAGCGCCCACTAGGGGTGTTCCTCGTAATTTCAATAAAACTTTTCATAAGTTTTTGCGGAATTGCGAGGATTTTTTTATATATACATTTATGGCTAAATTGTAAAATGGTAGGATGAAATTCGGCTCAGTAGCAAATTAGTGGGGAAAATAAAATTATAAATACGGCTCAATAATGGAATGTTTTGGAGCATAAAACAACTGCCATTCCCAAATTCACCATTTATTTTCCCGAATTGCCTTGGGATATAGGAAATAA
>NZ_SRZC01000032.1 GCF_004792655.1 Palleniella muris | reverse complement strand
AGATGCCCGACAACACTCAGAGCTTCAACCGCTACTCCTACTGCATAAACAATCCTCTGAAATATACGGATCCGAGTGGGGAACTATTCGGAATAGACGATTTGTTCGCGTGCGTTATTGGCGGCACAATAAATTTGGCAGTCAATTTGTTTGAGGGTAATGTTAAGAATATTTGGCATGGTGCTGCTTTGTTTGCAGCAGGTGCTGCGGCAGGAGAATGTGCATTGTATGGACAAGTTGGACTTAGTGCCATTGCTGTCGGTGCTGGTAATAGCATTATAAACCAAGGTTTTACGAATGGGTGGAGTAATATTGATTGGGGACAAGTAGGCATATCGGGAACCATGTCGCTGATAACATCTGCTATTGGAGGACAGATAGGAGGTTATTTTGCGAAACCATTAGGAGTTCTTACATCGAACATCCCAAACACTGTCTTAAGGAATGTTGCATATTATTCATTATGCAATTCTTCTGCCGGATTTATATTAGGAACAGGTTTCAGTTTGATTAATGGAAATGAAGGAGGAATTGGTGGTGCCTTAAAGTCTGGTCTTGAAAGTGCCGGAATGGGGCTCGTAACCGGTGCGATAAGTGGATTTGGTTCTGGAATACAAGAACAGAGATTACAAAAAACATTAAGTATCCAATATGACATAAACAAGATACAGCCTGAAGATATAGCAAGACAGGTCTTGACTTCCCCTGAGACACCATTTGGCTCTGGTACAAATAGCGTGTATATCGGAAGAGATGCTAATGGTAATGTCAGATATGTAGGAATCACAGAACGCAATCCGCAATTAAGATTTAACGAACACTTAAACTCTGGGGCAGAAAGGTCAAATCTGCGCTTTGATGTTGTAAATGGTACTGGAGCATTAAGTCGCATTCAGGCAAGAATAATTGAGCAGCGTCTTATCAATATATATGGATTGGGAAAAAACGGAGGACAACTTTATAATAAAATAAATTCAATTTCTCCTGACAATTGGTATAAATATGGTATAATTCAATAATAATCAAATATATGCAAAAACAAATAGTAACAAAGATCGGCAATATCTTCTGCGTAGAAATGGATGACAAGCACAAGAGATTCTTCCAGTATGTGGCTAATGACTTGTCACAACTAAACAGTTCTGTCATCAGGGTATTTAAAAGAAAATACCCTATGGACTATGTGCCTGACATGGATGAGATAGTAAATGATGAAGTGGATTTCTATGCTCATACTGTATTGAGTGCGGGAATAAGGGCTAATACATGGTATAAAGTTGGGAAACATAAGGATGTTGGTGATACAGAGCATATCATGTTTAGGTTATATAGTGAAGGGAATATTAGTCACTTGACTAAATCATATAGATGGTACGTCTGGTATATTAATAAAGAATTTGTTAGAATTGGAGAAATGACGGATGAATACAGACATCTGGATATTGGTCATGTTTACCCATACAGTTATATAAAAGCAAGAATTGAAACTGGCAAATATCCATGCCATGAATTAGAGTGAGAATATATGCAAAAACGAATAGTAACAAAAATCGGCAATATCTTTTGCGTTGAAATTGATGACAAGAACAAGAGATTCTTCCAGTATGTGGCCAATGACTTGTCACAACTAAACAGTTCTGTCATCAGGGTATTTAAAAGAAAATACCCTATGGACTATGTGCCTGACATGGATGAGATAGTAAATGATGAAGTGGATTTCTATGCTCATACAGTATTGAGTGCGGGAATAAGGGCTAATACATGGTATAAAGTTGGGAAACATAAGGATGTTGGTGATACAGAGCATATTATGTTCAAATTATTTGATGAAGGAAATATAAGCCATTTGACAAAATCATACAGATGGTACGTTTGGTATATTAATAAAGAATATGTGGACATTGGAGAAATGACCGATGAATATCGACAATTGGATTTAGGACTTGTTATTTCTTATGACCAAATAGCTGCAAAAATAAAGACAGGTGAATTTACTATGAAAATGTTGGACTAAATATTTGGACAATCATTATTCCTGTCAGCAGAGGATACTGACGTCAAGTGCGACATCTGGGGCCGACAGTGCTGAGGAACACCATAGGCTTCCTACGTGGCTATACAGGGCACGAGATGCTTCCGGAGTTCAACCTCATAAATATGAACGGTAGGGTCTACGACCCCGTCCTCGGCCGCTTCCTCAGCCCGGATAACTACGTCCAGATGCCCGACAACACTCAGAGCTTCAACCGCTACTCCTACTGCATAAACAATCCCCTGAAATATACGGATCCGAGCGGGGAATTCTGGAACCTTATCTTCGGCGCTGCCTTTGGAGGAATTTTCAACTGGATGACCCACGGCTTCCTGTTCAATGCCAAGGGACTCGGTTATTTTGCCACAGGAGCCCTTGCCGGAGCCACCGGCGCAGGAATAGCCGGAGGAATGAATGTCTCCATGGCTGGCGGCGGTTTCTGGGCAGGAGCCGCAGGACTTGCAAACGGCGTATCCTCCACGGGCTTCATTGCGGGCGCGGCAACAGGGGCAAGCGCAGGATTCTCCGCAGGCATCATTTCCGGTGCGGGAAATTCCTGGGTTGACGGTCACAGTTTCGGAACAGGTCTTCTTGCCGGTCTGTCATCAGGTTTCGGCGGAGCATTGTCAGGAGGTATCTCAGGTGGTCTTTCCGGTGGTTTCGACGCTTTGGACAAAGGCACGAACTTCTGGACGGGAAAGGCTAATATCAGCACAGCTGGCGCATATTCTGTTTGTGGAGATATTCCTTCTGATATAGAAATTGGTAAAATTACAATTACAGGAAAATATGTAGGAACATACCAAAATGTGAATGTGTACGAAAGTAAGAGATTAGGAAGTATAGAAAACACTTTCAGTGCTGTTACTGTTCCTGAACGTGGAATCATAGCTGCTGAAGGCGTATTCACAAGTGTAGCAGAAGCGGGACGCGCCATGATGCAGCACGAGTTCGGGCATATTCTGCAATATCGCAAGATTGGAGCAGCTGCATATTGGCATGTGATCGCGCCGGAAAGCTTTGCCAGCATCACGTTATATCCTTCCGGACATGATAATTTCTGGACGGAGACATGGGCGAATTATTTGTCTAAAGGATATTTTGGGAAAGAATGGATTGGTAAAGGACCTGGATTTTATTATCCGGTTAAAAACATAAGTAATTTCAACTTATTTAGAATTAATTCTGCAATATTACTTGGCAAGATGACTTTTCGTCCTCGCGGAATTTTATAAAGACAACATCAATGTGCACTAAAAATACATAAATATGGATACAATAAAAAAAATATATATACAAATAGGAACAATAGCAGTAATCCTTTCCTTGATTTACTCTTGCATACCAACAATGTGTGCATATTATAGACATAATGTCTTGTTTAGAAATTGCACTTATGATACTCTTTTTATAGCTGGTTCACATATAAATAATATAGATAGTATTGAAGGACTATTGTTTCCTCATTATAACTCTCAATGTAATGATATTGATACAGCAGAGATTTATTTATGGGACAATTCAAATTCACGTAAGTTATTTGTATATCCAGATTCTTTATGCTCTGTTGACTCCAATTATCTGTATCAAGGTAGTGGCACATATTACTTTTTCCTGATCAAATGGAGAGACGCTAAACGATATTCATGGAATGATATACGAACTAAAAAGCTATATCGCAAATGGGTAGTCAAAAAAGATGAAAATGGTGAATTTGACAGAAATATAAGATACCAAAATTAGGAAAATCTCTAATCAGCGATGAAAGAAAGGAATACAAATAAAATAAGAGACAGCAGCTGAATTTATCCCCGTTTGGAATAATCTGCGTTGTGATACGTCCCTCACCTACAATCCCGACATGGAGTGCTGGCAGAGCACGCTGAGCGTAAACGGCGAGGAGAAGCGCGTGATAACCGATTCCGACGACTACGAGCGCATAGAGGAAAACGGCGTGACACGCGAGTTCTACTATCTCGGAGGCAACATAATCCTTGTGCGTCAGACCGGAAAGGACGACATCCTCTGCCATGCCATAACGGACAATCAGGGCAGCATCCTCTGCATAGTCAACGAGAAAGGCGGGAAACTCTTCGAGGCTCTCTATGACGCATGGGGCAAACAGACTGTGCTGATGAACACCATAGGTTTCCTACGTGGCTATACTGGGCACGAGATGCTTCCGGAGTTCAACCTCATAAATATGAACGGCAGGGTCTACGACCCCGTACTCGGACGCTTCCTCAGCCCGGACAACTACGTCCAGATGCCCGACAACACGCAGAGTTTCAACCGCTACTCCTACTGCATAAACAATCCCCTGAAATATACGGATCCGAGCGGGGAATTCTGGCATCTTGTCTTCGGCGCTGCCTTTGGAGGAATTTTCAACTGGATGACCCACGGCTTCCAGTTCAATGCCAAGGGACTCGGTTATTTCGCCACAGGAGCCCTTGCCGGAGCCACCGGCGCAGGAATAGCCGGTGGAATGAATGTCGCCATGGCGGGCGGCAGTTTCTGGGCAGGAGCCGCAGGACTTGCGAACGGCGTATCCTCCACAGGCTTCATTGCAGGTGCGGCAACAGGGGCAAGCGCAGGATTTTCCGCAGGCCTCATTTCCGGTGCAGGAAATGCATGGGTTGACGGTCACAATTTCGGAACAGGTCTTCTTGCCGGTCTGTCATCAGGTTTCGGCGGAGCATTGTCAGGAGGTATCTCAGGTGGTCTTTCCGGTGGTTTCGACGCTTTGGACAAAGGCACGAACTTCTGGACGGGAAAGGCTAATATCAGCACAGCTGGCGCATATTCTGTTTGTGGAGATATTCCTTCTGATATAGAAATTGGTAAAATTACAATTACAGGAAAATATGTAGGAACATACCAAAATGTGAATGTGTACGAAAGTAAGAGATTAGGAAGTATAGAAAACACTTTCAGTGCTGTTACTGTTCCTGAACGTGGAATCATAGCTGCTGAAGGCGTATTCACAAGTGGAGCAGAAGCGGGACGCGCCATGATGCAGCACGAGTTCGGGCATATTCTGCAATATCGCAAGATTGGAGCAGCTGCATATTGGCATGTGATCGCGCCGGAAAGCTTTGCCAGCATCACGTTATATCCTTCCGGACATGATAATTTCTGGACGGAGACATGGGCTAACTATTTATCTCAAGGGTATTTTGGAGGAGCATGGCTTGGAGGAGACAAATTTGGGTATCCTGCCCAAAACATTAGTGTATTCAATGCAACAAGAATAGCTGCCACAAAAATGTATGGGAAATATACATCAAAGTTGTTACCGTTTATATTTTTCTAAATAACAAATTGATTTCATGAGGTATATAAAAAAATTATGTATGGGTTTGGGGGGAGCCATTGTGTCTATATTTTCATCTTGCACATTTCCACCCTATAGTAGAACCAATGTGGAACTCAACAATTGCACAGATGATACACTATTCATAGGCATATCTTTTTGTGATGACTTTGACCGCATAGAATGTATTGTACATTCTGGAGAAAATAGAAATCCTATTAGTACATTTGATACTGCAACCATTTTTATTGATAGGGATAAAGTTATCAAGCGGTATGCTTTTATATACCCAGACTCACCATGCTATATACATATTAACACTCATCTATATAATAATAACGATACCTTTTATTTTTTCTTAGTAAAAAAGGGAGACGTAATTAAATGCCTTTGGGATGAGATTCGTTCCAAAAAGTTATATCGCAAATGTATTGTCACAAAAGATAAAAACGGTGAATTTGATAGAAATATAAGATACCAAGATTAGGAAAAGTATTAATCCACAATGAAAGCAAGTAATACAAACAACATACGAGACAGCAGCCAAACTTATCTCTGCTTGGGATAATCTGCGTTATTATATGTCCTTGACCTACAGTCCTGCTATGGAACGCTGGCAGAGCACCTTAAGCATTGACAATAAAGAAGTTCTCCGTATAGTCTACCATGAATTACAGGATGTGGAATCTCTGTTTTTAGAATAAAATTTTAAGATTTAATGAAAGGCAACATCTACATAAAAAAAAGTATAACGATGAAAATGTTGTAATATACATTCATTTTCAAGGAGAAAATGCAGTCAGACAGATAGAGGTGTACCCTGACAACATTATAAAGTTATCTGAAGAACAGCCTATTTGCGGTGACACTTTTTTATATGACCAAGACTTTTCGGATATAGTGTGGGATTCCGAGGATTTCATTACAGAGAAGGAGTTTAACCAAATATGGAATAAAAACAATAGTTAGATATATAAATCCACAATTATCACTGCACCGATAAACAACAAACAACATAAGAGCCTGACTGCCGGGATAAAAAGTGAAAAATCTTTGTGGAATTACAAAAATAAAATGTAACTTTGCACAAGACAAGCTACATCTAAGCAATACAGAGCAAGTTCCACTGCATTCTGTTTGGATCATCTTTTACACTGAAACATCCCCCCCCTATCGCTATGCAATATGTCAAAACAATAACCCTATTTGGTGCGACCCTTATAATTCTTTCAACAATATATTCTTGTGTGTATGATTATAAATGCTACGTAAGGTTCAAAAATTGTACACAGGATATACTATACATTGGAAACATTGCACATCCTAAAATAATGGACTCATTCTATTGCATAAAAAGAAATTAAATATTGAAACCAGTATGGAAGAACAACTATGTAAATGGATTCTGCGTATTGCTGAGCAGGAACAAGTGCCGCCAGACATCATCGCATTCAATTTTGGTATGTTTGAATCAGAAAACGGATATACAGTTTATCTGATTGGTTCGAAGGAATATGATGCCAATGATGATGATTGGACATGTAATGAGGATTTTGAACCGAAAGAAAAAGATTTGGAACTGTCATGCCAACATGTTAGAGATATGGCATGGGAAGAATTCCAAAATAGTGTTATACTAACAATAGCTGACTGCATTGGTAATGCAGATGAACATAGTGCTAAGTTATTTGGTAACAGAATAATCACAGCAGGCTTTGACGATGGAAATCTGACAAGAATCAAATAATCATTTACCAGATTTCAGACTCAAATTAATATGTGGTTCATTTGCCTTTAGCACAAGACAGAAAGAATTTATACAAACACTGTCATTCTATAAAACAATATTCCTTGTAAACCAGTCATAAATGAGCGGCTGAACTACAAGGAATATTGTTTTATAGAATATGTTACCATGACATGGCAGTTATCCACATCTGCCTTTCTGTATCACCAGAGAATGGCAAGTAACAGCAGAATATCATTTCAGTTTTGTGTAGCCATATCCGGAAACTCCGGCAAGCTCCTCCTCTATGCGTATCAGCTGGTTGTACTTGGCGATACGATCTGTACGGCTCATTGAACCGGTCTTAATCTGACCTGAATTGGTTGCCACGGCAATATCCGCAATGGTTGTATCTTCAGTCTCACCTGAACGATGGGAAGTGACGGTAGTGTAGCCATGACGGTGAGCCATTTCTATGGCATCAAGTGTTTCTGTCAGCGAACCTATCTGATTGACTTTTATAAGGATAGAATTAGCAGCTCCCATGGTGATGCCTTTCTGCAGGAACTTCACGTTTGTCACAAACAAGTCATCGCCAACCAACTGGCAACGGTCGCCTATCGCAGCCGTCATCTTAGTCCAATTCTCCCAATCATTCTCATCAAGACCGTCCTCAATAGAATCAATAGGATATTTTGTAATCAGTTCCTCAAGATACTTAATCTGCTCAGCAGCAGAGAGTTTCCTGCCGTTAGGGTCTTTCTTCTTGCCATTCTTCAACTGGCGGTAGTCATAGAACCATTCGCCATTCTCCTGTACGGCAAACTCCGAGGCAGCACAGTCCATGGCAATCTTGATGTCCTTGCCGGGCTCATAGCCTGCGTCCTTGATAGCCTGAATGATACTGTCAAGAGCGTCCTCTATTCCATTGAAAGCAGGAGCAAAACCGCCTTCATCACCTACGGCTGTAGACAAGCCACGCATCTTGAGCAACTTCGCCAACGCGTGGAACACCTCAGCACCCATACGCACAGCTTCCTTTATCGTAGGAGCACTTACCGGACGTATCATGAACTCCTGGAATGCGATAGGAGCATCAGAATGCGCACCGCCATTGATAATGTTCATCATCGGCACAGGCATTGTGTACGCGTTGCATCCCCCGATATAGCGGTAGAGAGGCAAATTCAACGCCTTTGCCGCAGCCTTTGCTGTTGCCAGAGAGACACCAAGTATAGCATTAGCACCAAGATTGCTTTTTGTCGGAGTTCCGTCCATATCAAGCATCTTGTGGTCTACAGCACGCTGGCACAGGGCGTTACAGCCTTTTAGTGCAGGAGCAATAATGTTGTTAACATTGTCAACTGCCTTCTGCACGCCCTTGCCCAAATAACGGTCCTTGTCACCGTCACGAAGCTCGAGAGCCTCATTCTCTCCTGTTGAAGCACCGGACGGCACTGAAGCACGTCCCATCACACCATTTTCGAGGGTCACTTCCACCTCAACTGTAGGGTTGCCTCGTGAATCGAGGATTTCCCTTGCATGAATTTTCTCAATCTTCATAGTCAATTGGTTTTAATAATGAACAATATTAAGCAACTATTGCAAATTAATTTTCAACAGTCACTTCTAAAAGAACATTTAAGCTATCTTCCCCTCTAAGATTCTTACAACGCTCTCTGACGCACGGCCTCAAACATAAGTATCGCTGCTGACACCGAGACATTCAGCGAATCAAGCTCGCCAAGCATAGGAATGCGTATGTGCGCATCCGCAGCCTCGCGCCATTGGGAGGTGAGCCCCGTTGACTCTGTTCCCATAACGATAGCTGTTCCCTGTGTCATCGGCGTGTCGTAATACAAGCGTGAATCCTGCAATTGGGCAGTAAGAATCTGTATGTCGTGCTGCTTCAGAAAGGATATGCAATCCTCAGACGTGCATGCCACTGTCGGCACTGTAAACACCGCACCTATGGAGGAGCGTATGAGGTTTGGGTTGAAAAGGTCTGTCAGAGGGTCACAGACTATCACCGCATCAGCCTTTGCTGCATCAGCACTGCGCAAGACAGCACCAAGATTGCCGGGCTTCTCCACACTTTCAAGGACAATCACCAGCGGATTCTCCGGCAAAGAAAGGTCTTCAAGAGTATTACAGCGCGTTCTTATTTCAGCTATAACACCCTCTGTACCACCGCGATAAGCTACTTTATCGTAAAGTGCCTTGCTTATATTCACACAAGGAATATCACGGCAACCATTAGGGAAAGATGCAAAGAAACCCTCAAGTTCATTTTCCCCCGCAACATCCGGACAGCAGTACAAAGTGGCAATCTCGTACCCTGCATTTATGCAATGTAACAATTCCCGTTGCCCCTCGACAACAAAAAGACCGCATGTCCTGCGTTCAGAACTTTTCTGCTGTAACAGGAGCAGATGCTTTATCCTTGGATTTTGTGCTGATGTTATTATTTCTTTTTGCATATCATATAATATTAAGCAGGGAAACAAAAAGCAATAAGCATACCGAACAGATTAGCGAGGACAAATCCTGCAAACCGTGGTATGCTTATATGTTGACGAAGTAATCTTCAGACCACATCCATCTGCCTATCAATAATTCACTTCTGGCTTTATCTCTCTTAACGAGACACTTCCAATACTTAGAATGGAAGGTCGTCAGTGCTGTCGCTTGACGCTGCCTGTGAGAATGGGTCAGCAGCAGGTGCAGCGGCAGGCTCTGCAAACGGTGGCATGTCACCTGCCACAGGAGCAGCATTGGCAACAATCTGGCGTACATCAAACGCACGGATACTGTTGAACCAGCGACCGTTATACTCACGAGCATCAATATCGAAAGATACATTGACTTCCTGACCTACCTGAATATTGAAACGCTGCAGACGATCCTCGCCAAACACGGAGAACACCATCTTGCGTGGGAAACTATCGTGTGTCTCTATAACAAAATCCTGTGCAGCCCATGTGCCGCGAGCACTCTCGCCGGTACGCTTTTCTGCAGCATAAATGACCTTACCTTGTAATTCCATAATCGATTCTTATATTTCTATTTGTACTTATTAAATTAATTCGGTTAGATTTCCTGAATTCGTTTGCGAAATTACTAAAATATTTTTAAAAGGGAGGGAAATTAATATCGTTTTTTTGTTTTATTATAAATAAATGCGTAAATTTGTACCTTGAAGAACAAAAAACAACAACTAAAAAAGCAAATATACAATCATGAGATTCACAGTTTCAAGCACAACCCTTAGCAGTCGGCTGAACACACTTTCAAAAGTAATAAACAGCAAGAACTCCATGCCTATTCTTGACTGCTTCCTTTTCGAGGTTCAGGATGGCGTGCTGGCAATAACAGCATCGGACAGCGAGAACACGATGAAGAGCAAAATCGCCCTTGACGAATATGACACAAACGGTGCTTTCTGCATCACAAACCGCACAATCCTTGATGCCATGAAGGAGCTTGCAGAGCAGCCTGTCACAATCGATGTCAACCTTGAGACGCTTCAGACCAAGATTGTCTACCTTAACGGTATGTACAACATCGTGTCACTCTCTGCTGAAGAATACCCACGCACCATTGCCATGCAGGATGATGCCGCTGTGATTACCATGCAGTCAAGCATCATCGCTGAGAACATTGCACGCTCTCTGTTCGCCACAGCACAGGATGAACTGCGCCCTGTGATGAACGCTATATATTTCGACCTCAAGCCGGACAGCCTTGCCATTGTTGCCAGCGACGGACACAAACTCGTGCGCAACCTCAATTTCACAGTAAAAAGCGAAGAGCCTGCATCATTCATCCTGCCAAAGAAACCGGCAACACTGCTCAGAAATGTCCTTGCAAAGGACGACTCTGAGGTCACGATAAAGTTTGACAACCGTAATGCGGAAATCTCTTACACAGACGGCACACTCATCTGCCGCCTGACCGAAGGACGCTACCCTAACTATGCAAGTGTGATTCCTCAGAACAACTCCAACAAGATGACAATCGACCGCAAGGTGCTGCTTGGTGCACTTAAGCGTGTCCTTCCTTTTGCAAGTGACGCAAGCCAGCTTGTACGCCTCCACATTGAAAGCGGAAGAATAGAAATCAGTTCTGAAGACATTGACTTCTCAACAAGTGCAAAGGAAGAGTCTATCTGTGAATATGATGGCATCCCTATGAACATCGGATTCAAAGGCACCACACTGACTGAGGTTCTTAACAACCTTGACAGTGAGGAAATCATCATGGAGCTTGCCGACCCTGCACGCGCCGGACTCATCATTCCTGCACAACAGCCTGAAAACGAGGACATCCTCATGCTTCTCATGCCAATGCTCCTTAACGATTAACACGAACAAAAAACGCAGAACAAATTGAGGCATAGCATTATCCATGCCTCATTACAATAACCATTTGACAAAGGAAATGCGACTGAACCTTACACGTCCGCTCATAATCTTTGACCTTGAGACAACAGGTCTTGATTTGGCTAAAGACAGAATAATTCAGATATCATATATAAAAGTTGAGATTGACGGGACAGAAAAGCCCGTCAATCTCTTTGTAAATCCACAGCAGCCTATACCGGCTCCGGTGCAACAGCTGACGAGCATCACTGACGACATGGTCAAGGATGCTCCGACATTCAAGCAGATAGCTTCACAACTGGAGGCTGAGTTCAAAGGATGTGACATCGCCGGATTCAATTCCAACAAGTTTGATGTCCCTCTGCTTGCCGAGGAATTCCTGCGCGCAGGCATAGATTTCGACTTTTCAAAGTCACGCCTTATCGATGCAAGCATCATCTTCCGAAAAATGGAGCGACGCAGCCTTGCCGCCGCTTACAAGTTCTATTGCGGAAGGAAGATGGAAGAAGACTTCCAGGCTCACCTTGCCGATCAGGACACCGCTGCCACATGGGCTGTCCTTCAAGGGCAGCTTGACATGTACGCTCCCGGAAAACAGGAAGAGGAGGAACGCCAGCTTGAGAACGACATGGACAAGATTGCGGAGTTCTGCAATGACCAACAGAATGTGGACTTTGCAGGACGTATCGTTTGGGCGGAGGCTGCTGATGCTGACGGAATAATAAAAAGGACTGAAGTCTGGAATTTCGGAAAATACAAAGGACAGTCCGTTGCCGCAACAATCAAGCGTGACCCGGGATATTTCTCTTGGGTTCTTGGCGGAGATTTCACACTCAACACAAAGCAAGTGCTCACACGCATCAGACTTCGAGAATTCCAAAACAGACAAAAATGAAACAACGACTTGCCATTCTTTTCCTTATCATTGCCAACTCCGTGCTATTTCCCCAAAAGCTCCTTGCACAGGAGTTGCAAGTGAAAGTGAACATCAACCATGCCCAGATTCAAGGCACGGACGCTTCTGTTTTCGATGATCTGAAGCAAGCAATGGAAGATTTCATGAACGGAAAACAATGGACAAGTCTTCAGTTTCAGAAAAACGAGCGCATACAATGTACGTTCAACATTACCTGCACAAAGTACGAAAAAGATGCAGGAACGTTCACATGCAGTGCGCTAATCCAAGCAAACCGCCCTGTCTACAATTCCTCCTACAACTCCACATTCTATAACAACAGTGACAAGAACTTCATATTCAAGTATATGCAGTTTGATCAACTGGATTTCAACGAAGAGAATGTTGACAACCAATTGACAGCACTGATGGCTTACTATGCCTACCTTATCATTGGCATGAACCTTGACACATTCTCACCGAAAGGAGGCGAAGAAGTCCTGCAAAAGTGCATGTACCTTGTCAACAACGCACAAACGCTGGAGTATCCCGGCTGGAAATCCTTTGAAGACGACAGGAACCGTTTTGCAATAATCAACGACTACCTTGACGGAGGAATGGAACCTCTGCGAATGTTCCAATACAACTACTACCGTAAAGGCTTTGACGAAATGGCAAACAATGCCGAACGCGGCAGGACAGAAATATCCTCTGCCATGCAACTCCTGCAGGAAGCGCACCAAAACAAGCCGCTCTCCATGCTGCCACAGATATGGACAGACTTCAAGAAGGATGAGTTCACAAGCATCTATAAGGGCAAAGGCACACAGAAAGAGAAGGAAGCTGTCTACAACATACTGTTCGGCATTAATGCATCCCTAAACAGCACTTGGGAGAAAATCAAGCAATAAGAACACCCCAAACAAAAGCAATCAGCCTTATATGATCACAAACTTATCCATAAACAACTTCACACTCATTGACTCGCTGGACATCGATTTCCAACGAGGTTTCTCTGTCATCACGGGAGAAACAGGCGCCGGAAAAAGCATTATCCTCGGAGCACTGTCAATGCTGCTGGGACACAGGGCAGATTCAAAATCGGTAAAGGCAGACACACAACGTTGCGTAATAGAGGCTCATTTCAACATTACGGGATATGGTCTTGAACCATTTTTCGAGAGAAACGACCTTGACTATGACAGCACAGACTGCATCCTGCGCCGCGAACTGACCGCTGCCGGCAAGTCGCGGGCATTCATCAACGACACTCCTGTGTCATTGGCTGTGCTCCGCGAACTGAGTGAAGGACTTGTGGACATTCACTCACAGCACCAGAACCTGTTGCTCCGTGATGCCGATTTCCAACTTTCCGTGGTGGACATCATTGCAAAAAACGACAAGGAACAGACTGCCTACAAAAAGGCATTCAAGGCATATACCGAGGCAAGGAAAAGGCTTGCTGAGATGCAAAAGCAGATGAACGAGGGGCGCGAGCAGGAAGATTTCATGCGCTTCCAACTGCAAGAACTTGACGATGCAGACCTCTCCGATGCCAACGAGCAGGAGGAATTGGAGAAACTCTCTGACAGTATGGAGCATTCGGAAGAGATAAAATCGGCACTATACTCTGCCACCGATGCCCTTAATGGCGATGTTGCAGGAGCTATACAGCAACTGAGGGTGGCAAGCAATGCCATAAACACAATATCATCCATATTCCCTTCCGTGCAGGAAGTGGCAGAACGACTGGACTCGGGGTACATAGAACTCAAAGACATCTCCGGCGAACTGTCTGCCCTGCTTGACCATGTAGACTTTGACCCACGGGAACAGGAACGCATCAATGACAGACTTGACCTGCTGTACACCCTCGAAAAGAAGCACCACTGCAATGACATACAATCATTAATGGCCATGCGTGACGACTTACGCGAACGCCTGTCACTTATCGACAACAGTGATGAGGCTGTCATGGAGCAGGAAAAGATTGTGCAGGAGACCAAGGAAAAGGCAGAAAAATGCGCCGCAGCACTGACATTGACAAGACAGAAAGCCGCAAAAATCGTGGAGACGGAAATGCACAAACGCCTTGTTCCTCTCGGCATACCAAAGGTGCAGTTCATCATAGACATCAAAGAAACCGAGCTCACCCCCTCCGGCAGCAATAGCGTGACATTCCTTTTCAGCGCAAACACAAGCACTGCAGTGCAGCCTGTCAGTCAGGTTGCTTCCGGTGGTGAGATAGCGCGTGTCATGCTGTCCCTTAAAGCAATGATTTCCAATGCCGTATCTTTGCCAACGATTATCTTCGACGAGATAGACACAGGCGTGTCGGGAAAGATAGCGGAGGCTATGGCTCACATCATGAAAGAGATGGGAGACTGTGGCAGACAAGTCATCTCTATTACCCACCTTCCACAGATTGCAGCCCTCGGAAGCGAGCACTACCGTGTGCAGAAAACCGAGACAGCGGAAGGCACGCGCACAAGAATGACACATCTCACACACGACGAGCGCATTCAGGAAATAGCACAGATGCTGTCAGGCTCATCCGTTTCCGAAGCTGCCATACTGCAAGCACGAGAACTTTTAGGATAAAATAAATAATCACCTCATAACAAACAGAATACAAAAAAAATGAGAAAGTCATCATACATATTAATCCTGCTTGCCGTTTTGTTCCATACAAGCACAATCTTGGCACAAAATGCACAGGTTAAAAAGGCGGCACAAGCTGTATTTTCAATCAATACTTTCAAAGCTGACGGCACACCGTTGGCAACTTCTCATGGTGTCTTTACAAACGGACAAGGTGAAGCCGTAACCCAGTGGACACCTTTCGTCGGAGCAAGCAAGGCTGTTGTCATAGATGCCAACGGTAAAAAATATGACATCGACGGATTGATTGGAGCAAACGAACTTTATGATGTCTGCAAATTCCGCGTTAAAGGTGCAACACCGAAAGCTGAGATAGCAACAGCCACATCTCCTGAAAAATCCAATCTGTGGCTTGCATGCTATGGCGTAAAGAAGCAACGCCTTCTACACTCTTCCGTAACAAAAATAGAGACATTCTCAAAACCGGCAGAAGGCAACAGTGCCGCCAAAGAATATCCGTTCTACATCCTCAGCCTCCAAGCACCTGATGACATTGATTTCTGCCCCGTAATCAGCGATAAAGGAGAAATCGTGGCTCTCATACAAGAAGGTGTGAAGGGCGGAACGGTCAACGCCATCAGTGCACTGTTCCCTACGGATTTCAAATATCAGCCCGTGGGCACACAAGCCTCATTGTTGGCGCAGTCCGACATCCCTGCCGTGCTCCCTGCCGACTACAAGGACGCGCAACTTGCACTCTTCCTTGCCGCCCAGCAGAAGAAAGGCGAGGCATACAAAGCCGTTGTCGAGCAGTTTATCACCGCTTTCCCTGACAAGAACGACGGCTATGAGGCACGTGCACGGATATACCTTGCAGAAAAAGAGGTTGCACTTGCTGACGCTGACATGCAGAAAGCAATAGCAACTGCTGAGAACAAGGCTGAGGCGCACTATTCTTACAGCAACCTTATACTTGCCAAAGAGACACTTTTGCCTGATACTCCCTACCCTGCCTGGTCACTTGACAAAGCCTTGCAGGAGGCAAAAACAGCTTATCAGATAGAAAATGCTCCGGTGTACCTGCAGCAGCAGGCGAAAGTCCTCTTCACACAAAAGAAATATGAAGAGGCTTACAATATCTATATGCAGCTGCAGGAAACTGTCATCGGAGGGGCGGACAATATGTTCAATGCCATGCTGTGCAAGCAGGCTTCCGGTGCTCCGACTGAGGAGGTCATGGCAGCAATGGACAGTGTCATAGCCGCTTGCCCGCAACCATTGACATTCCAGTCTGCACCTTACGTCTTCCGGCGTGGCGCAATGTATCAGGAACAGGGACAGTATCGCAAAGCCATGCTTGACTATAACCTGTACGAGAAGCTCATGGTGGGCACACGACTTGCACCGGAATTCTATTACAACCGCTTCCTGTGCGAGCGCGAGGCACGAGTGTACCAAATGGCTTTGGACGACATTTCAAAGGCTATCGACTTGATGCCGGGCAACGAAGTATACTATTGTGAGCGTGCTTCACTGAAACTCCGCCTGCGCATGTACGATGATGCCATTGCCGATGCCAACCGTGCCATAATCATCAATGACAAGACTGCCGAGGCTTATGCAGTACTTGGAGTGGCACAGTGTAACCAAAAAAAGAAGCATGAGGGCTTGCTCAATCTTGAACAGGCGCGTTCACTCGGCTATCCGCAAGCGGATGAACTGATTAAGAAATACAAGTAACACGTCCATTTGGCAAGGCACATACAAACAGTTACATGACTATTTCAAATCTGCTGGACATCAACGAGCGCAGTGAGTTCCGCAAATGGCTTGCTGCCAACCATGCGACAGAACGCGAATGCTGGATTGCCGTGAAGCGAGGCAAGACTCCTCCAAAGGACATGTTGTGGTATCTCGATGCTGTTGAAGAAGCTCTTTGTTTTGGTTGGATAGACTCCACTTGGAAGAAAGTGGACGGCATGGCGTTGCAGCGTTTCAGCCCACGGGCAAAATCAAGCAGTTGGACGGAACTGAACAAGGAGCGTTGTCGCCGATTGGAGAAGCTCGGACTTATGACTGACAACGGAAGAAAGGTATGTCCGAACTTGAACGCTGAGTTTGAAATAACGCCTGAGATTGTCGAAGCCTTCCAATCCGTATCCCCTGCATGGGAGAATTTCATGGCAATGCCCCCACTCTACCAGCGCGTAAGGATTGACAACATCCGGCGCGTAGCGGCAAATCCCACCCTTTTTCGTAGCCGACTGAACAAGCTCATTGAGGCTTCCATCAAAGGCGAAATGATTGGCGACTGGCACGACTGCGGCCGTTTGCTTGACTACTGACATCAGATACCACATCCAAACAGTGGCTCATATTCTATTATCTGCATGTATTTCTCACTGCATCGGATAGGATATGAGCCACTGTTATTTCTATTCCATCTGTTAAAATCAAGGCAAAATTTTGACAAACAAAATCCCTTGAGTTTTCTTATTATCACTCTTATAAAACACGCAAAACAGGCTTTGTAATATGAAAATCCATGCTTTTCTCCACCATTTTCACAACATACAACTGCAAAATATACGTTTTCCACTGTAAAAGGTAACGAATCACCTTACAACCCATTATCTTTTGTACTGTAAAAAGATACTATTCACCATGCAAAGCGCTATCTTTTGCAATCCGCACAAACATCAACGACGAGACAGTTTGCGTATATCGCTGATTACAAGTTGATTAAAAAATACAAAAATTCTGGCAATATTTCCGACTTTTGCCAACAAATTTATTTATATGCGAAATATAGTGTTAAAAAGATGCGAGTTTTCTTATTGTAGAATTATTAAACAGCATATCTAAATGCGGAATGCTATGACTCCCAATCACTGATAATGAAGGACATCAACACGAGTCGGAGATCTTTTCACTCCTATCAAATAAGATTCTAACACATTACAATCTAAATTTGTTCAACGCAGACCAATTTGGACATTTTTTTTATGATTTCATTAATAAATTAATGGATTTTTGTTGGAAACTTAATATAAAATGTATAACTTTGCATTGAGTAGTTTGGCTAACACCCTAAAATTGGCAATTGCAAAAGAATATGTCTAAAAAGATGACACAAGAGTAAGCAGTAATAGAAACTATCCGCCATTTAGGCGGAGCTGCCACTCTAACACAGATTAACCACAATATTTTCAAAATAACAGAATGCGAATGGAAAGCAAAAAACCCTTTTGCTTCCATCCGTGCTATAGTACAACGCGCCCCTAAACACATATATAAAATCAAGCCTGGTCTGTACGGCTTAGTGGAATGCAAGAAACAATGGCCAACGAAAATGTTTATTTTAGAGGCTACAATTCTGATTTTGATATTTTTGGCAATAAAGATAGCCACTCTTTCACATGGATTACAGATGATTTGCAATATGCAGCAGAATATGCGCGAGTATCATCTGGTAGAATAGCCGTAGTAAAACTGATGCCAGGCAACATTGCTGATGCATATTTCTTAGATGAAGACTTTGACTATATTGCCCCAGCAGAAGAAGATATGATGTCGCTTTATTCGTCTGGTTTTATTGGATATTCTTTCTATGCAAACCACAATGATTCATATTACTTGTGCGTTAAGAGTAATGCTCTGAAAGTTTGTGGAATTATCAATAAAACGGAGTTCATAAACATATTAAAATATTAACTTTCCAAGTATATCTGTAAACAATGAGGTGGATGAAAATCGAATTCATAAGAAATCCTTATTAGTTCGTCAGCAAAGCGCACAGTAAATCAAGCGTAAGAGATACCACTATAATCTTGACATGATTATAGCTTTAAGCTATCGTGTTCAGCCACAAGTAGCTACACACTTCCGACGCTTCTTGCAGATAGAATGTTCGGGCTTTTTGCATCAAGCGCTTGTAATGTGACCATGTTAATATTCTCCACAGTATGGAGAATATTTCAGGAAAAGTGATATAAAATTGCCTATATGTCGTCTAACCCACACTAAAATTTTGCAGAACAAACAAAAAACATAGGGTGACTACTCACTTGCAGAGTAGTAACCCTATGTTCGGATTTTATCTTTTCTCCAGCAGCACAACGTTCTCAACGTGAGGAGTGTGCGGGAACATATCCACCGGCTGCACTGCCATGACCTTATAGTGCTCGTCAAGAAGTTGGAGGTCGCGCGCCTGAGTGGCAGGATTGCAACTTACGTAGACAATACGCTTAGGAGCAGCATTGATGATGACATTTACGACATCAGGGTGCATGCCTGCACGCGGTGGGTCGGTGATGACAACATCAGGATTGCCATGCTCTGCCACGAAATCAGATGTAAGGATGTCCTTCATGTCACCGGCAAAGAACTCTGTATTCCCTATGTTGTTTATAGAAGAGTTGACCTTCGCATCCTCAATAGCCTCCGGCACGTACTCTATTCCGACAACCTTGCCGGCTTTCTTTGCCACAAAATTGGCTATTGTTCCGGTTCCGGTGTAAAGGTCATAGACAACCTCATTGCCTGTCAACTGTGCGAAATTGCGCGCAACAGTGTATAGGTGGTACGCCTGGTCGGTGTTTGTCTGATAGAAGGATTTTGGTCCCACCTTGAAGCGAAGGTCTTCCATAACCTCAAAGATATGGTCATTACCTTTGAAAACATTAACAGTCATGTCACCGAATGTGTCATTGCACTTAGGGTTATACACCCAAAGAAGCGAGGTTATCTGAGGGAATTTCTCTGCCACACTGTCAAGCAGTGCCATCGCCTTCTCCTTGTCAAACAACTTCTGTGACTCTGCCTCTGCATACGCATCAGCAGGAGCAACGTGCTCGGAAGGACCGAACTGCATGAGGAACATCCATTCGCCGGTGTTGGAATTGCGTATCATCATGTCGCGAAGCAGACCGTGCTGCTCGCGTGGATTGAAGAAAGTGAGATTGTTCTCGCACGCGTAACTATATATATGGTTACGTATCTCATTGTTAAGGCTCTCCATCAGGTGGCATGTTTCGATAGGGAGAATCTTGTCAAATGCCCCGGTGATATGGAAACCTATTGCAGGTTCGAAAGGGATGCTCTCAGACATCTGCTCACGTGTAAGCCAACGCTTGCATGAGCACCCGAACTCAAGTTTGTTCCTATACTCGAATATCTTTTCACTGCCAAGTATAGGGCTGCATTCAGGAAGTTCCACATGACCTATGCGGCGCAACTGCTGCATCACTTGGTTCTGCTTTGCCTTCAGCTGCTCCTCGTATGGCAGTTGCTGCCATTTGCATCCGCCACACAGACCGAAATGCTGGCACTTTGGTTCTGTACGGATGTCACTGTACTTGTGGAACTTTATTACTTCCGCTTCGGCATAAGAATGCTTCTTGCGCTTTATCTGCAAGTCCACCACATCGCCCGGAACACAAAACGGCACAAAGACCACCATGTCATTCCAACGAACAATGCTCTTGCCTTCCGCTGCAATGTCCTCTATTGTTATATTCTCAAGTACAGGTAATGCTTTTTTCTTTCTTGACATAAAAGATGTACTATTATATTTATTTTGCTGTTGTTTTCAATAAAACCACGCTCCTCTGTTTTTGGCAGAATATGCCACAAATCAGAAAAACCAATTTGGTACAAAATTACGAATTTTCCAAGAAATAAACAAATATATATAGCAAATAAATATTAAGGTTAAAAATATGTCAAATAAATTTATTAAAAATTTGGCATTTCCTCCAAATTTTAGTATTTTTGCATTTCAGATAAACTTAACATAATTTAATTCTAACAAAAACCTACAAGCACAATGAGCGAAAAAAGAGTTTATACCTTCGGCAATGGTAAGGCGGAAGGCAATGCGCAGATGCGTGAGAGGCTGGGTGGCAAAGGTGCCAACCTTGCTGAAATGAACCTCATCGGCGTACCTGTTCCTCCGGGATTCACTATTACGACAGATACTTGTAATGAATATTATGAGGTCGGACAGGACAAAATCGTTGAACTTCTTAAGGATGAGGTCAATGCTGCTGTCAGTCACGTAGAAGAACTGATGAAGTCAAAGTTCGGTGATGTTGAGAATCCTCTCCTCGTGTCTGTACGTTCCGGTGCCCGTGCTTCCATGCCTGGTATGATGGATACAATCCTCAACCTTGGTCTTAATGACGAAGTGGCAGAGGGCATGTGCAGAAAGACAGGTAACCCACATTTCGTATATGACTCCTACCGCCGTTTCGTACAGATGTACGGTGACGTGGTTCTCGGCATGAAGCCTGAGAACAAGGAGGACATCGACCCATTCGAGAAGATTATCGAGCAGGTAAAGAAGGAGCAGGGCGTAGAACTTGACAAGGACCTCTCTGTTGATTCTTTGAAGAGACTTGTAACACTCTTCAAGACTGCCATTAAGGATCAGACAGGTGCTGATTTCCCTAACGACCCTATCGAGCAACTTTGGGGTGCTATCTGCGCTGTGTTCCGCTCTTGGATGAACGAACGCGCTATCCTCTACCGCAAGATGGAAGGTATTCCTGACGAATGGGGAACAGCTGTTTCCGTTATGGCAATGGTATTCGGAAACATGGGTGACACTTCTGCAACAGGTGTTTGCTTCTCACGTGACGCAGGCAACGGTGAGAACCTTTTCAATGGTGAGTATCTCATCAATGCACAGGGCGAGGACGTTGTGGCAGGTATCCGCACACCACAGCAGATTACAAAGATTGGTTCTCAGCGTTGGGCTGAGCGTGCCGGCATTTCTGAAGAGGAGCGCGTTGCCAAGTATCCTTCCATGGAAGAGGCTATGCCTGAGCTTTATGCAGAGCTTGACGCTCTTCAGGACAAGCTGGAGCACCACTACCACGACATGCAGGACATGGAGTTCACTGTACAGGAAGGCAAACTCTGGTTCCTCCAGACACGTAACGGTAAGCGTACAGGTACTGCCATGGTGAAGATTGCAATGGACCTTCTCCATGAGGGTATGATTGACGAGAAGACTGCTATCCTCCGCTGTGAGCCACAGAAGCTGGACGAGCTTCTCCACCCTGTATTCGACAAACTCGCACTTTCCAAGGCAAAGGTCATCACACAGGGTCTTCCTGCATCACCGGGTGCTGCTTGCGGTCAGATTGTGTTCCACGCTGACGATGCTGAGGCATGGCATGCTGACGGCCACAAAGTCATCATGGTTCGTATCGAGACTTCACCTGAAGACCTCGCCGGAATGTCTGCTGCAGAAGGTATCCTTACTGCACGTGGCGGTATGACATCTCATGCTGCCGTTGTCGCACGTGGCATGGGCAAGTGCTGTGTATCAGGAGCAGGCGCAATCAACGTTGACTATAAGGCTAAGACTGTTGAGATTGACGGCACTGTATATAAAGAAGGTGACTACATCTCACTCAACGGTACAACAGGTCAGGTTTATGCAGGCGAAGTGAAGACTAAGGCAGCAGAGCTTTCTGGAGATTTCAAAGAACTCATGGAACTTTGTGACAAATACACAAAACTCCAGGTTCGCACAAACGCTGACACACCACACGATGCACGCATGGGACGCGAGTTCGGTGCAAAAGGTATCGGTCTGACACGTACAGAGCACATGTTCTTCGAAGGACAGAAGATTATCGCCATGCGTGAGATGATTCTCGCAAGCGATGTAGCCGGGCGCGAGAAGGCTCTTGCAAAACTCCTCCCTTACCAGAAGGCTGACTTCAAGGGCATCCTCGAGGCCATGGACGGACTCCATGTTAACATCCGTCTCCTCGACCCACCTCTCCATGAGTTCGTTCCACATGACCGTGAAGGACAGGAGATTATGGCGAAAGAAATGGGTGTAAGCGTTACTGAAATCCAGAAGCGTGTAAACTCTCTTGCAGAGAACAACCCAATGCTCGGTCACCGTGGCTGCCGCCTTGGCATCACATTCCCAGAAATCACAGCCATGCAGACCCGCGCTATCCTCACAGCCGCTTGCGAGCTGAAGAAGGAAGGCAAGAATCCATGTCCTGAAATCATGGTTCCTCTGATTGGTACCGTACTTGAGCTCAAGCAGCAGAAAGCTATCATCACAAAGACAGCCAAGGAAGTGTTTGAGGAGCAAGGCATCGAGGTAGAGTTTGAAATCGGTACAATGATTGAGATTCCACGTGCTGCCCTCACAGCAAGCCAGATTGCAGAAGAGGCACAGTACTTCTCATTCGGAACTAACGACCTCACACAGATGACCTACGGTTACTCTCGTGACGACATCGCATCCTTCCTCCCTGCTTACATGGAGAAGAAGATTCTTAAGGTTGACCCATTCCAGGTTCTTGACCAGGAGGGTGTGGGCCAGCTCATAGAGATGGCTGTCAAGAATGGTCGCGCCGTACGTCCTGAGCTTCGCACAGGTATCTGTGGCGAGCATGGCGGTGAGCCTTCTTCTGTGAAGTTCTGCGCAAAGGTCGGCATGAACTACGCTTCTTGCTCACCATTCCGCGTGCCTATCGCACGCCTTGCTGCGGCGCAGGCTGCTGTTGAAGAATAAGTAATATTATCAATATAAACCAATCAGGTGGAAATCCTATGCTGTTTTCAGTATATATTTCCACCTGATTTGTTTATAAAAAAAGACACATACGTCCATAAAATGTCGAACAACAAAATAAATTTCGTATTATGATACTTACAACAACACCAACAATCGAAGGCCACACAATACGCGAATACAAAGGCATTGTGGCAGGAGAAACTATTATCGGAGCAAACTTCATGAAGGACTTCTTCGCATCAATCCGCGACATTGTCGGCGGACGCAGCGGCAGTTATGAGAAAGTGCTTATGGAAGCCCGCGAGACATCAATGGCAGAAATGAAGCAGCGCGCAGCACAACTTGGAGCAAATGCCATTGTCGGCATAGATGTAGACTACGAAACCATCGGCGAAAGCTCATCAATGCTCATGGTTGCGACAAGCGGCACTGCCGTGGTCATTGACTGACAACCATTTGCCTTCAGACCACTACCAAACAAAATGAAATGGAGGCTGCCCTGCTACAAAAGCCGGACAGCCTCCACTAAAAAAGCTTTCTTCTATCAAATTATTCCTCCTCAGAGAACTCGGATTTTCCTACACCACATAGAGGACATTCAAAATCCTCCGGCAATTCCTCAAATGGTACACCAGGAGCGATACCTGCCTCAGGAACTCCAACTTCTGGGTCATAAACCCAACCACATACATCACATACGTACTTCTTCATAGCCTTGTTGTTTTTAAATGATTAATACTAAAGTTCCAACAGCATGCGCAGAAACTCAAAGAGAATTATCATCCTCGGCATTGCGTCATGAATGTTTTACGGGTGCAAAGGTAAGCATAAAAAATCATACCGCTAAATTATTTAAGCATTAATCATATTGTTTTTAATATCTTTGTATAACCGTCCCAAAAACATTTCCGTTATATAAAATTAAAAAACATCACCTCCACCACACCGCCTACAAACACCCCACGCTGCATGTTCATTCCTCATTTACAGCGATTTCAAAAGGCAAGAATGCAGCAATCCATGTTAAACTTTACTAAATATAAAGAACAATAAGCAGTACAAAACTAATATTCAAAGAATATTTAGTAATTTTGCATCCGCTTTGCGTTTTTGATACAAAACTTCATACATCACGGACGCAAGCAAATGATTATATCCGCTGAGGCTCAATGAAGTGTCCGCACGATGTGGAACGCCTTACGGAGAAAATCCGATAATTTCACAATACAATTAAACAATGTACGCAATTGTAGAAATCAACGGTCAGCAGTTCAAGGCTGAAGAGGGCAAGAAGCTCTTCGTGCAGCACATCAAGGAGGCTGAGGAAGGCCAGGCTGTTGAGTTTGAGAAAGTACTGCTCGTAGATGCTGACGGCGCAGTCAAGGTAGGTGCACCAACCGTAGAAGGTGCGAAAGTTACAGCTGAGGTTGTCAACCCACTCGTTAAGGGTGACAAGGTAATCGTGTTCAAGATGAAGCGCCGCAAGGACTCTCGCAAGAAGAACGGTCACCGTCAGCAGTACACAGAGATTGTTATCAAGTCAGTAATCGCTTAAATCAGAGGAGGACTTTAGAAATGGCTCATAAAAAAGGTGTCGGTAGTTCTAAGAACGGACGCGAGTCAGCTTCACAGCGACTCGGTGTCAAGATTTGGGGTGGTCAGAAGTGCATCGCAGGCAACATCATCGTTCGCCAGCGCGGTAACAAGCACTTCCCGGGCGAAAATGTAGCACAGGGTAAGGACGATACTCTCTACGCTCTCGTAGACGGTACAGTTAATTTCCACAGAGGAAAGTACGACAAGTCTGTCGTATCGGTTATCCCTGCTGCAGAAGCATAAACCAACTCCAAACACATAGTATTTATTAAAATACACTTATTCCAAACAAACACAAGAACCTGCTTTTCTCACGAAGAGCAGGTCTCTTGCTTTTAAATAGAATCATCCAAAGGACTCTTCTTTATCGGCATGAAAGAGCAAGTGCAGCCTTATAACATTGCTTGTGCAGCCTCCAATGACAGTTTATAGAGCCTTCAAGGTCAGCTTACACAGACTGTAAGGAATACTTTACTGCATAGACACAGACTCAGGCATATTGCCAAAAACAATATGCCTGAGCTAACAGCGGCAAAACTTTAGAGCCCAAGCCTGTCATCTGTACTTGTTTCTTTGTTTTTCCCTTTATATCCATTAAAATTGTATTTGACATTAATGGACAGACAACGCTCATCCACATTATTTTTGAATGCATACTTTTGCCCACTGACATCAGTGCTTACCTTCATCCTGTATGTGTCGAAAACATCCTCATATTTGACAGCGAATGACAAACCTTTTATATTGGTTCGCCAAACCAAGCCCATGGAAACAGAACACATTGCACCAACATCATAGATTCCTTGAACAAGAGGAAATTGATACCAACCGGACAGTTCCATGACAATTTTGTTCTGCATAAGACTTAACGTATTTGCCATGGAAATTCTTGACGATAGTTTTTGCCTTTCAAAAGAAAAATCCTCTACCTGCCTTTTTGAAACATGGACAACAACATCCCGGTAAAACGAATATTGAATGATGTTCCCCATTTTACTGGCACCACCGACATTACACCGACTTTCGTACTTCTCTCCATATTATAGTACTTATATACGGCAGAAAGCTCATCATCACTTTGTGTCAGCAGCTGTGTATAATAGTCATTGCAATACTCATAGAATGCTCCGAAAATATATTTTGAATGCAATAACGAATAGCGTGTATATGGCTTCAGTTCCGGATTGCCTTCGTTGAAGCAATAGTTGTTTATTGCAGTCCTGTTGGAAGCAGTAACCCAATATGGCGGGTAATGTTTTTGACTGCTTAAAGCAAATTGCATAGAGCCGTATTTGCCGAGCTTATACATGAATGTCACACGTGGATACACAGAGAAAGTGTTCCACAGCACTTTGCTCTTATTGACTTGAACACTGTCAAGAGTTGATTTGAAATATTCAGCCTGAGCGGAAACACCGATTAAGCCCTTTTTACCAAAGCGTTTGTTAAAACCGACATAAAAAGAGAAAGCTGATTCCCACTGTGTCGATGCAAATGGCTTGTTGCCATCATCCGCATCAACCGTCTGTTTTGCATTGTCGGTTGCTGAATAAACATATTCCATGCCATATTCCAATGTTCCGAAACGCAAGTTATTCTCATTATTGAGATATGCTTTTGTCTTAAAAAAAACTTCTGCTGATAAAGCCCGTTCATTCCAGTGTGACCAGTATAATCCAAAACCTGGTCTTCCTCCTCTTTATAGAAGGACAAATCACAACCTATTTCAAAATCCTTGTATTTATAGTTGGTTGACAAATTATGCAAACCACTATAACTGTTGCTTCTACTGTCACTCAGTATGCTTCGTTCTCACGCATGTACTCTATGTTATCAGAAATGTACAATGCTGTTTCTTTTTCATAATATTTTGTTTTTATTGTTACTATTTTTTATTCAAAGTCTCCGTGCCCTGTCGAGCATTTGAGGATGCCGACAACAAGCCAAATAATTACGCATATTAAAAACATAGCTTATTTTTGTTTATAACGTTTGTTTGTCTTTTTTATTGAACTTGTTCAAACTAATTTATATTCGTTAATGATTCGCTAAAATACAAAAAATACAGCGTATTTTCCAAAAGGTTTATTATATTATTGTGACCAAACCTTAATAT
>NZ_SRZC01000031.1 GCF_004792655.1 Palleniella muris | reverse complement strand
AATATTTGCGAGATTACCAACTTTTTCGGGGACTTTCTTATCCCGAACTCGCGTAAACATTACGTACAAATCAGAGATGTATTTTGCGTTTTACCGACACCAATAATTAGGAAAAAGAAAAACCGCACTAAAGGAAATCAAAATATATCCTTTAGTGCGGTTCCTTATGTATGCTTCTTTTACAGGTTCAGGGCAGATATGACAGCCTTGGTGGCTCCTGCTTTCGATTCTACGTAGTCATGTGCAGCCTTGGAGCATTCGGCGAGATATTCAGCGTCCGTGCCAAACTTGTCCATTATGGCAGAGAAAGTCCTGTAATCCGTAATCTCTATGCCGCCACCGCAGGCTTTCAGCCCCTGTGCCTCTGCAAATTTGCTGTTCTCGGGACCGAAGATTACGGGCTTGCCCCATACCGCTGCTTCCGGCAGATTGTGGATGCTGACACCGAAACCGCCACCGACATACGTCACGTCGGCATAGCGGTAGATGGAGGAAAGCAAGCCGAAACAGTTTATTATAAGCGCATTCCTGCCGTTGCCGGTCACAGGTGTTGCCTTGGCATCCGCAAGTTCGGTGTAGCGTTGGTGAGAATATCCGTTCCTTTCCAGCAAGGCTTCTATCCCGCGCAGATGCTCCTCGCCTATGACATGAGGAGCAATGATCAGCGTCCAATTGTCATGCGACTTGAAATAAGGTATGAAAATCTCTTCGTCAGGCTGCCATGAGCTGCCGGCGACAAAGACCTTCTTCCCCTTGTTTGATGCAAGAAACCGTTCGACAGCCTCAATCTTCTGTGCCTGTTCCGCTATGGCTATCACGCGGTCGAAACGTGTATCGCCGGTGACAGAGACATTGTCAATGCCGAGAGTGGCGAGCAACTGCTTGCTTTGCTCATTCTGTACGTAGAAGTGTGTGAAGCATTTCAGCACCTTGCCGTATCCTTTTCCGTACCATTTGAAGAATATCTGGTCAGGGCGGAAGATGCTTGCGACACTGTAAACAGGTACGCCACGATGCTTCAGGATATGCAGGTAGTTGTACCAGAACTCATATTTTATGAACAAGGCGCACACGGGATGTATAGCATTCAGGAAGCGGCGTGCGTTGCGGAATGTGTCAAGTGGCAGGTAGCATATTATGTCTGCGCCTTCATAATCCTTGCGAACCTCATAGCCGGAAGGGGAGAAGAACGTCAGCAGAACCTTGTATTGCGGATATTTCTGCTTGATATGCTCGATGATAGGTCTGCCCTGTTCAAACTCTCCGAGTGATGCGGCATGTACCCAGACATATTTTGCCTGAGGATCGAGTTTGCTCTTTATGGTGCCGATAGCCCGGCGTTCGCCACGCCACATTGCTCTCACTTTCCTGTCAAAGAGACTGAGCACTGCCACGGCGCACAAGTACATCCAAAGTCCTATTTGATACACGATTCGAGTATTACTGAGTTGTTGAAAGCCGCTGCCTTGCCGTCATGTCCGTGGATTGCACGGCAAACGGGCAAGGACTGTCCTTCGTTATAGGTTGCCACTGTGCCTTATGCTTCAGTGTTCAGTGCCGCTATGGCAGCGTCGATACGCTTTATGGTCTCTTCCTTGCCAAGGAAAGCGGAAATGTCGAACATTCCCGGACCTTTTCCCTCTCCTACAAGGCAGAGGCGGAAAGCGTTCATTACATCACCGAGCTTGTACTCTTTCTCGCCAATCCATGCCATGACAGCCTTTTCCTGAGCCTCCACAGAGAAGTCTTCAAGGGCTGCCAGCACATCTTTCAGTTCTGTCATCTGCTGTGCAGAGTATTCTTTCCAGCGTTTCTTCACTGTCTTCTCATCATAGCTGTAAGGTGCGATGAAGAAGAAAGAGCAGAGTCCCCAAAGCTCGGAAACGAAAGTCACGCGGTCCTTCATCATCCTTACAACCTCGGTAATGCGCTCCATGGACTCATCGATGCCGTTGTTTGCCACTGCCGGTGCAAAGAGTGCGGCAATCTCTTCAGCAGACTTCTGCAGCACATAGGCATGGTTGAACCACTGGCACTTCTTGTAGTCAAACTTCGCTCCTGCCTTGGAACATTTCTCGAGGTTGAAGATTTCAACCATTTCGTCAAGGGTGAAAATCTCCTGTTCCGTACCCGGATTCCAGCCGAGGAGTGCAAGGAAATTGACTACTGCCTCAGGGAAATAGCCTGACTCACGATAACCGGAGCTAACCTCGCCTGTCTTTGGGTCGTGCCATTCGAGTGGGAAGACAGGGAATCCGAGACGGTCACCGTCGCGCTTTGACAGTTTTCCCTTTCCTTCCGGTTTGAGGAGCAGTGGCAGATGGGCAAAGCGTGGCATGGTGTCCGCCCAGCCGAAAGCCTTGTAGAGCAGCACATGCAACGGTGCAGAAGGAAGCCATTCCTCGCCACGGATGACGTGTGTGATTTCCATCAGGTGGTCATCGACAATGTTTGCAAGGTGATAGGTCGGGAGTTCGTCGGCACTTTTGTAGAGCACCTTGTCATCCAGGATGTCACTCTTGATATGCACCTCTCCTCGGATGATGTCATCCACCATGACATCCTGTCCCGGTTCGATCTTGAATCGGACGACATACTGCTGCCCGTCCTCGATGAGAGCGTTCACCTCCTCTTTTGAAAGGGTGAGGGAGTTGCGCATCATAAGGCGCGTATGTGCATCGTATTGGAAATTCTTTATCTCGTTGCGCTTCGCCTCAAGCTCTTCCGGAGTGTCGAACGCAATATATGCCTTGCCGTCATCAATCAGCCGGCGGACATATTCCTTGTATATCTCACGACGCTCTGACTGACGGTAAGGTCCCTTGTCGCCGCCGAAACTGACACCCTCGTCAAACTTTATGCCCAGCCAGCGGAATGACTCGATGATGTATTCCTCTGCTCCCGGAACAAAGCGGTTGGAGTCGGTGTCCTCTATACGGAACACCAGGTCGCCACCATGCTGCTTGGCAAAGAGGTAATTGTACAATGCGGTGCGCACACCGCCGATATGCAGTGCACCGGTCGGTGACGGTGCGAAACGTACTCTGACTTTTCTTTCTGACATTTTGTTTTTAAGTTTTCTTTCTTTCAGGCACAGAGTATATTGCTCTGCCCTAATGGAATGAATTTCATAATTTTCTGCAAAATTACTATATTTATTGCACAAAACCGAATTTTTTTTCGTATTTTCGCACTCAGTTAGAAAACAAACGGTTGAAAATATGGCAAAATCCTACACTCAGAGTGGCATGTTCTGGAAGAACCTGTTGAAACGCTCTTGGCTCATCGTCGTCACGACAGTGCTTGTGGTACTTATAATGCCGCATGACCCGGGTGTGTCTTTCGTGTACGAACTGAACCATCCGTGGCATTATGACCAGCTCATTGCCGAGACGGAAATCCCCATTTACAAAAGTGAGGAGGTGCTGAAGCAGGAGCGCGACTCTCTGCTGCAGGGGTTTGAGCCGTACTACAGTGTGTCCGTGACGGTGAGGGAGCGTGCCCTGAAGAAGTTCAATGAGGAGTTCCGGGACGGCATCCACGGCCTTTCGCGCTCCTATTCCGCCTATGTGGCAAAGAGGATAAGGATGGCTTATGACATGGGAATCATCAATGCCGATGTGGCACAGTCGGCGGCAGACGACAGCACACGGAGCATCCGCCTTGTCTCCGGGAACACGGCAACGAGTGTGCCGGTGCACCGTTTCATGACGCCTCTGACAGCGTATGAATGGCTGTTCCATGACCCTGCCATGCAGAAACAGCGGCAGGCTTTGCAGCAATGCAACCTCAATGAGTTCCTCGAACCGAACATCTTGCTTGACAAGGACAGGACGGAGATGGAGATGAACGACCTGCTGAGCAGTATTCCGACCGCTTCCGGCATCATACAGGTGGGTGAGGAGATAATAAACCGCGGTGTCGTTGTCGACGAGAAGGCTTATGCAGCCATAACATCATATATCCGTGAATACCAGAAACAGAAAGCCACCCACGCGGAAATCCTTACCACCTACGGAGGGCAGGCACTCTTCGTGTTCATAGTGATAGCCCTCTTTACGCTTTATCTCCTGCTCTACCGCAGCGATTATTTCGAGAAGACAAGCTCCTATGTGATGTTGTATACGATCATCATCATCCTTACGGGCATAGTGTCACTCGTCATGCGCCATCGTTTTTTCAGTGTCTATGTCATCCCTCTGTGCATGGCTCCTATGTTTGTCCGCGTGTTCCTTGATTCGCGCACGGCATTCATAACCCATGCCGTGGTGGTTATGCTTAGTGCTTTGGCGGTGCAGAAACAGTTTGACTTCATTGCGATAGAGCTTGCCGGCGGTCTGGCGGCCATCTATACACTCCGCGAACTTTCCCATCGCTCCCAGGTGTTCACGGCAGCACTTACGGTGGTGACAACGGAATTCCTTGTGTTTGTCTCGCTGCAACTGATTGAGGCAAAGGGCGTGGCTGACATAAATCTCGGACTTTTCCCGCATTTTGTTGCCAATGCGGTGCTTCTGCTCCTTGCCTATCCGCTGATGTTTGTTGTGGAAAAGGCTTTCGGCTTTGTCTCTGCGGTGACGCTCTTTGAACTTTCCGACACAAACAAGGCGGTCCTCCGCCACCTGTCGGAGGTCGCTCCGGGCACTTTCCAGCACTCCATAATGGTGAGCAACCTTGCGTCTGCGATTGCCTCACGCATTGGTGCGCGAGCCCTTCTTGTGCGTGTCGGCGGACTTTACCATGACATCGGCAAGATGCGGCATCCTGTATTCTATACCGAGAACCAGGCAAGCATCAACCCTCATACGCGTATTTCGGAGCAGGAATCCGCACAAGTTATCATCAGCCATGTCACAGAGGGGCTGCGTCTGGCGGACAAAGAGGGGCTGCCGGGTGTGATTCAGGACTTCATACGCACTCATCATGGCAACGGGCTTGTGTCCTATTTCTATGTACAGTACAAGAACAAGCACCCCGACGAGGAGGTTGACGAGACTATCTTCCGCTATCCCGGTCCTAATCCTTTCACACGCGAGCAGGCTATTCTGATGATGGCTGACAGTGTTGAGGCAGCCTCACGCTCCTTGAAGGAGTACACGGAAGAGTCCATCGCCGGATTGGTCGACAAAATTATTGATTCGCAGGTGCAGAACGGCTTCTTCCACGACTGCCCGATAACGTTCCGTGACATTCAGACGGCGAAGGATGTCCTCATCGAACGCCTGAAGGCTATTTACCACACCCGTATAGCTTACCCGGAGCTCCATGCGCCTAAGGAGGACGAGGACTGATACCGTTCCTTGTGCCCTACATCCTCATGCGGATTCATGCGGCTTATTGGGGATGATTCGGCAAAATACAATATATCTCTGCTTGTGCACACATCTATGCCCGGATATTCGACTCGTTGCCGCGCATGTTTTGACCCAGCAGGTGTATAACAATCATTTTTTAGCACAACAGCGGTCAACAATTTTCGGGCAGACACACTACGCCGCTATACACAGATAACACAAAAAGCACCGCCTTTTGCGGTGCTTTTTGTACAGCTCATTAGGAATTCGGTGTGATAAGTTCCTAATGAGCTATATATTTTTATTATCCAAGGCAAACTATCCTTTGTTCTCCTCCGCGTCTTCCGCAAGATAAATCTTGCTGTAATCGACATAATGCTGCGCGAAAGACTCCGCTTGGTTAGGACGCGTCTTCTTGACCATCTTCGCCGGAACGCCTGCCCATATCTCGTGGTCACCCACCTGAGTGCCGCCAAGCACAAGGGCTCCGGCAGCAATGACAGCGCCTTCGCCGATTACAGCCTTGTCAAGGACTGTCGCACCCATACCAATCAATGCGCCTTTCCTCACATGACAGGCATGGAGAGTGGCGTTATGCCCTACCGTGACATCATCTTCCAGCAGACAGTCATGACCATTGACAAACTCCTCCGTAGGGCGTTCCTCCCCACCAAAGTTCGTCACATGGACACAAGAACCGTCCTGCACGTTGCAGCGGTCACCGATGATGATGCGCGCAACATCGCCACGCACGACGGCATTGAACCATATCGAGCATTCATCACCCAACCTAACATCGCCGACAAGAGTGGCATTCTCCGAGAAATAGCAGTCACGCCCCCATTTAGGAGTGACGCCTTTATATGATTTGATAAGAGCCATAGCTTTAATCTGTATATTATTATTTTTGTTTATAATCAATTTCTCCCTGCCTTTCCCATACACACACGAATGTAAAACATACATCCACGGATGCCAAACAGACACACAGAGGTGCCTAAAAAGAAAAACTGAGTAACAAGTTTCACAACTTATTACTCAGGCTGGTCAACAAAACTGTCAACCTTAGAAAAAGAGAGAGAATTATATTACCAACTTTTGTTGGTCGAGAGTATCAATTCCATACAGTCCGTTCCCGGACTGCCAATCCTCCATTCTTACCGACCGAAGCGGATTAGAGATTTGGATTGATTTTGCTCCACTCAGAGATAGCCGGAACGATGTTGAGAGTAACAAGCTCGTCACGCATCTTGCAGAGGTGCTCATAGCTTGCGTCAAGCTTAGCCATTTCCTCGGCTGTTCCCTGTGGCATCTTGTATGTGCAGCCATTCTCATCGAGAGTGGTGTCCATAGCCATCATGATGTGGTTGTACTTTTCGTTCTGTACGTAAGTACCTGCAGGCCAACGGAACTTCTCGCCACCCATTACTGAGCGAATCATCTCCACTGAGCAATATGCAGGAGACTGCCATGAAGAGCGTCCGCGAAGCTCGATAATCTTCGCACCACCCTTTGTAACGTCAACCTTGAGCTGCTCCCACTCCTCCTCAGAGCACTTGTCTGTGCCGATAAGGTCATTAAGCGGAGTGCCGTTGACTTTCACTGCAGAGCCGAACACTGCCATCTGCTCGCCGTGACCGCCGTAAGTAGCGCAGCCTGTCACCTCATACTGCTTGCAGCCGAACTTCTTTGCGAGAGCTGACTGGAGGCGTGTAGAGTCGAGAGCGGCAAGAGTTGTCACCTGACCCGGTTTCAGACCTGAGTAGAGCAGTGTCACAAGACCTGTGAGGTCAGCAGGGTTGAAGATAACCACAACATGCTTCACGTCCGGACAGTAAGTCTTGATGTTCTTGCCAAGTTCCTCAGCGATTTTGCAGTTGCCTGCGAGAAGGTCTTCGCGTGTCATGCCTGCCTTACGTGGCGCGCCACCTGAAGAGATGATATATTTAGCATCCTTGAATGCCTCCGCTACGTCTGTTGTGGCTGTAAGGTTCACACCGTCATAACCACAGTGGAACATTTCCTCCATAACGCCCTCCATTCCCGGAGCGTAAACGTCGTAAAGACATACATTAGGAGTCAGCTTCATTGTAAGAGCTGTCTGTACCATAGTAGAACCGATAGCGCCACCGGCACCAACGATTACAAGTTTGTCGTCTGTTAAAAATGCCATCGTTATATATTGTTTAATTCGTTTTTCCTCTGCAAAATTAAGAAAAAAAACATAGAACGCAAAATATTTACCCATAGAATCTTTGCCATTATAACATTTTTTCTTACTTTTGCATATATTAATGCCTTTTTTTGTTGAAAAACATACCTAAAACGACGTTTTTCAACATCCACCACTCTAAAACAAAAAAAAACATGGAAACCATTGCAGAAAGACTTGCCGCATTGCGCAAAATAATGGCACGTGAGAAACTCTGTGCAGTAATAATCCCAAGCACCGACCCGCACAACGGGGAGTATGTGCCTCAACACTGGGAGGGAAGAAAATGGATAAGCGGATTCACAGGCTCTGCCGGAACGGCTGTCGTCACCATGTATTCTGCCGCCCTTTGGACAGACTCCAGATACTTCATACAGGCTGACGACGAACTGGAGGGCACGGAATTCCGGCTCATGAAGTTGAAGATGCCGGGCACGCCGTCCATACCAGAGTGGATTTCACAAGAGATTTTCAAGAAAGAGAGGTATGCCGGCGGCAACTCCACGGAGGTGTGCATCGACGGAACAGTGTGCCCTGCGGCGGAAGCAGAGGAGCTTGCTGCGGAGCTTCGTGCAAACGGAGGACTGACATTGCGCACGAACCTTGACCCGCTTGCCGAGATATGGCTTGACCGTCCGCCACTGCCTACCGCGCCGGTGGAGGTGCAGCCTGTCGAATTTGCAGGTGAGAGTGCGCACGAAAAACTGTCGCGCATACGCAAAGCGCTGCGCAGCATGCACGCCGACGGTATGGTAGTGGCTGCCCTTGACGACATAGCATGGACACTGAACATCAGAAGCAGTGACGTCCACTGCACTCCCGTGGCTGTCGCCTACCTGCTCATCGCCTCCGAAAGTGCCACTCTATTTATAATAAAGGAGAAAGTTTCCCCGGAAACCGCTGCTTACCTTGAGGGCGAAGGGGTGACGGTAGATGATTACAGGAACATAACAAAGGGACTGAAAAGCTATCCGGAATACAACATTCTTGCCGACAAGAACGAGGCAAACCAAAGCCTTTACAAAAGCATAAAGTGCCATATTGTCAACGGAGCGTCCCCGATTCCGGCAATGAAATCCGTCAAATCGGAGGCGGAAATCACAGGATTCCGCAATGCCATGCTGCGCGACGGCGTGGCATTGGTGAGGTTCACGAAATGGCTGAAAGGGAACATCGGCACTTTGCCTATGACGGAACTCTCTGTCTGTGCAAAACTTGAAGCTCTGCGCGCAGAGCAGGAACTGTTCCGCGGCGTGTCCTTTGACACCATAGCAGGCTATGGAGCGCATGGCGCAATAGTCCACTATGAGCCTACAGAAGCGACAGACATTCCGCTAAAGCCTGAAGGATTCCTGCTTCTTGACAGCGGAGCGCAATACCGGGACGGCACGACAGACATCACTCGCACCATACCTCTCGGACCGTTGACAGAGGAGGAACGGCTGGTTTACACACTGGTGCTGAAAGGGCACATTGCTCTCGAAATGATGAAGTTCCCTGACGGGGCAAGCGGGACGCAGCTTGACGCCATAGCACGCCAATACCTTTGGCAGTACGGCTACAACTATCTCCACGGCACAGGGCATGGCGTGGGCTCATACCTCAGTGTGCATGAGGGTCCTCACCAGATAAGGATGGAGTACCGTCCTGCACCTCTCCATGCAGGGATGACCGTCACCGACGAACCGGGAGTGTACCTCGAAGGGAAATTCGGAGTGCGGATCGAGAACACTCTGCTCACGCGCCACTACCCCACGCCTCTGCAGAAAGCCGGCAGGGGCAGCGAGTCGCCGACGGCAACGTTCCTCGAGTTCGAACCGCTGACGCTTTGTCCGATAGACAAGGAGCCTATAATCCTTGAGATGCTCAGCAGTGAAGAGCGCGAATGGCTAAACGACTACCACCGCAATGTCTTCAACTCCCTCTCCCCTCTCCTCTCCCCTGACGAAAGGGAATGGCTGAGGGAAGAGTGTGCCGCGATATGACCGAACAGGAAAACAGCAGGAAGAATCTGCTTAATCTTCTGAATCCGCAAGAAAAAAACAATCCGCAAGAGACTCGCATGGCGTAAGCGCACAGAGCAAAAGGGCATGCGGATTCTTGCGGATTCAGAAGATTTTTTATTTTATGACTTTATTTAACGCACCATGAATTCATGTGATTTCAGGCATCTGTCGCCATACCATATTTCATATTTATAAGTTCCACTTTCCCATCTTCCCTTACGGTTTACAACCCAGCCTGGCAATTCGAATGTATTGCCATCCCCGCTGCTTATTCCTGAATTCATTACTATCGTAGCTTTCAAGATTTTTCTTTCCATTTTGATTTCGTCACCAAACCGGAGAAAACTCAGTGGAGTTTTTGTATTGTCCAAACACCGGCGATTATCATTTCACACCATAGTGCGCCAACTATCCATACCATCCATTTCAATCTCTTGGGCATGAATATCGCTATTCCCCATGATGATTTGCCATTCTTGCTGAGGAACAACAGTCCCCAATAGACAAGAATAAGTATTAACATGAAGAATGAGAAATACAGAAATATCTCTATTGCGGCAAAGATTGTCGGAACAGCAATCACAAAACACGAGACAAACAGGTAGGCCATCCCATCCCTATAACCTCTCATAATCCGAAAATTGCAGGCGAGGGATGCCACCCCCGCCAGCCATCCCGGAATCAGGCCTTTGGCATAATTGTACATAATCCAACAATGGAGGTAGGGTATATAACTTAACCACACAGAGTCACGTGAGAATTCTTGGAACAGGTGTGGGAATAAAACATAAGCAGGAAACGCCGGTCACGGATATGGGAAATAATATGCTTTGCCACCTTGCGCCACGGTTCTGACAATATGCAAGCAAAAGCAAGTCAACTGTTTACAAAACAACAGGCATCCATGCCTTTCAGTAAGCATATAATCCAGCAAGCAATAAAATACAGGTAAAAAAAACAAAAGGTAACACTTTACCATGCAAAGCGTTACCTTTTGCGCAGCCAAGTGTTACCTTTTACAGGGTTAAAGGTTACCTTTCATTCTGTCACTCGCCGTCTTTCGGCGTCTTGCCTGCCGGCAGGCGTGGGCAAAGGCTGTGGCTTGCGTCCGCGCAACATTTAGTACGGCAAATCGTCAAGCCCTGCCTGAGAAGGCGGAACGTCACCGGCAAGTGGGTCATCCATGCCTCCGCCGAGAGCAGAGCCGATAATCTCACCGTCCATAGGACCGACATTGTCTATCGGAGCATAACGCTCGTTTTTGTTGGCAAAGCGTGTGAACTCGCCACGGAAAGACACAAGGACATCCTTTGTGGCACCCTTACGGTGCTTGGCGATGATAATCTGTGCCATGCCGCGAAGGTCCTGACCGGTGGCACTGTCCTCCAAAATGTGGTAATACTCCGGACGGTGGACGAACTGCACCATGTCGGCGTCCTGCTCTATAGAACCGGACTCGCGGAGGTCGGACAGCTGCGGACGCTTGGAGTCAATGCCCTTGGCATCGCCATCGCCACGGCTCTCCACGGAACGGTTGAGCTGTGAGAGGGCAAGGACGGGGACATCAAGTTCTTTGGCAAGACCTTTCAGCGAGCCTGAGATTTTCGAGACCTCCTCCTGTCGTGAGTTGAACTTCATGCCGTTGGCGTTCATCAGCTGGAGGTAGTCAATCATGATTATCTTTACTCCCTTCTCCTTCACCAGTCGGCGTGCCTTTGTGCGTAGCTCAAAGACGGAGAGACCCGGAGTGTCGTCTATATAAAGAGGTGCACCGTCAAGCTTGCGGAGATTCTGGTCAAGGCGTGCCCACTCTTCGTTTGTCAGCTGACCGTTGAGAATCTTGTGTCCCGGAATCTCGCAAACGTTAGAGATGAGTCGGTTGACAAGCTGCACATTGCTCATTTCGAGAGAGAAGAACGCTATCGGAATGCGGTAGTCGACGGCAATGTTCTTTGCCACGGAGAGGGCGTAAGAGGTCTTTCCCATGGCAGGGCGTCCGGCAATGATGACAAGGTCGGAGGGCTGCCACCCTGAGGTGACGGCATCAAGGTCGTCAAGTCCTGAAGGCACACCGGTCAATCCGCCGCTGTTCGCCGCCGCTTTCTGCAGGATTTCGTAGGCTTTCTTCACCACAGGGTCAATCTGTGTGTAGTCCTGCTTCATGTTCTTCTGCGAGAGCTGGAACAATGCGCCTTCCGCCTCCTGCATGAGCAGGTCGGTGTCGACTGTCTCATCAAATGCCTTTGTCTCTATGTCACTGGCATAGCTTATGAGCTGGCGTGCCATATATTTCTGTGCAAGGATACGGCTGTGGTACTCCACATTGGCAGAGGACGACACCTTTGCCGAGAGTTCTATGATGTACGGAGCACCGCCCGCCTCATCAAGCTTGCCCATTTTCTTCAGTTCTTCCGACACGGTGATGATGTCGGCAGGGCGTTCGCTCATGTTCAGGGTCTGTATGGCAGTGAAGATTTGCTTATGGCGAGGGTCGTAGAATGTGTCAGGGTGCAGCAGTTCGCTGACCACTCCGAATGCTTCGGCGTCAATCAGCAATGCTCCAAGCACAACCTGTTCCACGTCCAACGCCTGTGGCGGCAAGTGTCCGTAAGTGTTATCAATAGGTGCAGGCTGCCGCTTGCCTGCTCTGTTTGTTCTTTCTGTAGCTGGCATGGTTGGTATCTATATTTTTTGTAATCGTATTCATCATACTGCCGCAAGTCCAATTACCGCCACAGTATAATTTCTGCCATGAAAAGTTTATTTATTGCTCTTTGCGACTACAAAGGTATAAAAATTAATTCATAATCAAGAAACAAAAATAACATTTCACATCTGCAATGCCCTATTCAATACCGGCTCCACCAGTCTTTTCACCGGAACATACACCATTTTTATAATATATGACGTGACGGTTGAAACCAGAAGTAATGCTGCAAATATCAGCAACGGAAAATGCAAATCATAAATCAGACTTCCCCAGACACCAAAAATAAAGAAGTTATGGCACAGCCATATATTGGTGCTATGCCGTCCAAAGAAGCATAACAGCCTTTCAACCTTGGAAGGATATCCACACATACAATACAAAGGAATCAGCAGGAAAACGAACCACGGATTGAAAAGAGCAGACGCCCCGATGCACAGTTTTATGAAAACAAGACATGCAAGAAGACCTCCAACCAGCATATTCTTCCTGCGTGGCGTAAACCGTTTTTCAAGAGCCAGCCTGCAGTTGTGAATTGTTCGGTGCTTATGAAACAAAGCACCTGTGGCAAAAGGGAACAAAATCAGGAAGAAATTGCATGCCGTTCGCAACAGGATGTATACAAGCCAGTTGTCCTTACTTGCAATATCCACTCCGACATATCCGGCTATATGCATCACGAGCAATGCGACAAACATCCATGATTCCATCTTTCTGTCCAAAGAATATACCTGGCGCAAAAACGGAGCCGCCATAGCTGTTATCATGGCATAAGGCAAAAGAAACCACCATGTGCCGTTCACCTTATAGTCCAAAGCGGCAAGAGTGTATAGAAACTCCGGAATATGGAAATTAAAGAGAGTTGGGTTATTCATGTACCCCACTCCATAGAAAATCAGCAAGACTGTCCAGAAGTTGGCATAGAGCATGGCGACACGCCTTCCGTTGTGCATGGAAGCATTATGGCCTGAGGCCGCCTCGTATGTAGCAGCCAGTCCTACTCCTCCAAGAAAAGCATACATCGGCACGCACATCGAGCAAAGTTTTTTCAATACTACGGCCAATGGAGCACCGTTTATCCAAGACAGCGAAGAGACGAATCCCTCGCCTGAAGAAAAGAGATGCAGCCAAAGCATGAACAATATGGCGATGCCCTTCAACTGCAATGTCTGTTGTCTGGTCATGACTTACTTTCTAAATAAACTTATTATCAAACAATATGCTCATCCTGACGAAGCCCGGCCTATACAGAAAGGTTTCCATAGTGTCGGCCTGCATCATGTTATCATGAAACTTCTCTCTCCAGAACGGATTACAAACAGCCCGTCATCTTACCTACCCTTGGATATGCATCAAATTTCAGGGCTGGCTCCCGTAATGGAGTCAACCCTGAAAACTTTTTCACATAAATCAGAGTCATGCCGGCGTCCACTAAATATCTTTTTCATATACAGCCGTTATGCACCCTGTCCATGCCCAGGCTCCGTTTTTTAGAATTCCGCATTATTCGGAGTACGTGGGAACGGTATGACATCACGGATATTCTGCATGCCAGTAACGAACAGAATCAGACGCTCGAAGCCGAGACCGAAGCCAGCATGAGGGCATGAGCCGTACTTACGCGTGTCAAGATACCATGCCATGTCCTTCATAGGAATGTTGCGGCGCTCTATCTCGCCCATCAGCTTATCATAGCTTTCCTCACGCACGGAACCACCGATAATCTCACCAATCTGCGGAAAAAGCACATCAGTGCCCTGTACCGTCTCCTCCATTTCCTTACCCATGCATACAGGCTTCTCGGCATCAATCTTCATATAGAACGCCTTAATCTCCTTAGGGTAGTTTGTCATGATGACAGGTTTCTTAAAATGCTCCTCCACCAGATAGCGTTCATGCTCGGAAGCAAGGTCATCGCCCCAGTTGCAAGGATAGTCAAATTTCTTTCCGCCCTTGATTGCTTCCTGAAGAATTTCGATGCCCTTGGTGTAAGGCAGGCGAACGAATTCTGTGTTCACGACTCCCTGCAGACGCTCGAGAAGTCCCTTGTCAATCATCTTGTTGAGGAACTCAAGGTCGTCCTTGCAGTTGTCAAGAGCCCACTGCACGCAGTACTTGATGAACTCTTCCTCAAGATCCATGAGTTCATCCAAGTCCATGAACGCTATTTCCGGCTCTATCATCCAGAACTCCGCAAGGTGGCGCGGAGTGTTGGAGTTCTCGGCGCGGAACGTAGGACCGAAGGTATAGATGCCGCCAAGAGCAGTAGCTCCAAGCTCACCTTCCAGCTGTCCGGACACAGTCAGTGATGTCTGTTTGCCGAAGAAGTCATCATCGTACATAATCTGTCCGTTCTCATCCTTCTTCAGGTTGTAGAGGTTCTTTGTCGTAACCTGGAACATCTGTCCTGCACCTTCACAGTCAGAAGCTGTGATAAGTGGAGTGTGGAAATAGAAATATCCCTTGTTATGGAAAAATGTATGGATAGCCATCGCCATGTTGTGACGGATGCGCATGATTGCTCCGAAAGTGTTGGTACGCAGACGGAGGTGCGCATACTGGCGCATGTACTCAAAGGTCTGTCCTTTCTTCTGCATAGGATAGTCAGCACCGCAGAGACCGTAGATTTCGATGTTTTCGCACTGAATCTCAGATGTCTGGCCTTTGCCCTGGCTTTCAACGAGCTTACCGGTAGCGCACAGACATGCACCTGTGGTAATCTGCTTGAGCAATTCAGCGTCAAACTTGTCGGCATCGCAGACAAGTTGCACATTATTTATAGTAGAACCATCGTTAAGAGCGATGAAGTCAACAGCCTTGCTGCTGCGGTGGGTACGCACCCAACCCTTTACGCAAACATCCTTGCCGAACTCTGTGCTTTTAAGGATGTCTATAACTTTTGTTCTTTTCATAGATGAACGTTATTTATTATATGTATGTTCTGGTAAAAAGACACCTTGCCTTTTCATTGGATGTCAGTCCTCGGAAAAGGCAAGGATTGCCATATTTTCATTGTATACTGTCACTATTGAATGATGCAACACGTAATATTACGTCATTCGTAAGCACCCATGCGCAGCATGTCTACCTCTTTCTCTGTGAGGAATCGCCAGTCGCCACGGCGGAGATTCTTCTTTGTAAGTCCGGCAAACTGCACACGGTCAAGTTTGATGACCCGGTAGCCGAGGCTCTCAAAGATACGGCGCACGATACGGTTCTTGCCGGAATGAATCTCTATGCCTACTTGCTTCTTGTCGGTAGGAGAAGCATAGTCCACAGCATCAGCCTTGATTAGTCCGTCCTCAAGTTCAACACCTTCGGCTATCTTGTTTATGTCATGTGCCGTTACGTTCTTATCACAGAAGACATGATAGACCTTCTTCTTAAGGAAGCGCGGATGTGTCAGTTTGGAAGCCATCTCGCCATCATTGGTAAGCAGCAGCACACCTGTTGTGTTACGGTCAAGGCGTCCTACAGGGTAGATGCGTTCAGGACATGCGTCCTTTACGAGATCCATGACAGTCTTGCGGTTCTGCGGGTCGTCAGAAGTGGTGACATAGTCCTTTGGCTTGTTGAGAAGGACATAAACTTTCTTCTCAATTGACACCGGCTGGTCGTGGAAGACAATCTTATCGGAACGGAGAACCCTTGTTCCCAGTTCTGTCACCACATTGCCGTTGACAGTCACCAAGCCTGCCTGTATGAAGTCATCAGCTTCACGGCGGCTGCAGATACCTGCATTTGCAAGGTACTTGTTAAGACGTATAGGTGCATTCGGGTCAATGTGAGCCTCACTGTACTCTATACGCTTCTTGTGGCTGTATTTTGCATTCGGGTCATAATCAGAGGTACGTGGTCTGCGGAAGTTTCCATCCTGCCGGTTGTTGTAGCCGCCACGGCTGAAGCCTCCCTGCTGACCATAACCACCGCGATTATATCCACCACGGTTATAACCGCCCTGCCGGTCATAGCCTCCATTATTGTTGTAGCGAGGTCTTGGCTGGAAGCCGCCCTCTTTCATTTCCCCTTCATTATTGTTGTTATATCTTGGACGGTAACCATTCTGCTGGTTATTGTAGCTGTTCTGCTGTCCATAGCCGCCACGATTATAGCCATTTCGGTTATAATTGCTGCCGCCACCATTGCTGCCGTTGAAACGTGGACGCTGTCCATACGGACGGCGCTCACCCTGCTGGGCATTGTCATGGAAAGCAGAGCCGAAACCTTCCGGACGGAAACTGCCCTCATTGTTATTACTGTAGCGCGGACGGTCTGAGCCATACTGTGGGCGAACGATACGCGTACGTGGTCGCTGCGGACGTCCTTCGCTGCTGTACTCTCTGTTGAATGCCGGCTTGCGGTAGCCCTCACGGCCACTTTCCTCAAAGCCCTTCTCTGTCTTGTCTTTATCAAATTCCTGGTTCATTTTGTTTGAAGATTAAGTGATGATAGTTCTGTTCAATTACTTTTTCTCTGACTCTCTCGAGCCGTCTCTTGTCTGTTTTTTTCCTGTGTTTCTGTTATTGTTATTTAGTTTTTAAATTATCAAATTACTTGGTCATGCCACCTTTCCGACACATTCCAGTCTATCAGATGCCGGTATAGTTAGAAGGAGTTATAGCCATAAGTTCTTCCTTTACCTTGTCGCTGACATCGAGAGTCTTCACAAACTCATGGATTGTCTCCTCCGTCATCTTTGTGTTTGTGCGTGTCAGAGCCTTAAGAGCCTCATAAGGGTGAGGGTAAGCCTCACGGCGCAGGATAGTCTGTATAGCCTCAGCAACAACAGCCCAAGTGTTGTCAAGGTCATTCTGCAGAGCCTCCTCATTGAGAATCAGCTTGCGCAAACCTTTCAGTGTGCTCTGTATGGCGATGACACCATGTCCGAGCGGAGTGCCGATATTACGCAGTACAGTGGAGTCTGTAAGGTCACGCTGCAGACGGCTGACAGGGAGCTTTGCAGCAAGGAACTGCAGGATAGCGTTTGCTATGCCGAGGTTGCCTTCCGAGTTTTCGAAATCAATAGGGTTGACCTTATGAGGCATTGCAGAAGAGCCTACCTCGCCCGCCTTGATTTTCTGCTTGAAATACTCCATGGAAATATACATCCAGAAGTCACGGTCAAGGTCAATGATTATTGTGTTTATGCGTCTTATGGCATCAAAGATTGCCCCCAGGTGGTCATAGTTGGAAATCTGTGTCGTGAACTGTTCACGCTCAAGTCCGAGTTTCTCTGCCACGAACCTGTTACCAAACTCACGCCAGTCATATTCCGGGTAAGCAACATGGTGAGCATTGTAATTACCTGTCGCGCCACCGAACTTTGCCGTGAACTTGCAGTTCTTAAGAATAGCAAGCTGCTCCTCAAGACGATAGACGAAGACCATCACCTCTTTGCCGAGGCGTGTAGGCGATGCAGGCTGTCCGTGGGTCTTTGCAAGCATGGAGACATTGTCCCACTCTGCGGCATAGTCACGAAGCTGCTGTATAAGTTCTTCCACCTGAGGATAATAAACATCCTCAAGAGCCTCCTTTATGGAGAGAGGCACGGAAGTGTTGTTGATATCCTGAGATGTCAGTCCGAAATGGACAAACTCCTTGAATGGTTCGAAATATCCCTCAGCAACGACACCGTCGGCAGCCATAGCGTCCAGTTTTTCCTTTATGAAATACTCCACCGCCTTGACATCATGGTTAGTCACCTTCTCTATATCCTTCACACGCTGTGCGTCAGCCACAGAGAAGTCCCCATAGATACTGCGCAATGCAGGGAACAGATTATTGTCAAAACCTGCAAGCTGTGGAAGAGGAAGTTCACAAAGAGTGATGAAATATTCAATTTCCACTCTTACACGGTAACGTATGAGAGCGTATTCAGAGAAATAACCGGCGAGGCAGTCAGTCTTGCCACGATAGCGTCCATCGATTGGAGAGATAGCTGTAAGTAGTTCGAGATTCATTGTACCTTATTGAAAATACGTGTTTTCTTTAATTCTGCGGTCCACAGCCATACGACCGTCCCGCCATTTAATAAATTAAAGTGCAAATATACTTATTTTCCAAGAAATAAAAGAATTTCCGCCACTACTTTTATTTACTGTTAAGTAATAATTAACAATAATCAACAACCTTAGCACCACCACAAAACAAAAAAAAACTGCAACTCTTGGAAATATTCCAAAGAATCACAGAATCATATTCTCTTTTACGATTTACTTATATTATGTAAGTGTAGTGTGTGTAATGTGTGGGCGCTGAGGGATTCGAACCCCCGACCCTCTGCTTGTAAGGCAGACGCTCTGAACCAACTGAGCTAAGCGCCCATCGTCATTGTGACGGTGTCAAGCAAACCATTTCTGAATTGCGAATGCAAAGGTACATACTTTTTCCGAGTCCTGCAAGTTTTGGAGAAGTTTTTTGTATGGGAATGGTGAAAAAGTTTGGTTTGGTTGATTTAAATTAACACAGATAGTAAAGGTACATTATTATATTAAGGAGGGGGGGAGTGTGAGGATTCATGAGGGAACGTGATAAAACATGAGAAAACATGATACGACATGGGGAAGCGTGAAAGGAAAAGCATTAAAGAACATCATAAATAGCTTAGGGGCCTGTGGAGGTCACATCTTTTTGCAAAAGAGAATGCCATTCACCTTATACATCTTACAAAAAGTCCATGCAACGCGCCATAATACTCTTCCAATGCCTGTGCATCCTCCGTCACATCGGTGAAGACTTCAAGCAACAAAGGGCGGTCAGAGGTCATGGAAACAAACACCTTCATCTGCGGTTCAAGCTCTTCCGCACTACGGACAGAGAGATAACCGACACCGTGGGCGTCACAGATACCGCGAGCATTTGCAGCATGAGCACCAGCAACATAGGTGTCGTATACAGGCGAAGAATCAAGCCCCGGCAACCTGTGGAATATCCCGCCACAGTTATTATTCAGCAAAAGGATGCGGAAATTACCCTGCAAATCGTTATTCCACAATGCATTACAATCATAGAAAAAACTAAGGTCGCCAATAACACAATACACCGGCGTGTCACAAACCGCAGCAAATCCGGCAGCTGTGGACAACGTCCCTTCTATGCCATTCACACCACGGTTGACATAAACGTAACGGTCGGCATAAATATTCGCAAGGCGCACAGCAGAACTGTTGGCATAATGCACAATACAATTGTCACCAACAAGACTCTCAAACCTCTTCACCGCCAGCATCTGCGAATAGCAAGGAACATACTCCGCAGCATGTTCTGATGCACAATCAAGAGCTGTCTTCCACCTCGCAAAGAAAACCTTTGCACTGTTTTCCAAGCACTTGGCACTACCCACCAACAATGAAGCCATACCACAGAAAACATTCTCCGGAGAGCTTTCTATGACAACAGTCTGATTCATAAATGTGTCATGCACCTCACCGTCTTCGCTCACAGCCCACGTCTCAACATCCGAAAGCCTGCGAAAGAGTTTCCTCATACGCTTGCTTACGATTGTGTCTCCGGCATAAAGAATGAAATCAGGCATATAGTCCGCATTGTCCATGACACACGACAGCACCTCATCGAAATGCACCGCACCCAATCCCGGACTGAGCGGTTCCTGCAAGACTGTCACCCTCTCTGATACAGCACGCAACGCCTTTGCCAATCTCTCACCATACCTATACTGCCCGACAACAACCATCGGACGTGACGAGGCACAGACCCTATTGACAATTTCCTCACAAGCCTCAGGCGCAAAACCACTTACGCCCAATCTCCGAATAACCCTTTCGTCAGGAAGACTGCCGACATTGAATTCAAACAAAGGCTCAGTTATCGGGACATTAATATGCACCGGGCAACCACCATTACGGTTTGCCGCAAGCAAAGCCTCATTGACAAGACGGTTGCAATGCCAACGCTCATCACCACTTTGCGGTTCAGGCAATGCAACACACTTTGCCACAAAACCGCCAAAAGCATCAGGCTGTGGCAAAGTCTGCCCGTCAAGCTGTCCTATCCACGCCGCCGGACGGTCGGCAGAAACAACAACCAACGGCACATGCCGATAGAATGCCTCCGCCGCAGCAGGCGCAAGATTGAGCAATGCGGAGCCGGATGTCACGCATACAGCTACCGGTCCGCCTGTCGCCAGAGCCACACCCATTGCATAGAATCCCGCCGAACGCTCGTCAGTCACAGGATGACAGGTGATGTCATCGCACTCGTTCAGATTATGCACAATAGGAGCATTGCGCGAACCCGGGCACACAACGGCATGCCTTACCCCATGCTTCACAAGCAGAGATGTCAGTATGTTTATGTTTTCCTTGCAGCTATACATCTTATAATCAATGATTCAGAATCTTCCTCATGGTCTCCATTTTCGCCTCCGTCTCGTTCCATTCCTGTTCCTCCACACTGTCTTGCAGCAGTCCGCCTCCGGCATACAAATGGAAATTACGGCTGTCCCTGATGTACATGCAACGCAGCGAGACATAGAGGTTGGTACGTCCGCAAACATCCAGCGGTCCGGCAAAACCACTGTAATATCCGCGCGGAGTGTGCTCATTCCTGACGATAAAGTCAAACGTCTCCTTCTTAGGCAGTCCGCATACGGCAGGCGTAGGATGCAGCATGTCAAGCAATCTACCAATGCCGGCACCCTCCTCAAGGGCGAAACGGAAATCACTGCGCAAATGAACAAGGTTACCGGCACGAGCCGTGCAAGGCCCCGCCTCCGACACATCGTGGGAGAAACGCCCTATACATTCCTTTATATATGTCGCAACATACCGCTGTTCCTGTATGTTCTTGTCACTCCAAGCCGGGCAGTTGTCAGGTGAAAGGCTTCCGCAGCCATTACCCAAAGGCACGTCAAACAGCAAAGCGTCACCTTCAAGCTGCATTGTCCCGGCAAGCGCAATGGTGTGCCATGCGTCACCTTCTTGTTCCAAAAGGACTTCAGGCGTAGCCATGAGCCACGTACCACTCCGAGATGTTGAGAACAAAGCTACAAACATGCGTGGATACATCTCACATGCCTGACGGAACAAGGCAAACGGACTTTTCTCGCAAGAGACAGTCTCCGCAGACATTCTTGCCAGCACTATCTTGCGGAACGCACCCGAAACAAGGCGGTCATGGCAGTTCCTGAAATCGTGGGAATAATGCTTTCGCTCTGCACCGGATGCTTCATCATCAGCGGAAACAGCATCAAGCATACTCATCTTGTCAATCATTTCCGCCACATCCGCAGGGATTTCGCCAACACTTCCATAAATATTGGTGGTCTCCGGCTGCAGCAAGACTATCGGCTTGTCGTCACTAACGACAAAAGGAGCGATGACGAACCCACTGTGCCCGTCAAACTCTTGGCATGATTCAAGGTGCAGAGGCACACTCTCCGCCTGCATCATGAAGGTGCATTTCTCTTCCTTCGGTAATCTGTAAACAGCATAGCCTGCCATATCAAGCTTCCTTGGTCTTAGTTTGTTTTGCAATTTCTTCTTCCGCCACAGCATGACGTCTTTTAAGGTAGTTCATCACATTAACCGTCGATATGAGGTTTCCGGCAGAGTCCGTGACAGAGACATTCCACACATGCAGCCTCCTGCCTTTGTTCAACAGCCGTGCCCGCGCCGTCACCGTATCGCCTTCGGCAACAGACTTCAGATGATTGCCGCTGACACTAACTCCCACACATATATCGTCAGGGCACAGGGCAATGGAAGCGGCACCGGCAAGAGTCTCCGCCAATGCCATTGTCGCACCGCCACTGAGGATGCCGAACGGCTGCCTTGTGCGCTCGTCGACACTCATGACAGCCACACACTCGTCAACCTCCGGAGTGGAGACAAGTGTTATACCTAATGAAGTTGACAGACCGTCGGAACGTTCTGTCAACTCTTTTACACTGCTTAAATCCATAAATACACTTTAATTGCGGCAGGCATACTGTCACCGCAGCTTCGCGAACAGCCAGAGCACAATGACAGCGCCGATTATGGCTGTTATCATCTCTCCTATCCAACTGTAGGCAGTCAGACCGAAAAGACCGAAAACCAAGCTTCCGACAACACCGCCCAGTAATCCCAAGAACAGATTAACAAGGCAACCACTACCTTCTCCTTTCTGAAGCCGGCTTGCAATGTATCCGGCAACGATTCCGCTGATTATTCCGCTGATCATGTTCGTAAAAGTTTTAAATTATTAATGTGAATTACTAACTTTATTATGCCTGAAACGGCACAATGTCCTTTTTACCTTATATAATCATCCTATGCTCTCCACCCTGTCCTCGTCAGTTATCTCACGCAAGACACGGCATGGATTGCCGACAGCAAGAGTGTGCGACGGGATGTCATGCGTCACCACACTTCCTGCACCGATGACTGCACCGTCGCCGATGGTCACGCCCGGGAGGACAACCACATTGGCGGCAAGCCACACATCACTGCCTATTGTGACAGGAGCGGCTTTCATCACGCCCTCATTCCTCTGGTCCGGCAGCAAGGCATGGGTAATGGTGTAGATGCCGCAGTTGGGGCCGATGAAAACGTTATCGCCAATGGTCACCATGCCCTCATCGAGTATGGTGAGGTTGAAGTTCGCTATAAAGTTATCCCCAATAGAGATGTGTTTTCCGAAATCACAGCGGAAAGGAGAATGGATAAGGAACGATTCACCTATGCTTCCCAATATCCGGCGCACCAGCCCTTCACGCTCCTCCTTGCAGTCCGGAGCCGTAGCATTAAGCCTGAAGCACAGGTTTTCCGTCGTCCTCAGCATCTCCCCTATCTCCGGAGCAAAACCGCAGACCCATTTTCCTGTATGCAAATCATTCATAAGTTTCTTCATTGTCAACAAATTCCAGCAATCAATTCCTTTGTCGTGACATTCATTGTTATGTGCAAAGGTACAACTTTTTTCCCGTATTTCCGCCAACCTTCACAATTTTTCATTTCCTTAAACAAATCATAGGCAGACACCTTGCCAGCCCAAACAAGCACCCAGCCTTACACTTCTGCCACAAAGACCTTGCACGGAAATAAAAAGATGCTTGCCTGAGACAGAACACAACCTATAAAAACAGCTTCTCCTTTACGTTGTCTTTGTCTCTGAATCCATTGGCAAGACCGGCCTTTGCCATTTAAAGCACGAGAAAGCTCAACGGCATACGCATGCTTAGATGACAAAAACAAACATAATCCTTCCCCACTAACCCTGTGCAGATTAGAAAGAACAAGGTGCAGCAAATCATACAACCCGCCACACCCTCTCTCCAGAAACACAGTAAATCCCTGTCCTTGCCAAGTCACTTTGTCTCCGTAGAAACACTTACGACCTTTATCTCCTGCCACCATTCCTGACTGTGAGACGTTCCGCCCTTCGGCTGTTCTTTCATTGCCAACCTGCAACAGACAGCTTTCAGACTGTCAAGGCGCAAATCGCCTGACGGAGAAACAAAAACCAATTCCTCACAGCTCTTCTCCACTGTAAGCACGGTACCCATCACTTTCATACCGGCAACATCTCCTATAGCAGCATGCTTGTCTATGGTCACCACAACCGTATCACCGGAAGCAGAATTCACCACACCTATGTATCCTTTACCGTTCCCTGATTTCTTTGACAGCTTACGCGGCAAGAGAACACCGCTCATCACACGCCCCGTAAGGTCTGCACTGCCATTGCTCAGTGCCTTTCCCTCCGAAAGCACGTTTTCCACAACCCTGCGTCTGACGGAGATAGCCCCAGCAGTCTCCGTGACGGTATACTCCGCCTTGGAAACCCTGTGGAATTCCTCCATACCGTCATACATCTGCACAGCCCGTTCCTCCGTCAACAGTTTCGTCACCACAGTGCCCGCTGCTCCGTCCGTCTCCCGAGCAGACAGAAGTTCCGCAAGCAACAGCCTGCGCTCTGTCTGCGCACAAAGCGGAAGGCTGAGCAATGCAAAAAAATAAAATAAAATTCTTTTCATAGACAGTTTCTATTTAATTTCAAGAAATCACTCTTCACATTTCCACAGTTTTGAACTTGCATAACCAACGGTTACACCCTTTACCAAAGCATCCTTATCTGCTTCTGAAATACTGGAATCAGAGACAAGAGCTATAACATTCTTACAATACTGTTCCCATTCTGCATCCGTCTGTACAAGTTCCATTCCGTTAAAATACAAAGCAACAACATCTAACATAAATGTTTTGTAATTGATTCTTAATTTCTTCATTCACTTCTAAAACACATGCATAATCCGATACGCCTACCCAATAATTTGCACTATTCTCCTTTTCCAAAGCCTCATAAAGAATGTAATTATGGTAATACCCTATACTGTCATTTATAGTTGCAAGTCCCGGTTCTGAAGTAAATACCAATCCATCCATTCCGAATTCCCTAGGCTGCATACATGAAATGACAGGAACATCTTTATTAATATTTGCTGATGATTTTGCAAGCAACATGTTTGCTCCATCGACTAAAGTTATAAAACTTTGTTTTTTTGCAGAAGTTAATGAAGCACCCTGTGCAGATTGCCACACATTACCTCCTGAAAATACACCTCTCACAGCACCGACACAATCTGAAACAAAAACATTTAGTACACGACCAAAAAGTCTTGACCAAAAGCCCCTTGCTTTTGGGTTCTCAAGCCCTTTATTCAAATCTGCAATATCATTCTGCAAATCCACATAACTATTTTGCGTAGAAATCACTATACTTTTAGCCTTGGGCTGTTCAAAATCGGAATCATAAACAGTTGTACTACAAGAACAGAACATAATGGAAACACCAAGTGTATAAAACATCTTTTTCATAAACTTAATAAATTTAGTTAATAAAATTATTTCATTACACATACAATACGAATAGTATTAAGGAATGCTCCTAATCAGTTCCAAGACTAATTATGGATACTATATTTCCATACTTTTCACAGTCCCGCCCAGCTCTTTTACACTTTTCCTACCACAAAGATAACAAAAAAAAAACAATCTACAAATAAAACTATTATTTTTTTACAAACCACCCTATTCTACATACATTTTGCACCCTCCCAAAGTCATGGAGAACATCTTGCCTGACATGCCAAAATCAAGTTTACATTTCTATTACACCCCTTGTATGGAAAGACAAACATGCTTGCCGGAGACAAAAGAACAACCCATAAAAGCAGCTCCCACCTTAAATTATCTTTGAAAAAAACAATCATTTTGGACAAACGATTGTCCTCCCAAAACACCTGTTTATACCATTTTACCCCCCCCCATTTTTTCTAAAAAAAATATTACCTTTACAGCGCGTTTCAGAACTCATGCTATTTGAGAGAAATTATTAATCACACTATAAACCATAAATATTGACTAACTTCAAAAAAAATCAGGCATGAAAAAAGTATCTCTTTTGTGCAGACTCATTGTCCTGCTTGCAGCATTCGCCTTCCCTGCCGAAATGCTTGCCGACGATTCTACAGACAACTACAAATCTGCCACATCCGTTTCTACAAACGAAACTGCTAATGGAAAAGCATTCACAAAGAAACGTGGCGCAACAGACACATTCTACAGGGAAATCACCTTTTCAAACTATAAGGATGTGGACAATATTGACCTCACATTCAAGGTGACAGACAACAATGGCAATGAATACCACCTTGGGTATTATGCCACAGACCCAACGAATAATCCGACCTCTGACATAACTGATTTCACCGGAACACAAAAATATTTGTGCTCAACAGCAGGCGACCAAAAATTCACATTGAACATCAATGCACTCCGAGAGAAATACAACAAATGTACTCTGACATTGACTTTCAACAACATTAGAGGTGACCATCAATATTGGTATGTCACTGTCAAAGGAACAGAGGTTGCGCCCGGCGCTGTCTTTGATGATGCATATTACTTTGTAAGTCCGCAACTTACTAAAAATCCTGTTAATCCGGAATCCCTCCTGTGTGAGAGTTTCCGTTTCTCACCGTCACGCCAACGAGGTGGCGGACTGGAATTAGGAGAATACCAGACTTTCAATTTCCGTGATTTCTTGATTGATAAGAATCTGGACGAAATCGAGTATTGGATTCAGAGGGGCGATGGCAAGGTTGTGTACAAGGCATACCAAGAAACCTACGAACTGGGCAAAGACAAACCAGGCACGGACAACCTGCGCGGTAATATCCTGAACCATGAAGCGTACGACTGTGCAAATGACCACAAAGGAGTATTCAAACTGAAACGTGGTACAGGACAGTCCTATACGTTCTTTATCAATACCCAACCAAACTCACAGAACAAACGCACTCTTGAGATTATCGTCAACGACAAGAACCTTGGAAGAAGAGAGATTGATGAAAATGGCTACTATCTTGTGGGCAACTTCAAGAAAGCTGCAGCAGACATAGACATCAAGCCTAATGAAATTGACGGCAGACGCGAAATGAGAAAGAGCTGGTTCAAGGGTGGCATAGAGTATCTTGACCCGACAGAGGACATCAAGAGTAGCGCCGACAGCATACTGTTCAGAGTCACTATCCCAAAACCGGCTGAAGGCTGGAACCAACTCTATCTTGCAGTGTTCGCTGCAGAGGATATAAAGAACTGGGGCAATTACGACATTAATGTAGCATGGGGCAAAGCCATACGCCCACAAGTGCAATGGATTTACAAGGACGACTCCTATGGTCTTGACGGCACAGCCCTTCATGGTGGTTTGACAACAAGACGAGCTGATGCAACGCTATACACTCAGCAGGCTCTTAACCCACAGGTGGACGACAGCTATACATCCTACACGTTCTCAATGAACATAACCACATCGACATATAACCTTGTGTTCAACAAAGGCATGTATATCATGGGACCGGCTGTCACCGCCACAGAAGAAGAGAGCAACGATGCAGACACTGAGGGTTGGAGCATAGCAGACGCTGACCACCAGACTAAACATGCACTGCGAATGTACTATAACCGAGACTCACGCAACTACACTTACCATGGTAAGCCGGATGCCGGAGAGACAACGGAAGGAATGCTGGCAAAGAAAGAACAGCCTATATATATAAAAGCAGGAGAGCCATTCTTGTTTGTCTACAACAAGGACTTCACCAAAACAATATTCATGGGCGACCGAGTGTCTCCAAAGTCTTTGGTTATAAAGGATAAAAATGGAGTATACTGCTCCGACGAGATGAATGTCTACGGTTTGGCTACCAATGATAACGACAATAACAACCATGACACACAATATGTGAACTATCTTCGTACCGGCAGCACTTCAAGCACTACATACAACCCAGACTTTGTAATAACTTGTGATTTCGGTCTGCCTTCGGGATATTACTACATAAGGCTGTACATCAGACAGGATGAGGACATTCAGAAGATTTACTACTTGCTCAACCGCGCATACACATTCTATCGTCCGTATGCGGACAAAATAGAAGACAAAACAGAGTATGACACATTCAAGTCGTTCTGTGACTACCATGCTGTGCTTGTCCCTGAAGATATAGCCATCTTCTATGTCTCCGAAGCCAGACAAGCGGACATGGAAGCCGTACTCACACCATACACAGCCGAAAAGACAGCTGACGGCAGACAGATTCTCCCTGCAGGCATGCCTGTGATTCTTGCAAAGAAATATGCAGGCAAAGAGGAGGGCAACAAACTTCTTACAGAGGATATTGTCATGGAGTACTACGAGGAGCCTAACTATGGCAGAGACAAGCATGTTAAAAATAATCTGCTGAAGGGCCAGATAGAGCGCAAGCACATCACGCTTCATGATGCCGAAAAGACTGTCACAAACTATCTCTTCGGCTACAAGAAGAGGAACGGCAGCGACAAGCCGGCAACCATAGGCTTCTACCAGCCGGGCGAAGGCGACTGCTCCATCAACACCGCCTATCTGCAAGTGCCGGGCAACATCAGCCCGACAGCGGCAAGCAAGGGTTGGAGAATGGTGTTCGACGGTGGAGCCACCGACGTCAGCAGCATTGAGGCAGCCTCTGCAGAAGCGGACAACAGCTACTACACTCTGCAAGGCATGAAGATAGCACGCCCGACAACAAAGGGCATATACATCCACAACAACAAGAAAATCATCATAAAATGAAAAAGGAGGAACAAAAAAGAATGAAAAAGAAGTATGTCAAGCCTGAAATCAGCATAATTCCCTTGGACATGGAGGAGCTCCTTGCGCCTATCATTTCAAGCACGATCAAGCAGGGCGAAGTTGATGATGACGAAGGTCAGATGAGCAAAGGGGACACGTTCGAGGACGATTGGGGGAACCCGTTCTCTGACAGTCCGTTTGAAGAGGGCTTCTGAGAAGGCTGCAAAAAAACGGCATGAGTTTTCTTATTCTCTATTTATCATAACAGTAAGAAACGAGGCTTTCACAAACGAAAGGTGGCACTTGGCATTGCCCGCCGTCGCCTTTCATGCCGCAAACGGTTACCGCTGACCATGAGAAAGGTTACCGTCTGTAGTGCGGAAGGATAGGAAAAGCACTGTGATTCATTACCAAAAACGTGCGAAAGGTAACGAATTGCAGTGCTTTTTTTGTACAACGATTGCGGCATTCGTCAGTAATACACTGACATACAGCGACATGGCAAAAGCATAAATTCCTGCGATATTTTTTCACTCACTGTCCCTTGATTGTCTTTACGCGAAATACGGAGGGGAAAAACGCAATGAGTTTTCTTATTGGTGTCAGGGAAAATAACGTGAGTTCGATGAATTTGCGTTATTTGATGCTATCAAAAATGCCATAAAAAGCACCGTGAAACGGTGACTCTTCGTTAACCCTGTATGGAGGCGCAGCCGAACATGCAGGGTGGCCCAGGGCAAGTAATTCTGCACCGTAAGACGGTGCCTCACACTGAAGGGGAGTGTTATGGGCGTATTTATGGCATGAGGAGGGTGTGTCAAAATGACCATTGTCAAAAATCCAACTTTCAATTTGTAAGTACAGTTTCTGCAATATAGAAAAGAAACAATTCTTAAACAATCGAACATTCAGCCTCTACCGCATAGCGGTAGTTTGTAGTACTAAACTTACAAATTGTAACCTTTGAAAACATCGGTTTGAGTTTTGACACACCCTCAGGCTGACTCCTTGCGGTGCTTTTACAGCGTCAGCTTGCACGCTGAGCAGCATACGCTGATGTATGTGCCCGGTAAAGAAACAGTCAGGCTATTTGCCCATGCGCGACACTGCACCGGAGCCTGCGCCCGTGCCTTTGTACTTTGACTTGGCGGCATTGAACACATAGCGGAGCGACATGCTTATGCACTGACGGCTGTTACGGGTGTCAAGCGTGAGCGTGTAGTAGCCGCAATCCATTGCCGCATACATCTTTGAACCCGTATGGAAGATGTCGGCAAACTTGAAGCGCAGGCTCAGGGCATCGTCCTTCAGCCAGCATTTTTGCACCGCTGCATCCATTGACCACATCGCTTTGGTGAGCGACATGTTCATCTGGTCGCCCTTTGACATCACCATACCGTTGAGCTCCAGCTGCCATGAGTGCTTCAGGCGGAAAGCATTGTTAAGCTGTCCGAACCAGAATGGCTTTGTCTTTTCCACCAACCGCATGCCACTTTCCTCACGAGGGTCGGCGAGGAGTTGCTTCAATGAGGGTTTCATAAAGCCCACCGTCCAGTTTGGCGTGTAGCATCCGAAGGTAGGCATGGCGGTAATGAAGGCTGACAACTGCTTGTAAGGGTCTTTCAGGTTGACATGCTTCAGGAGGATAACTCCCTCGTCAAGTCCTTCTGCCGGTGTGCCTTCCATGCCTCCGACGTATGACCATTGTGTGATGACGTTCTTCTGATGTATGTACTGCAAAGCAAGATTCAGCCATTTCCAGCGGAAGTTCGCGCCGAGATCCTGCTTGGTGGAGTTCTTCAGCTTAGGGTCACCGGTAACCATGCAGTAGCGGTTCATGTAGGTAACGGCATCGGAAAGCGTGCCATACCATGGGCGTTTAGTCTTCATGCTGTAAGAGAGTGCCGCCTGGACAGGGCCGAGCTGTGTGGAGAACGATGCTGAAGGGAAGAAATCATCGGTATAGCGTGTCATGTTGTTCTTGGAGTCAAGGCAGTCCGTATAGTCAAAACCGACATGCTCATAGCGCAGTCCGACACTGGCAGAACCTACCTTCGGAATTTGGAAACCATACTCCACGAAGGCCGCAAGATTCTTGTCGCTGACCTTCATCTCGGAGGATGGGACGGTGGTCTTTGTGATGGTGTACTTTGAATCGCGGTTGACGAAGGACATCTCCGTGCCGACATTCAGTTCACCTTTCCACACAGGGTAAGAGAAGACGAGCTTTGTGGCGAACATACGGTTCTTGTTCATCTTCTCAGTGGCGATGTTTTCAGCCTCTGTCTCAAGCTCTTCGAGCTGTGCGGTGGTACTGGTTGTCTTGTTGCGGTAGAGGTCTACGTTCCAGTCGATGCCCAGTTTGCCCACCTTTCCGTTGTAGTAAGCGTTGGCAGACCAGTTGAATGGTTCGTTTTCTTTCTCTGCCGAGTTGGAGAAGATATGCTCCGTGACGACATTATTCGTAAGAATGTCCTCATCAAGAGCATTCCATGAAGTGCCGTAAAGCTGACTTTTCATGTCTATGCGCATACCGACGGAATGGTTGTCGGCTATCTGCCAGTTGAAACCAACGTTATAGCTCAGACCGTAATAGTTGGTGTTATTATATGTGTCTCCTTCTTGTGAGACGGTTGCCGCTTTATAGTAACTGTCCTGGCGGAGGGTCTGCGTGTACTCGTTCCGCCACTGCCAATAGTTCAGTTTGCCGAAAACGTCAACGGAATTGTGGCGGTAGTTGACCTTCACTGTTGACGAAGGGGTGAATGTTTCGTTCTGAACATCGTAGTTGCCATCGGCGAAAGCGTTGAATCCGAAGCCTTCTCCCTGACGTTTCTTGGTGCGTATGCGCACTACGGCCGTCACCGTGGCGTCGTACTGTGCGCCGGGATTGTGGATGACATCGACGTCGAGAATCTCCTCCGAGCGTATGGTCTTGAACTCGTTGATGTCCTGCACCTTGCGCCCGTTGATGTAATAAACCGGCTGTCCTTTGCCTATGACCTCGAGGTCATCGCCGTTTTTCGTCATGCCCGGAACCTTCGCGAGCATCTCTTCCAGTGTGCCCGACTGGGAGAGTACCGAGCCTTCAATCTTTGTGAGCATGGAGTTGCCCTTGAGTTTTGTCTTCGGTGCCGTGCCTTTCACCACCACCGCACTGAGTTCCGCCTCTTTGTAGATGCTGTCGAGGGCTGCCGTCTGCTCCTGTGCGGTGGCTGTTATGGAAAGGAGAAGTCCTGCTGTTATGAGTGATTTTGTCTTCATTGTTCGTAATGTTTGTATTGTGTAAATGGAAAATGAATGTGTTTGTGTTGTTGTGCTTGTATGTCTGTGTTGTAAGGTTGATGACTTTTCAGGCTTCATTCACGGCACTGTGAAGACATTAACTGCCGGAGACATCGGGTTGCCTCGTGCTCCCCCCCCCATTTGTTTTCGGCTTCTGCGAGGCGTGATACTCCTTGACGACATCGTCGATGGAGATGCCGAGGAGGGGCATCTGGCGGAACATCTCCGCGAGAGTCTTATGGATGAAGGTCTCCTTGCGCTGCCGTTGGATTGCGCTCTTTGCACCGGCGGTGACGAAATAGCCCATGCCACGGCGCTGGTAGATGATTTCCGAGCGTGACAGTTCCTCGTAAGTCTTCATGACAGTGTTGATGTTCACCTGCATCAGTGTGGCATAGTCGCGCACCGACGGTATGCGCCGGTCTTCGGCATAGACACCGGAGAGTATCTCGTCACATATTCTGTCGGATATCTGCAGGTATATGGGGCGGTCTTTATTGAACATTTCCATAAGCTTATTTGTTGAAGAAACGGTTGTTTATAATCTGACTGCGGCTGAAGAGACGGAAGGAATACCAGTAGCAGAAGCTGATGAACGCAAGCTCAGCAAGCAGCACTACGCACTTTGCAAAGTCCTCTCCTACATACCATTCTATCTCAAGTCCACAGTCGTTGGCGTCAAGAATAGAATGGACGAGCCATCCTGCACCGGTAAATAATGTGCCTGTGGCAAACGGAACGACTATCCACCAAAGGACACAAGTAAGGATGAACTGGTGCTTGCGGAACAGTGTGCCGCCAAGAATAAAGGCCGCGTGTGCCGCGATAAGTCCGAAGACGAAAGCCACAACACCCCATATCACGCCCAAGGCTTTTATCTCCAAGGTATCCGCCAGTATTCCTAATGCGCTCCATGTGACAGAGGAACTTGTGCCATAGACGATTTCTGAGACAATCCTCTGTACTCCGTCACCGACGATGAGTCCTGCAATAGAAGTCCCACCGAGCACAAAAGTGACATAAATCCAGTTGGCTGCGTATTTCTCCAGGTTAGTGGCAGGGAGCATTGCATAGTTCAGGAATGCGGTCTTTGTCTTTGTGTTGAAACTCACTCCGGTAGCATATTTAAGCATTATCACGCTGATGCAGATGAGCATTAGCACTGTCATGGACGACACTTCGCCACGGTCGGCAGCCTCATCCGAGAACCAAAATCCATTAGTTATGCTCATTGCAAAGAACATACCTATAATTCCGCCGATGAAAGTGCGCAGGAGTTCTCCTTTTCTGCCTATGACATTCCAGCACACTACTTGTAAAAGTCTATCTGTTTTCATAACTGTCTTTCTGTTTGTTTTGTTCATTTACTATTGTCTTTTCTTGCCTGTCAGCTGCAATTCCTTTGTCTCTATGTCTCCTGAACCGGCAACGCTTTGTGTGAAAGTTCCGAGAGTTCCTTTGAGCTTCACATCTCCCGAGCCGGCAATGCTGACAGATGCCTCACCACAATCCTGGAAATTAATGTCCATATCTCCTGACCCGGCGATTTTGAATCCGCTCCATTCCACATTCTGCAGACCGGCCTTTATGTCACCGGAACCTGCCATGTCGAATTCCACGCTGTTTGCCCTTACTCCGGCGAGCTTCACATCTCCTGAACCGGCTATACGCACACAGAAGTCCTCTGTACAGATGGTGTCCTTGCAGATAAAGCCTGCCGAACCATTCACTTTTATTTCTTTAAGGTACGGAGCAGTGATATAGATTTTCTGATTTCCGGATTTCGTTTGGTTTATCCTCCATACTCTCATGTTTTTTGACCCATCTACACGACTGATTCGAAGCATGCTGTCCTTGTTTTCCATGATAAGATCCTTCATGAGTCCCTCCGAAGTCTTCACGCGGACAGAGAAACTGTCCCCTACGGCATAATAGACATCACAGTAAGTGCTGATTTTCAAACGGTTGAAATCCTTAATATCGAAGGTCTTTTCCACCATTTCTCCATTCAACTCTTTATTATCAACTATGCGGACAGAGCAAGCTGCAAAGGTAAGCACTGCCACAGCAGCTATTACTGGTATATTCATTTTCATTGCTTTCATTGTTTTTGATAATTATTTCATTCTAAAACCACAAGACAAAATCCAAGCAAGAATTGTCTGTGGACTTAACCGCATAGCGGTTGAAGATTGTATCTTTAGTTTCACATCTGATTCAGTAAGACTCTGTACGTGAAACCGCGTAGCGGTTCCTTTTCTTAAATGTTGAACATGCGGTTGTTGATAATCTGAGAACGGCAGAAGAGGCGATAGGAAAGCCAATAGAAGAGGCTGACAACCACTGTTCCGATGGCGAGAACCGCCCATTTCACGAAGGTCTCCCCCACATACCATTCGATGATGATGACTGTGTCTGTACTGTCCAGCCATGTTTTCCCGAGATACACCAAGCCACCTAACAACAAGGACAAGACAAAGGGAATCACAATGACCAAGAGGATACATGTGTAGATGAACTGATGCTTACGGAACAGTGTACCGCCGAAGATGAACTTGCCATGGATTGATATTGCCGAATAAACTCCCAGTGCAATGCCAAGCAAACTCTCCGCAGACTCTACATGCAGCATATTATATAATGTGTGCAACACAGCCCATGTTAGTGAGGAAGCCTTGCCATATCTCACCATTGTCACTGCCATTTGTGCGAAATCGCCGACAACAAAACTTGCAATCAAGAGCGCACCAAGGACAAAAGTGACATAAATCCAACTGGCAAGAAACTTTTCAAGGTTTGTGGCAGGAATCATGGCGTAGCTGATGAAGCCCGTTTTTGTGGAGTTGTTGAAGCTGATTTGTGTGGCATATTTCAGCATTATCACAGCCAGTACAACAAGAAGCATTGCCGCCATGGACTCATAAGTGCCATGTCCTGCAAAATGTTTGCCAAACAAGAGACCGTTGGCACACACCGCCGCAAAAAGGGTGCCTATCACTCCACCAAAGAAACCGCGCACGATTTTGCCCTTTCGGGTCATAATGTTCCAGCGCACGAGCTGTAAAAGTCTGCTTGTTTTCATATTTTTTCCTCCTATTCTTTATCGTCTTTGCTACTGTATTTCTTGCCCGTAAGCGTGAGCTCATCGGTATTTATCTTGCCTATTCCCGCCACCTCCTGCCGGAGAGTGCCAAGAACGCCACGGAGCTTGATGCTTCCCACACCGGCAACTTGTGCACGTGACTCAACGCAATCGTGGAAACCGATGTCCATGGTTCCGGCTCCTGCCATGCCCAGTTCCGTCCACGCTGCCTCCTGAATGTCGGCCGTCATGCTTGCCGCACCGGATATTGCCAGGATTACATCATGGGCTTTCACACAAGCGAAATGTGCTTTTCCCGCACCGGATATACTCACACAGAAATCCTCAGTGACGATAGTGTCGTTGCAGATGATGTCGACTGCGCCCGCAACGTTTATATTCTTGAGATAAGGGGCGGTGATGTACACCTTGCGCTCATTACAAGTCTTATTGTTTAATCGCCAGATTCTGCTGCTTATGTCCACATCAGGGACATTGCCAATCAGCAAGGTGCTGTCACTCTTTTCCACTTTCAGTTTCTTCATGTCGCCCTCCGCAGTGCTGACACGGACAGAGAATGTGTCGCTCACGGTGTAGCAGACCTTGGCATAACCACCTAATTCCAGGCTGTTGAAGTCCTTGATGCCGAAGGTCTTCTCTATAATTTTGCCGTTTTCCTCCTTATTGGTTGAAAAGCGGAGTGAGCATGCTGACAATGTGAACACTGCCACTGCAGCCATGGCAAATAACTTTATTTTCATTGCTTTCCGTATAATTGATTTGTAAAATATGGCAACTTTAGCTTTATATCCGAGTTTGCAAGTCACTGCGAGGATAACCGCGTAGTGGTTGAAGATGGCAGTCGTGGATTGCAACCACAGCTACTTTCTTGTCACCGCTAACGCGGTTCCTTTCACTGTTCACCGGTTTGTGACCGAGTAATCACTTGCCTTGCGTCGTGGCATTGAAGAGAATTTCAAGGTTCAGAGGTGTCTCCGGACGGTCGCCGCGATGAGCCATGACGAGGTTTCCCTGCAGGGACGGCTCGCCGTAGATGACGTCGTCCATGTCCTGCGGCAGACGAGTTTCGAAGACATACTTGTCGCAAATCTCCTGAGTAGTGTTGTCAAGGAGGATGCCTTCGTTGGACATGATGATGACATGGTCAAGCAACTGCTCCACATCATGCACCTGATGGGTGGATATAATGATTGTGCGGTCGTCGCTCATTGAGGCGGAAACTGCCTTACGGAACTGTGCCTTGGAAGGGATGTCAAGACCGTTTGTCGGCTCGTCCATGAGGAGTATCTTTGTCCTTGTCGCCAAAGCGAAACTCATGAACACTTTCTTCTTCTGACCCATGGACAGCTCCGAGAGTTTCAGGTCGTACTCCAGACCGAACTCTGCAAGGCACTTTTCAAGGAGTTCCTGTGAGAAACGTGGGTAGAACGGTGCATTCATCTTAACATAGTCGGCAAGGCGGACAGAAGGGAGCTCAAACTCTTCGCTTACGAAGAACACTTCGCTGAGCATCTCGGGACAGCGCTTTTGGCTCTCCATGTCGCCGACTGTGACCATTCCCTTTGTTGGACGGAGAAGTCCTGCGATAAGGTAGAGGAGTGTGGACTTGCCCACTCCGTTCTTGCCGAGAAGCCCGCAGATGCGGTTCTCCTTCAACTCAAGGTACATGTTGCTGAGCACCTGGCGCTTAGAACCCTTGTACTTGAAACTTACATTCTGCACTTTTATTTCCATAGCTTTGTTATTTATATGTTTTCTTTCTTTGTTTTCTCTTTGTAACAGAACCGCTGCAAACCGCTGTGACCGTTTATTCTCAGGACTCGGCAGGAGTGATTTTGAGTATCTGTTATGGTGTATTACTCTAATAGTACACCGCAAAGGTACGTCAAATATCCAATATCTGCAAATTTTTCGTGAGTTTTTTTGCAAAAAGGCATAAAAAAGTTGTTTTTAAGCTATCACGGGCAGGATTTCACCTATATAATAATCAGATAAGCGTTTTTCATAGCAAAGGAAGACATTGCTTTCTTTCCTACATAGCAGCCTCCACCCTGCTGTCTGCGAAGGTAAAAGTACGAAAAAACGAAGTATCACCTTTCGCATGATGAAAGGTAGCACTTCGTACAGTAAAAGGTGACCTTCCGTCTTCCGAAAGGTCACCTTTCATTCTGCCTCTCCACATGGCTTGCTGCATAAGCGGCGGAAAGCCTGCTGTCAAGGCACTTGTATTGTGGCGGGAATGCCGCCGACTATTATTTTCAGGTAATAATAATCACTGTCTTTTTAATTAGAACTCGATGTCACATCCCACACCGATGACGTCATTGGAGCGTGTGAACTCGTTCATGCCGTCCTGAGTCTTGTACTTGTCGTAGAAGGTCTTGAAATATGCTGCCTGGAGGGAAACGTTCTCATTGACCTTGTACTTGCAGCCGAAGCCGAAGGAGGTGGAGTTGGTGACAAAGGAGATGTCGGACATGTAGGCGTCGGTGAGTCCGTAGCGTGTCACCTGGAAGCCTGCAGAGACTGTCACCTTTTCTGTCGTGTTCCATTCCACACCGCCAAGATACTCGTTGGTGCCGCCTGAGAGAAGTTCCTGCTTGTTGCCGGCCTTCTTTGACTGCTTGTCGTAGAAATGGTGGTAGCCGGCATTGATGCGGACGTTAGGCAGCACGCTCCACTGTGCGCCAAGGGCGAGCAAAGCCGGAGAGTCCTCGCGGACAGAAGTGCCGTCGACAAATTGCTCTACAGCTGACATCATGCCTGCCTGTGCAAGGTTGGACTTGTTTTTCATGGACATGCGTGTGCGGAACTCATACTTGCCGGCAAGGTTCAATGTGCCGATTTTCCAGTCGACACCGATGATTGGGGAGATGCCGAAGCCTGTCTGATCGGACTCAAGGTCAACACCGTTTTTATATGCGTTGACGGCGGCGAGCTGTTCCGTTACCGCAGGAGGAAGGGTGACACCCAATTGCCCAAGCTGTCCAAGTTTGGCTGTCAGACCATCAACATACTGATTCAGATGTTGGTTGCCATTTACAATGATGTCGGAGATTCTTGCCTGATATTTCGCAGTACCATAAAGGGCACGAATACCACCGTAAACAGAGAAATTGTCTGTAACCTTGTAGGCTGTACCGAGAGTAAAGCCGAAATAGTACTGCTTACCCTGCATGTAGCCTTCCATGTCATAACTGTTTACAGTAGGCAAAGCCATGCCTGGAATTTGATTGAATTGGTTAATCAATCCGGCAACACTTGTAGCCATACCGCCAAGAGTGCTCTCAAAAGAGCCAAGTCCCTTGTCAAACTCACATGTGCCACCGCCACCGGAGATGGCGAAGTTGAACTGGAAAGACCATTTTCCTGTGTTATAGGCAGCCTGTACGGATGGTATGAAAGGCACTTGTGCATTACCCTTGTAACGCTTTGTCTTATTCTCGCCGGAGAGAGTGTGGTCAAGGAACGGGCTTGTCGTAAAGACTGTACGTGTCTGGAAAGCCGCCTGCCAGTTAAGGGAGAGATGCATGCCGTCATTAAGGAATGCCACACCTGCCGGGTTGGAATAGACTCCGTCAATACCTATTGCACCCTCACGGGCAGGGTTTCTGAGGAATGCGATGTTCTGATTCGTGTTGGTGAGCATACCGCCGGCATACGCACCACTTACGCTTGCCACTGAAAGGAGTGTAAGGCAAGCCTTTTTGATAAATTTCATAAAATACTTATTGAATTATTCTTTAAACCTTAACAATACCAAATTGAATTCGTTGCAAAGTTACATATTTTGTTCCATATTTCCATAAAAGATAATATTTAGTTATATTTTATTAACACTACCAAAATCTTTACAAACAACTATTAAGCGAATAAGAATCATAGTGACAACACGCTGCAAGGCGGTACATTTCCGTTAACCACAAGACAATCTTCTGAACCCGCATGAATCTACATAAGCACTTATTGCAAAGAGAATCACATGGCGGGAACGCACAGAAACAAATGGCATGCGGATTATTTTTTTTGCCGACAACATATATTAGAAATAGGAGTATAAGAAAATAGTGCTAATCACGTTTATATCCGCAATTAGCACTATTATTGCTTATGTCTTTGACGATAGTTGGTAAAGACGGAGCATGTGGCACATCTCTGCCATTACAGGATGCTGTCAATGTATGCTTTTAACAGCATCAAGCGAAAGATTCATTATCTTCGCTATCTGTTCAGATGACATTCCGGACTGCTTCATCATGCGGATTGCCTCTGCGCGACCTTCAATGATTCCTTCTGCGCGACCTTCAACGATTCCTTCTGCACGACCTTCAACGATTCCTTCTGCTCTTCCTTCCATACGCCCCTCTG
>NZ_SRZC01000030.1 GCF_004792655.1 Palleniella muris | reverse complement strand
TCTGCGGTGGTCAGTAAAGCAACAATCCGAAATGAGGAACTCATGTATAAACCTAAAGTTAAAAATTACCGGACTATTGGCTCTAAAATTGGTTTAGGAGATTTCCGAGTAGGTGGAGATATTCTTAATAACGCTCAGGAGAAAGTTGGGTTAATCTTACCAGGAATAACAATCGGCGTGCCAACTGGATTCGGTCCGAATCATGGCATTGATAATTTCTTAAAAACAAAATTGCAATAAACATGAGACCTTTTTGTAAATATCTTAAATATGTCCCAATAATAGTAGTTTTTTATATGTCATGTGTATTCCATAAGATAACTCACATGACTGAAGATGATTTGAAATGGGCAACGAACAGAAAAGTTGGGGAGACAATGATATTTGAATCAGACGAAGGAGAACAGGATACCGTTGTTATCACAAGTATTGATATATACAATTCCATAAATCCTATAAACACATATCCAAATTCTATGACGGACTATCTTGCCGGGGCGGATATTAAGTATATCGTTCGCCATAACCAAGATTATTTTGATGGATGGTTGGGAATTGAAAAACGAAATAATGGAGAATCATTATGGTTCTCTGCACATTTTGATCATCGTTTTGCTTACAATCTGAAATCTCAAGATTATTCTTTTTGTGTGTCACATGTAGAAACTGTAGCAGACTGTGTAATAGTCAATGAAAACAATTCGAGATTAGGTAAACATAATAAACAGACGAATCCTGTTCTGTCTTTTGTGTGGAGCAAAGAATATGGGCTTATACAATACTCTTTCAAAGACGGTACAATGTATAAACGGAAATTTAATTATTAATCTCCATGAAATATAACATCTGTATGTCATGTATGCTTCAGGTGATTTCTCAGGAAAAGAATAAAACAGCCATAAAAGATGAAATACTTTTGGACTTTGATTAAATATGTCCCTATAATTCTGCTTTTTTGTATGACATGTGTATACACAAAGATAACTCACATGAATGACGGTGATTTAGAATGGATCACACATAGATATGTTGGTGAGACAATGACATTTGAATCAAACAAAGGAGATGTGGACATTGTTGTTGTCACGAATATTGAAATAGATAATTTGTTGAATCCAATAAATTTAAATCCAGGTGTTGGTGATAACAAATATATTGCCCATGCAAATATAGAATATGTAGTTTTTCATGATACGGATTCGTTGATGGGAGCATTGAGAATTGAAAAGCATGATAACGGAGAACCTATATGGATTTCTTCAAACCTGGATAGCCGTTACACCTTTGATACTATGCCATTTTCAGTATCTTCATTAGATACGCAACTCGGATTGTTGGCAGATTGCGTGTATTTTGATGAAAAAAACTCCAAATTAGATATTGACAACATACAGACAAATCCAATTCAATCTTTCATATGGAGTAAGAAACAGGGGCTTGTACAATACTCTTTCAAGGATGGGACAAGGTATGAGAGGAAGTGGGACAAGTAATCATAGATGATATGGTCAGAATATTATGTCTAAAGTATACCGGCAAGGAACTTGACCGTCTCCTCGCCCTTGACTGGTACGACTACGGCGCCCGGTGGTATGACCCCGTCCTGGCGCGGTGGCATGTCATAGACCCTATGGCAGAAGAATATTCCGGTGTCACGCCGTTTGCATATTGTTTGAATAACGCTGTAAGGTGGGTTGACATTAAAGGTCTGCATCCGGGAGACAAGTTCTTCACACCTGATGCGGCAGCCTTCAATTTCGGAATGATTTATAATTATAAGTCTATAAAAGACCGCGTTGAAAAAGGTAGCCTCATTTACAGTTATACGGATGACAGCGGGAGAACATGGTATTCCTATAATGAGCCCAATTCCGGCACTAAAGATTCTGTGCGCCCAAATACAAAAATCCCAAAAGGCTCGAAAGCTTACGCCATAGTCCATACCCATGCCTCCTACAGTGAGGAACATTACAATAACCGATTCTCAAAAGATGATATACAGGCTTGTAAAGCCGTGAATATATCCGGTTACCTGTGTTCCCCGGACGGAACAATGAAAAAATACCATAGAAAATCTGACGGAACGTATGAGCACATAACATTTAAGCATATTACACTTCCAAGTGATGCGTCTGATCCCCGGAATAATGGATATACAACAGAAAAGATAGATAGAGATTATGAAAAGCATCCTTTCAAGGAACGATTGATGTATAAACTAAATGCGGAGAACATGTTAGATGAAAAAAGCAAGAAACTTATTTTACGTAATAATTATTGATGTGATACTTGTCATTTTGTTGTATAAGGAGCTTGAGGTCTCTGTCAACAGTTTGGATATAATATATGACCCCGTTGCCGGGTTCGATTACGGTGACTACGACGACATGTTCTATAGTGTAAAAACGGATCTGACAGCGTATGACAGTATCAAATCATCCGAGGAGCCTTGGGTATATTCCAAAGACGACAGGGCACTTCGGACAGACAGCGGATGGGTAGCGACAAGTGGTACTGCGGCGCAGATAGCAGAGGCGGTGTGGCTCTCAATGAAGGGTGCGGATTACAGTCAATACAGAATAACCTCCTCCACCTTGTCTGAAAATCAACACTGGATAGTTACGGCGGAAAGTTCCGGCCACCGGTCTCTTTATATGGAGATAGACAAAATGGACGGAACAGTTTTAAGAAGTATTGAAAACTAAAAAGACTACAGAAATGAAGAATGTGTGTATGTACGTATGCTTGGGAATAGCATACCTGTTGCTGCTCCTGATTATTGTTGCCAAAATATGGAGCATCAGCTTTGTCCGGGACATGATGGAGGAAGTACCTTATGTGACAAAGGTAGAATACAGAATGACAATACAAAAACATAAGGATTTTGAAAGTTACGAGACAATACCTGCGACCAGGCATCCCGTAATCATGCCGATCCGCAATAAAGGTATACATTTGAAAGACGGCGCAGTGCCTACAGCCGCCACGGCCTGTATTATAGCCGAGGCCGTATGGCATGCCCGATACGGATATGAATACTACAGGTATGCAATAAAGACGGTAGCGTTGATAAAAGACGAGTACTGGCTGGTCAGGGCGAGATGTGGCTTCAGAGTACTGACAATAGAGATACGCAAGTCAGACGGTAAGATTCTTAGAAACTTTTTTGAGAAATGAAGAATGCAGATATATTGTTTATAGGTTTAATAATCATCGGCTGCATCCTGATATGCATGGACACATGCTTGTTGCATGGATTGGAGCTCGCTAATGACAAAATCGACAGCCGGCGCGAGTGGATTGTCTTTGTAAGGCATTCCGACCTTGAACGTTTTGATTCCGTAAAGTTTGAGAATCAGGTAAGTACGGTCCCTTATGAGAATCCTGGTGCGAAGCCGGTAAGCACAGCCGTCACCACAAGCGGTACTGCGGCACAGATAGCAGAGGCAGTGTTTTATGCCATGAAAGGATATGATTATTACAACTACAATGTTACGTCAGTAACGCTGATAAAAGACCGCTATTGGATTGTTGAAGCGCGCGTCCCGTATAGTAAGCGGACACTTATTGCTGAGATAAACAAGAAAGACGGGCAGATTCTCCGTATATTTGACGGAAAAATAGGGAATTCTCAGTCTTTAAGGAATGATAAATGAAGACAGAGAGACAATCATGAATAAGAAATGATAGTTATGACAAGAAGAATTCTGCTGAATATTGGCCTGGCTATGTTGTCATGTATCGTGGCATCCTATTCGATATTCATAATATCTTATGGTGATATGGAAAGTCTGAAATGCCTGATATGTATAATGACATCCATACTTTTTGTTTTTATACATAAACTTGCCGTTAGCAGACTGTTAAAGGGAATTTTATATTCACTGACAGCTGTCTGTTTATACAAACTATATGAATGGACATTTGCTTCTTATGGCATATATGAAATAGTGGGAATATTATTTATCTTGATAGTACATGCTATTCCTAACACTCTGTTTGTCTTAATGTTACATAGATTCAAAATATGCACGGACTGTTTTTGTAATTATAGAAATTTTGTGTTTGAGAGCTATTGCTATGGAACCCTATATTATGGTTTAATTGCCCTTAATAAAAATATAGTCAAATATGAATGCCTAAACTTCTTTGAAGTGATATTGATTGCATACGTTATTCTTTTGACTTATTTTTTAATGAGATATGCTTTGAATGATGAACCGTAAAAAATAGTGTCATGAAGAATACACTTCATATTTATTGCACTTGTTGTATATATTATAAGTGGTTTCCATCAGTGAGCCTCATACAGTTAAATCCATATTATAGAAGAATGTATATAGGTCTTATAGAACATAACAATAAAAATATATACGTCACTAAAAAATAAACTAAAAAGAAAATGAAAAATATAATTTTTATCGTTATTATCATTACTTTTTATGGGTGTAGCCAGACATCAAAGAAGGACAGAGATGATGACGTGGCTTTTCCTGTAATAGCGTTGCTGTCAAGAGTGGATTGTACTTGGTTTGAAGATTCAACTTTGAATAAAAAGTCAGGAATAGATAAGATGGGAAAAGTGTTTCTGAAGTTTATATTGACAAATCCGAATGACAGTCCTGTAGCTCTTCCCATATACAGGGCTGACATTGATACTTTATATAAATCGCATATAGAAGTATATCGAAACAAATATAAATTGGATTCAGAAAAGCTTTATTCTAACGAACTTGTTCTCAGAGGCAGAGAACAATGTTCTATAACAGTGAAAATACAGGATATAAGTGAAACCGGATATAGAGATTTTAAAGATATAAGTAAGGCTGTTTCCTCCCTTGATTTCAGGTATATAAAAGACGTATCGGACAGTATATATTTCAAAGAGAGACTGGGCTGTATGAAATTTTATATAGACAACATTTTAGAAATCACATACAGAAGTCCTGACACTTTTGATAGTGTTGTGATGTACAGATAGAAACGTTCACAAAAATGAAAATAAGATGAAAAAAATATTATACACATTCATCGTAATATCTTTTGTAGGATGTGATTTGCAATTCAGGAAAGATCATAATTCCGAAGTTTTGCCTGTAAACGCATCATTGACAAAGTTAAGCTATACCCGACTTGAAGATACCACAAACATTAAGGATGATAAAACAGGGCAAATGTATTTAGAATTGACACTGACAAATCCTAACGAGGAGACTGTTTGCCTCCCAATGAACAAAGTTTATATAGATTCTGTTTTTACAGATACTATATGTAAATCATATATTTCAGTATCTTTGAGTGGGTATAATTTGAACATACATAAACAGAATCCTCACCCTCTTATGTTGCGAGGTAAGGAAAGATGCGTCATAATGCTAAAAATACATGATATGCCAGCCCGACATTTATATGATATAAAGAAAACCATTGCAAATATGGAATTTGAGTATATCAAAACAAAATCAGATTCCGTTTATTGTGAAAAGAAGATTGGTAATATAAAGTTTACTGTAGACGAAAACGTTGTCGTACATAAACTCCCGGAAACATTCTGGCAGGGTAATAATTATCTCATGCCATATTGAATTTACAGGTTGCCACTGTTTGTCTGACCAATCACAAATGTTGCAAGACAGCAAAGGGTGCCGGAGAGGCTGTCAGAGAAGATTATGATGGGAAAGTATATGATACCATAAGTCCAATTTCAGTAAAACCAAAACGATAGAAACAATGAAATGTATCACGAGTATACTGATGATTTTATTTGTCAGTTCATGTACAAACATGAATGATGTCATAGCCGTATCATACTTAACAGGATGTATAGAAACATCGACCGCAATAAGTTGTGAGGATATGAAAAAGCATCATGGGAAAATACAAAACGACACTTTAATTTACATAACAAAGAATGACTTTGAACGGATTGTTGAACTTATGAACTCTCCTCGAACTTCTAAAACGGGATGTGATTCAAGAATGTACATTCAACACGGTTCCTTGGAATTGTGTGTTGGAGATTTAGACTGTCTTTGCGATATGAATGGAAATAATATGACGGACTATGATGCATGGATAGTATATCAGATAAAATGTAAATCAGGATATTATAATCACATACCACAGGATTACTTGGAATATGATAATTATATCAAGAAATATGGAATGCCGAAAGATTATAAATATTTGTATGATAATATGAATTTAGATAATAAACAATCTTTTCCAAAGCATTTGAAACGCAAACGATATGTAAAAGTTCTGTTCAAAGTGAAAACGGATTGAATAGTCTGGCAGATTTTCCACGCACAAGAATAGGCGGAAATATGGCGAAAGTCTGAAGTCAAAAGAAAGAAGACATATAATGACAAGAAACAGACAATATAACGGCGGACATGTCACTTTCACAAATAAGAAACCAGTCTACCATTTCTGCCTCAGTGACCATCATCTGCAACCCGCTTTGAGCATGAGTTTGACCATGCCGTTAATCATTGGAAGGAACTATCAACTCATCGTGCCCGTAAGGGCAAAGTTATTGCAGATTATGATAATGAGGAAGAGCGACGCGTCATCAATGGCTCAGAGGTAAAGACCGCACGGCTAAACAAGGAATCCGTACGCTACAGCCATTATGGCAAGACATACGACACAACGGATCCGACATCAACTAAAAAGTTAATAAAATGAGAAAAAAGACCAATCGTTTTTTTGTGTTTACATTATTATGTATGACACTGGTTTCATGTAACGGTATGACTGAAAGTAAAAAGGAGTATAGTGATTCCATTGTGGTGACATATCACCAAGGGCTTACTCTTTGTGATGATTGCAATCTTGATTATGAACGTATGAGCAGAATTGCCAGTCGTAAGGAACCAACGGATACCATAGAAATGTCCTCACGTAAGTTCTATGCATTAAAAAGTAAATTGACGGACATAGGAGAGAGGAAAGACTATGTCACGTATTTTCCTATTTCTATGAAATGGGATACATTGTCAGTGTGCTTCAATGACGATGCGGTGGTTGTTAATAAGGACGAATGTGTTGTGAACATATCTATGGATGTTCTTCATGAAATACTGACATTGTCCCGGTACTATAATTATTTTTTACCGGAAGACTTGGAATATATGGCGACAATACAAAAGTTCGGCATACCTTCTGAGTATCATTTTACTCCATATATGGGGTTTAAGTTGATGCCTCTAAGAAAAGTTTTTCTGGTTCCGGTTCCAGAGAATGATGAAAGGCCATAGTTATAAGTAACTATTGCAAATTTCCAGCCATTATAGTAAGATATACGGCACTGTTGTTCCAGCATCAATAAAAAGTTATAAAAATGAAACTAAACACAATTAATTCCTGTGCTTTTTTATTATTGTGCATGACACTGATTTCATGTGGCGGCATGATAGGAAACAAAAAGAAATATAGCGACTCCATTGTTGTTACATATTACAAAAATAGGGCAACTTTTTCCTATTATGTCACTTATGACTATATGAGAGAGACTGCCGGCAATAGAAGGCCGACAGATACCGTAGAAATTCCTCGCAGCCAATTCTATGCATTAAAAGCAAGGCTGTCAGCTCGTAGAGTTATGAAAAAAGATATTTGGGCAGCCCGTATTTTTATGAAATGTGATACATTAGCCGTGTGTTTCAGTGAGTTCTCGGAGGCAATAGATAAAGGCGGATATATGGTAGACATCTCCCAGGAAACTCTTCATGAAATAATGACGTTGTCCAAGTACTATAATTATTTTATGCCGGACGATCTGAAGCGCTTGCCGACAATACAAAAATTCGGAACACCTTCAAATTATCGTGATATGATTGGTGAACTCAGGACCGTAAAGATAGGGAGCACAAGAAAAGTTTTTCTGGTTCCGACTCCAGAAAGTAATGAAAATATTAATTGATTTGGTCAACAATATTAATCTGCGGTGGTCAGTAAAGCAACAATCCGAAATGAGGAACTCATGTATAAACCTAAAGTTAAAAATTACCGGACTATTGGCTCTAAAATTGGTTTAGGAGATTTCCGAGTAGGTGGAGATATTCTTAATAACGCTCAGGAGAAAGTTGGGTTAATCTTACCAGTAATAACAATCGGCGTGCCAACTGGATTCGGTCCGAATCATGGCATTGATAATTTCTTAAAAACAAAATTGCAATAAACATGAGACCTTTTTGTAAATATCTTAAATATGTCCCAATAATAGTAGTTTTTTATATGTCATGTGTATTCCATAAGATAACTCACATGACTGAAGATGATTTGCAATGGGCAACGAACAGAAAAGTTGGGGAGGCAATGATATTTGAATCAGACGAAGGAGAACAGGATACCGTTGTTATCACAAGTATTGATATATACAATTCGATAAATCCTATAAACACATATCCAAATTCTATGACGGACTATCTTGCCGGGGCGGATATTAAGTATATCGTTCGCCATAACCAAGATTATTTTGATGGATGGTTGGGAATTGAAAAACGAAATAATGGAGAATCATTATGGTTCTCTGCACATTTTGATCATCGTTTTGCTTACAATCTGAAATCTCAAGATTATTCTTTTTGTGTGTCACATGTAGAAACTGTAGCAGACTGTGTAATAATCAATGAAAACAATTCGAGATTAGGTAAACATAATAAACAGACGAATCCTGTTCTGTCTTTTGTGTGGAGCAAAGAATATGGGCTTATACAATACTCTTTCAAAGACGGTACAATGTATAAACGAAAATTTAATTATTAATCTCCATGAAATATAACAGATGTAGTCATGTACACTTCGAAGTTCTTTAAACTATTGTGAGTTGCAATATTTTTTAACCTGAGTTCGACCTAAGCCTTATGCAATAAGTCTGCTTTTGTCAATGATTTCAATGTTCATAGACGGGTTCTTAGGCAGCAGGTTGTATGCAATAATTCCCGCAAGAAGATTGGTAGCAAAGTTGTCAATGGAGCGATGCCTTGTATGCTCAATCTGACACACATTCTTCAATTCATCGTTGACGGTTTCAATGACAGCCCTCTTCCTGAGCATCAGCTTGTCATGCAGGTTCATCAGCGAGTTCTTCATGTTCTTCTTGATTTTCGTGACCAGGTGTATGTCGTCCACGAACAGGCTCTCAAAGAGGCTTTGGCTGATATATCCCCTGTCTGCAAAGAGCTTTCCGAAAAGCCTTTCCGTGAAGTGCTTGTCTTTTAGTGGTGCCCGGTCGTCCACGTTGCCCGGCGTAAGCAGCCACTGTATAATCTCGCCTCTGTCGTTGATGACCAGATGCAACTTGAATCCATAGAACCATCCCATCGTACACTTGCCCTTGGCTGCCCAGCCTTTCATCGTCCTGTGCATGTGCATACGCTTGATATGACACGACACAAGCGGCGTGGAGTCGATGATGGAGATGCCCGTACACTTGCCAAGGGCACAGGTCTGAAGGAACAGCAGCAGATGAAGCCCCACCTGTGCCTGACGCTCCACGAAGCGGTTATACGAGAGGGTATGTGGAAACTCCCTGTGCATGTGCTGGCACACATAGCCTATGTAGAACGACTTGAGGTCCCGGAAACGATGGGTGTGGAACAGCACGAGGATGGTCATCATCCCACTGTCGGACATACGGCTTGGACGGTTGCGGTGACGCTTGTCAGGGGCAACTAATGTGTGTTTTTTCAGCTCAGGAGCAAAATATTTGCAGAATTCGTCGAGAATACAGAAAATTTCTATTAAATTTGCAGTTGTCATTGGGAGTGGATGTTAATTGTAACTTTTTGAGTTTCATTTATAAAGGTACAAAGAATATTCCACTCCTACAACTTTTTGAGCTACTTTCTTACATCGAACTCACGTTTTTTTTTATTCAAAAACAAACATTATGCGCATTATTTTCGCATTATTTCTGCGCAAAGGATTGCACAAATGTATTCTCCTGTACTCCCGAATTTCGGAACTGTCATTCGCCACTATCCGGACGAAATCTTGTGGAATAAAAAAAACAAGTAACTCCCACACTCATTATGGACAGTTACTTGTTAGAGAAATCAATATGCTTCCTCAGTCTCAATCTCTTCATGTGTTATCTCTTTGCTGTCAATCTTGCGCCATGCGTATATGATATATGCCAGGACAAACGGGACAAGCAGGCTTACAATCGCCATTGTCCGTAGCGTGAACTCACTGCTGCAGCTGTTCGTTATGGTCAAAGAGCTCTGCAAGTCAGCATTGGAAGGATAGTACGCCGTATCGTTCCAGCCTGCAACAAGCATTAATGCGAGTACTGTGAGTACAGTGCCAATGCCGGCGGGCCATATACCGTAGATGTATGTCTTGCTGGCAATTGTGCGTCCTATGCCATAAAGTACAAGCGCCACGCCGACAAAGAGCAATGCTGCAAGATACCACATGTCCATGAGGTTGTGCAGATATTTCAGCGGTTCCATGAAGATTATGCCGCTTTCCGCATTTACGGCATATCCGTCTTTAAGCAATAAATGGACGAGAAAGGCTACAAACAGCACAACAAACAATGCGGAAGTGCCGACAAGCCTTACACTTGCGCGGCATCGTATGTTTTCGTCGGCTATATTGTTCATAATGTATAATATGCCAAGGCATTGTGCCAGTAAAGCCACGGCACCGCCGAGCACGAGATTCCAGATGTCAAGCAGCGCATCAAGTCCGTGGCTTGCATTCGCCCAAGAACTGATTACAGGCGAGAACTCGCTGATGATGTTGTTCTTCTCCACAATGAAATTAGAGCCGTTGAAGAATGTCGCCACTGCACCGCCGAGGAGCAAAGGGCCGACAATGCCGTTAATAACAAGGCATATCTGGAATGTCCTTGCACCAAGAAAGTTGCCGAGCTTGTTCTGAAACTCATAGCTCACCGCCTGCACAACGAATGAGAAAAGGATAATCATCCATAGCCAGTAGGCACCGCCGAAACTTGTGCTGTAGAACAGCGGGAACGATGCGAAGAACGCTCCGCCAAAGGTGACAAGTGTAGTGAACGTGAATTCCCATTTTCGTCCAGTGGAGTTGACGAGCAACGCCCTTTCCTTTTCGTTGCGGCCGAGGGAGAAGAGCAACGCATTAGCTCCCTGCACGAACATCAGGAATACAAGGAGCGCACCGAGGAGTGATACGAGAAACCACCAATAGTGTTGCAGAAAAGCGTATGTCATAGTTCAGGTCCTTTCTTTATTTGTTTCAGCATGATGTTTATTTCCACAGCCAAAAGGGTAGTGAAGAGTGCGAGGAAGATGAAGAATGTCAGCATAACGCTGCCGCTTCCCACTGCACTGACACCTGCCCATGTAGGCAGCATGTCCTGAATGGTCCACGGCTGTCTGCCCATTTCGGCGACTATCCAGCCCGCCTCGCTTGCTATGTAGCCGAGCGGAAGCAGCCCGACAGCTGTCCAAAGCAGCCAGCGGAACTTCTTCAAGTCCTTCTTGTAGGCAAGGAACATGATGATTGCGAAGAACGCAATGAACAATGTGCCGAGCCCTACCATCGCACGGAACGCGTAGAAGCATACTGGGATGAATGGCACAAGCTGTGAACGCTCCTTCACAAAGCCGTAACCGAAGTACGGCATGTTCTCTTTCAGAGACTTGCGGAGCTCTTCCGCTTTTGGACTGTTTGCCGCATTTGCGTCTTTTGCCATGAGCGTCCTGTATTCCTTAAGGTCACCGATAGCCTTCCTTCCACGCTCCATTTTCTCCTCCGCGCTTAACGCTGTTGTGCCGTCAGGCATGGTGTATCCGCCGTTGAGGATATCGTTGACTCCCGGCACATAGCCGTTCATGTCACGTGTGGCAAGCAGTGACAGCATTTTCGGTACGGCGATTTTCATCTTTGGCTCTTCACCTTTCGCATAATCAGGCTGTGAGAACGGGTTGACGAGAGCCATTACAGTGAGCGGTTGTGCCGTCCCTCCGTCATAGAGAGCCTCCATGGCAGCGAGCTTCATAGGCTGCACCTTCGAAACCATATATGCCGATGTGTCGCCCGTATGGACAGCAAGCAATGTCGCAACAAGTCCCACGGCGGAAGAAATCTTGATGCTTTCGACGGCGAGACGCTCATGACGCTTCTTCAGCAAGTACCATCCGCTGACCGCAGTCACGAACAGCGCACCGATAATCCATGCCGAAGTGACGGTGTGCAGGAACTTGTCCACACCGACAGGCGACAGTGCCACGCTCAGGAAAGAGGTCATCTCGTTGCGCATCGTGTCAGGATTGAACTCGCATCCCGTAGGGTACTGCATCCATGCGTTTGCCACAAGAATCCACCATGCGGAGATTGTCGCGCCGAGACCCGTGAGCCATGTCGAGGCAAGGTGGAATCCTCGGCTGACTTTTGTCCAGCCGAAGAACATCACGGCAACGAAAGTGCTCTCCATGAAGAACGCCACAATGCCCTCAATGGCAAGCGGAGCACCGAAGATGTCGCCCACAAACCATGAGTAGTTGCTCCAGTTTGTGCCAAACTGGAACTCAAGGATTATGCCCGTCGCCACACCGATGGCAAAGTTCACGCCGAAGAGTCGCTGCCAGAACTTCGCCGTCTCCTTCCAAAACTCGTCTTTCTTGACATAATAGAGTGTCTCCGCTATGCCCATGATGACTGCCAGTCCGAGGGTCAGCGGTACAAAGAGCCAATGGTAGATTGCTGTGAGTGCAAACTGCGCCCTTGCCCAATCTACCGCGGCGATGTCAAAGTTAATCAATGTGTCTGTCATAAAATCAGGTATGTTTTATTTGTTTCTTGCTCTTTTCGGCACATCGCAAATCTGTCGCAATGCTTGTCATTTCAGCACCTCTCCCGCCACAAATTCCGCTTCCTGCCCACGCGGTGCGTTCTCCTTGATGAAGTTCGGGAAGAAGAACCATTTCAGAATGGCAAAGATTATTATCAGTTTTATGATGACAAGCCCCCACAATGTCCTCCCAATGGTCATCTGCCGGAAGCCGTCAGCATAGAGTCTCCATATCCTGTAAATGATGTTTCCGCTTTCCATGTACTTCGGTATATAGGTTTTGTCTGCAAATATAAGCAAAATTATTGGTTCTCACAAGAAAAACATGAAAAAGCTGTTACGACAAGTTTTATCTTTGCGGTCTGAGGATTCTCCATGAAACCAGGGCGACAACCATGCAGAATGCGGCAATCCCTGCAAAGGAAGTGCCCAACTCGTAATGCTTGGCTACAAAACCTATGGCTACCGGACCGAGCAATATGCCTGAATATCCGAGTGCATTTACGACACTTATAATCGCGGAAACCTCCATGCCTTTGATTGAACCGGCAAAGGATACAAGCTGCGGAACAATGTTTGCAGCTCCCATTCCGACCAAGGCAAAGCCTACGATTGTCGCCATGACGTGGTTGACGGTGACCACAAGGACAAAGCCGAGGGACACCAATGCTGCGCCTATGGCTACGACATTCTTGCGTCCAAGGCGATCGATGATAGTGTCGCCCGACAGGCGTACCACGGTCATCATCACGGCAAATGCGGTGTAGAAGAAGCCTGCCTGCGCCATGTCCACACCTCTCTCCTCGCTGACAAAGATTGCCGCCCAGCCCATGACTGCACCTTCGGAGGCATACATGATGAAGCATAGCAGTCCTACAACGATGACCATAGGCGGGACATACAGCCTTTTCGTGCTCGGTTTTTCCACCGGTTCTTCCGCCTTAAGCTCTTCGCTTGGCAGCAAGTCCCTGCATCCGAACACCATGGCTGCCATGGTGAACGTCATGCAGAGCACGACAGACCATAACGGGGCAATGCCGAGGGTGAACAGGACGCTCATTGCTCCGGCACCAATCAGTGTGCCGAGGGAATATCCGCCATGGAAACCTGACATGAGATGCCTGCCGGTTTTCCGCTCAATGGCTATGCCGTTGACATTTGCCGCGACATCTATCGTGATTGTGCACGCACCGAACACAAGCAGCATGCAGCCCGTAAGCCATAGGTCGGCAAGCAGACTGATTGCCAGAAGTGCGGCAACCATAAGCAATCCGGACACATGCACCACTTTCTTTGCTCCGAACCTGCTGACCGAAAGCCCTGCAAACGGCAGGGCGCATATAGAGCCGAGTCCGCTGCAAAGCATGAGAAGCCCTAACGTGCCCTCGTCTATTGCGAAGGCATTCTTGACATAAGGGACAAGAGGTGCCCACGCTGCCTCAATGATTCCTATTATCATGAAAGCCGTGCGGTTGGCTACAAGCATGTGTTTGTGCTGGTTGTGAAGTATATTCATGATATGTATTTGTGATTGAAGTATGTACCGTAAGATTTTATTTGTCCGCAAAGTTAATGCTTCTTTTTGTAAAAACAAGCATGGGAGGTTGACAATCTTGTCTGTTCATGCCAAATTTTGCATTCATCAAGGTTTCAACGGGAGGAAAGGATGAGGCATGGTACAGCTTTGCTTTACACCGTTTTAACAATCAAACAGTGTGAAGAATGAATCAAAAAAATCACGCCGCACTCCGTGCACATCCGTTTTCATGCATTGATTACCATGGCTTGCCGGCTGTGGCAAATATGTTGTTTTTTTTTAGAAAACTCATGTCCATAAGCCGCCGAATAAATCGCGTAGAAAAAATAAAGTTTCAAAAAGTCCTGAAAATCGTAAAATTTTTGCATTCTGTTTAATTGGTTGTTGTTCAGTGGGTTATAAGGACTGATGCTGCTCATGTTGCCGGTTGTTTGTGCAAAAGGTTACCTTTTACCAAGCGAAAGGTAACCATTTGCACTGTCAATGGTAACGAAATGCAGTGTGAAAAGTGGCATTTTTCACCTCTTTCGGACACAAAAACAGCCATGAACGGTTGGTCCAACCGTGAAAAACGGCTATTTTGGGGCTGCTTGTTCCTATTATGATAAATAGAACATTAGAAAACCCAAGTCATTTTTTCCTGCCTTGATGATATGGCTTGGGTGACAGATTTATCCATGCCTATGGACTGGTGCTTATTGTTTTTTTTGCTTTTGTGTAACATATTCAAAAACATCTGCAACATGAGTGCAAGTGAGTTTGGAAAATAAACATTAACTTTGCAACCGCATAAAACCGATATGTTATACATTAAAAACGTAAAGAATGGAATTCATGGGATGCTGTGCCTCTCCGGTTTGTGTTAGCCATGACGAAGTCAGGATAAGTTTTGTATTATATATGTAGATAGGTGTATTTATTTTTTTAGTTGGTTTTTAAAAGGCATTGGGATACTTTTTGTGAAAAAAGTTACCAATAGCCTTTTTGTGTAACATATACCAAAGTATGTGAAACATTAATGTAGGTGGATTTCAAAAATAAATATTACCTTTGCAACCGTATTAAAGACAGTTCTTTTAATTGATGCTGTGGTTGTGGTGGTCTTGTCGCGTTATTTCACCTATGGACAAAAAAAGATGCGGAACTACCATAAAATTAAGGTCAAGAGCAAGTGCCATTTCTCTTTCCTATGGACGAGTCGAGATTTGTGCTTGCATGAGGTGGCAATATACAAGTTGGGAAAACGAATGATTTGATGTTCATAAATAAGTTTTGTTTTATAATAGTTAGTTAGTGGATTTATTTTTAGTAAATCATTGTGAAAAGGCATTGGGACGCTTCTTGGGAAAAAAGCTAACAATGCCTTTTTTTTGTAACATAGAATAATAAATATGAAACATGCGGACAAGTTTATTTTGAAAAAAAATATTAATTTTGCATGCGTATTAAAACCTAAAAAACTATCATATTTTACAAACAGAATTTATGAAAACAAAAACATTTTTGCATACTGCAATTGCAGGGCTCATGGCTGCGTTGCCATTGAGCATGTCTGCGCAGCAGATGCCTGTTGTACAGACAAAGTACACTGCCGACCCGGCACCTATGCTTCACAATGACACAATATTCCTTTATACCTCGCATGATGAAGACAATGCCGAGGGATTCCTGATGAAGAACTGGCTGCTGTACACCACTACCGACATGAAGAACTGGCAGGATCGCGGCATCGTGGCAGGGCTTGAGAACTTTGAGTGGTACAAAGGCAACAATGGTGCCTGGGCGATACAGGTGGTGGAGCGCAACGGCAAGTTCTACCTTTATGCCCCGATTCACGGGCATGGGATAGGCGTTCTTGTCGCCGACTCTCCTTACGGACCGTTCAAAGACCCGCTGGGCAAACCGCTTGTATGGCAGAAAGAGCATTGGGAGGACATTGACCCGACGGTGTTCATCGATGACGATGGTCAGGCTTACATGTATTGGGGCAATCCTAATCTTTATATGGTGAAGCTGAATGAGGACATGATTTCCTATTCCGGGGAAATCGTGAAGCATCCGAAAATAGAGGATTATCAGGAGGGACCGTGGATGTACAAGCGTGGCAAATATTATTATCTGGCGTTTGCTTCCACATGTTGTCCTGAGGGTATAGGCTATGCCATGAGCAAGAAACCTACGGGTCCGTGGCAATACAAAGGGCATATCATGAACCATACGGAGCGCACACGTGGCAATCATCCGGGCATAATTGACTACAAAGGCAAGTCGTACGTGTTCGGACAGAATTCCGATTTGCTTAAGCTGGACATGCCGGAGTATAAGGAACGCCGAAGTGTGAGCTTTGCCGAGATGCACTATAATCAGGACGGAAGCATTCAGGAAGTGCCTTATTGGACGGACAACACTGTGGAACAGGTGGAGTGGCTTGACCCTTATCTGCTCAATGAAGCAGAGAAAATGCATTGGGGCTTTGGCTTGAAAACTGTCGCCAAGAACCCTTGGTCAAGGAATGAGCGTTGGAACCAGTGGGTGACAGGCATAGACGACGGAGAATATATCATGGTCAGCGGTGTGGATTTCGGTGACGGTGCCAAGCAGCTGGCGGTCAATGTCCGTGCCTCTTTGTTTGGCGGAATCATCGAAGTGCGCTTGGATGATGTTGACGGAGAGAAGGTTGCAGAGGTTATTGTCCCTTGCACCAAGCTGAAGCAGGAGGAGCTGCGTGCCTATGTCAGTTCTTCGGCAAAGGGTGTGCATGACCTTTATTTCGTGTTCAAAGGCGGAAAGCGTCAGCAGCGCAACCTTATGGACTTTGATTCATGGCAGTTCTTTAAATAAAATGATATGAATCGGAAACTTGTTTTGATATTGTTTCTGTCGGCGATAATCATGCCGATGCGTGCGCAGTTTGGCTTCGGCGGACAACAGAAAGAAGTGAAGAATATGCACTGCTCCAAGAAATTTGCCGATGTCAATTATGCTGATGACGGGCAGGTTTACCATACAATGGACATCTATCTGCCGGAGAAGAAAGCGAAGAAATATCCTGTTGTGATACATATCTATGGCAGCGCATGGTTCAATAACAATGGCAAGGGTAACGCCGATCTGGGTACTGTCTGCTCAGCCTTGCTCAATGCCGGCTACGCTGTTGTCTGTCCCAACCACCGTTCGAGTGGTGATGCCCATTGGCCCGCACAGATTCATGACATAAAAGCTGTGGCGCGTTATCTTCGTGGCAATGCCGGAAAGTACGGTCTTGACTCGGATTTCATAGCCGTTTCCGGTTTCTCTTCCGGCGGTCATCTTGCATCGCTTATGGGAGCCACTTCAGGAACGGAGGCTGCTGTTGTCGCTGATTATAAGATAGATTTGGAAGGAAATATCGGAAATTACAGTGACCGGAGCAGTAGTGTGGATGCTGTTGTCTCATGGTCGGGTCCGATAGATGTTGAGGCAATGGACTGTGGTGGTCGTCCGAACGGCATAAAAGGCTCACCGGAGGAAGCCTTGGTGGGCAAACCTTTTTCCGATGAGACATGCGGACAATACGCTTCTATCTCTTCTCCTTACTATGCAAATGCCGGCGACCCGCCGTTACTTGGTTTCCATGGCACTGCAGATAAAGTGGTTCCTTACTGTCAGGCGGAATCATGGGCAAAGAAGTATAAGGCTTCCGGTGCGACGTTTGAGTTTGTTACTGTCGAAGGTGGTGGACATGGCTTTAACATGTACTCAGAGGAAAACCTTAAAAGAATGATAGAATTTCTAAATAATCAACGTAAACAGAAATGAAGAAATATGTGTTTTATCTGCTTTTGCTGCTCAGCACAACAGCTTTTGCGCAAGAGCGAATGAAAGTGGAAGCCAACAATGGGACAGTGTCCTTGGAGTGGTATGCTGATGACATTGTACGGGTTGTTAAGACAACAGACGGAAAGGAATACAACAAACAGAGCCTTTCCATCACGGCAAAGCCTGTGGCTGTAAAGGTGAAAACGAATAATGGCAGTGATGAGTATGTTGCCACAACATCAAAATTGAAGGTCACTGTGTCAAAAACCGATGGTGTTGTCCGCTTCTTTGATGCCAAGGGCAAGCCGATTGCAGCAGAGAATGGCAGCGCAAGTTTTGCTCCAGCCACCGATGGCGACCGCAAGACATATTCCCCAAAGCAGGGCTTCGGCTTGGAGAGTGATGAGGCTGTCTATGGTTTGGGTATATTGCAGAACGGCAGGATGTCACAGCGCGGCATTCACAAGACCCTTTGTCCCGGCAACACTGAGGACGGCATTCCTTTCATACAGTCTGTGAAAGGTTATGGAATCTATTGGGATAACTATTCCGCAACAGAGTTTGCCGATAATAATAATGTTATGTCTTTCAAGTCAGAAGTTGGTGATGCTGTAGATTACTATTTCATGTATGGCGGTTCGGCTGACGGTGTTGTGGCAAAGATTCGCCAATTGACAGGCGATGCGCCTATGATTCCGCTTTGGGCATACGGCTTTTTCCAGAGCAAGGAGCGTTACAAGAGCCAAAAGGAAATAGTTGATGTGTTGCATTGCTACCGCAGTGCCGGCATCCCTATCGACTGCATGGTGCAGGACTGGCAGTATTGGGGCAACAACTATCTGTGGAACGCCATGGAGTTCATGAATGAGCAGTTCTCCAATCCGCAGGCAATGATTGACGACATACACAAGAACAATGCCAAGTGCATTATCTCTATCTGGTCTTCTTTCGGCCCTATGACAAAGCCTTACAGACAGTTGGACGAGAAAGGATTGCTGTTCAACATTGAGACTTGGCCACAGTCGGGCATTAGTCACATGTGGCCTCCACGCAAGGATTATCCGAGCGGTGTGCGCGTCTATGATTGTTATAATACTGAGGCACGTGACATTTATTGGAACAATCTCAAGCGTCTTTACGACCTGAAACTTGACGGTTGGTGGATGGACTCCACAGAGCCGGATAATTTCTATGCAACAGAAAATGACTGGAACCGTAAGACAGCACTCGGAACATTCCGCAGTGTGCGCTTGGCTTATCCGTTGATGACAGTCGGCGGTGTGTACGACCACCAGCGTGCAACGTCTGACAGCACACGAGTGTTCATCCTTACTCGCTCCGGAGCTTTCGGGCAGCAGCGTTACGCAAGCAATGTTTGGAGCGGTGATGTCGTATCAACTTGGGACATGCTTCGTAGCCAGGTGTCTGCCGGACTGAACTACTCTCTGACAGGAAACCCATATTTCAATTCCGACCTTGGCGGTTTCTTCGCAGGTTCATATAACGGCGCGTGGAAGAACAAACCGGCATACGAGAACCCTGCTTATCACGAACTGTATGTGCGTTGGTTGCAGATGGGTGTGTTCACACCTATGATGCGCAGCCACGGTGCTGATGTTCCGCGTGAGTTCTACTACTATGGCAAGCCGGGCGAACCGGTCTATGACGCATTGGTCAATGCCGTAAAGCAGCGTTACCGCCTATTACCTTATATATATAGTACCGCATGGCAGGTCAGCAAGCACCAAGGAACATTCCTCCGTGCTTTGATGATGGACTTTGCGGATGACAAGAAAGTGTGGAACATAGGCAATGAGTTCATGTTTGGCGACGCGCTTCTTGCAACACCGGTGCTGAAAGCCAACTACACTCCTGAGGTTGGGCGTAAGGACAAGGACGCAAATGCCGGCTGGGACAAGAACACCGGAAAGACCTCGATTGAGAACCTTGACAATGTTGACTTTACAAAGAAGCATGCGCATACCGTTTACCTTCCTGCCGGAAATAAGTGGTATTACTTCCATACCGGCAAGCAATATGACGGTGGAAGTGAAGTCTCACTCGACCTGTCTCTGGCGGACAATCCTTTCTTTGTCCGTGCAGGAGCGATTGTTCCGATAGGCCCTGATGTGCAGTGGACTACGGAGAAGGCATGGGATGAGCTCGAACTGAAAGTCTATCCGGGTGCAAACGGCAGGTTCACTCTCTATGAAGACGAAGGCGATTCTTACAATTACGAGAAGGGACAGTACACAGAGATTCCTATGACATGGAATGACAAGTCACGCACCCTGACCATAGGCAAGCGCAAAGGCTCTTATCCGGGAATGATTGCAAAGCGTTCGTTCCGCGTAGTGCTGCCTGACGGCTTGGTGAAGAAAGTTGTGTACAGCGGAAAAGCTGTCAATGTTAAGTTCTAATAATATAAAAAAACAAGATGATGAGAAAAACATTTTTTGCGGCAGCATTAGTATCGCTGTTGTCATTGCAAGCGAATGCAGATGAGAATAAGATTACATCGCCGGACGGACGCCTGGTTGTCACAGTAAACGACGATGGCGGCAAGCCTACCTATGTGGTTGATTATGACGGAGTGAGGATGATGACCCGCTCCATGTTGGGACTTGTTTCCAGTCACGGAGACTTCTCACAGGGGCTGAAACTCAAAGGTGTGGAGTGCAAGGACAAGGTGGTTAAGGAGTACGACCTTACACGTTCCAAGACATCGCATATTAAATACGTCTCAAACAAACTTGACCTTAACTATGAGAATGCGGACGGCAAAGGCATGACAATCTCGTTCAGTGTGGCAGACAACAGCGTTGCCTACCGCTACACACTGCACCGCCCGAAGAAAGACCCGATAGGAGTTTACATCAAGGAAGAGAAATCTTCATTCAATTTCCCTGAGCAGACAACCACATTCCTTACTCCGCAATGCAAGCCACGTTGGGGATTTGCTGCTACCAAACCGTCATACGAGGAGGATTACGAAGTGGATCAGCCGATAGACAAGCCTTCACGTTTCGGCGAAGGATACACGTTCCCGGCTCTGTTCAGGATAGGCAACGACGGTTGGGCACTTGTCAGTGAGACAGGCACAACAAGCGAATATTGCGGTTGCCGTCTGTCGGATTACAACAAGGACGGTGGCTACCGTGTGGCATTCCCACAGCAAGGTGAGAACAACGGTATCGGCAGTGTCGAGCCGGCACTGGGTTTGCCTGCCTCCACTCCGTGGCGTACAATCACATTGGGCAAGACACTGGAGCCTATTGCAGAGACAACAGTGCAGTTTGATGTGTTGGATCCACTGTACAAAGCCAAGTACGACTACAAGCCGGGACGTTACACATGGAGCTGGATTCTGTGGGGCGACGGAGCGACACGCTATAATGAGCAGGTGCAGTTCATTGACCTTGCAGCGACCATGGGCTATGAATACTGCCTTGTGGATGCCTTGTGGGACACACAGATAGGTTATGACAAAGTGGAGGAACTGTCAAGATATGCGCAGAGCAAAGGCGTTCATCTGCTCCTTTGGTATAACAGCAACGGTGCTGCAAACAATGCTCCGCAAGGTCCGCGCAACATAATGAACAACCCAATCCGCCGCAAGCAGGAAATGGCATGGATGCAGAAAAACGGTGTGAAAGGCATAAAGGTAGACTTCTTCGGTGGTGACAAGCAGGAGACAATGCGCCTTTATGAAGAGATACTGACCGACGCCAACGACTACGGTATTCAGGTAATCTTCCACGGCTGCACACTGCCACGCGGATGGGAGCGCATGTATCCGAACTTTGTTGGCAGCGAAGGTGCATTGGCATCTGAGAACTTGAACTTCACGGAGTCACACGCAAAGAGCGAGGGCTTTGAGATGTCGCTGCATCCGTTCATACGAAATGCTGTCGGTGCGTTCGACTGGGGCGGAGTGTTCCTTAACAAATACTTCAGCCGTGACAACAAAAGCCGTCATCCACGCTATTCTTCCGACATCTTCGAGCTGGCGACTGCCATCACAAACCAGTGCAGTGTGAACTGTATGGCTCTTACTCCAAACAACCTGAATGACGCTCCACAGCTGTCGCTTGACCTTGCCCGCATGATGCCGACGACATGGACAAAGACAAAGTTCATCGACGGTTATCCGGGCAAATATGCCGTTCTTGCACGTGAGAACTCAGGCAAATGGTATGTCGGTGGTATCAATGGCACTGACAAGAAGATGAAACTTACTCTCTCGCTCCCGATGTTTGCAGGAAAGAAGGTGAGATATTACTTTGACAATCCACGCAAAGAGGGCGAGATTGTGCCTGAACCTGCAAAGAAAACCTTGTCTGTGGACAAGAAGGGCATGGCGAAAGTCACAATCGAACCTATGGGTGGAATCATCATAACAGAATAGAAAGCCTATTAACCACAGATGAAAAACATGAAAAGAAACATGCTTAAATTATTGGCATTGAGCGTGATTGCGGTATTTTCAACTGCTGTTTCCGCACAAGAAACCTATCGCAATCCTGTCATCTTTGCCGATGCTCCCGACATGAGTGTGTGCAAAGTGGCAGACACTTACTATATGATAAGCACCACGATGCACCTGATGCCCGGCGGTCCGATTATGAAATCGAAGGACATGGTGAACTGGGAAACCATAAGCTATGTGTTCGACCGTATCGATGACGGTGACAGATACAATCTCATTGACAACCAGACCGTTTACGGACAAGGACAGTGGGCAAGCAGTCTGCGCTACCACATGGGTAAGTTCTGGGTATGGTTCACTGCCAATGGAGCACCCGGCAAAGGCTTTGTCTTCTGTGCCGACAAGGCGGAAGGTCCTTGGAAATTGGTTGCACGTCCGCCTCACATGCACGATGCTTCCCTCTTTTTCGATGAGGACGGCAAGAAATACTTGTTTACAGGCTCCGGCAGTTGCACTGTTGTGGAGCTTGATGACAATTTCATGCCTAAGAAAGGTGGTCTTAACAAGCGAATCATCGACGGTAAAAGTGACCCGGAAGAGAACGGCGCATTGCTTGAAGGGAGCAGCGTCATTAAGCATAACGGCATGTATTATGTGTGCATGATTTCCATGAAATGGGGCGTTCCGGGGCGCGTGCGCCGTGAGGTGTGCTACCGTGCCGAAAGGATTGACGGTCCATACGAGAAGCACATTATCCTCGAAACACCGTTTGAGTCCTACGGAGGTGTCGGTCAAGGCTGCATCGTCGGTGACGACCAAAGCGACAAAGGTTGGTGGGCTTTGATATTCCAAGACCGTGGTGGAGTGGGGCGTGTGCCTTGCGCCATGCCTGTGACATGGGTGGACGGCTGGCCGATGTGTGGCGAACTGAACAATGGTGTGGATAAGAACGACATTAAGGAGTGTCTTAATCCGAAGAATTACCACATCCCTAACGATGTCACCAAGCGTCATCCGTCGCTCCAAGGCATCATAGGCAGCGATGAGTTTGCCAACGCAGAAACACTCTCACTCTATTGGCAGTGGAACCACAATCCTGTCAATGATGCGTGGAGCTTGAGCGAACGCCCCGGCTTTATGCGTCTGAAAACCTCACGAGTGGTAAAGACTTTGCAGCTTGCTCCTAACACATTGACCCAGCGCATGGGTGGTCCGGAGTGCACGGGAACAGTCTGCATTGACCTGACCAATATGAAAGACGGCGATTGTTGCGGGCTTGCGGCGTTGAATGGTGACAGCGGAATCCTGCGTATCGTGAAGAAAGGCAGCAAGTTTCTCCTGCAGTTGGTGGAGGAAAAAGCAGTGTTCAAAGGTCGTACGATAGAGCGTTGCGATGAGGAAATCATAATGCAGAAGCCGTTGGCGTTTAAGAACAAGCAAAAAATGGTCTATCTCCGTCTGCACGGTGATTTCAATCCGGGACGCGATATGGCACAGTTCTCTTACAGTCTTGACAACAGCAAGTGGGAGACTGTCGGCAGAGAGATAAAGATGACATTCGACTATACGCGTCATTTCATGGGTTCAAAGTTCGCCGTCTTTAACTATGCCACAAAGAAAACCGGTGGCTACGTGGATGTAGACTGGTTTCATTACGAAGAGAACTAACAGTAACTAAGTATGTCATGGCATCGGAAAACATTTCTGTGAAACACCGATAGGAAATCAGCATGCCATGATCTGCTATATAATAAGGTAACCATAAAAGTTGTATGAGTAATAAATTTGTTCTTTTAATGCTATTGTTGTGCTTTGGCGGAAAGACCATGGCGCAGAACAATATATTATGGTACGATGAGCCTGCCGTACACTGGGAGGAGGCGATGCCACTCGGCAATTCGCGCCTTGGGGCTATGGTTTACGGCAAGACATGCCATGAGGAGATACAGTTGAATGAAGAGACAGTATGGTCAGGTGCGCCTCATAGGAATGATGACACTAACGCTTCATACGTGCTGCCGATAGTCCAAAAGCTGATTTTCAATGGGAAATACCGTGAGGCAGACAAGCTTGTCAATGCTAATTTCTTTGGAGGACCTGACGGAATGGCTTATCAGACCGCCGGAAGTGTGATGCTTGACTTCGCGGGACATGAGAAATACGATAAGTATTACAGGGAACTTGACCTTGACAGAGCCGTAACCACGACACGCTACACAGTGGATGGGGTGGAGTACACAAGGGAGACTTTCACCTCTTTTGCCGATGATGTGGTGGTTATGCGAATCTCTGCAAGCAAGAAAGGCATGCTGAATTTCAGGATGAGTTACAAGCGTCCGGAGAAATTCAGCACATTTGCAGACTGCGGAGACCTTGTCATGGAGAGCCAAGGCACTGGGCATGAGGGCGTGAAACCTGCCATTAAGTATCAGATACGCTCACGAGTGAACAGCGTTGACGGTGAAGTTCTTGCCAAGGATGACTGCATAGAGGTTAAGGATGCGACATGCGCAACTCTCTACATTTCCATTGCTACTAACTTCATTGACTACAAAACCGTTGGCGGAGATTATGCCGGCAAGGCAAAAACGATTATGGACAAGGCGGCAAAGAAGGATTACAAAACTGCCGTCTCTGAGCATGAAGGACTGTTCAGAAAGCAGTTTGGACGGTTCAGACTGTCGCTTGGAAAGGCAAATGACCAAGTAAACAAGAACTCTTTGGCAAAGAATACACGCCAAAGGATTCTTGATTTCCGGACAGACCAAGACCCTTCGCTTGTCGCACTGTTGGCACAATTCGGCCGTTATCTGTTGATTTGCTCATCGCAACCCGGCGGACAACCTGCCAATCTGCAGGGAATATGGTGTCAGTCCATGTATCCGGCATGGGACAGCAAGTACACTTTGAACATCAATGCAGAGATGAACTATTGGCCTGCAGAGGTCACAAACCTTAGTGACTGCCACAAACCTTTCCTGCAGATGGTCAAGGAACTGTCGCAGACCGGCAGGCAGACGGCACGGAATATGTACAACGCCGATGGTTGGACTGTGCATCATAACACTGACATTTGGCGCATTACGGGACCTGTTGACTTTGCGGCGGCAGGCATGTGGCCCACAGGCAACGCGTGGGTTTGCCGGCATCTGTGGGAACATTATCTTTTCACAGGTGACAAAGAGTTCCTGAAGACTGCATATCCGGCTATGAAAGGCGCGTGTGACTTCTTCCTTTCGTTCCTTGTGGAGCATCCGAAATACAAGTACATGGTTGTGTGTCCGGGCTTGTCGCCTGAGCAGGGAGGCATTGATGCAGGATGCACTATGGACAATCAGCTTGTGTTTGACTTGCTGACACGTACTGCAAAGGCGAATGAGCTCTTGGGTGAGGATGCGCAATACCGCAAGAAACTCACGGAAATGGTGAAGCGACTTCCGCCAATGCATATCGGACAGTACAGCCAACTGCAGGAGTGGCTTGAGGACAAGGATGACAAGAACAATACGCACCGTCACGTTTCGCATCTTTACGGACTGTTCCCAAGCAACCAAATCTCACCTTACAGGAATCCGGAACTCTTCGAGGCTGCGCGTAACTCGCTGATTTACCGTGGCGATATGGCAACCGGATGGTCGATAGGGTGGAAGGTTAATCTTTGGGCGCGACTGCTTGACGGCAACCATGCCTATAAGATTATCAACAACATGCTGACCCTTGCCGGACGCGGCGGTGAGGAAGAGGGACGAACATACGCAAACTTGTTCACAGCGCATCCGCCGTTCCAGATTGACGGCAACTTCGGATTGACAGCCGGTGTGGCAGAGATGCTCTTGCAGAGTCACGACGGAGCGGTGCATCTTCTTCCTGCCATTCCCGACCAATGGCAGGCAGGAAGCGTGAAAGGTGTTAGGGCGCGCGGAGGATTCGAGGTTGATATGGGTTGGAAAGACGGAAAACTCACAACTGCAACTGTGAAATCCACCCTCGGCGGAGTGCTTCGTCTGCGTTCCTATACTCCACTAAAAGGCAAAGGACTGAAACCTGTCGGCACAAAGCATGAGAAGGTTGACAACCTTTATCTTGAAGAGGCGCACATCGCCAAGCCTGTAATCAGCGAGAAATCATCACTGAAAGGCATCGCGCTCAGAAAGGTTTATGAATATGATGTAGTGACAAAAGCAGGTGGGAAATATACGTTCAAAGGACTTTAACCTATTAATAAGTTGTCAAATTGACAACTTGACAATTTGACAAAAAAACGATAATCTTGATTATGAAAACTTTAGGAAAGATACTGACGGTCATTGCAGCATTACTGCTTGCAATACCAATGACAGCCGCAGAGCAGTTTGTGAATTTCAAGCATGGCGACTTGCTGCTTAACAACGGCAACACTATCGCCATTGCCATGAGTGACAAGGAGCCGAAAGGCGTGTCAATCGCTGTGAACAATCTTGCGGAAGACCTGCGGAAAGTCTGTGGCGCGAAGGTGGAACTCTCGTCCTCCAAAGCGACCATCGATGTGGGAACGATAGGACATTCCGCAACGATTGACCGCATGGTGAAAGCCGGACAGATAGACGGCAAACTGCTTCATGGCAAGCGAGAGACATACGTGATAACTGTTGTCGGCGACCAATTGGTGATTGCCGGTAGCGACCGCCGTGGCACAATCTATGGCATTTACGAGCTGTCACGCCAGATAGGTGTGTCGCCATGGTACGATTGGGCTGACGTGCCTATCGCCCGCCATGACCGCCTTTTCGTGAATAAAGGTGTGTACACTGACGGTGAACCTGCCGTGCGCTATCGCGGTCTGTTCCTGAACGATGAGGCACCGTGCCTGACCACATGGGTGAAGAACACCTACGGCACAAACTACGGCGACCATCGCTTCTATGCACGTGTGTTTGAGCTTATCCTCCGCCTCAAAGGCAATTACCTTTGGCCTGCCATGTGGGGATGGGCATTCTATGCAGACGACCCTGAAAACAGCAAGACAGCTGACGAAATGGGAGTGATTATGGGAACATCCCACCATGAACCCATGGCGCGCAATCATCAGGAATGGGCTCGCCGCCGCAAGGATTACGGCACATGGAACTACGCAACCAACCAGGCAACCATCGACAAATTCTTCCGTGAAGGCATCGAGCGCATGCGAGGAACAGAGGACATCGTCACAATCGGCATGCGTGGTGACGGCGATGAGGCCATGGATGAAGGTACAAACACCAAGCTCCTTGAAAAGGTTGTCAAGAACCAGCGTAAGATTATCCGGCAGGTGACAGGCAAGAAAGCGAGTGAGACACCGCAGATGTGGGCTTTATACAAAGAGGTTCAGGACTATTACGATGCAGGAATGCGCGTGCCGGACGATGTGACAATCCTCCTTTGTGACGACAACTGGGGCAACATACGCCGTGTGCCGAACCTCAAGGAACGCAAGCATCCCGGCGGTTGGGGCATGTACTATCATGTCGACTATGTGGGTGCTCCGAGAAACTCCAAGTGGCTGAATGTCACGCAGACACAGCAGATGCATGAGCAACTGTCCTTGGCTTATGACCACGGCATCGACCGCCTGTGGGTGCTCAATGTCGGTGACCTGAAGCCGATGGAATATCCTATCACGCTGTTCATGGACATGGCATGGAATCCGAAGGAATATACAACACCGAATGTCACCTCACACACACGGAAATTCTTTGCCGAGAACCTTGGCGAAGAGTATGCCGATGAGGCTGCAAGGATATACAACGTTAACTGCAAGTACATGGCGCGCGTCACACCTGAGATGCTTGACCGCACCACATACAATGTGAAGACAGGAGAGTGGGAGAAGGTCACTGCCGACTATGCACGCTTGGAAGCTGAGGCTTTGCGCCAGTTTGTCACACTGCCGAAGGAAAAGCACGACTTCTACCGCCAGCTGCTGCTGTTCCCTGTTCAGGCAATGGCAAATCTTTATGAGATGTACCGTGCGCAGGCGATGAACCATTACTATTACGAAATGAAGAATCCAGCCTGCAACGAGTGGGCGGACAAGGTGGCGCAGTGCTTCAAGCGCGATTCCGTGCTTTGCCGTCAGTACAACAAGGACATAGCAGGAGGCAAATGGGATGGCATGATGATTCAGAAGCACATCGGTTACACATCGTGGAATGATGCTTTCCCTGCCGATATGATGCCGGAGGTTTTCCTAATGGATGACAATAAAATAGGCGGTTATGTGTTCAAACCGTCCGACGGATACGTGTCTATGGAGGCAGAGCATTATTACGAATCCTCATGCCCGGAGGGCACGGAGTGGACGGTATATCCTTACTATGGCCGTACGTTGAGCGGTGTTGCACTGACGCCATATAAAAAGGAAGCCAAAGGTGCGTCCCTCACTTACAGGTTCACGCTGCCGAAACAGTGCCCGAAGGAGGTGAAAGTCATTGTCGTGACAAAGTCAACACTTGATTTTCAGAACAAAGGCGGCATGGTCTATGATGTCGCAATTGACAACGGCAAGGCTGTGGAAGTCAATTTCAACAAGACTCTTGTCGACCGCCAGCCGTACATGTATTCGGACTTCTATCCGACCATAGCGCGCCGTGTAGTGGAGAAAACGGTTACTCTTCCTGTGAACGCAACCGGTGATTCCCTGCACACACTGACCTTGCGTCCGCATGACCCGGGTATCGTCTTTGAGAAGATTGTCATCGATTGGGGTGGCTATAAGAAGTCATATCTCTACATGGACGAGTCGGAGACCGGCAAATAATGGTTCGCTTTTAGGCGCACAATATGATAATAAGGTGACACTTGACTTACCAAAGACGTTTCTTTGCAAAGTCAGGTGTCACCTTTTGCTATAAGAAAACTCACCGTGTTTTTGCCCTCTGAGAATTGCTTGTAGATTTTTTTGAAAAGGAAATCCCTGAAAATCGCAGAGATTTCTTGCTTTATTTATTGCGTTGAGAATCAGTGTGTTATCTTTTTTTTCAATGCGCTTGCGTGCATGAAAAAAGGCTTGTTTCGTTACCTTTTTATGCCCAAATCGTTACCTTTTGCGGTGTAAAGTGTTACTGTTTCCATTGCAAACGGTAACACTTTATACTGTCAAAGGTTACCTTTCGCATTGTGGAACACTGTCTTTGACGGTGGAAAGTATGTTTTTACGCTTAAAGAATGCTCATCTTCCACATTATGATAAATAGAACATTAGAAAACTCATGCCGTTTTTTCGCAGGGACATCCATTGTCTTTTCATTGCCAAAGGCTTATGCCGGAGGAATATAATAAGTGTGAAAAAGAATCCGCTATTTGTTGTTTCCGCAAAAATGTTGTACCTTTGTATCGGATAATAAAATTATTACTGTCGCTAAAACATAATGTATCTTTAATGTATATACATTTATGCCGGGATACCTCTGTGCGCGACCGATTTATCGGTCGAATAAAGCATTGTCATCACATACTATTCGACCGATATTCGGTCGTTGTGTGATGCCTGCTTTGCAATCCGTGGGTTGCTACCCACAGCTACGTTCTTGTCACCGCTAACGCGGTTCACATGACAAGCACCTTTTGAAAAATTACATTATAAGATGCTAATATACAAAAGCTTGATTGCTTGGCATTATTTTTTGCCGGACACCACTATAATAAAATAAGCATATATCATGAAAAGCATAAAAGAACTTTTCCGTATAGGACTCGGACCTTCGAGCAGTCACACAATGGGACCGCACAGGGCAGCGGAGATTTTCGCACGTCGGCATCCCGATGCGACGCGCACGGAAGTGACACTGTTTGGCAGTCTTGCAGCAACCGGTCGAGGACACTTGACAGATAAGGCGATAGAGAGTGTGCTGCCGGGGATAAAGATTGTTTGGGAGCCGAGGATTTTCCCTGTGTTCCATCCCAACGGCATGGAGTTCCGTGCTTATGACGAGGATGACAATCTTGTGGACACGTGGACGGTGTATAGTGTCGGTGGAGGTGAACTGAAAGAAGAGGATGCTCAGCAGGCGGATGATGCGGAGGTTTACGACAAGTCGAAGATGACCGAAATCCTGAAGTACTGTGAGTGGACGGGCAAAGGCTACTGGGAGTATGTCGAGGAATGTGAGGGAAAGGAAATCTGGGACTATCTGCGTGAAGTCTGGCGTGTGATGAAAGCCGCCGTGGAGCGTGGCATAGATACTGAGGGTGTTCTGCCCGGGCCATTGCATCTGAGCAGGAAAGCCCCACAATATTATATAAAGGCTACCGGCTACCGTGACAGCCTGAAATCGCGCGGACTTGTCTTTGCCTATGCCCTTGCCGTCAGTGAGGAGAATGCTTCGGGCGGTCAGATAGTCACTGCTCCGACTTGCGGTTCGTGTGGAGTGTTGCCGGGTGTCCTTTACCATTTGTGGAAGAGCAAGGATTTCAGTGAGGCACGCATTCTCCGTGCCATAGCAACGGCAGGACTTTTCGGCAATGTGGTGAAGCACAACGCCTCCATAAGCGGTGCTGAGGTGGGCTGTCAGGGCGAGGTCGGTGTGGCGTGCGCCATGGCTTCCGCTGCTGTCAGCCAGCTGTTTGGCGGTTCTCCGGCACAGATAGAGTATTCGGCAGAGATGGGGTTGGAACATCACCTCGGCATGACCTGTGACCCAGTCTGCGGCATGGTGCAGATACCGTGCATAGAGCGCAATGCCTTTGCCGCAGCGCGTGCACTTGACTCCAATGTGTTCTCCGCTTTCTCCGACGGCACGCACAGAGTCTCTTTTGACAAGGTTGTGGACGTCATGAAGCAGACAGGCCATGACCTTCCGTCCTTGTACAAGGAGACAGCCGAGGGCGGTCTTGCTAAGGATTACCGCCAGATGTAGGCTTTTTTCGTGCGCCACAAACTGATTATTGAAAAGATTTGTACGATTTCTTTTGCAAAGAAATAGAATAATTATTACCTTTGCAGAGAGAAATATAATGTAAAATTTGCAAGAAAATGCGTTAAAAGGTAGACAGTGTATACCTTTAAGTGCGATTTTTTGCAATATTCGGAAATGTCACGATATGGATAAAGTCACAAAAATAATGGAACGATGGCACGCTCTTCAACCTCTTTCCGAGAGAGACCGAGAGCTGCTGAGCCGTCGCTTTACAATCGATTTCAACTATAACAGCAACCATATTGAGGGAAATACCCTGACGTATGGTCAAACCGAGATACTGCTTCTTTTCGGAAAAGTTATAGGGGAGGCTGATGTGAAGGATGTTGAGGAAATGACAGCAAGCAATGTCGGGCTTAAAATGATGACAGAAGAGGCTTTGCTGAAAGACATCCCTATGACTCAGAATTTTATCCGTACATTGCATAAAACTCTTTTGCGTGAGGATTATGTTATATATAGAAATCTGCCCGGAGGTCAAACCACAAGCTATACTATTCATGCAGGGCAGTATAAGACTCGCCCAAACAGTGTAATAACAAGATATGGTGACAGATTTGAGTATGCCTCCCCGGAAGAGACTCCTTCGTTGATGACTGACTTGGTTGATTGGTATAACGATGCGGAACAATCAGGCAGCTACACCCCAATAGAATTGGCAGCCATGTTTCACTATCGCTATATCCGTATTCATCCCTTTGAGGATGGCAATGGGCGTATTGCACGACTGCTGGTTAACTATATCCTCACGCGCCATGGCTTCCCGATGATAGTGGTCAGGAGTAGGAAAAAGAATGAATATTTGGAAGCGTTACACAAAACCGACCTTACTGTGGGTGCTACGCCTTCGCTTGGGGCGCATGCGTCAAAGCGCGATATTCAGCAGTTTCTGACCTATTTCACAAACCTTTTTGTTGAGGAAGTCACATATAACATTCGTTTTCTTACAGAGCGTGGCGAAAATGTGTGGTGGTTTGATGGGGAACGCATCAAGTTCCGTTCATCCACAACGAGCAAGATTCTTAATCTTATGTACACAACTCCTGACATCACAATTCAGTCCATGTCAGCGCAGGTCGGAGTGAATATTGCTTCCGTCAACAAGCAAATAAAGCAACTGACAACTAAAGGCTATATAGAACGTGCAGGAAATGGTGACTGGCGTCTTACCATAACTCCATCGGTATAGGGGGGATATTGTGAATGTTTTTTGCGTCATAATCTACAGAGTGCACATCATTTTTCGGGAAGAGCAGCAGCTTTTGGTGATTTATATTAAGAGTTACGCTTCTGTTATGATATTTTTGCTAAAAAGATTGCGTAGTTATCGTAAATGTATGTACCTTTGCATCAGATAAAAGAACAGGATAAACAAAACGAACAAAGCCGACGGCGGTCGGCACGAGATGTAATAAAATTAAAGGATAACAATTAAATTAGTATTGATTATGACAACATTCATGGTAGCGACATTTGCAGTTTATGCAGTCGCAATTTACAACATCTACAAAGTAGTGAAAACAGTTAACGGTATGCACAAGGGCTAATCCCAGTCATACTAAGTATTAATAAAATGTCCGCACATCTTCATTGATGTGCGGACATTTCTCTTTTTATGTGGTTTGTGCCTATATACCGCACATCTGCCGGAACGGACAGTATTGGCAGCGTGATGTGTCGGGTGTTGGTCGGAAATCCCGGTTGTTGTCCCTTATCTCTGCTATGAGCTGTGCGAGAAGCCCGACAAAGTCATGTTCAAGTTCTTTGATGTCCTTGATTGGGTTGCCGGCTATTTCGAGTATTGGTGAGTAGCCTTCACGGCGTGTCCTTTGCACGAAGAGGAGTGCAGGAACGACAGGCAGACTGTCGGGATTGGCTTCTTTGGAGTTGCGCACGATGATGCTGTAGAGCATTGTCTGGAGGAAATAGTCGGAGTGTTTGGAGATGTTGGCAGGGTCGAAAATGTCATCTATGCTGCCCATTTCGCCTTGTTCCCTGAATCCGGTTTTGTAGTCCACGACACGGATTGTGTAGCCTTGATGTTCGTTGCCGATGATGTCAAGGCGGTCGATGTATCCTCCTATTGTTACGCATGTATCTCCTATTGTGAGTGGTGCGGAGACTTTCAGTTCGAGACCGGCGATGCGGAACGGTGTGTTCTGCAGGTCGTGGCGCAGTAAGTCCTTCAGCAGTCGTATGATGACGCGTCGGTTGATGATTTGTATACCGGTGTATTTCTCCGTTTCCCCTCCTGCCTGTTTCATGAACAGTTCCTCGCGGAATGCTGTGTCTACATATCCTGCTATTTTCCTTTCGTCCTCCAGTGTGCGTTTCAGTATCGGGGCATGTATGAATCCCTTGTCGTCCATGATGTCCTTGTATGCGAGTTCTGAGGCATGGTGGAATATGTTGCCGAAGATTCTGTTGTCAAGTTCGTCGATGTCATCATCCTCCGGTTCACGCAGTTTAAGTATCTGCTCATAGTGGTAGCGCACTTGGCAGCGGAGGTAGGTGGATAGTGATGACGGGGAAATGTAGGACATTGTGCCCGGTGCTGTGCAGGCTTGTGGTTTTCTGACAGCCTTTGGGGTGATATGTTGGTTGTCCTGTCCCGCCTGTAGCGATACTCTGCGTATAGGGATGTCTGTTTCCGCCATGAGTTGCAGCATGAAGCGTGACATCTCCCCTGTGTTTATTCCCTCTGTGGAAGAGTTGTAGGTCAGGGTGACATCATTGGTGCGTTGGAGGAGACGGTGGAAATAGTACTCATAGATACCCACTTTGTTCTCAACGGTTGTCATGCCGTATGCCTTGCGTACGGTGTGCGGTATGAATGATGAGTCGTTGACTCCCTTAGGCATGTTGCCCTCATTGCATGAGAGCAGCAGTACATGGTCAAAGTCAAGGCAACGTGTCTCAAGGATGCCCATTATTTGTATGCCCTCGATTGGTTCGCCGTGGTAAGGCACTGTCGTGCTGTTGATGATTTGTACCAGCAATCGGCGGTAGGTGACGATGTCGACAATGAGTGTCCCGTCGAGAATCAGTGTCAGGAGGCGTTGCAGGATTTGGTAGATGCGGAAGAAGCTCTCCTTGTCAAGTGCGTTGGCTTCTGTTCCGTCCTGTGCCACCTGCTTTATGATGTTCTGCAGATAGATTGTCAGTTTTGCATTAGTGTTGAGAATGTCATATCCTTCAAGGCAGATGTCATCGGTGTTTTGGTAAATCAGTTTGCGGTGTTCGTCGGTAAGATATTTTGTTGTCGGGTGCCCTTCCACTTTCTTTGTGTAGCGTTTGTTGAACTGTCCTGCTGTAGATGTCCTGCCGACAGTCTGCAATTCGATGAGCATCTGGAGCAGTGAGACAGCAGGGGATTGCGAGAGAGGGTAGCCGGTGGTGATGTTCACTTTCGTGATTTCGTCAGGCAGTGAGCGTATGACAGTCTGCAGGAGGTGTTCGTCAGCCATTACGACAGCCGTCTTTGCCCCGTCCTTGTAGCGGTCGTTTTCGAGCAGCCAGTCATGGACATAGCGTGCCTGCATGGTTTCGGTCGGTGCGGAGATGTAGGTCACGCTCTTTGGCGGGCATTCCTTGTCATCCCATTTGAATGTCGCCTTTCTTTCAAGATTTATGCGGTCGAAGATGCGCTGTTCCACCTTTTGTGTCCAGTTGAATCCGCAGAAATAGTATGCGTCATAATCAAATGACAGGCTTTTTGCTTCTGCCACATCACGGTAGAGCATGCCCTCGTAGGCCAATCCGTCATTGCGCAGTTCTTCACGGAATGTTGTGTAGATTTCATGAAGCCTGCTCCATAGGTGCATGAATTTCTCGCGCATCTTGGATGTGCTGTCATCCGTGAAATTCTTGAAGAAGGATTTCAGAGCTTCACGTTGTTTCCCGGAAAGATACTCATCGTTGTCAAGTTGGTGCAGGTCGGTGACCACTTGGAAGACCTTCTCGGCATCAGCCATGTTCTTGTCAAGGTCGTCAAAGTCGGCAAGCAGCAGTTGTCCCCAGCCATAGAAGCGGTCGAGGGTTTCATTGTCATATCCTGTAACCCTTTGGAACACGGTGTACAGGCGGCAGACGAGCAGAATCTGGTCGGCAACTTCAAGGTTGCTGTAGTGGCGGAACAGTTCGGAGATGGTGATGTATGACGGAGACCATAGCGGTGTGCCGTTGCCGAGTTTCGCCAATGCCTCGTTGAGGAAGAGTGATGCACGTTTGTTAGGGAACACCACGGCAACTTTCGACAAGTCGTTGCCGAAGCGTTGGTAGAGTTCCTGTGCGAGTTCTTCGATGTATGTTTGCATATTTGTTGGTTCTGGGTGATGGGTTTTAGATGATAGGTTTTAGGCGGTGGGGTTCTGTCCTAATCCTTTATTTCAATGATTTTGTTTGGCATGACGAGCCATAGGAAACCGCTGACATTACGGTGTCCCATTTTCCTTAACAATGCCATGTATTGGCGCACTTGGGTTATGTAACTTTCTTTGAAGGAGTGGAGCTTGAAATCCACAACGATAGTACGTTCTCCGTCAGTCATTACACGGTCAGGACGCTGCTCAAGGTATTTCCCTGATTCTTTGTCATAGGAAAGTATGGCGCATTCATTGTAGATTTGCCATTTTCCGGAGAACCATTCTGCGATTTGCTTGTCTGTCAGTGCCGCCTCAATGTGCTGTCTTAAGGCTTCCGCCGTGATGTCTTGTCCGTAGAGCAGTCCCTCCATTTCGAGGCGTAGGAGTGCGGCAGGGATGTCACCGGCAGTACGGATTTGGGCGAACAGGCTGTGCAGGATGTTGCCCATTTGTATGTACTGTGAGCGTAATTGCTCTGTCTCCTGTTCATCGGTGAGTATGAAGTCCTTGCTTCTGTTGCTTTCAAGGAATACAGGGTGTTGGGTACTTGTCTTGATGTTTATTGTCATTGGGGTGAACGGCTGCATGAACACGTTCTGTGTCTCCTTCTGCACAGTCTCCTCATGTCCTTCCCACGGCTCTCCATAGGAGAATATGCCGTCGTTGTATGTGCCTATACCTCTTTTTGCGAGGTTGTCGATTGTAGTCTCAATCAGTTTGCCACGATAAGCACATGACTGCTTGGAAAGGGTGGAGACATACAGGCTCTCCACGGCTCTTGTGAAGGCAACGTAAAGGAGATTGAGGTTGTCAACCTCGTTCTGCAAGTGCTCTTCCCAGTAATAAGGTTCATAAATGGTGTTCCCCATTTGCTTCTCACTGCTGTATATCGGGATGACTTTCAGCATGTTGAACGGTGCAGTCTGAGGCTTGCACCAAAGCAGGCTTGACAATTCGAGTTTCCAGTCGCAGAATGGGACGATGATGTGCGTGTACTCCAGTCCCTTACTCTTGTGGATAGTGAGGATGCGTATGCCGTTGTCGGCATCGTTCTCCACTTTTTTCTTGTGCATGGTCTCGTCCCAATAGTCAATGAATGACTGAAGGTCGCCCATGGACTTTTGCAGGAATTCCGTCACGCAGTCAAGGAAATAGCATACGAATGCGCTTTGACACTCCAGTTTTTCAAGGGAGAAAATGGAGTACAGCTCTTCGCATAGTTGGTAGAGTGGCATGGAAGCGAGGGACTCAAACTCCTCTGTGTAACGTTGTGGCAGGACTTTTTCGGCAAGCATCTCGTTCTGCTCGGCAGTGCTTTCAAGCACATAACGTTGGTAATACAGCGAAAGCCTTGCACGCGTGATTTCGTCTTGAGGAAGCAACAGCAGCCGTATGGCGTCGATAATGATGAGTGCAGCAGGCGAGGCGTTGAGCAGGAAAGCCTCGTTGGAAACCAGCTTCAGACTGTTGATGACAGGGGAGGGGTGGGTACGGAATTGCTCCATGCAATGGTTCACGATGTCAGGGATATGCCCGTTTGTTCGGACAAGTATGGCTATGTCACGTTGTTGCGCACCTCTTTCTATCAGCGAGATGACAGTGTCTGAGACATGCCGCAGCGTTTCGCTCTCATAGTCAGTTTTGTCAAGAGCCTTCACTTCGACATATCCGCTTGCCTCCTTGCCTTCCGGATATTCCTGTTCTACGTCTTCGTAGCCATGTCGCAGGCTTCGGACATCATCTTCCTGGCAATTTTCTTCCACTGATTTGCATACATCTTCTGTCGCTGTGGTGAAGAAAGCGTTATTGAAATCAATTACTCTTGTGGCAGAACGGCGGTTGGTCTGCAGGTGCTTGATTTCGGTCTCTTCACGCATGCCCGGCGCAAACTCCTCCTTTATGTTGTTAAGAAGCCGCCAATCGCCCGAGCGCCAGCGGTAGATGCTCTGCTTTACGTCACCGACAATGAGGTTTTCATGTCCCTTTGCCATACAGTCGTTGAGCAGAACCTTGAAGTTCCGCCACTGTATGCGTGATGTGTCCTGAAACTCATCAATCATTATGCTTTGCAGGAGAGCACCGATTTTCTCGAAGATGAATGGCGAATCGGAGTCCTCAATCATCTTCGCCAGCAAGGTCTGTGTGTCAGAAAGCAGGAAGCGGTCCTGCTCACGGTTGCTGAAGTCAATCTCTTCCTTTATGGCACGCAACAGGCGCAGTTTGGAAAGATGCTTCAATGTCAGCGTTGCGCTGCGTGCCTGAATCTGCAAGACAGGGAACGACTCCATTGGCTTCAGGAACATGGGGCGGAGCTTCTCACGGCAGAACTCCTGCAAATGTGCCGGACTGCTTTTCTTCAACCATTTGCTTGCGTCTGTATCATCTTGGTCCAGGCATCGTTTGACATAGGAGTTCATGGCCAGTTCCGTGACAGGCTTTGTCGCCATGTTCCTGATGAATGTGCCGACACCCTTCGCACCTTGGTAGAAGACAGTCTCGTCATAACCGTGGCGCTCTATCTCGTCCCACATAGCCTGTCCCTGACTGTTGACGGTCTTTGTGCCCTTTTGTATGAGGGAGCGCAGTAGGGTGGAGTATTCTGTGTAGAAATCATTCTCATTGTTGCCGAATTTCTCCATGAACTCGTCCGCATGCTCTTTGTACTCATCACTGATAAGCGTCTCACCGAAAGTCTTTATCTGTCCGATGATGTTCCACGCCTTTTCCTCGTCCATTGATGAGCGGACATAGTCAAGAATCCAAACCAGCTCACGGTCGTTCTCCTGCAGGCTGTCAATCCATCGGTCGACAGCCTCATGCTCTATCTCTTTGTCGTTGAGTTCGATGCGGAGATTGGGAGTGAGGTCGAGTTCGCGTGCAAGATTGCGCAGTACGGTCTGGAAGAATCTGTCGATGGTCTCCACACGGAAGAAATTGTAGTGATGCAACAGCAGTTTCAGAGCCTCCGCTGCACGTTCCCTGACAAGTTTTTCCGTGACCTTTCCATTTGTGAAAGGCTGTTTGGCATTCTGCTGTTGCAGTTCGGGCAGCATGACTTTAAGGTACACATCGGAGTCCTCCAGCCCATGGGCAATGCCGTAGAGCTGTGAGAGTATGCGCATCTTCATCTCCTCCGTGGCCTTGTTGGTGAAAGTCACGGCAAGGATGTGTCTGTAACTGTGTGGATTGGCGATAAGACGCTTGATGTATTCTATTGCCAGCCGGAACGTCTTTCCTGAGCCGGCACTCGCTTTGAAGATAGTCAGCACGTGGTGTTTGTTCAAAGGTTAATGTCGCCCACTGCCCGGTGTGTGTTGGCAGTGGTTTGTCTTTTTGTGATGACAAAGTTACAAAGAAAAAAACGAAAAAGCAAGATGTTGTACACATTTTAATAAGATGAAGTTGTTTAGACTACTTGGATTTAAGACATTTTTTTACAAACATGACTATGAATGCCAGATAGTTCCACCCTTTCCAGCTATCCACAGTTG
>NZ_SRZC01000002.1 GCF_004792655.1 Palleniella muris | reverse complement strand
TATTTTTTGTATTTTAGCGAATAATTAACGAATATAAATTAGTTTGAACAAGTTCATGGCAAATACTAACTTGGAAATAACAGAATATGGAAATAATACTTCTACTATTGGTCGGATGGTGGCTGTCGGGAGTCCTGGGCTTCCGTGAGCGTAAGAAGCCACGACGCAAACGTAAGCGTTCATTCTGGAAACCGGACATGGACGAATATGACTGGGAAGAGTTCAACAAGAGGAATGGACGCTGACACTTCCATGACTGCATAAAAAACAACCCGCCTAAGACAGGTGTCCCGGCGGATTGCGAAAGGTTTTACCGTGTTTAATCAGCGGCTGCGGTGAGTCCTTTGGAACGGCACTTCCTCGTCCTCACGCATCATGTCGAAAGGTGTATCCTCTATATGAACGACCTCTGTCGTGTTGCCGTCATTGTCGATGTCATAGACATCGGGGTATTCGGTCGTATGTCCGGGAGTGGCTTGGTAGCTGTCTATCTGTCCTTGAACAATGTCGATGCGGTGGTTTATCATGGATGTGGCACGACGTACATCTTGCAGGGTTGTCTTGATAAACTCGGGGGATTCTTTGAGGCTGTCGAGCCATGACTTGAGGTATGCTGCTGATTCATCCTTGACATTCTTCACGATGCCGTAGCGCGAAGCTACAAGGGCACTGCCCAGTTCGGCCACAAGTTCCTCACGGGCATAATCATCCGAACCGAATGTCGTTGGCTTCAGCCTGTTGAGACGGTTCTCGGAACCGGTCGAATGTGTCATTTCGTGAAACGCCGTTCCATAGAACGCCTCCCCGTTGATGAACTGCGATTTCTCTGGCAGAACTATCTCATCCTTTGATATGGAATAGTATGCCTGGTCCTGATGTGTCGGCTTAATGGGACACAGCCACAGCCCACGTTTGATTATCTCATCCATGGCAGGAAAAGAGAATTTCTCACCATCAAGGGATGCCGGTCTGGTGATCTGGTTCTGTGCTTCCAACTTGGCATACAGTTCAGGACGGGCCTCTTTCAGATTGGTCTGGTCCACGTTGAACACATTATATACGTTCAGCTTCGGATAGACATTATACTGCTTTTTCTCTTCCTCGGAGAGTCTTTTGTAATCCTCGTATTTGATTTTCTCCTTGGTCTCGCGGTTCACTACCGTAAAACTGGTGAGGAATATCGGGAATGACTTCTCTCCCTTGTTGACTGTGACGGCCGGGAGTTTCTCTCCGTTACCATCCACCAGCGGCTTGCGGCTGCCGTCCTTCCCAACGGAGTAATTCATTCCGGTTACACGGTTGAAGGTACAGAACACAGGAAGCTGGTAGTTGTTCTTCTCACACAGGAGCATGAGCATCACGGCGTTCATACCGTTATACTCCCTCCCGTTCAGGTTCTTGGGCCATTTCAGGCTGCCCTCGGTAAACCAAGGTTTCTGCCAGTCTGACTGGAGATTTTTTATTTTCTCCACCATGAGGTCTGCGAACCTGTCAAGGGCGCGGTCTTCGGCACTGCGTCCGTCACCGTTGTCGTTGTATTTCCTGTATGCCATATCAGATCGGTGGGTTTTCGTTGTCCTTTGTCTGTGGGAATGGCTGGCGTTCCCACGGTTTGACCTCTTCCAGACGGCAGTCAAGGTCAATACGGCCATTGTATGCCGATACTGTCAGCTTACCGGTGGCATGTATCTTCGCCTTGGCTTCGAGAAACGCTTCTTTGACATAATCGAACTTGATGAAGCGTACCCATGTGAACTGCAGAGCATCCCCGGACTTTTCTGTGGAATATGCCGAGAACGACACATATTTTCCACCTTTCTTGTCGGTTTTCTCATCAACTCCCTTGCCGACAGTCCCCTTGAACTCCATTGTGCCCTCAATGGCATCCTTGGACGATTCGGGGCTGAGATTCACCGTGTCTGCATGGAAATTGAAATAGAGGTTGTCGCCGGTCTTTCGGAAGGTCAGTGTTCCAGTCGCCTCTATACGTGTTCCTGCTGCGAGGGAAGGCAACTCCGATTCGTCCCCGTCCTTACTTACGGATATGGACAGTTCCTTACCCGGCATATTGTTACGCGAACCTGGTACAGAGAGTTTAACAAGGAAACCGATGAATTTTTTACCGTCTCCAGACACACGGATTGTTGCCGGTTTGCTGATGATGCCGTTGATTGTTGCTTGTACTTTAATCATACTGTTTTGTTTTAATGTGAGTGATTATTTGATTGAAATATTCTCTGATTGTGACTGCTGCGATATTCCCTGACGGTAATCCTGCGACAACTGGGCGTTGAGCGCGATATTACCGATGATACCGGAAATACGTTCTTTCTTTTCGTCGGCGGTCAGGGTACTGTCCGACAGGACGAGGTTCATACGGTTCATGTCTGACGAAGACAGCTGTGCCGTGAAACGGTTTGTACCGGTATCTACGGACAGTAACGGAGTCTCGCCTTCCTTGACCTGAAGCGTACATTCCCTCATTCCCTGCACAAGCGGTGTAAGGTCTATGCGCTTGTCAAGGGCGGCGGCTGTTGCTGCAGCCATCTTCTCTTCTTCTGTCTTGCTATCTATCTGCACGGCCAATGCCATGAGGGAAGTGAACAGCGTCATAGCCATCTCCATGACCGGATTCTGTCCAAATCCGCCCATACCGATACCGCTGTCTTCGGATGACAGGAGTTTCTTCATCCATTCTTCCGGGGATAACGAGGTGTCTATTGCCGGGCTGTTAGGGTTCTGGCTTTTGTATTTCGCCAACAGGTTCTGACCGTCGTGCATGGCGGTGAGACGGATATTTCCTTTTTCGGCTATCTCCGCAAGATAAGCGGCGGGATCCATGTCCCTGGTAGTACCGTCCGCTGCAATCTGCTTCACACCTAAATGCAGGTGCGGTCCAGTGGTCCGGGTTCCAGTATTTCCGGAAACGCCTATCTGCTGTCCGGCATTTACTGTATCGCCGACCTTGACAGAAAATGAATTAAGGTGCAGGTAGCTGACCTGTACCTTGGCTCCGCCTTCACGAGTATATTCTACGGTGACCGACTTTCCACCAGCTGTGTTGGCGTTTTCATTCACCGCTACAACCTTGCCGTTCTTTTCCGTCGCCAGCACAGCTTCATTGTTGCATTGTATATCCATCCCCTTGTGCATCTGCTTTTTGGAAGTATCTGTCGGATCTGAACGCATACCGAAAGGCGATGTAACGAACAGGAACTCTTCTCGTTTCAACGGGAAAGAATAATCATGTTCCGCACTGTTGTTATTGCCGGACTGCAACTGTGGGATTCCTTGCCCCGGTTTCAGCCCTTTGGCGTTCATCTCTTCCATTACCATACGGTCATATCGCTGAAGGTCGTTACGCTCGATAATGGATATAAGCGCGGGCGCATATTTCCCGGCTGTAGCATATCCGGCTTTATCAAGCCCCTGTGCCCATCCTTTGTAATCGTCCGCATCAAGTTTGAAACAGGATGCGTACCGGGAGTTCTCCTTCAAAAATCTGGAATGATGGGCATAGGAATCGCCCACACTGTCGTAGCTGCAGAATTTCTCATTCGGTTTGTCATCGGAGTAGAGACCGTATTTGCCACCGTTGGCTATCCATGACTGCGTGGCCTTGATGCCGAAATGGTTGTTCTCGTTCTGTGCGAGACGGCTCTGGCCGCTTGCACTCTCAAGGATGCCCTGAGCAAGCGTTACCGAAGCCGGTATGCCGTACAGACGCATCTGCTCCATCGCAAATTCCGCATATCTTTCTGCGTATGCCTGATTCTTTCCTGCCATAGCCTACATTCTTATTCCTGTGTGACGTTCCATATTTTCCGCTGCGCTAACTGCATTTTGAGGAAGTGACATACCGGCTTTTCTGTCAGCAGAAATGTTTTCAACAGCATCGCAAATGGCTACCCTTGCTCCTGACCGCACGAGTCTCGGCAGATAGACATCCAGCATATCTGTCGGGAATGACACTTTCACGGCATGGACATCTTCCTTTTGGTTTCCGAATTCGATTTTTTCAAGTCCCAATGTCTTTTCCATACTTGGCACATCATCCTGATAAGCCTCATAATTGCCGCCGTGACGGAACAGCAGGATGACATCGGGATGCTTTTCTTTCAACTCTTCATATTGCTGGAGTTCGGGACGCACTGCCGCCACATCAGGACGGACAACGGCAGCGTCCTCTTCCTGCTGCTTTTCTACGGTTTGTTCCTCCGTTTTCTGCATCAGCAGGTCAGAGAACAACGTAGCGGCGAGACAGGTCTTGTATTGGGCCACATCTTCTGCCACCCACATCCGTTGCCATTGTTGCTTGCTCACTTCGCGCGGTTGCACCTTGTCGATGCCATCGATTACGGGGACACACAGTATCTTGTCGTCCTTGCTCTTGAACACGTTCACGCGCTTGATGCGCAGCGGGTCGATACCGTCCGGCATGGCACCGAACAGGTCAACCTTCAGGTTGGGTTCAGCCTGTGCGAGAGCATAGTATTTCTGAGCCAGTTCGTTGCGTACCGCACCTGCAGCCACACGGTCATCCTGCTTGACGGTGGAAAAGAAACGGTTGATGTCATTCTTGTCCGGACGGATGCTGAACGACGGCTCGTTTTCAGGCTTGAGGTACAATGCCCATCCGCCCGTGTCGTCACGGAGCATCTGGATTCGCTCGAACTGCACTTCCGTAGCGCGGCTGACTGCCTCGCTGACATCAAAAGCGGAAACATTTCTTATCTCCCTTCCGTCCAGTCTGGCCGAATACACCTGCTTGTCTGCAAAATAGGAATCATCAGGATGGTAGCGCAACTGCCCGTCCTTATTATAGAACCTAACGTATGAGGCACCCTGAGCCATCAACGCAGCCGCTATCTTCTCTTTATTAAATCCGGGAATCGTATGCGATACTACTCTCGCACCGGCTTCTTTGCGCTCATCGGCTGTCATCACCTCGTCGGGTGACATCCAGTAGTTGCGGCGGTCACCGTTGGGCATCACGACATCGCCTCCTGAACGGGCGGAAGTGGGAAGTACCACATCGGCAATCCCCGTGTTCTTGTCGAGTACCACCACGAACTCACGGCTGCGCTTGTCCGGAACGGCATTAATGTCGTCAGCTATAACATGCGCACCTTTTTCCTCCCATTCCTGCGGTAGCCATTCGCTGCAAAGGCGATGGATACATGCAGCAGAACCGGCAGCCTGTGTATAGGCTATATTGACAAGCTCCGGGTCGTCATGCTTCAGACGTGCATTGGTGAGTGAGTCCTGTGTCAGCGTGTCGTAATGTCCAAGTCCGTCAAAGCGGGCCAGGAACTCACGCTTGTCATCCTGTCCTCCCGGGAAATTACGGTCATTGATTTCCATACCTCCCTTGCGGAGAATGTCCTGCAATACCAGCGCATCCGCAACTGATACCTGCGGCCGTCCCTCTTCCTGTTCCCTGAGTTCCTCCGTCTGCTGCTTGTTGCGCTCGTGGGCCGATTCCATGCGTTCTCCCTTTTCAGCCTTGCGGATGACATCAAGGGCATTGTTCACATCGCTCTCCACAGCGTCTATCAGGCAGGGATTCTCCTTCAGTTCCTCTGTCCAGTATTCCACCATGCCACGACTTTCAGGTGACAGTTTCGCCGGCAGACCGAACTCCGCCATCTTCAGACCGGAGGCTATCTCGGCGATAAGACGCTCATAGCGCAAGGCATCACCTGACGGTGCTTTGCCGCCGTTCATCACCATGCCTTCCCTCGACATACGCTCACGGTGGCCGGTGGCACTCACCACCTGACGCACCAGTTCCTGCACATAATCCATGTAATTGCCGAAATGCTTCTGATCGGGAATATAGACGGCATCCTTGCCAGTGTCGTATGCCGCCGTTCCCGTGGTCGATTTCCTTATTGGTACAAGGTTCTGCGAAATCTGCTCACGAAACCTGTTGACTGCGGAACGTGTCTGGCGTTCCTCCGCAAGGATGTTGCCTCGGTCGGTTCGTCCGCCGAACTGCTGTCGCAACTTCTCGAACTCCTTTTCATCCACATGGGGAAGAGTGGTCTGCTCCACATTGAAAAGTGTGTGTATCTCACGTTTTCTTACTGCCTTGTACTGTTCCTGTTGCACAGGAGGAAGGCTGCGGTAGTCGTCACGGGATATAATGTCTCTCTCGTCGTGCTTGTTGACGTATGAGTCCCACCGGTACCAGTTCATCGGTACGGAGCGTTCGTCCTTGAGGACGGATTCGCCACGTTTCCTTGCTTCCGAAAACGTAGTGTACAAGGCGGTGGAATATCCATGGCTGTCAGCGTCGAGCATCAGCGTGAGGCTGTTGAACGGGCTGAGTGCAGCCCCTTTGGGATAGATTCTCGGAGAGAGGCGTCCCGACACGTTCAGCCAGTATCCTTCCGTAGATGCCCCGTTGAGAGCGTTTGACAGCAGCTCCACCTGTCTGGCGGCCGCCGTCTGTTCCTGTGGTGTCTTTTCTTTCATTGCTATATATTGATGTATTGGTTTATCTGAGGATTATGCCGCGTTCCTGCTGCCGTTCCTGTTCGATTTCCAGACTGCGGTAATTGTCTTCCGCCATCGCCTTCATGCGGTCGTGACGGGCAAGCACCGCATTGGCAAGCGTATTCAAAGGCAATGCTCCGGCGGCGTATGCCTGTGCCGCATTTTCGGGCAGCATCACCGAGCAAGGCACGTTGTCAATGGTGGCTATCAGCGTGTTGCCCCGTATGACAGCACCGGATATGCGTGGATTCAGTTCTTCATCGTCATACTGCCTGTAGCGGACGGTCGGACTGTGTCCGTCCTGTTCACGCTCTATCGCCTCATGTCCGATTTTGTTTACAAGGTTGGCACCACCCATACCTATCAGCACCATCTTCAGAAGAGGATTCCTGACGAACATTCCTACAAGGATGGAAGCCAGAGGCATCATTCCGCTTTTGAGGTTTAAGGAGGTGGTCTTGCCGGTGAACAGTCCAACAAGCATATCCGGCAGCATGGCTATTACATAAGGGAGGTTACGTCCGATGTCACCGATGCCGTCCAGCCCGACCGACCTGAGAAGATTCACCCAGCCGTCGTTATTGTCTTGTGCCTGTGTCTCCTTTTCCCTTTCTTCACCGTTGTCCTCAATTTCTTGAGTGTTATCGTTTGTCGTTTCCTGTCCACGTGATTCAGTTTTTTCTTCTGTTGCGGGACTTTCCTGTTGCGCTTTCTGTGCCTGCTCCCTGTCATGCTGCGTTTTCCAGTCAAGGTATGCCTGTTCCTGACCTGGAGCGATGACAGACGGCACGTTGGCGAAGTTCTTTCCACAATCTGCCGTCTGAGGTTTGCCAAGAGTTATCGGAGAGAACTTGAAAGGCACAAGTCCTTTTCCCTGATTCAAAAAAGGATTCTGCAAATTGCCGAGGTTCCAGTCCATTTCCCATGCCGGCTTTTCTTTCAGAATGGGCATCTTTTTGGACAGAGTGCCGTTGACTGACTGGATATAGTTGCTCTCGTATGTCTTGATGCGCAAACTTTCCTTGCGTATATCCGAGAGTGTATTGCCATTACCGAACAGTCCCGTGCTGACACATTGGTCAACCGTCAATCCCTGTTTCTGCTGTTTCTTGTCAAGTACGGACTCAAGTCCTGAGAACACAACTTCCGCACCGGCAAGTCTGGCAAGCGAGCCCCATGAGTACACGCCGCCAAAAGCCACCACGTCCGCTGCGAAACTCACACCCTTAGCCGTGCCTTTTTCCGCTTTCGACGGTTTGTATATGGCTTCGCCACGTTCCTCTATCTCACGTTGCAACGGTGACTTCATCATTTCCTGTGGCAATCCGAAAAGGCTGCCGGCCGCCCCCTTGCGGATGATATAGTCGAAAGATCCTTTGGGCATCTGCTCACGCACCATACGGTCAACCATCATCTGCTCGATACGGTGATCGACATAGGCGAGTGCCAGGTCTGAACCGATTTTTGCGGAAAGTTCGTCATAACGCTTGCGTCCCACTTCGGCCACCACCGCATTGCGCCATTCCCCGGCAAGACGCTGGAGGTCGGCTACGAAATCCTTGTTGCCGAGTATGCTCTCCTTGCACATCCCCACGTAGTCCTCCGCGGTCTTGGAACATTCCTTGCCGGTAAGCCGTAGGTACTGCATGGTATCATCGGGACCCGGTATGCCTGCGGAAGAGGATGATTGTGCAAGCGACCGCATGATGCCGGCAAATGAAGTGGAATAGTCCGCTATCTCTTTTGCCTGTGCCGTCTGCAATGCCGATTTCTCCCGGTTCATGACCGGCACGAAGTGTGCGTTGAAATAGCTGCTAAGGCAGTATTCCACCTCTGACAGCCTTTTTGTATTTTTCGGTTGCGCCATTATGATATGTTCAGTTGTTTCAATAAATTTTCTTTTGTCTGCTCGATGGCATTGTGATACACCTCCATCTGTTTGGGATAATACTCCTCAAGCATCCTCTCTTTGTCTATCCGGTCAAGCAGGAACTGTATCGCACATTCACGCTCTATCTCCACGGCCGCCTCACCGTCTTCCGAACCGTTGAACCAGGCTTTCGTCCACCAGCGTATGCCGGACCTGTCAGGATAGACAGTCACCAGCCGCTGGATGTCGAAGCTCCGCACGTCGATGTCAAGGTCGGCAAGCGGGTCTATGATTCCGGCGGTGGCGACGGCTTCGTCATAGCTTTTTTTTTACTCGCTTCATCCATGACCGACAGGAATATCCTGTGCCGAAGGGCGAGATAGTTGAGAAAATCCCCGATAAGCAGGTTCTGCACTTTGGCGGCGATAGGCACCGACCGTTCAGACAGTCCGAGCGGATTGGCCATCGACGGTATGGCGTCATAGAAATAGCTCCGTGCCGCCGACAGGGAGAAGATGTTGCGCAGGGACTGTTCTGTCTTGTCGGGAACGACGTACAGACCTCCGGCCACCTCCATCAGGTATTCGGGATAGAACCTTGCCATCAGGCCCTCGATCTCTTCCATGTTCTCGTCATAATCCGTCGGGATGTCCATATCGAGGGTCTCGAAGTCGGGCATGCCGCTTTCCGTGCCGGACATCTTCATGTTACCGAAAAGCATTTTCAAAAACTCTACGGGGTCTATCTCCGCTCCGTCATACTTCACCTCCAGATGAAGAGTGTTACCGCTGATGGAAAGGATGCTTCCGGCTTTGACACGTTTGCCGAAAGCAACCATAGCGTTGCGTATGCCGCCGTAGGTCACATCGTATTTCCCGTAACGGGCCGTCTGGTATAGACCGTGTACCCTGTCCGTGCCGATGGCGGTAACGATGCCGTCCGCCACCGCACGCAGCACATAGCGGTCTGCGGCGAGGTCTATGCCGTGGTTGAAACTCCCGTCCTCCTGTTTTCCATAAGTCCGGGTCAGCACCACTTCTTCTTTCTTGTCATTGAACGGCATACAGTAGCCGCTCTCTGACTGCAGGTTCATTTCCTGTGTATATTCCATATCCTTTTTATATGTTTACCTGTTGTCTTGTCAAACTTGTTCGGGTACGGTTCATCTGTGCCGTCCTCCCGGTTGTCGGTTCTCTGCCTGCGGGTTCTCCTGCACCTGTGCCACATGGGAATTATTGCCGATAAGCATCATGGCGAGCAGTGCGCCGCCAATCTTGCCGAGCCAGCCGAACCGTCCGAATATCATCAGTCCGGCGGCAAGCAGTCCGACGATGCTCAGTCCGGACACGTTGCCTTTCCCTATGTTGGAGAAGAAATTGCCGAACATATCGGCACCGTTGCCCCCACATACGTTCTTCAGGAAATCGGAGATGCCTCCGAATGTGCTGTTGGCCTGTTGCACGGTACCGCTCAGACCGGACACGGATTCCTTTACATCCCGTACCGTTTCCTGCACGCTATCGACGGTCTTGCTTGTGGTGTCCACCACTGCATCCACATTGTCGCTTCCTATCGCTATGTCGGCGACCGTCCTCACCACCGGCTTGTCATTGACAAGTGCCTCCCAGCCGAGATAGCCCACACCGGCTCCGACCGTGGCGGTTTTCACGGCGCGACCTGCGCCCACAAGGGTGCGCTGGGGATGGATGACGGCTCCGCCAAGGCTTCTTGTCGCCGGGTTGTTGAAGATGTATTTGCCACCTTTGAATATTGTTGCCCATTTGCCCATATCTGTTGTATTTTAGAGTGTTATCGTATTATCCGTTTGAAAATAAGCCTCGCACCTGAATCCTTTCCGTGGTGAGAAGTCTCTGAAACTGCATGACTTGAAAAGCATCGGCTTGTTGACGTATTGCGCGAGATCCTTCGCATACTGCGAGGGCTGTGTTCTGTTGTCGAAGTCACGATACGGCATCACATAAGGCTTGATGCCCAGTTCCCGGCACCGCTCGATGCGGTATAAGTCCTGCTCCATGGTCGAGTTGTAGCCGACGAGGATGTTGCACATGATCTTCCACGGCTTTATGTATCGAGTTACTTCTGTGATTTTTTTGGTCAGGTCTATCTGCGGCAAGTCCCATGCGATATGTATGGACTTGTAAAGACGGAGCCTGTTGAGCCAGTATGCCTGTTCCTCGTCCATGATGCGCACATCAACACCGTGGAGATTGACTTTTTGCCCTGCCTTCAGCAGATAGTCGATAGCAGATCGCCATTCCGGATTGGCGAAAAAATTGTTGTCAAGCACCTCGATATGCATTCCGTTGGGGTTCAGCTGCACTGGTTCCACGGGGTGTATGCCGCCCTCCTTGTCATGAACCAAGCAGAACGGACAATGACGGATGCAGCCGCGAGAGAATAACTGTATGGAATAGTCGTATTGCGGATAGAGGGAATAATCCATCAGGGATGATACTTCAATTTCCGGAGCCAGCTGGCTCTTTATGTCGTACCCGGTGCCGCCCTTGATAACCTCACAGGTCCAGGGACTGTTCTCGTCCGGCGAGAATGTGAATATCTTTGATTTGTAAATACGGTCATAGCCGTTTCCGAACATCGCGTCTGCCCATTCGACAATGTCACCTTTTGATTTGTGCCATGCCGATAGTTTCATCAGTGCGAAATTCGGGAAGTGGTGTCCGTCAACGTCTATCAGTCCAATCTTCATAAGCCTTGTTACAAGTTGTTCATGTTTTATTTTCCGGGTCTTATCTTACTGTTACTCCGCCAGCGCGAGAAGGCTTCGTCCGTAATTTTCCATTTGTCCACATCGTAACTCTTTGCCCTGCAGTCTATCTCCCGCCACACATCAGACAGGGAGGTGTATTTGACGGCAAGCGTGAGCCGGCGCAGGTTGCGGTTCATCAGATGGAGTTTCGGGCGTATGCCGAATACAATCTCAATGCGCTCCTTCTCCGTCATTTTCACGTTAGAGAGGCATACCTGCCGGATGTCGTTCACGATGTCCACGCTGCCGAGTATCAGTTCCCGGTATATACCGCTCCGGCGAGGTGTGAGTGCCACGGCAAGCGCGTTTTCAGGAGATTTCTCCAACTGGCGGCTCAATGCGCCCATGTTCTCTGTTAGTTTCCCGATTTCGTGGTAGAAACCGTATATCTGTGCCGCATAGCTGATTACCGAGCGAAACGAGTCGAGATAGTCGTTAAACTGCCGCTGGAAGTCGGTCGTGGCTTCCACTTCCTCCTTCGTCCATATATGCCCGGTAGTCTGCAGCAACATTACTTTCTCCTGTGACTTGAGCTGCTTCTCTGCCTTGTCGGTATATAGGACAATCATTCCGGACAATACAGGGTCTGTCTGTGCGTGACCCTTGCAGATGCCGAAAACCAATATCAATATGATCAGTACCGTCCTTATCATGCCGTCTCCTTTATTTTAATGTTCTTGCTGCCCGTTTCCACCGGCCGAAGGCATCACCGGCAATACTGCCGATGTCTCTGTCCATCATTCCTGCACTGACGTTGTTCCACACATCGGTAAGCGTATAGTACCGTATGCTCAGGTACAGCCTGTTGAGCTTTTTATAAAATGTGCCGAGTTTGTCGGACAATGCCCACAACGTCTGCGAGCGTTCCGCACCGGTGAGCATATTTGTCTTTCCTCCCGTGGCGATGGCCTCCTTCAAGAGTGTATAGACAGAGATAAGCTCTGTCGCCGTTTCCAGATAGAGGTTGTTCATTGACATGGTAGCGACAATGCCCTGCGGATTGGAACCGATGGCTTTCTTGAGCTTGCCCAGGGTGATGAAGATACGCACACCGTCTTCATACAGTGTGGCGGACGCTTTCAGTGAAGAGGCAAAACCGGAAACGGTCTGCAGGTAGCCGGAGTATTTCTTTTCCCATTCGTGCATCTTGGTGAACTCGGCGGCTATGGTGTTCTGCAGAACCGCTGTCCGGGTCTGTGCATCGGTCTGGTCTTTCACCTGTCCGTTGATGGCCTCGTTACCCTCGGCGAGGGCAAGCCATTCCAACGGATTGGACACGACAACCTGCGCCCTCGCTGACACAGCGGCGAAGACGGCAAGTACAACTGTCAGTATTTTAGCGGTTCGTAATCTCATATATTCCATTTCGTTTGCGGTTTGCACTTACACGTTCACGTATAAAGGGGACAAGATTGCTGCTCTTGTCCATGCCCACCATGTCAAGGCGGGGTGTGGAACGGTCGCCGGAATAGATATGTATGGTTTTCAGTCCGAACAACTGCTGTAAGAAGCTGCTCTCTTCCCGGAAATCGACCACACGGTAGAGTTCCATGAAGTCACGAGTGCGCTGGAACACGCCATGCTCATAGATGAATTGTTCGTCTGTGATGACAAACCTCATGCTCCGCAGATAAAGGAAGCGGTATATGAGGCAGAGGGCGATTGCCAGCGATGCCCACAACAGGATGTTACCCATGAACATGCCGTCAATTCCGGCCACGGCAAGCCCGGCTATGCAGACGATGGTAATAATCAGGTCATTGGCGAAATATTGCCTGATTCGGGGACGGAACACCAATGTCCCGAAACTGTATGATGGTTGTGTCTGTGTTTTCATCGTCTCATCCCTTTTGTTTGCGTTTCCTCATTGTTCATGGGCTTGTCAAGCAGCTGGTCGTTCCAGTCCTTATACCTTTCGTCGCAAGGCTCATATCCGATTCCGCGCCTGTCGATTCCCAGCCTTTCACAAATGTCTTTGAAGTCAAACGGTTCCATCGACAGCTCGTGACGTTTGACGCCTTTGGTCATGTCGGTAACAACAAGACGCTCCTTGTCCGGCGACAGGTGGGAGGTGAACACCCTTCCTTCTTTTTGCAGGGCGAAGTTGACTGCGAACATACGTCCGGCACGGTCCCGGTCGAAACAGAGGTGGTGGATGGCCTCGGGCGTATGCTCGATCATCGACGAGAACTGCTTTTTTGTCGGAGAGCCGCCGGTGGACACATACACGGCGTTGGAAAGGTCATGAAAGCCCACGTTCCCCGGCTCGTTCATCTTCAGTTGGTAAAAGGCCATCGCATCAAACGCACTCTCGAACCAATAGACATCCTTCGCTTTGTCAATGGGTCGGGTGAAGCCCATGTCGCTGCGGTTGTTTTCCAGACGGGCTATCCAGAGACCTTCTGCGGCATTGCTGCCTGCGGCCATACCTTTATAGGCGGTCTTGCCATCGGCATTGGGGCGGCTGCGCTCTTCCAGTCCCACGATGTCCTTGCCCGGCCATGCGGCAAGCGACAGCGGGAATGACAGGTTGGTGTATGTCTTGCCGCCACGTTCCCTTGTGGCAAGGAAGAAATGGTCGGAGAAGGCCCGCTGGGTCTGGAGGCTGATACCTCTGTTCTGGAAATAGGGATAGAAACGTTTCTGCGATTCCCAGTCGCCATTGATAAAGCCCTGTGTCTCGTATTCGTAGATGTCAAAAGACCGTGTCTCGCGCTGCCGCCCGAAATCTCGTGGCACACGGTCGTTCACGGGATTGTTCAGGAGGCGGTTGCAGACAAGGTTGACAAGCCTGTCACCCGACATGCCGGGTCTGTACTCGGCGAAGAGGTTCGGATGCTCCTTGATGAAGCTGATGACATTGTAGTTCTTTCTCTCAGGGGGCTGGAAACAGCACAGGCCGTTGGCGGTCACAATGAACTTGTCGCCATGCACGCGCTTACCGTCGCTGCCGATACGGACATACGAGGGATAGCGCATGCCGTCCCTGCGGTTGAGCCGGTAGCCGGCGTCCACCAACAAGTCCTGGATGTTCACCCTGCTTTTGAAATCGTCGTATGTAAGTTCTGACATGGCCGCTGGTTTATGTTACAGTTAAAGGCCGTGTCCCATGCCGGGGACACGGTCGTCTGGCAGATTCCTCATGGCGTCGAACTGCCGTGCGGCGACATCTGCCGGTGAATCGACACCGGGTTTGAAATAGACATGCGGCATCGGGCCTCGGTGTCCTTCCATATAGATGTCCGGCATGGGACGGGGACCGCGCAGGAGGTCATGTGTAACCACGGCTCCCGCAAACAGGGCGGCGGTGATTTTCGTGCCAAGCCCCACGGGATAGCGGTCTTTCATATCCACCTCCTTGAACACTTTTGAAAAGAGCTTCATGCGGTGCATGTCGTCCAATGCCATGAATTTCTCATACTGCTTCTGCGAAATCTCGTGACTGACCACCTCGCCGTCAATGACGGCAGTCATACGGTATTTCGCCTCACCCTCGCCTTGCACGGGTTCCACACGGATGTCATCGACGGTGACTTCACGCCCGTGCCGCCCTTCACGGAACCATCCTTTGTTCTCGTCTATAAGGCCCAGATCGTTGCCGTCCATGACCACGCCGCCTTTGGGCCGATTGTCACGGAGTGATGGCTCACGCTCCACCTGTAAGTCCTGCTGATTATCCTGCTGTCGGTAATATTCGTCCTGTCGGGTAATCTGTTGGTCGAGATCTGCCTGAACTTCGGGATGGAGCTTTATGTCAATCTGTTTGTCGCTGTTGAGCATGTCCATGGTGACGGCATCGGCGAAATCCTCTTTGATGACACCGTTAAGCGTCTCAAGGCGTTTGGCTATAGGCTGGTCTTTGATGGAGTTGGAAGTCAATACAGCCAGTTCCTCGTCGGTGAGGTTGTACTGCAGGTCTGCTTCCAGTGCCGAGGACTGTATGGTGACGGTCTTCTTCTCCGCATCCACCAGTATGCCGTGGCTCGCCAGCACCTCCTGCCATTTCTCATTGGAGAAATAGACATCGGAAGTGATGGCTTCCTTATACGAAATTGCCGGAGTGGTCGGTCTTTGCGGCTGTCTGACAGGGGTTATTACCGTCTGCAATTCGGACAGCACATCCTTTCCTGCCACGGGAGCGGTGTTATAGCCTTTGTAATAGAAGCCATAGCCGCCGGATTGCAGTTCTCCGGGCTTCATGCGTCCATCGGGTCGGTTCGGAACCATTGGGGCACCGGGGTAATAGAGTTGTCCTCCGATACGGCGCAGGTGGAATCCTTCTTGCATCCTCGGTGTCCACCCCAAGAATGACCACCCCATCATGTGATGCGGCGGCATGGGTGGACGACGGTGCGGAGCTACTCTGCCGTATTCGCCCACGCCGATACGGTAGCCGTGTAAGCCCATCGCCACACGACCGTTGGCATTGCGGGCATGCACAAAGTCTTTCGGCATATCGAAGTCGGCGGCGACAATGCTGGCGAATGTGTTGTAAGCCTTGCGGTTGGCGGTGTTTGTTCCCCAGTCGGTCAGGGCTTTCAGCTGTTTCTCGGTAATCGGATAGTTCAGCAACGGGGAATCATGCCCCTGCACGAGCAAGGCGAAACCGTTGCTGCTTGCGGCCACATGAGCCTGCATCCCGTTTCGGAGCAGGATGTCCTGCAGTTCGGGAGTGAGTTCAAGCGGGCGCGGATTGGTGTTTGTCCTTATAGGCATGATACTTATTGTTTATGCGTTTCCGTTTTCCAGTGCCTCGTCAAGCAGGGCGTTCTTCATTTCCATGAAGTTGACAGCCGATTCTTCCAAATTGGGGTCAAGCCCTTGGCGGTGGCAGTACCATTCGTATTCCTGTGCCAGCTCGCGCGAGTGGCGGGTGATGTATTCTTTCCAACCGTATTCGCCGGACTGTACGTTCTCGATAAGTTTCTCTTCAGGTTCGTATTTCATCTTGCTTGCGGTTTAGTGTTTGAGGGTCATGTTGTTGCGTTTGCGCATCTCTTCCCACAGTTCCTCGGTATAGGATGCTTCGGGAACATAGTCGAGGTTGCCTTCTTCGTCGGAGACCCAGCAACCGTTCAGTCCGAAGTTGTATCTGCCGAAGCCCTGTCGCTGTTCCTCGCGCCATTTCTTCTCGTCACCATGCGTGAGACGCACACCGGTCTTTTCATTGAGGTCAATGCCGATGGTGTAGAGGTCATCGCCGTCCATGACGCTAATGGGCAATCCTTTCTGCAGACAGGTAAGCTCCGCATTGGTGAGCTTCATTTCGTTGGCTGCGTATTCGAGATTGCGGCCAATGACGGGTGTAGGCACGTAGATGATCTGGTTGGTGCCCTGGTCTATCTGATGAAATGCCTGTATCTCCCTTCCTTCGGGAGTGGTGACTGGGGCGATGACGGGACGGTGCTCAAGCAAAGCCTTGCGCTCTTCCTCGGTGAAGCGGTCGAGGCGGCCGGCTTTGAGTTGTGGATAGAACACCACATCGACGCTGTCGTCGTCCATGCGGATGAACGCGAAGCGGGTGCGGGCATGGATTTCCTCGCCGCTTTCGTCGGTGACGCTGATGGGCAGCACCGGGGAACGGCGACCGTCAAGAATGTCCTCTATCGCCTTCTGGGGCAGGTCTTCGAGCATATCCTGTGTCAGCCCGAATCTGTCGAGTATGCCGTAAGGCAGTTCCTCGCTCTGAAATCTTTGAATTTTCATTTTTATAATTTTATGGGTTGTCGTTTTCCGCAAAATTATATGTGTTGTTCCGATTCAGAGGTGTTTGTAAGTATGATTTTACTTTGGTTTATGCTTATTTAATATAAGACATAATAATCATACTTACTTTTATACTCTGATGCGATATAAACAAGTATTACAGTTGCTTAGAGTATGATATTTTGCTTAAACTGATATATGTAAAAATAGAATGTGGTTTGATATGGTATTGTTACCTTTGCGCCATGTTAAGGAATTTATTGCTCATGACGGGGTTGGGCTGTTGCATGGCTGCATCGGCACAGTTCCATACAATAACGCCCCATGCGGCACGTTACAGGATTGAACGTGTCACACAGGGGACGGTAGGGAAAACAAAAGAGATTACGGAAGAAGCGGCATCGGCGGAGTCGTCAGCCGACACCGCTTCAATGCGGAAGCAGTGGATTGACAGCTATCTTAGCGTGTCATATCCGCTGAAGGAGATTTTTGTGACTTCGCCTTTTGGCGTGCGTACAGACCCGTTCACGAAAAAACGCAGGAAACACAACGGACTGGACTTGAAGGCTGACCGGTGCGAGACATACGCCATGATGCACGGCATCGTGGTGAAGGTCGGACAGGACAAGGTGTCCGGGAAATATGTCACTGTGCGGCACGGGGACTTCTCTGTCAGCTACTGCCATCTGTCCGAATGGCGAGTGAAGAAAGGTGACTGTGTGAGACCGGGGGAGGTGGTAGGTATAAGCGGCAACACAGGACGTTCAACCGGGCCGCATCTGCACCTGACCGTCAGAATGGGGCGGCGACACATAGACCCGGGTGTGCTACTGCAGTTCATCGACGAGACAAGGCAGCAGGCATTGGAAAAACTATCCGATTACAACCGTTGACACGCCGTTTTGGGGATTAAAACCGTCTCGAACCGTCTCGTAACAAGTTTTTTTGGTGATTATCTGCAATATTGTCCTAAATAATTTTTGAGTGCTACTCAACGTGCAGAGGCATCAGCCTTTGCAAAAATGACATCAGAGTAATCCCCCTAAGGCAAAAACGGCTCTTCGGGAGGCGGTGTGAAGGGTTCGTCAAGCCATTTGTTGAGGTCGATTTTGGTAAAGGTGTTAAGTCGCAGAGAGACAACAAGATTAGCCATTGCCCACTTGTACTTGGCGATGTGTTTCAGCCATGTCAGGATGAGCATGGTTATCAGTGCAGTCCAGATCTGGATTTCCACGGCGTTGCGTGTGGTGCCGATGAAGCTCTTTATGCGCAGAAGCTGCTTTAGATTGCGGAAGAAAATCTCAATATTCCATCTTGCCTTGTAGATTGCGGCTATCGTGGAGGCGGCAAGAGTGAAGTTGTTTGTCAAAAGTTCCACCACGAAACCATGTTCTTCGTTCCATACGGCAATTCTGCGGAGTTTCTTTGGATATTTCTTTTTCGCGACTGGAAGTTCCAGTTCAATTTCCTCATCAATAAGCACGTCCTGCGCCCGCTTTTCAGGCAATAGACGCTCACGGACGGTCTTATACCTGATGTTGTCCTTGTGCTGGACCACAAAGAACACATTGTTGCTGTCCCAATGGCTGAGCAGGCTGTAATCACAGTAGCCACGGTCGGCAACTACAATTGAATACGGATTTACAGGAATGTCGTAGGCCGCCTTGTTGTCAGAGCCTTTCCCGTCTGTAATGTTCACGAATTCAGGCAACAGACAGTCATAATCAAGAAGCGTGTGCATCTTCACAGCGCCTTTTGTCGTGGTATAATGCGCCCAGTCGTAGACAGACAGCGTAAGCGATATGAGCGTCGAATCCAACAGCCGCAACGGCATCTTGAAACGAAATTTGCCATGAATCCACCCCGCCTGCTGTCCGAAATGCTGATAGAGGCGGTAGAAGATGTCTCGGAATACCGAACAGTCGCGATGGGCGTTCTGATATGCCACTGTCGATTTTGATGGCGCACGGCTTATACCGAGATGGTTGAGGTTGCCTGTGGCGGATTTCAGCCCGTTGGATATGTCCCGCACGGAGTCGCAGTTGGAAAACTGACAGAAGACCATGCTGATTAGCTGACTCCACGTGTCATAACCCTTGTTGTGCTTGTCTGTTTGGGCCTCGCGGATTATTTTTCTGATTGTTTGACGGGGTAACTGGGCGATTGTTTGTGCGAAAAGTGTTATATTTGCCATAGGAAGTAGTTGAGTTGGTCGCTCACTACTAAGGTAGTCATTTTTTGCCTTAGTAACTACTTCCTATTTTTATTTTTGCCCAAAACGTTTAGGACAATATTGGATTATCTGCTGTTTTTTCTTGAAAAGTTTGCAGGATTGGAATAAAAGCACTACCTTTGCATCGACAATTTCCGCCACGCCTCTTTTCAATGCGTACCAGGGCGGAACTTTTGCTTTTTATACATTTATGGATTATACCAAACAACCGCTGAATTATCCCCAGATTCTTCAGATGCTGAAAGACCGGGGCCTAATCATCAGAAATGACAATGATGCTGTAGCACAGTTAAAAATCATGAGTTATTTCCGTCTGGCGAACTACCTTCGTCCTATGGAACAAGATAAGACAACTCATGTGTTCAAACCAAACAGCCATTTCGACAATGCCATCAATCTGTATTACTTTGACAAGAAATTAAGGGCATTGATTTTTACTGCTATCCAAAGTTTTGAAATTGCTCTTCGCTCAAAACTGATACACCATTTTTCGATGGCTTACGGTTCTTTTTGGATAATGGACAGAAATCTATTTACAGACAATAAAATTTTCACCGATTGCTCTATCCGTGTCCAACAGGAAGTATTCCGTTCAAAGGAAGATTTCATTCAGGAACACTTTGACAAATACTCAAATCCTATCATACCGCCCGTATGGAAAACTTTGGAAGTGGTCTCTTTCGGCACGTTGTCAAAGATTTTCTGCAACCTAAAAGACACTAAACTCAAGAAGAAAATTGCGAGGGAATTTAATTTGCCACAGCACGAATATCTTGAAAGTTGGTGTAAATGTGCCGTGGCATTGCGCAACTGTCTTGCACATCATTCTCGCACATGGAACAGAAGATACCCTCTGAAACCACAGCTTCCCGGTAAACTGAAAGGTGATTGGATTAATGCCTCCATAACACTGCCGACCAAACTCTATGCCCAGCTTTGCTGTCTGGCATACTTGCAGAATGCAACCCATCCCGGCAACGACTTCAAACAGCAGTTGAAATCATTACTGAAGGCTCATCCTAATGTCGATGTTACTGCGATGGGTTTCCCGGTCGGATGGGAAAACGAGCCGCTTTGGAAGTAAGGCAATTACTCAACCAAGATTTATTGCTGATTCCAAGCCTATTCTTCTGAAAGAAGTTGCCTAATTGAAATAAAATCATTACTTTTGACCGACAGTTTCCGCCACGCTTCCCATAGAACAGCGTACCAGGGCGGAACTTTTGTTTTTACATCCCTGATTATTTGCCTTCTGCGAAATTGATTTTGGTCGGAGAATTTGCAATAATTCCGACCAAAAATTTATTTAAAATCATTACTGAAGTCTCATTCTAATGTCGATATAGCATCAATAGGCTTCCTTGTTGACTGTGAAAACGAGCCACGGGGGGGGTGTGTATCAATGGCTGAAATACGTTTTTAACGTTAGAATATAAATAAGAAAAATCGTATCATAGTCTGGATACTTGGCTTGATACGACTTTTCTCAATCTTGTAATTACAATCAAAAATATTTTGAGAGTAATTGTGGTTTTACATCAGTCTTTTGTCATTCATGTGATTTTGTTGTTAAAACAAAAATCGCTTCATCATGATATGACTCTAAATCTTCAGTTAACCATTGCTCGGTTTCTCGAACACAATAGAACGAAATTACAATATCTTCCTGATTAACGCTCAAAACGATGTTAAACTTATCAGGAAATTCCTCCAGCAATTTAGCTAAAGCGAATGCAAAATTCAAACTTATTCTAAGAGTATATGCTGTATTCGGATATTTATCAACATATATTTTATTATTCGAATATTCATTTCCAGTTTTATCCTCATAATAAAGTTCAAATTTTTTTACAGATTTATAAGTGTAGCTATTCACATCCTTTCTAAACTCTACTCCGGTCTCTATATAGTTATAAAGCCTTCGAGGAATGGTTGTAGTTAAGAGAGGCTGGTATTCCATCTTATATCTGTTTAGAATAGTTTTCATATTCTCATTCATAGAAACGAGATATATAGAATTACTCATTCCCAAGATATTTATTTCCTGTTTGTATAGCTCTTTGTACATTTGGATTTGATAATTGTTCGTTTACTCTATTTGGTGCTGGTACATCCCATTTATTTGTTTTAGGGTCACGAGAATAAAAACGACCATCTTTATTATTATATAAATATTTGTTGTTTTTATTATCTTGAAAATGTATTTGTCCTGGCCGTTGTCCCGGATTTGGATTTTCAACATCAATTCGATTTCCTTTTGAATCTTTCCACAAAGTTTTACTATTGACTTTAGTTCCTCGATTATTGGATGCTGTCGAATTTCCAGTATCAAGATGTCCTTTCTTTTCAGAGAGATTTTTACCTGCAGTAGCCATCATTACAGCTCCGTGCGCTGTAAGACCTGCTCCAACAGCAGCATCAGCACCTCCTATAACTACAACAACAGTAGAAGTTCCAAGCGAAGGACCTTCTGCAACGAGTCCTACCGTAGTAATAGATGTTCCACTTGCAACCATAGCAGAACCTGTACCACTTTCAATAGTTCCCACGGTTAGACTGGCAATATCACCAGCTGTTAATCCTGCATTGAAGTCCTTGGGATCTGAAACATTTCTCCCTGCATATGTTCGGATATTGGTTAATCCACCAGTAGCATTATCTACAAGAGCAGCACCAAATCCTTTTACTTTATCCCACCAATCTTGACCATTAGGGTCACTAAATCTTATTGGATTATTTCCTGTATAACAATATGAAGAATAATCCAAATACTTTTCTTGCATCGGATCTGTTGACATCCATAAACTTAGTCTCGGTTCATAGTACCTCGCTCCATAATAGTACATACCATTTTCTTCGTCAAATTCTTTTGCATTGAAGAGATAAGGCGTGTTCCATACATTGTTGCGTTCCTCTATGAAAACTTCTCCGAATGGCACATATTCAATGTGCTGCACAACTTCGCCGTCAAGATTGGTGATGTAGCTGGAACTACCAAGATGGTCGGGATGATAGTAGAACTGCAGGTTCTCATAGTTGTCTGGATCTTTGAATGACTTTACAACTGTACGAGACCGAGCTTTGTTAGCCTCTAATAGAGCACCCTGTGTTCCGTCATTGCAGCAGAATCCTTCGCCATCTGCATAGTTGTCGTTGTCGGTTCCGTTGTAAGGCACATCAAAGGTCTTGTAGTTGTCCTTGATTACCTGCTGTTGAGCCGCATACTTAGCTTTGTAGTTTACCGAAAGACCGTCAGTGTTGGCACCGGCATATTCGATACGGCGCGGGTCAGAGCCATAGGAGGCGAAATCGCCGACCTTAGACACAATGCGCTGGCTGCCTGCATAGATATGCTTGGTGTAACGACCTCCCTGGTTAGCAACGAGGTACGGACTTACATAGAGCGAGAACTTCGCGGTGTTGGTAGAGCCGCCGGAGAATACTCCGTTGACATAAACCTGATCGCTTTCGCCGGAAGTCTTGACTGTGCGCTCGCCGTCAGCATCATACCAGTAGTTGGACACGAAGCCGTTATCGTCCACTGCAAGCAGACGGTTTTCCTCGTCCCAGATGAGCTTGCGCTCTCTTGTGCCGACCTCATTATGTCCATCGTTCATCATACGTCCGGTGTTCACATATACAAGATTTCCGTTCTTATCATACAAATATACGTGATTATTTTCGATATTATTGTCTCCAGGAGTCTCTTCCGTGCGATAATTCACATCTTTAACACTTGCAAGCTGGAATTTCTTACCGGCTTCAGTACCGTATGTGTATGACAGGTCATAGCCCACATTGAGCGTACCATTGAACTGCACGTTGTCCTGAGTCAGATGCTGGCTCTTGGACTTGATGCGGTGCATGTTGTCGTAGCCCATGGCAAGGGTGTAGGATGCTGACTTATTGTCGGCACCTGTGTATGTACCTGTTGCGGAAACGAGGCGGTATAGTCCGTCGTATGTATAGGCATGCGACATCTGGCCGCCGGCATTGCCGCTGGCAGGAAGTGAAGCGTTGTTAGCCACCGAAAGGACATTGCTGACAGCATCAAAGGTGTAGTCGTTGTCCATGATGGTCGTATTGCCGCTGTTCACCGCGAGGTTACTCAGGCGACGGCGGTTGTCGTAGGTGTAGAACGTCTCTGCGCCGTTGCAATACTTCAGATAACTGCGCTGCTCGAACTTGTCATAGCCCAACTTGGTGATGTAGTCATAGCCGTATGACTTCTCGCCACGGACTTTCTCAAGCAGACCGCCGAGGTTGTACGAGTAAGTCACCTTTTCCTCGTCAGGATAGATCATCTCAAGGAGGCGGTTGTGGCTGTCGTAAGTCCACTGGGTAACGTATGTGGCAATCGCCTGGTTAGGCACGATAAGCGTGCGGCGTGTCTTCGTCACCTCACCCATCTTGCCGTAGAAGTATTCGATGGCACCGGTTCCATCCTCACGCATCATCAGACGGCCGATACGGTTGTGGGATGCGTTGCGGCCGCCATAGTAATACTTCACATTGTTTTCGGGATGGTCAGGATAGTTGATACCCGTCAGACGGTGGTAGTCGTAGGTATAGGTAATCATCTTGCCTTCCTCCGCCATATTAGCCGTCTGCTTGGTGAGCACGTTGCCGAGTGGGTCGTAGGTGAACGAGGTGATACCGCTTGCCGGGTGGTTGACCTCCGTGCGGCGGTCACCCATGTCATAAACGGATGTCGTCACGTTACCTTCGACATCAGAAACCTTTACAAGTCGCTGGATGCCGTCGTACTCGAATGTGGTGGTAATATCACCGTCTGGACCGCTGTGCTGGATAGACTTGACAGTCTTGCCACTACCGTTGGTAACAGTCGATTGACTATTGCCGAGTGCGTCCGTCACCGTTGTTACGAGTGCATTAGACCCGCTGTCAAGGGTGTATTCTGTCTTTGTCTCGAACTCGTCCGGGAGTGTCACACTCAACGCACGGTCAAGAACATCATAGACCGTCACAGTCGGGGTAACATTGTCAAACGTGGTGCTGAACGAGGTCTTGCTGCCCAGACTCTCGGTAGTGGGATAGTATGCCTTTGCCACACGTCCGAAAGCGTCATAGACGTTGCGTCCGCTGACAATCATCACATTCTGGTCGGATGCACCGGAACCCTTCGCAGCCGTAGTGACAACACCGTCCTTCTTCACCTGAACAGGCCGTCCGAAACCGTCAACGAAAGTCACGGTTTCAAGATCGTCATTAGGATGCTGAATGTCGTAGTGCTTGGTCACTGCGTATGCAGGGGCGGTGATGCCCGATTCACTAAAGCCTGCTTTTTGCTGATACTCAAATGCGATGATATAAGGAACACCGGTTGCCAGCTCGTTAGGGCCGCGAACCTTGGTTACACGACCGATGTTGTCAAGCTCAGTCTCGTAGTAGAAGTTGTTAAGGTCACGGCGCTCCAGTGCCATACCGTAGCGGTAATCGAAGTTGCCCGCCTCGCTGCGGTAGCCCCAAGCGTCGTCGATACGCTCGACATACATGTTCATCTCTGGCTCATAGCGGTACTTGTACCACATACGCTGTCCCGTGCCGTTGGCAGGAAGAGTCTTCTGGGTGATATTGCCATAACGGTCGTACTTGTAGTCGGTGACTGCCGTTCCGCTGCCGAGCTGCTGTGTCACCTGTGTCAGATGGTTCGGGTACTTGGTGTCGTAAGTCGCCGACACGTTGTGATACGTCGAGCCATCGCCACCGACAACGGTCACATTCGTAGGAAGTCCGAAAATGTGCTTGTCGGCATTGGAGGTGTACTGGATGTTTGTCGCATAGTCATAGCTGCCCGTGCCGCTGTTGCCAAGGCTGCCCTTGTCGCTGTAGCGGTAGGATTTCAGTTCTCCATGATAGCCGTTGAGATAATACTCGTTCCATGCCTCTGAGATTACCATCCCCTGCGAAGTACCCTCGTACTGCTTGTTGGCAGTATAGCGTAGAGGAACGAAAGCCGATGCACGGTCACTATAGATTACATCCTGCTTTGTGAAGGAGTAGTTGTCCGCATTGGCGGTCATGCTGTAAGCGTCATACTCGTTGACAGTCTCAGTGAACTTGTTGCCTGCTGCGTCAGAAACGTATGAAGCCACAAGGTTGCCGGACGTGTAGTAGTTGTCAACGGCAAATTCCTGAACAGACTGGCGATATACGCCGTCGCCCTTCTCGGTGTCAAGGCTCTTGGTGATGACCTTGCCGAAGCCGAGGAAGTCACGCTCATGGCGGTCACGGAAGCCGTCAGCGTATTCAAATGCCGCTTTCATCAGCGGACCGTCGTCATGGATACCGTCATCAACGGTCAATGCCGACATAACCCACTTGCCACCGGGGTGTCCGTAGGTCGGGGTCGAGTGTGCGTAATCCAGCTCGAAGCGTCCGCCGATAGAGTTGGTGACAGTCTTGAGCATATTGGTACGGCCGATAGCAGAGCGTGTAACAGTAAGCTCACTCTCACTGTTGGAGGTCACGATGTCAAGATAGCCGTCGCCGTCAACATCCTGCAAAGAATAATTGGTACGATTGATACTGTGACTCAATGTCACGCCGGGATTTGTAGATATTTTTAATGACGGTCCAATAGGAAGAGGTATAGGAATAGAAACCGTAAAAGCTACATTTCCGCCTTCGGATGTAGATGCTGACTTGCTTAATGCTTCCACACCTTGCCATACAAACGGAGTATCGAATCCTATTCCGGTATTCAATGCAACCATGATGCCATTGCCGGATTTCCAAACCTTGTCGGGTAATCCGTCTGAATTGACATCCGTAAGATTGTATTGTTCCTCATTCGCGGAAGTTACTATATTGTATCCACCTGCGAAACTGCCGGAACCTTGGTTATATCCGCCACCGACATTTGCTGTATAAGACTGGCTCTTGCCGCCCTGTATGCGGTCAATATCCCAGTCGATAGGCTCAGTGAAAGAATAGCCTAAATTCAATCTTACTTTATTCCCTGATATAATTTTATCAGCAAGACCATCGCCGTTCACATCAACAAAATTCTCAATATTCCAGTCTTCGTTCGATGGCGGAATGCTGAGAGAAGCGGAAATAGAACCCTTTGCCTTGTTGCTTGATTCTTGGTTGGCAGAGGTATTCTTTCCGTTAGCAATCTGTTTAATGGTCGCTACTGCTGAGAGGATAGGATCGCTACCGAGCGCAAAGCCTTGTGCCTTACTGCCACTGGTGATTGTTCCCATACCTTCCAGTACCTCTCCACTGATACCACCAAGCGTGTTGGTATATTGGATTTTTCCACCGGCGACAATATCCGGATAGCCGTCACCGTTCAGGTCTATCATCATGGATTTTGTCTTGCTGTCACCGTTTGCGTCATTGTACGTGAATATTGCACCGCCTTGTACAACATTGTTATGGCTTACCATTTCCTGCGAAATTGCTGCTGCACCTGTTCCTTGCAGATGCTCGCCGGCAAGTCCTGATACGTTTCCGATATTCTCAAACGGATTGCTCAGTACGACATCCTGTTCTGTAAGACGCGCCGCACCCATATTGGTCGCAGTGATGAAAATTTCCTCACGCTGTCCGCTCCATCGGTCGAGCTTATTCAAATCCGTGCTTAATGGAGTAAATGCCATTGTTAACGGATCAACCGTTGCATTCTCATCCTGCGGCAAAGTCAGAAGAGATTCATCAATCGGACGGGAATAACGGTTGTCGGAGGCGTTATAGACGAAACCTCCCCAGCCACGATACAGATTTCCGAAGCCTGCCGGGTCGTTGGCTGCATACAGATTAGCCTCCGCTGTCTGTGGCAACAATACTGACGGAGATTTTATCTGAACTGAAACGCCAGTAATAGCATCGCCAATCTTACAATCATCAGAGAATAATTCAAACCAGACCTTATCGCTGCCGATGTCGGATTTCAGTATGGAGATAGAATCATTCGCCACAATACCGCCGGTAACAGCAAATGATTTCTTACCCAACAGTCTGTCTGTGGTCTTTACGGTCAAAGTGAGGCTGCCATTATATGACGGATTGGAGAATGTAATGACCGGCTTGACATAAAGCACAGTATCTGCCGTTGTCGGCAAATACGAAGGCGCATTTACGACATGGTTTGAATACAGCGTATAATCCGGACAGACTTGACGGTTCTGCTGTGTCCCGGTAGAATCTGTATAAGAAACGACAGGACTCCATTTGACTGCATTCCAACGAACATTGGATTCCGAGCTAACGACAAAACGGAAGTTTGTCAGTCCGTCTGTATTCTGCAGTGATATGGTGACATCATCGTTGTAGCTCTCATTCCATGGGAATGTGCGGGTATATACCTGCTTCTCGACATACGACGGGTTGTCGTTGCCATTACCATCCTTTTTGTCGGTTGACCCGATAATGATGAGGGTCACATCATCCGTTGTCGCAGGTTTAATGAAATTACCAGATATACCGACAGTCTGATTCCCTTTCTCAATGCTTAAATAAGTTGAAGCAAAATACAATGCACCTTCTTCCGGCTCGTATTTAGTCGTTGAGTAGCCGTTTGGCATGGTTTCCTCTGTACCGGCATAGGTTATGACCGGATGCCAAACCACTTCATCAAATGCGCCGTTACTCATTTCCTCCGCCCCTGACTGGACACGGAAATATATACGATCGCCCTTGTTTACGGATATTGATGAAGCATTTGCCTGATAAGAAGTCACGTCACCCTTTGCGATGGACTGACTCCACAATTCCGAACCGCCTTTCTGTATGGCGACACGGACTCCATCTGCTTTTTCATACGCCTCCGTATCATAATCGCCCGTAGGAGTTACAAGAGATACAGAGCCAGAAATGCTGATGACACCGGCTCTCGGTGCCACCCATACGCGGACGGCATCCTCCATTGGGGAGATACGCAATGCTTCTGCCTGTTCTTCCGGATCAACCGCACCTACGGACACGTCAATCTTTGTCGGGTCATATATAATCGGACTTGGAGTGTCTGCACTGCTGAGAGTGAATGTCGGAACAGCATTGCCTTGGGCATCAAAGTCGATGTGATTGAAATAGACCTTGCCGTTTGAAACGAGGTCAATCAGACCATCTCCGTTTATATCAGAGAAATAAACGGTCGTCTTGGTCGTGGTTTTGGACGCATCTGTACCAATGGTAGCCACTGCAGCACCCCATCCAGCCTTGACATCTGCACCGCCAGAGTAAGTGTTACTGCTTGAAGATGAGAATCCGCTTATTCCGTTTACCCTAATCGGCTCTCCGTAAGAGACCTCACCTGTATCACTATTCCTTAACTGAGGACGATAATAGACAGAGTTTCCATCACGATATACCTTGTCTGGCAATCCGTCACCGTTCAGATCTACAAATGTTGAAAGACCTTTGGATTTGTCGTTGGAATAGTTGAAGCTTCCACCGATTGTACCTGATGTTGACGAACTTCCATCGTATATTCCGACACCGGCATAGAACGAACCACCCACGGAAGAACTTGTCGTTCCACCGAGAGCCGTAGGCTTGTCACTGAACATGTCCATTCCCTGCAACGGATTGATGAACCCTGCATCCAGTCCGTCATTATGTGTGTTCCATGTCTCGGATTGTGACTTGAACGGCACATATCCGCTTGCCGACTGCACGTCATCGTAATAGTCGAATTTCTGGAAGGCGAACTCCTGTCCCTGGTCGTCAAACTGACGAACACCCTCCAACAAATCCTTGTGGAACGCGCCATCAACGTATGAGAACGTGTAGCTGCGCAATTCCTCGCCCATGAAGTTGATAGAAACTTTCTCAAGCAGCCTGTTGGAAGAGGTCAGATAACCATAACGTGCGTTGTTGGCTTTCTGCCGCTTGGTCTTGTCGCCTGTCAGCGTCACCACGGTGTGAGGCTCGCTGCTCTCAACATTGCCCGCACTGACCTTGGAGAGATAGATGGCCTTTGCCACCAGTCCGCCACGAACCGGCTCGTTGGCTGTCGTGTACTCGTACTCTATCCAGTCGCCGTGTGTTTCTACAACCTTCTTGAGCTTCCATTCGGAAATCACCTCGCGTGTGTTGCCAGCGATGTCGGTAATCGTGCCCTTGATCACTGCGCCCTCGCCACCATAGGTATAAACCACGCCCTGCTTGTCGGTCACTTCCCAATAATAGTTGGCCGGACTGTCGCCCTTACGGATGATTCGTGAGAAGTCACCGCCCTGACGGGTATAGAACTGACGGTCAGTCTTGCGTGCAATCTTGTCGCCACGGTGGGCCACGCTCATCGCACCGTTGTCATCCATTGTAGAGAGCATGGAGCCGGAGAGCGAATAGGTCTCGGTCTCGTCTGCAAGGTCATAACGCGGCACACCCCAACGGGTATCAAGCGTGATGGACGGTACGGAGAGGTCCCAGCCCTGTCCGAGCCATCCGTTGCCACCGTCACTGTTGTAGCTGATGGCGAGAGAGGGAGCCATGCCGTTACGTGCCGGAGGCATCTCAAAGGCGTACTGCAAGTTGGCCGAGCCACGGTTGTTTGCCGATGGCGGTGCTATGATGTTGAGCTTCGCCGTTGGGTCTGCCGCCTTGATGTCGTTCATCATGGTCGGGGCGAAACCGTCGGTCTCAGGGGATTCGGGTGCCTGTATGACACCGTTGATCATGTCGGTGAAGTGAGTGGTCTTGGATTCCACGTAGGCCAGTTCCTTGTTGACCCTCACCCTTTCGAGAGCCACCCAGTGCCCCTCTTTGGTGTCGTAGTAGAATGTTCGTATATCGTCTTCCGTATAACCGCTCGGTATCCTCGTGCGGTCATACTTCAGGCGTACTGTAGCACCCTCTTCGGTGAAGTGCGTGCCGTGAGGGAGGAAGCGGTAGCCGTCGCTCTCGCCCGTGACATTGCACATAGCAAAGTCCAGTTCCGGCAATGCCGTACTGTCCACCGCGCAGATGGAAAGGCTTACCGGGCGCAACAGCCGTCCCTTTGCCACGGCAAGAGTGCCGCCGGCCACGGAAATGCTGTCTGAATGTGCCGTGGTGAAATATTTACGGACGGATCCGTCGGCAGAGACCTTGTCCTCATTTGCATTGGTCTGTTCCGTTTTATTGCTGGGAACAGCTTCGGCAACAGTTCCTTTTGCCGTTGTATTGCCGGATGTAAACTCTTCCTTCTGTTGCGGAGAAGGATTGCCGCTTTCTGTGGCCGCCAATCCGGGTGATGCGTCGGTGGCGTCAGCCACTATGCTGGTGCCGATGTCTTCCTGCCGGGGCATGGCGTCTGCTGTTGAGCCGGGATACATGAAAATCCCTGCCAAACCTGCCGCCGACAATATGACGGAAGCAACGGCTATGATATATGACCGTTTCATAATGTTACAGTTGTATTTGATAATGTGGTTTGTATTATTTGGCCAGAATCTTTCGGGTATGTTCGCCGTCGTCGGTGATAGCCTTTACAACATATACGCCTGACATAGGCACTCTGAAACGCGATGTCTTTATGACATCACCCTCCATCTGTCCCTCATAGACAAGTTTACCAGAAGTATCAAAGACCATAAGCGTTGCCGGTCCGTTCTTTCCTCGGTCGAGCACAGCATCAAAGATGTGTGTGGTTCCGTCCTCGTTATATACTGAGAGCTGGCTGTTCCTCTCCGCCTGTCCGGAATCTTGAGTCCCATGATCCGCCTCTCCAATGACTACATCTTGTTTCGGCTCGATGCCGTTGGGTGCTGACGGGTCACATTCGTTGCCGATGTGTACCGTGTAGGCTACTGTGCTGCTCTTCGGAGTCTCAATCTGCACGTTTCCGTTTATCTCAAAGTCATCCACCGGCTGTCCGTTGATGGTAAGGTCGGTGATATGGGTCTCGCCACGGCCGTATTTGATGCAGACTCTCCACAAACGAAGTGTCCATGCGCTCTTCTTGAGGACTTCCACACCGTTGTGATACCAGCGTACATATATGCCGCTTATCTTCAGTCCGAGTGTGTCGCCCGGCTTGATGTTCACTCCTTGTGTCAGGCTCGTGTATCCGTCGATGATGAAATAAGCCTTGTCGCCGCGTACATCGTAGCCCCACTGCGTGATGTCCTCTGCCACTGACGGCTCCGCTCCGATGCGGTACCATGATCCGGTCTCGGTAACAGTCCATTCAATCTCTCCGCCTGTAAACCTGCGGTCGGTATGCGAATACGTGGAATACAGGAGATTTCCCTTTCCGTGGATGTCGTTGCCTCCGCCCTGTGTGATTGTCAGGGTGTATGTACCGGTTGCCAGGTTGTCAATCCGATGGGTGTCACCCATAAAACTGCCGCTGGCAACGATGTCGTCTTTCTTCATTCCCGCAACGGTATCTACCGTGAGCACATATTTATATATAGGTGTACCGATGTTTATACCGATGTCGAGATAGCCGTCTTTTTGCGGAACACCGTCAAGGCAGGTCGTGGGATGCGCCTCTACATCGGCGGATATGCCGTCGAAGTAGGCAAATGTGAACACATCCGAACCGTTGCCGTCAGCATCCCACAGGATGTTGTGGAACATCGTTTTGCCTCTACTGATGTCGGGACTGGAGCATTTCACCATTGTGGCGGTGCCTGTATCAAAGTGTCCTTCGCCCGACGGGTCGATGAGCATGACAGTACGCTGGCGGCTGTAATGGTAGAACTCCTTTTCGGGAGTTAGGTTGTGAGCCAGCTCTGCAAAATAGCCGGTCTCAGAAACACCGTTAGTACGGACGGAAGCCAGAACCAGCGGAGTACCGGACGATTCAGCCTTGATGATGCCGTGCAGTGCGGAAGACTTTACATTGTCGGGGAGCATGACGGAATATGCCGCATTACCCTCGCCGTCAATACGCAAATAGACCGCCCCGTCGGAAAGCATGACGGAAATGTCGCTGCCGCTGGCATCTGTGCCCACGGAAGCTGCAGATATTTGTCCGTCGGTGATGGTCCAGACGCTGCCGTCACTAACGAAACGGAAACCGTATGAGCATCCGTCATTCCCTGCACCGCTGAAGCCGACATCGAAAGTCGGATGTGCATACGGACAGGAGAACTCTATGAACCCGTTGTTGTCAATCATGTTGGGCGTTACAGCTGTACCAGCCGTTCCCTCGTCCTGACTTATCATGTCGATGAACCCCTTGGAAGTGACCGTCATGCCATTACCCGTCCAGCGCACCGTGGCACTGTCGCCCGTAACCGGCATATTGGTCTTCACGAGCCATGTACGGTTCATGATATGCCACAGCGTATCATTGGGAGAGGTGTATGTCTCCAAAGAACCGCCGTCATCACCCCAGAACAGGAAGCCTTTGTCCGGCATGATGTTCCCGTACTCGCGTCCCATTACCAGCAAATGCGATTCTGACGGAAGTCCGTATGCGTTTGACTTATGATAGCTGTCATTTTCCGGGAGGGATGCGTATAACGGTCCTTCTTCATAGGACGTCGCAGACATCGGTTGACTAAAATCCCATGTACTGTTTCGCGCCACGGAGGTCACCCTGTGGTGATAGACACCAGCTTCATCCCTGTCCCATGCAAGGTTTCCGTCTCCGTCAAGATAGGAGTCATTGAGCGTGATGCCGTACTTCATGGCGAGGTAGCTTTCCGCCCGGCGTCTTTCTCCGGGAGTTAGAAGGCGGTTATAGACAAGCAGCTCCGGTGTGTAGCCCTCGAACACATTGTTGCCAAAAGTGGACGTGTCGAAAGGCCCGTTGAAATGTTCGTTGGAGGTACTGTATGTTCCGCCAATAGTCAGTGTTCCGTTCGGGCCACCCCATACCGAGGTGTTGGGCGCAGCCGCACGGTAATAGGTCAGCACCTTGGTGGCATGTTCCTTGAAGATGTCCAGCGTCACGGAATCCTTGGCCGTATGCCGGAGATCCTCACCGTCTGTATCACCGTAATCGAGCGGTGCAACCGAGCCTGGCCGTACAATCTTGTCGTTGGTGACAAGACTGCCGCCACCGTCGCCGCTGGCGACACTATAGATGACAGATTCATTTGTGAAGGAATAAGGTGCAAACACACCGATGATGGTGGCTTGCGTAAGGTTTGAGCGGAAAAGGTCGCTCCACTTCGGGGAGTCGCCTTTGGAGAAATCAATCGCTGGATTGAAGTTAAGGAACTTGAGCAGGCTCCTGTCCTGCGTGAAAACGTAATTCCCGGCGGTGCGGTTGTACGCATAAAGCGACAATGAATCACCCGCAAAGTCGAACCAATGGTAGCGACCTTGCAAATTGCTACTGACCGGTGCGGTCCTGAACCAGACATCCACGCCATCGTCGAATCCACCAGGGGAACGAGCGGGAAGCATGAGTGCCGATAACCCGAACAGGCCAGAAAAGAGAAGAGTCCTTTTCATAAGCGCAATGTGTTAAATGGTTGTACATTATGTGATGTTTTTGTTGAATGTCGGTTATCAGCGTGAAGTCCGTTGGAGGTATGGCAGGACGTGGAGTCCTTTTGGGGAGTAGATGTCTCATATTGACCCCTCCAAACTGTAACTTTACGGCAAAGGTACAAAATTTACACAACAATCGTTATCTAAATGGAAATTAATTCTTGAATTTAATATCAATTAACATAAAATCCCTTGAATATGACCTGTATAGGTGACAATTATGATGTTTTATGGATATAAAACATATCAAAATGTCGTTGAACTCAAAGCATTTGAGATATAATGTCTGGTCTGTTGTGTTTAAGGCTTATGTAGTGCCAAAGCGACATTGCGAGTATTATACGATTCCAATGATGAATGAAACAACATTTATACATTTATTATATAGCAAATTTGAATAAAATAGATAACGATTGTTATTTTAATGGGCTAAAAATTTGTCGGGGTGAAGATTTTGCAGTACCTTTGCACCTCAGTATCACCGTCGTTGGTAATACAATTACAGAGAAGGTGAACACAGAAATGTTAATTTTGATAATGACAATGATTACAAATAGAATACAACATATCAACTCTTTGCTGCCGTTGGAAGGTAAGTCTTCTGATATTGACAGCAAGATTCTTCCTTGTGCCCGTTTGCTTCATGCGAGGACTCTTGTTATTGTGCTGGTTTCTGCCATTATGTTGACTGCCTGTGAAAGACACACTCCGGCATGGAAACAGATGGATATCGCAGAGAGTCTTATGAACATCAAGCCGGATTCAGCTCTCGCGGTATTAGATGGCATCCCAGCCTCTGATGTCAAAGGAAAAGAAACATTGGCCAGGTATGCACTACTTAAATCTATGGCGTTGGACAAGAATTGTATTGATACCACAACATTTGATATCCTTCAACCTGCTATTGATTATTATATCGAGTATGGTTCTCCTGATGAGCAACTACGGACATATTATTATCAAGGGAGAGTTTATCAGAATCAAGGCGATAATGACTTGGCTATGCAAAGTTTCATGCGAGGAAAAGAATTTTGCCAAGAAGCATCCGATACCTTGGCTATGGCAAACCTCATGGTCGCCCAGGCGACTATTCTGTATTCGACATATAAGATAGATGATTATATCAAGAACAATCTTGATGCGGCAAAATTATATAAAGCCATTAATCGTCCGGATTATGAAATATCTTGTCTTGCCAATATCTTGGACGGAAGTATTCTTAACAACGATAGAACTCTGGCGGACAGTATTATGTCAATCGCACAAGAACGAGTAAAGCAAAATTCAGAATTAGGCATGGTTATTGCCCCATACGCCCTTTCTTACGCTTTGAAATTTGGTAATAAGGAAGATATTGTAGATATTCTCCATTACTATGAACACATGCAGAATCTGAGTGACGAGACTAAATTAGATATTGTAGAGGCATATTGCAAAATAGGTGATTCTTCTAATGCCAACCGTTTTATGGATTCAATAGACTCTACTTCAAAAGTGAGAACTTCTTTGAAATATCTAGCAATTCAATCTGACATTTTGGAATTACAAGGTGATATTGCTGGAGCATTAACGGCATATCGGCAGTTTTCGACCACCATTGACTCTATTCATATGAATATCTTTTCTCGTGATCTGCTGTTTGCCCAAGAACGCCATGAAATGGAGAAAGTTAATTTGATGGAAAAACAAAGAGTTGATAAAATTATTTGGTTAAGTCTATGTATTGTTTTTGTATTGCTGATTATCATCGGATATGTTTACTATCGCTATAGGCTAGGAAAGGCTAAAAGCTTGTTAGACACCCAAGAAAAACAAAGATTACAACTGGAACAGGAGAATCTTAAAAGAGAAAATGAAAACCTTGAATTGAGAAGTCGTCAAGTTGAACTGGAAAGGCATAATCTTCAACAAGCAAATGAAAAGCTCGAATTGGAGAGGCATAATGCTGTTCTTGAGAAACAAGCTGCTCAATTAGAGTGTGAACGTCAATCTTTGGCCGCAGAAAACCTTCGACTCAAAATTGTACAACTTGAGAATGAAAGTGAAAGTCTTAAAGAAGTATTGGAAAAACAAAAAGATTTAGCCAAACCTATTGAAGATGCTATCAAAATAAGGATAGAAATGTTGAATGGGTTATTGGCTTCACGTATCACAGATAATGACTCATACGCAGAACCGTATGGCACTTGGAAAGATCAAATTATTCAAGATAAGGACGAGTTCATGAATACCACTCGTCTTGCTTTTAAAGCTTCCCATCCTAAATTTATTGAATACCTTGAACAACATGGTCTTAGTGAATCAGAGATAAATTATGTATGTCTTTATGCGATTGGACTCCGTGGAAAGGAAGTTGGTGAATATATGCAGCTAAAAAGGCATTACCATATTAGCAGTGATGTACGTAAGAAACTTGATATTGATGAACATCAGACCAACATTGGTATTTACATTAGAAAACTTATGAAACAACTGTAGTTCTATCAGATAATCACTTCACATATTCCGAACAGTCTATCTACCCAATCTGGTAAATGGACTGTTTTTGTAGTTTGTCCCTATATATAATTCAAAGTGTCAAACTGGCAAGTGTGTAGAAAGTGGTCTATTTGTTATTGGTAATATACTATCATTCAGTATAATATAAAATTGCTGCGTCAAACTTTTATTATTGCTTGAAAATAAAGATTATAGTATCTTTACGCCATTATATAGTTGAAACCATCAATAAAGGACTAAGGAGCATAAGTTCTCGAACCTCATAATTAAACCCAAATAAATGATACGATATTGTTTTGTATGTTGCATACTATTGTCTTTTCTATGACGAGCATCCTGACCCTTTATCCGCTTGAACGGAATCTGAAAATCATGAGCTTTTTCGCTGTTCATACTATTTTCGTTTAACGATAGAGTAAGTCCGGTATTTTGTTCTCATGAGAAAAGTATAGTTCGTAATTTATTCTTTTGGAGGATTTGAGAACAATAAGATATAATTCTTGGGTACTGTAATTAATTAGCGTTTATAGACCGATTGTCTCCAACCGTCAAACTTTTGACACTCCTGTGCAGAAATCAATCGCCCCCCCCGTTTATAATATATTGATTATCAGCATAATAAAAAGTTTGACTGTCAAACTTTTACCCTTGGTTGAAAACTTTTTCTACAGTAATTTTGCATCAGTTTAATCAATTAAAGCAATAACAATGAAAAAGTTACTCTCACTCCTCGGAGTTTTAATTATTATTGGATGTCTTCAAGCCAATGCCGAAAAATCTGGAGTCTATATGGACTTTTACAAGTATGGTCACGAAGGCAAAAACACAACAGTTCATCGTTCTCCTATGAGAATCCCTATTGATGTATATTATGACGACGAATTACGTCAAATAGAGATTTCCGGTTCAACGGATATTGATGTACAAATATACCTATGTGATGAGAATGGAAATATTATTGCCTATTCTTCAATTACTAATACCACATTGGATATTCCGGAAGGTTATAATGGACGACTTTCCATCAGTATAGAATGTGATAATTGGGTTGCTATTGGTTGCATAACAATATAGAGCAAGTCATCATAAGACTTTACATAAACAAATCTATCGGTTTAATAAACTGGCGTTCAAATAACATTAAAATTATATGTATATGAAGAAAATTCTTTCACTACTCGGTTTTGTGGCTATATGCTGCTTTATCTCTGCATGTTCTGATGAAGATTTACCAATCTCAGAATCTGAAGTAAATTCACAAGACTTATTGTCAACTAAGTACGGTGCAAGTTTGATCAAATCTTGTGAACTTGATTCCATCATCCCATTGGAAGGAGATAGTGTAACGATGCGAAAGTTGCAGGTCAAAACACGTTCTACATCTTCAAACTCAGATTTGTATGAAGAACTTCACCAATTAGATCAGATTCCTATTTATTTACAGATTAAAGGTAATACTTCTACAAAACATTTTCTTGATGTTAGCGGAGAAGGCAAGGAACTGACTTTTGAGAATTATAAAAACAATGATGTATCTCAACAATTTTACATTAAAACTTTACCGGCTTACACAGGAATACCATATTTGATATATTCAAAAAAGACCAATACACCTATCAGTCTTGGAGCTTATTCCAGTAACCCTGATGTAAAAGTTGTGTATGCTAAACCATCTAGTAACACATCTACTTTTGGTGCATCTTGGGATATTCGTTATGGTGAATATTCAAATGAATCATTCATCATTGAAAATCAAGATTACCCACGGCAGGGCAATAGTGGATCTTTGTATGATGTTTATTATAGTGTGATTACGGCAAAGGATTCAAAGGTGTCTTTAGAAAAATATGCAAAATTACCACGACAGGAGTTTTCGATTATACCCGTAGAAGATTTTAAAATTGAAAGTGTCACATTTGATACTAATGCATCAACATTATCCAACATACCGGATGTGATTTTTTCGGATAAATTTACCAATAATGGTCCAATAGATCAGAATCATACTTTTACGATTTCTGACAGCTATAGAGAAACGTCATCTTTTAATAAAAGGACATCCTATAATGTTAATGTAACCACTAAGTTCAAAGTTAGAGTTCCGTTTATTGCTAATGGAGAAATAAGCACCTCAGTTTCAGAGGGACAGGATTTTACTTATGGCGAAACAGAAGAGCATAGTGTTTCTATCAACAGAACCTATCCAATCACAGTGCCTTCAAATTACATAGCACAAATGACATTGACTCTATCAAAATATACAATGGACGTAGAATATTGTGCTGTATGCGTAGGAACGGTTTCTGGTAGAAAGATTAATATTAGGGGTATTTGGAAAGGTGTTGATGTTCAAGAATCAGATGCATTTTTAACATTGACTCCAATCAATGGAACGAAATCAGCAAGTAGAAAGATACAAATTACCGATGAGATGATTTCAAATTCTAATGGCTATGTCAAAGTCGATTAATATGCGAATATTGAGCTTGGTTATTATTGCTGTAATTGGGTTGGCATCATGTAGTGTATATAGGAATAGTGCATCTGCATCTATCTCTATTGGAGAACTGAATATTGGAATGGATAAAGAATCTGTTCTAACCAAATACGGGCAACCGTTTTCGTTCGATGCTCAGATTTCAGACAATGATACTATAGTGGTTTTGTCATACAAATCACCCAAGCCGGTAGCTAATTGTGAATTTATAGTATCAACGAAACTACTATTCGTTAATAATAAATTAAAATCCATCTCTCAAAGTGACTTCTTCGTGCCCGAGAGTGTGATATACTGCGATTCAACAAAAGTTCTTTTTAAAGATAGAATTTATAACACGAAAGATTAAAGTCGACAATAATCCCACAGACCAAACTGTTCAAAGGAGCGGAAACTGAAAAGCTTATAGAGTAAGTACAATAAAAAAAGAACAACAATGGATATTAAATCATTGATTGCAGCAGAGGATGTATTGACGTCTGAACTGGAAAGTATCTACGGCGGTAACGAACCTGTAGAAGTAGTGTGTAAAGGTGACGGAGTTGTAAAACTTCCAACAAACCCGGAAAAAGCCAGCACAATGCTGACTGTGTTTTAACAAAAAAATAATGTATTATGGATATTAGAACATTGACATCTTTTGAAGATGTATTGAACTCAGAGTTGGAGTCAATCTTTGGAGGCAATGAACCTATAAAGGTTGAGTGCAAAGGTGACGGTATCGTTGAGGTTCCAACAAACCCAGAAAAAGCCACCATGATGCTTACTGTGTTTTAACGATAACAAGGACTAATTATTGGGGTGCGACGGTTTAATCACTGTCGCACCCTTAAAAAAAACAAATATGAGATATTCCAGATATAATTATTTAAGAAACTCTGAAAAGTATGGTGCGTTGTTATTTAATACGCGGACTAAATTTTTCATATCCTTGTCATCAGAGCTTTTCTCAAAGATAACGGAACTATCGATATTGAAAGACTTTGAAGTAGATACATTAGATTTAAGTCCTGAAATCTTAGTTCAACTAATTAATGGGAAAGTTTTTGTTGGTCAAAATGAAGACGACGATTATTATGAATTAAAAAAGTTTCTAAGATATAAACAAGCATTTGCCCAAAATCATCTTGGCATCGTATTGGTACCCACTTTCTCTTGTAATTTTAGATGTCCTTATTGTTATGAAGACAATCTGCCTAAAACAACAATTACAGAAGAAGTGCTTGATGCAGTATATTCCTTTATTAAAAAGAAAGGACAAAACTGTATTGATTTGTGTTGGCATGGAGGCGAGCCTTTAATTGCTTTTGACAAAATTGCATCATTTTTGAATAGAATACATAATGATAAATCCTTATCATTGCGTTCTCATTCAATGGTTACTAATGCTTTTTTATTGGATGAGTATAAATGTAAGTTTCTAAACGATTGTAATTTACAAAAAATCCAAATTACCGTAGATGGAAATAAGGAATACCATAATAAAAGTAGAATTCACAAGTCCGGGAAACCTACTTATGATACAATCATGCAGAATATCGAAAATGTTTTTCAATATATGCCAAATTGTCAAGTGATACTCCGGGTAAATCTTCATTCGCAGAATAAAGACACTTTCCCTGCTTTATATAAGGAATTAAAAGAGAGATGGGGAAATAAAAACTATTCAATTAATGTAGCTTTTGTCAATGATGTAAATAATTCATGTAAGGTTGCATGTTTGGCGGATAAGGGAAAAATATCATTCGCACGTTCACTATATGAAACTTATGGTATTAAAGACATTGATATCTCTACCCAACCACAAATAGGAGGATGTACAGCTTCTTGTACGAACTCTTATGTGATAGGTCCTTCAGGGGAAATATATAAGTGTTGGGTAGATGTTGGCAAAAAAGAAAGGATTGTAAGTAATGTTTTCGATGGGAAACTATCCAATTACATATTGCCTTCATATACCGTGGGTGCGGATATGTTTTCAGACGCAAAATGTAAGGACTGTGTCTTTATGCCTATATGCGATGGTGGTTGTATTGTAAGGAGATATAATCAGAAACATTATAATGTACCATATGATCCATGTCCAATCAATGAAGATGACTTTCTGTCATTGATGGAGATTAATTATATGAAGGAAAAAGTAACTAAATAAGATTTAAAATGCGACTATTATTTATCATATTAACCGTATTCTGCAATATTTATATTGCATACGCACAGACTATTACAGGACAAGTAATGGATGAAGGGCAAAATCCTGTTGGATATGCAAATGTTGTATTGATAAATTCAACTGACTCTTCTTTTGTTGCAGGCTGCATAACAAGTGAAAAAGGTGAGTTTAAACTTGAGAATACAGAACAGAAAGGGAATCTTTTGAAACTGTCATGCATTGGCTATGAGGATTTGTGTTTAACAATAACAGAGGCAACAGATAATGTTGGAATTCTCACAATGAAGACAAAGGCTACCATGTTGTCGGATGTTACTGTAACCGCAAGCAAACCGTTATTCAAACAAAAAAATGGATCAATGATAACTGATGTTGCCGGTTCTGTATTGAGTCAAACACATGCAATGTCAGAACTTATAGCCCAACTTCCAGGTATTGTAAAGACTGCTAATGGCGGATTTCAAGTTTTTGGTTTGGGTGCTCCTGTTATTTATGTAAATAATAGAAAAATACAAAGTCAGGCGGAGCTGGAACAGCTTGCACCTAAAGACATCAAAAGTGTTGAACTAATCAGCAATCCGGGAGCAAAATATGATGCAGAAGGAAAAGCTGTGTTGAAAATCATCACACTAAAAAGAGAGGACGGATTGAATCTACAGGTTGGAGGAAAATTCAAACAAAATGACCAGTCAAGTTTTGGTGGAGACATGAAATTGGGCTACAAGTACAAAGGGCTTAGTATTTCTGCCAATTATAGCTATGACAATACCAGAAACCAATCCCTGCTGCCACAAACCAAAGAATTATTTTTGGGAGAAAACATTCATCGTTATGCTCAAGATCAAACTGCTAAAGGACATCTCACAAGCCACGACTGGCAATTGGGGATAGATTATGAAATCAATGACAAGCATAATATCGGTATTGAATGGAATGCGTCGGATAACACAGACAAAGAACGACGTAACTCCATACTTGATTATTTCTTGAACGAAGAGGCTATGCAAAATACAGACATCTTCAATAATTATTCGAATAGGACGCATTATAACCATCTAAACCTTTTTCATAACGGGAAATGGGGTGAACGGTTCTCAACAGAGCTTAACTTGGATTATGCCAATAACAAAAATAAATACCATCAAGAAACGGACGAAACGACTGCCGATATTTCAGATATGACAATTAGTAATGGAAATAATGCCCTTGATATATATGCAGGGAAATTGGCCTTTGATTATAAATTTAATGATAAGATAGGTTTGTCATGGGGTTTTGAATATAATCACATAAGTGGGAACGGCATTCTGACTTGTGATTCAGAGAACACTCCACCTTCAGACTATAAAAACAAAGAAGACAAGTATGCCGCTTATGCGGAGATTATGGCAAACCTTGGTGCCGTAATGATTAACGGAGGTGTTCGCTACGAAGATCTTGCTTCTGATTATCTCAATTATATTGATAGAAATGGGGATGTACATCGTCATTATAGAAATATTTATCCATCTTTGTCTGTGTCTTATAATAAAAGCGGATGGGCAAACAGTTTGTCGTTTTCATCACGAACAACTCGTCCCACATTCAGGCAATTGAGCAATTCCAGCTACTATTCAAATGAATTCATGTATCAATGCGGAAATCCGTTATTGAAACCGTCGAATTCGTACATCATTCAATTGAGCACAGGATATAAGATTTTCAGTCTCTCTGCAAGTTATACTTATGTGAAAGACTTTATCTCAACTGACTTTTATGTTTCTGACGACAAACAAAATCAGATTATCAGTTCTTATGCCAATTATGACAAGATTCAGTATTTTAAGGCCTACTTTACTTTACAAAAGAATATAGCATGGTGGAAACCATCGTTATCATTGGGAATAACACAGCCTTTTTTCTATAGCGAATACCTTGGAGAAAAGATGTCATATAATAAACCGCAGATTTATGTTGTTGCTAATCAGTATTTTCAATTACCAAAATCCTATTTGATTTCTGTTTATTATTATTTTAATAGCGGCGGCAATCAGGGAGCAGTCACATTTAAGCCATACCAAATGCTAAATATGGGTGTGCAGAAAAGCTTTTTTGATGGCAAGTTAAGTGTGAGTCTTCAGGCGCAGGATATATTCCATACGATGAAGTTTAAAGAGACTGAGAAAATGAAGAATATTCATTTTCGGCAAACAGAGGATTATTGTTTGTGGAACTATTCCATCAGTATTATTTATCGCCTGAACCAAATTAAGACGAAATATCGTGGAAAGACTTCAATAAAACAAGAAATTGACAGATTATGATCAAATTCCCTTTTTACCATCAGCATGACACGATGCAATGCGGAATCACATGCTTGCGGATAATATGCAAATATTATGGAAAGGAGTTTTCAATCGAAACCCTTTCCAAATATTGCTATGTCACGAATGAAGGGGTATCATTGTTAGGCATTAGTGAAGCTGCAACCCAGTTGGGATTACAAAACACATGCGGACGAATTTCGGTTGAACAATTAGAAAATGCTCCTTTGCCATGTATTCTTCATTGGAATCAGAATCACTATGTAGTTCTGAATAAGGTAAAGAAGAATCGTTTTTATATTGCAGATCCAGGAAAGGGGTTGATGAAATATTCACGAGAAGAATTTGAGGACCATTGGCTTAGTACCTGTTCACAGGGTATAGAGAAAGGAATTGTCATGTTTTTGCAACCCACAAATGCTTTCTATCAACAAAAAGATGATACAGTAAAACAAAAGCACTCTTTTGGACTTTTGTTTAGTTATGTACGTCGCTATAACCGGTATTGGGGACAGATTGTTATAGGGACCATGATAGGTTGTTTATTGCAACTGATTTTTCCGTTTTTGACACAATCCATTGTGGATTTAGGTATTACAAATAAAGATCTTGGCTTTATTTATCTTGTTTTATTAGGGCAGCTTATGCTAACTATCAGTCGAACCGCAATTGATTTTATACGTCGTTGGCTTTTACTGCATATTAGTATGAGAATAAACATTTCTTTGCTTTCCGACTTTTTTATAAAACTATTAAAGCTTCCTATGTCTTTTTTTGACACTAAGTTAATAGGAGATTTGATGCAACGGATGAATGACCATAGTAGAGTAGAAAAGTTTCTCACTACTCAAATGTTAAGTGTTACATTCTCTGTGTTCAGCTTTGCCGTATTTAGCTGTGTATTGTTCTATTATAATGTGCTAATATTTTCAATTTTCGTTTTGTCAAGTATTATTTATGCAATTTGGATAATCACATTTTTGAAAAAACGAAGAAGTCTTGATTATGAATTATTTGAAAAGCAATCGGAAAACAATAATAAAACATATCAATTTATAACGGCCATTCAGGAAATCAAATTGCAGGATTGCGAACAGCGTCGTCGTTGGGAGTGGGAGGATATTCAAGCAGACTTGTTTAAAATTCAAATGAAAAGTCTAAAGCTTCAGCAAAGCCAAGAGGCAGGAAGCATTTTTATAAATGAAATTAAAAACATTGTCATAACGGTGGTGGCTGCAACTTCGGTAATTCAAGGGAGTCTGACTTTAGGAATGATGCTTGCCATAGAATACATAATAGGACAATTAAATAGTCCAGTAGAGCAACTAATGAATTTCTTATACTCCTTACAAGATGTAAAGATTAGTTTGTCGCGAATTAATGAAATACATGACATGGAGAATGAAGAGGATGTTGGAAAACAATTAACTATCTGCCGAAATACATCCAATTCATTGAATTTTGATCATGTAAACTTTAAGTATAATAAACATAGCTCCCGTTTAACTCTTGACAATATAAGCATTACTATACCAGAATCAAAAGTAACTGCAATAGTAGGCGCATCAGGCAGTGGAAAAACTACTTTGATAAAGTTGCTATTAGGTTATTATCCTGTTATGAATGGTGCCATATACATTGGTAAAACAGATTTGTGTGATTACAATCTCAAATGGTGGCGTAGGCAGTGTGGCGTAGTCATGCAAGATGGCGTGATTTTTTCAGAAACAATAGCAAGAAATATCGCGGTGGATGATGGAGAAGTGGATGTAAAACGTTTGGAACAGTCCGCTCGAATAGCAAATATCCATGACTATATAATGATGCTTCCAATGAAGTATAATACACAAATCGGTAGGGATGGTATCGGGTTAAGTCAAGGACAAAAGCAGCGCATCCTCATAGCCCGTGCTGTCTATAAGAATCCTTCATATATATTCTTAGATGAAGCCACAAATGCTCTTGATGCTAAAAACGAGAGAGCTATTGTTGAGAACCTCAATGAATTTTACAGAGGCCGCACTGTTGTGGTGGTTGCGCATAGGCTATCTACAGTTAGAAACGCTGACCAAATTATTGTTATTGACGGTGGAAAAATCGTTGAAATTGGAAATCATACTTCGCTCATTGAAAAGAGAGGTCCATATTATAATTTGGTCAAGAATCAGCTTGAACTTGGAAATTGAAAAGCTTAATATCAACAATATAAAAATTATGACATGAAAGAGAATGATACAATTCGCAAGAATCTGAATAGTGATATAGAACTGCGTTCAGAAAAGGTCCGCAATCTTTTAGGCGAGATTCCTTCATCGCTTGTTAGATGGGGTACAGTAATAATCATTGCCATATTACTGATATTATTATTAGTGGTATGTTTCATACCTTATCCTCATTCACAAGGAGAAAGCATCTTACAACATATTTTATTGATGTAATTTCGCACCTTATGCATCATAATCCGGATTTATCGCCTAACCAAGTTGTAGGTGATGAATCCGGGATTATTAAGTTGTCTATATTTGTAGGTTGTTATTTCTACCTTTTAGAACTTGCATTTGCAAATCTCAAGTATATAAAATAAAAAATCCGTTTTGGTTCGCTGTCCTACGGGGAGTGTAGCGGATTCATAGATTGCAAAGGCATTGGTTTTATCCCTTTCCAACAATTTCCTTTCCAGAGAATTGGAGAAGAATCTGACATGTTTACTATCTTTATCTCTAAAGCAACTCGTTTTCCCAGTTTGCAGAAAAAACTTCACTGAAACATCAACATTGAAATGCTACTTCAACAACTATAATATTTCTGTCATTGAAATTTGGTTGGAATTAGTGCAATTATTTCCGACTATAAGGCATTCTGCACCTGAAAGGTCTTATCCTCTTGAAATACCTCTAATGAATCCACAAATAGATTCCCAATGTTTTGTGTCATGAAGTTGTTATAACTCAACAACTCGTGATTGGAAGCACCAGTCAGTTCATCTATAAAAGTTAATTCATTATCCATAGCCTTCTTTAGCATGATACTGAAGCCTGCATAATGTTTCTGTGCCTGGACAATTATATTGAATACAGCTTGTGCTGCATTAGGCAAGCAATAGTTGTAGGATAAATCTTCTTTAAGTCTGTCAAATGGAGTTTTATAGGTTGCATGAAACTGAGACACGGAACACGCAGACAATCTCGTTTTTTCTTCATCAGATAACACAAACACCGGAAAGAACAATTCATCAATCATATTCAAGAACAAATCTTTCTTGTTCTTATTGAAATAGAATATCGCACCTCTCGTTTGAGAGATATTCTTCTCCAGCTCAGTGACTGATATGGCATCCCATGTGCCCTGAGCCATTAGGCGATAACATTGCTTTAGAATGTCTATTCGGTTCTGTTGGGTCTGTGGCCGTGGCTTGTTCATACATAAAAAGGGTACGGGAACTATTACGTCTTACTGTGAAGGTTGTGGATACCCTATGGAAAAGACATAACGCCCCCGTACTTTTATGTACGAAGAGTCATCATACCTATCTGCTTCCATAGTTAAAAACTTCCACATTTTCACAGAGAAAGACAAATATGAACCCTTAAATTCTTATTTTACAGCTGCAAAGGTAACAAATATTTTTTAAATAATATATCAAATACAGCTTAATAAGGCCACTCCATACGAAAATCTACCGCTTTCTGGGACTAAAAGCACGATTTTGTCTCCTTTTTTTAGCGGTTTTGTCCTGATTAGTTCATCAAGTGCGGCAAAAGGTGATACCGAGCCGACATTCCCCACCCAAGTAAGATTCGTAAACCATTTGTCGGTCGGCAGTTGAATATCTCGCTTTTGTAGTTCCTCGTCAAGTCGCTTGTAGAAATACATGGATGAGATATGTGGAATAACATAGGTTATTTCGCCTGGATCAATTCCACCTTTTGCAAAGGCCGCTTCAACGGCATCTACAAAATACGGTATTCCATATTCATTGAGTTGGCGAACGTCCTGTTTGAGACTCCATATAGATTTGTTCCCAAGCTCACGACCATCAAATGATTTCCATCCGGTCAGACTGCCATCATCGTTTTTATCAGCCCACATATACATACAGGCCGGTTGACGGTTCGCATACGAAAATGTATGAATCCAGTCTATTGACAGATTGATTTCTCCGTCAGGAACATTTTTTAGAAGAAGTGCAGCGGAACCATCTGAAAGCATGAAGCGAAGAAAATCTTTCTCAAAAGCGAGATGTGGATGTTCTTCTATTAAATGTTTGCTCTCCATCTCTTCCTTAAAGAAGCGTGATAGCATGGTCGGGGAAATCAGCTCTGACGCAGCACAGACGGCATTGTCACTATTCCCTGAGAGGACGGACATCCATGCCGTCTTAAGTGCCATAAGGCTTGTCATGCAAACACCAGACAATGATGCTGTTTCTAAGGAGTGGTCAAATGTTGCTCCATGAACCATTGACGCATGGGAAGGAATTAACTGATCCGGCATTGATGTCGCGCATGACAGAAACTGTACTTTGTGTTTTTCGTCTTCGCTTATAAACAATTTGTTAATGGCTGAACTGGCAAGCTCAACATTCGTATGTGTAATCCGATGCTTTTTATCCAAGGCATAATACCTGGTTTTTATGCCGTTCTGACGCAGGATAATGGATTTCACACGTGACGGGTGGCCATCAATCAGCCCAAGATACTCTTCCATTTCATCATTCCCTACCGGATTGTTCGGGAAGTATGAAGAGGTTTTGGTAATAAATACTTCTAAACTCATAAATTACATAATACTTGTTATCTTTTTGGCAAAGGTATGGCATTTTTATGAATTAGAGAAATATTTCCGTAATTAAAATCTAAATCCTGAGTAACTTATAGAGATTCATCAACTGCATTCTCAGTTCAACTGTGTTCAATCCGACAGACAATGAGTCTATATATGATTGTCCATAAAAGAGGTTCATAAAATTACGAGCAGTATTCATTATATCAATATCGCTCTTTATTTCCTTATGTTCAATGGCTTTTTGCAACACTCCAATCCAAATTATAACCTCCTGATTCCTGTTTTCAAGGTACTGAGAGTGTAAATCTGGGAAATATTTGCATATTTGCAAAATCAATGACATATATGCTCTACTTGCATTTTGCACGTTTTTGCCTACATCGTTAAAACGATTCATAGTCTCTTGACAGCCATTCACATAAGCCTCTATAAAATCTTTCAGTGAATCAAATTCCGTTTGAGTGATTTTCTGTTTCAAATTCTGCGTATCAACCAAATAGTATTTTACTACGGAATAGAATAAGCCCAATTTGTCTTTGGCATAATATGTTATGGCACCGCGCGTCATGCCGGAAGCATTTTCTATATCAGCTATGCTTACGGCTTCAAATGGTTTGGATAGGAACAGCTTAAACGCTTCATGATAGAGCTGTTCTTTACGGTTGTTTTTATTCATTTAGCTCTGATTCAGATGATTCGACATGTAATTACTGCACAAAATTAATAAATTAATTAGGAGAGGGCAAATAATTCGTTATATTTATGTACCTTTGTATTACATTACGAATGTAAACTAATTTATGGCAGCCCGGGGCATAACAGTGAAAATGTGGAAATTTTGATTGTGGAATGTGCCTTGGACTGCCTTTTTCAATACAGTTGTTATCATTTATATCCATTACAAATCTGCACAAAGCAACTGATATTCTATCCATCGCCGACGCCAAATCCCGGAATGATGCTTGCCTTTGTAATGACAAAAAGAAAGATAATCAGCCAGAATATTCCTGTCACCGGCTTCTATCCTACGCAACAGACGACTTTTCTTATATCCCTTTCCTCCAAGAACTGGAGCCGGACCACAGTTATAGCTCAGACAGGCAAGCAACAGGCTGTCCGCCCCGTATGACCGATACAGGGCGCAGAATTTCCGTAAATCCTTTCTAAGTAAGGCGTCAGCCTGACGTTCAGTGAGTTGCACGCCTTTACGGTATGATTCGCCCGGCTGGACAACATGACCATAGCCAATGGTCGGCCAGTGTTCCGGGCGATGAAGTGTCTCGTAATGTTTGATAATCAGTACAGCCCGCTCAAACGGAGGCAGCTCCATGAGCCGCCGCACCGTAGGCTGGGCTGAACCTGACTCTATACAGATACAGACAAACAGGACGATGACAAGTATTCTGAATTTATTTCGCATGGGCTCTCCGTTGTATTTCCGCTATCATCGTCTTCACTTCGATTCCCACACGAAGAAAGTTCTTATACAACACTCGTTCCCTTTCTTCTTTCGACGGGAAAGTATAGAACTTGGGCAGCTCCACATATTCGGCTTCCTCCCTGGCTATCTCCGCCATGTCGAAATCCGTCTTGCAAAAGAATTTGGTGGTCTGGAACTCTTCCGATTCCTGTATATTCATGCTGTCGCCGCGCCCAGTCTTGGTCTTGACGAAATCCCTTGCCGTCTGTCCGCATATCCAGCCGGTCGGCATATCCGATATTTTGCTTGCAGGCACAAGGCTGTCAAGGTTTTCGTTCAGGTTGATACTCGTCTTGTCACGGTCTATGGTGACGCCTCTCTTGAGCTGCACCACCTTTCCGAAGATGTCATTCGACAACCATTCCAGCGTTTCTTTGCTTCTTGCCGAACCACTCACCACATTTCCCACAGTCGTGATGATCTTTTGCATGCCCACTTTGCCATAGTCGGCCTCCAACTGCGGCAATTCCTGAAAACCAAGCGTTACGCTTACCTTATTGCTTCGGGCAGTACCGATAAGGCGATCTATTTTGTGGAAGTACAGGGTCGGCAACTCATCGACGATGATACTCACCGGGATATTCTTCCCCTGGCCGGTATTCACTCGCGTGACAAGGCGGTTAAGGATAAGGGCGTTCAACGCTCCGATTATGCTCTCCATTTCGGGGTCGTTCGCTATCAGCAGATACGACGGGTTCTTAGGGTCGCTAACCTTCAGATCGAAATCATCACCATCACGATGGAATATCCAATACGATTCCTTGGTAGCGAGACGTGAGGTATAGACACGGAGCGTACCGATCATACCCTCCAGCTGCTCCATCGCCTTATTCTGCAAAGCGGTCTGGAACGGACCGAGCAACGGTGCCACCTCGTTGTCGGTCTGCAGCACATCGAAGATGGTCTGATAGCTTTGGTTAAGAAACGAGAGGATATGCGGCATATCGCTGTATTTACCAAGCCAATAGGCCGGTTCTGTCACCGGACCGTCCTTGTATTCACGCACGATGCCTGTCGGTTTCCATATCCTTGTCACCGGGTCTTGCACCTTGTCAGCGTAAAGTTGTCTGCCGGAGGAATCATACGGTTCTTTCTCATAGTTCACGAAGAAATAGATACAAGCGGCAAGGAAGTTCACGGCCGAGGTCTGGAAGAACTGGTCAGAACCGCCACCGCCTTCTTTCTTTCCCTTCTGCAAAGATTCAAGCAAGGTCTCGGCGGTCTCGCTGGCTGCTGCAAGGTTCGGAATGTATTTCGCCTGTATCGGGTTTACACGCCGGGAATACTCCACATCAACGAAATTGATGACATTGAACTGGCAGTTTGCCGGTGTCTTTCCCTGTCGCTTGTTTTTCAGATAGTGATAGTATAGTTTGGTGGCTAAGGTAGGGAACTTGTAATCATACACCACCATAGCGAAGCCTTTGGCGGAGTGCTGACGAATGAACGGCTCGATGATACTGAATGTTTTGCCCGAGCCGGGAGTGCCAACGACCCATGTGCCTCTGAAAGGGTTGGAAACGGACACGCAGCCCCGGCGGAATTTCCCTTTGTAATAGAAACGCATGGGGATGTTCACCGAATACTTGTTCTCCACCGCTTCGGTTGCCTGCTCAAAACTTTCATTCTCAAAGTTGAAGCGGTCTTTCAACAGTCCTTCCTTCAGAAACTTTGAGATATTGTCAAGAGCAATATGGATGAGCACCGCACCGACAACGGACAGTATCATGTAAAGCCAGATGTTTACCTTCAGCGTGTAGATGCGCGGCATTATCGAGAAACCGAAGAGCCACACGGACAGTACGACCAGACCGACACCGCCGAGCAACGGATAAAGCACTTGCTTCCGGGCATCCATCTCAAGGTGTTTCTTGTTGCGCGTTCCCACACAGGTGATGCAGATAAGAAGGAAGGTCGTCACCTTGGCATATATCAGGTTTCCGTCATGGTAGATGAACCATGTCTTGATACGGTCATGGATGTCCACGAGTACCCCGTTCCAATGGTCAAGGGTCTCCGGATCGACGGCATACTCGAAAAATTCCAGCAGCAGCGAGATATAGACCGCTGCACGGAATATCTTGTAAAGTCCTTGTATCTCTTTTGTTTCTTCCATAGTTTACTCTGTTGTCTGTTCCTGTGTTGATTCCTGTGACTGTTCTGAAGTCTGCTCTTCCTCAATCCTGTACCAGCGACCGTTGACCTTGACCGCATCCATACCGAGGTACGTACCTTTTTCCTGAAGGGCTGCATCTATACGGTCGATACTTATCGTACCGATACCACTGATGCCTTGTAAGTAATCCCTGTCAAGACTGGACAACTCGCCGATGCATGTAATCCCTTGGGAGTCCAGAATTGATTTAATAGACGGCGGAATATTCAGACCAGATACTGGTTCTGAGAGACAGTCCATCTCGTTCCCAAGGCTATTGTCTATTTCTATATCAAGTCCCGCCTTAATTCTCTTCAACGAGTCAATCCTGATTTCAAGCTGCGCTATCGTGTTTTTCCTCTGCCGTATCTTTTCCTTGATTTCGTTGGTCTCGTTTATGAGTTTTCCCTTGATGGTCAGCAGCCTTTTCTGTTTCGATTTCATTGACCGGTTCCCGGATTCAAGGCAAGACTGTTCATATCTGAGCTCTTTGACAAGTTTATCCAGCTCTGTCGCATGGTTTTTCAGGACAGTGTTTCTCTCATTGTCGGATGCCATGTCACCGAGGATGCCGTCAAAGCGGCTGAGCAGGGAATCCATGGTGTCTTTCCGTGATTGCAGGAAATCACAAATCTGTTGTAACTCCTGACGATGGGATTCCGCCTTCACGGAGTTGTAAGTCTGTATCAGCACCAGCAATATCAGTACGATGCCGAAAAGGATATGTATGATGTTCATATTGTTCTTCATTTTAGTCGTTCAATGTTACCACGGGTCTTACTTTATGGGATTGAAGCTTGGGCGTCTCCTGCACAGCACCGCTGCCGAGCGAATAGAGCCAGGCTTTCGAGGTTTCCTGTCCTGACACCTCTGTGGATGTCCAGTACCATACTTCGTCCGCCTCGTCTGGCAACGGCTCTCCGCCACATCTCTCAATGATATGGTTGATGTACGGCTTGGCTACATACAGCAGACGCATCTGGGCCACTGAGGGAATATAGGCACTCTGTCCGTAACGCCACATCGCAAATACGGCATTGGCAGCAGGTGAACCGCAGCCGTTACAGGCATACATTTCGTAGGTGTTGGCATTGCCGTCATGTGCGTACAGGTCTGCGGATGTTCCCTGTGCCACGCCCACGCTGTCGGCAAAGGCTTCGTTCGACAAATCGCGGAGATACACGGCATATCCTTTCCCTTCCGTCTTTTCATCATAGCCGAGATGGAACACCACGGCAATAGGCTCCTTATCCAGACGCTCACATTCCTCAAAAGGCATGACACGACCGTCGGTACAGAGCACATGGCCTACCTGCATCGAGGTGTCGATAATCTCGTGATGCCCGTCACAGGATGCGAGTGCCACAGACAGCACAAGCGAAAACAGACAGAAGTAGTTACATCGTAACATCTTCCACGCCCGGTTCCATTTCACTTTCAGCCCCTTGCTTTTGGAACGGAGTTCCGTCTGCTTACGGGCATTGACTCGATTGATTATCTTGTTCATACGGTTCAGTATTTTCACATAATTGGTTTTCATGACTTCTTATTTTACAGGTAGTTTGACTCCTAACACGATGCCTGTGCGGAACAGGTCTTTGCCTTTTATCATCAGGTCTGACTTCACCTGCCAGTACACCTGCCAACCGCCACGCAGCCGGTAGTTGTGCTCATACCCAGCATGTATGCCGCCCAGCACCTTGTGGGTGTCCGAGCCGAGCGAACCGCCGAAGCGAAAACTGCCGTAATGGTTGCGACCTCTGACCACGCATGGCTTGTAGGCAACACCGACGCTCCATGAACGGTAGTTCTTCCAGAAAGAATCCGGGCAGACATGGCCACATGAGGCACATTTATCCCACTTGAGATAACCGTTGGCGAAAAACTCCCAGGCATTGTGATAGGCGTTCTCACGCTCATAGCTGAGAGTAGCATCCAGACCGTTCTCATACAAGAGACCGATACCCAAAGACACCCGTCCGTCACGATCACCGGCAAAAGCTGAGGATGATATGGCAAGCACAGCGACAAGAATCATCAGTATCTTCTTCATGGTTTATTCCTCCCTCAATAATGCGTTGCTGAATCCGTCGGCCGACAGCACATCCTCATAGTCGATGTTCAAGGATATGGTGCGTCCGGAAATCTGTTTCTCCGTCAGCTCCACCGTCAGCACCTTGTCGTTTGGGAAAGTAAGTTTCTTCACCACAATCACATTGCGGTAACCGTGGAGGAACGACCGGGACTGTTCCAGTATCAGCTCCGGCTTCAGTTCCACAACCTGCGAGTTCGTGGCTTTCGACACTTTTTTGTCGGAGAGTTTGAGCCTTACCTCGTCAATGTCAAACCGGATGTTGGTGCGGTTCTCCACCGAAAAATCAAGGAAGAAGTAATCGCCGGCCGAATAGATGTTGTTCAATCGCATGGTCATGCGATGCTTCTTGCTGCCCACGTTACGGAACCTTGCAGGCGATGTCCATATCTGACGCGCATAGCGGTACATATCCTCTGTGGACATCGACACGGCGGGATTGTGGTAGGCGTTTCGCTCCGACAGTTCTATCTCCTTGCTGGTGACGGCCTCCGTCAGTCGTGTGGTATATAGCAGGGCGTACTGGGTGCGGTAGCGTTCGGTCACGATGGTGACAATGGCAAGTACCTCGCCGTCTTCATGCCCAGCTTCCTTGGGTTTCAGACGGACGGTGTTGTTGATGGGCTGGTCGCCGGCAACCAAATCTGTGGATATGTCCACAAAACGTATCGGTTCGGAGGCGGTGATGACGGTCGTCACCTGTTCATTGACGGTCAGCTGCTCCATTTCCTGATAGGTGGTCTGCGCTTTGATGGGCTGAAATGCGGCGGTGATTAAGAATGCCGCAAGAATTTTTGAAAGCATTGTTCTCATTGTTGATATTCTTGTTTTTCGTTTGTTGTTTCCGTGAGTCTCTCGGCCTTTATCCTTTCCTCGGCTATCCGGCAATAACCGACATCGGTCTCGAAGCCGATATAGTGACGTCCGCTTCGGATGGCGGCTATCGCCGTGGTTCCCGAACCGATGCAGTTGTCAAGCACCACATCTCCCTCGTCAGTGTATGTCCTTATAAGATACTCCACGAGGGCAACGGGCTTCTGCGTCGGGTGGAAGAAAGTCCCGGTTTTATGTTCTTTAGGAATCTGAATGACAGAGGTCGGGTATTTGTCATCGGCGATGCGGACATCGGTCATACGCATGTTGCCGTAACATCGGTTGGTAAATGCCTGACTGGTACACCGTCCGTGGTTGCGCTGCGATTTATCGCAAGGAACCATCTGCGGGTGATACACGGGCAGATGCTCGTAGAACACAAGGATGTCTTCATGCTTCCTTAACGGCATACGGTTGGCGTTCAGATGACCGCTGGCCCTGTCCTTATACCAGACAAGGTTGTATCTCCACAATTCAGACTGCGACATCAGCAGTCTTGCAGTGAACATCCCTTGCCCGAACAGGATGACGGGACTGTCCGGCTTGATAATGCGCCGATATTGTTCCCATAGAGGTTCCAGCGGTATCTGCCTGTCCCAACCGGCATTTTTATTGCGACGGTTCAGGATGCCATAAGGCAGGTCGCACACGACGGCATCGACACTTTTGTCTGCTATCCGTGCCATCCCCTTTAGGCAGTCCTCGTTATAGATGTTGTCAATCTGTATCATCATCCTACTTGTTTTTGTTGTTTTCCCTGCTATTGACCAGATAGACAAAGGTGCCATATTTGAGTTTCACTTTGTTCTTGCGGATGGCTTTCGAGATAGCCCCAGTGGTCTGCTGGTAGGCGTTCTGTATGGCCTGCATGCCCCACTGTGTGAAGTTATTGCCGTAACTGCCGTTGTTAATGCTCATATTGCTGCTCATTGCTCCGGATGCTATGTCCTTGGTGGTCTCACGGAAAGAGGAATTGGGCACATAAAGCCCCTCCATGCCGTCGGTGTCGTAGAGTGTCAGGCTCACCTTCAGGAGTTCGTCATCCACCATAAGGCTTTTGACCGTGCCTTTCACACGCTGCTGCCCAAATCCACTCATAGTGGCGTACATGTACGATCCCTTGGCAAGGACAACACCGTTTATCTCCACCTCGTCGAGCAGACGCAGCCTTACACGCGAACCGTCAACGGCTTTCACATCCTCGTCGATAATCGCTTTGATAAGGTTCGGCTCAGGCTCATTCTCCGCAAGGGTATTGAAATAGGCGGAGTTAGGCTTCTTGGCCTTTACCACGGATTGTGTGGCGGCATCTTCGGGTGGTTGCGTGACGGCATCCTCGTTTTCCGTCACATTGCCTGTTGTCTTGGGTGTTTCCTCGGCAGGTACCTGGGGTTCCTTTACATCCTCAAGCCCTTTCTGTCCGTTCAGGCGTGCTTCCGCCAAAGCCTTGTTCAGTTCGTCGAGGGCTTCCTGCTGGCGTTGTGCGCCACGTCGGAGACGTTCATCCTCGCTCATCGGCTCGGCAAGGGAGTCGTTTGCCATCTCCATGCCGCGCTCACGGCTCTTGTCCAGCCGGGACTGCATCTCCTGCAGACGGCGTTCTGCCTCTTCATCGAGCATGGCAAGGTCTTGTTCCGTGTACTTGGAATCGTATGCTTCCGTATCGCCACCGCGTTCACGGTCGATGTTCTCCACGGCCGAATAGTCCTGGATCTTGCCGTATGACTTGGCCATGTTCTCATACTTGCCGCCAATCTCGTCGGTGCGGAGTTGCGCCTGCGGCAGTTCCGGATTAAGGTACTCCGTGGTCTGCATGTGGGACGGTTTTTCCGCCAGTTCCACATCGAATACGTCAAAAATGAGGTACCCGGCAATCAGCAGTAAGGGATAAAGGATAGCCGGCAGCCTGTATTTAGGCGCACGCCAGTCAATCCTGCTTGTAAGTTCTTTCAGCGTCATTGCTCTCTATATTTATGATTTGTTTGTTACGTTTCTGTCTCAACAGCTCCTCCTGATGTTGTGTCGCCGTGACCGTCTGCTCGGTTTTCGGACGGTTGTATATCTGTACCATGCGGCAGATATTCAGCGTCAGGCATCCGATGACGATGCCGAATACCAGCGTGAGGAACACTTTGGGGTATTTGCAAGCGAAGCATTGCGCATATCCGGCGGCCTTGTCAATTTTCAGAAACTTGGCCCATTTCCGACCGGCACTGACCTCCTTCTCGTATCTTTCGGCATACTTGGGGTCGTTCTTGTCCGGCATCTTCTCTCCGAGTATCAGTTTCTTCCATCCCATAATCAATAGCTGTTTTTGGTTTTCTGTTCAATATCTTTGTTCAGCAGGGTGCGCCAGTTCACGATAAGCAGCCCATGGGGGTTGTTGTCGGTGCGCGGCACTCGTTTCAGTTGCCCGGAGGTCACCAGTTCTCGGGTAAGGATGGAGGTACGGCGTTCTATGCGCTGTCTGCCATAGTAGGTGAACTCCATCTTCTCCTTGTTGAAGTTGATGCTGTCACAGAATATCGAGCATACCGCCGAGGTGCCCATGATGTTGTTGTAAAATCCTTTTTCCTTGAGGGTGTTATACTGGGCAAGTCCCGTTTCATCCACAAGGTACATCGCCTTGTCAAGCGTGTATTTGATGTATTTGTCGTCCGGGGCCAGGGTGAAGAAGTAATGATGATACATCTCCACATGGCTCTTGGCTTCCACATCGAGGGTCTCGTCCATCGTGGTGCGTTGCACGAGGATGGGCACATTGCCGTCCAACACATAGATTTTCTGCTGGGCATCCACTACCATTGAGCGGGCTGTCCAGATGCTCGACAGGCTGATAACAACGCAACCTGCCAGAAACAGGGCGCAGATTATCATCACGAGCTTGATCTTGTTCTCTAAATTTTTAATGACCATTGTTTTGCTTATTTGATTGGTTTCCTATACCTTATTATATATTATCGCATCATGGATGAAATCGCGCCGGTCGTTGACATCTTCGCCTGCTGTGCCACACCCTCGCCGAAGTTTCTCGTACTGAAAGCCGTGTCTCCTTCGGGAATCATCCATGCCGCCAAGTCAGGCACAAGATTCAGGCATTTCAAAGCAACGATGCTTGCAGCCATCAGATAGCCTGCCGAGAAGAAGGAGTTTTGCAGGTAGGCTGCCATCGTCGCCTCGTTCTGGGTAATGGCGGTCAGGTTCTCCACCTGTATGCAAAGCACAATATCAAATAGCAACAGCACATAAAACCCAACGAAGTACAACATGGCTCCATAGAAATGCACCGTCAGATAACGTATCATCCATTTCGCCCAGGCTCCTTCCCATTTGGGCAAGAGTGAAAACGCCCACTGTATCGGACCGAAAATTGTGAGCATACCGAGCAGGATTTGCTGGCAATAGATGGTTGCCCACCAGCCTATTCTAAAGACAATCAACGCAATAACCATCACGATTTTGTCTATGCAGACCACCGCACCGGAGGTCAGTGAAGTAAACCATAACTTGCTGGCATCCTTCTCCATGTTGGTAACTTCATCGACACCGGTCTGTTCCATGGTCGATTCTATCAGTGCGGGATCCATCGTACCGGCACGGGCCACATCCGCCTGTGCCTGCAAGCTTGTATAGAGTGTGTCACGGACGAAAATGAGCTGCTGCACTTCCTCGAACTTATCCCCGATCTGGGCGGCTTCCGCCTGATACAGGTCATGGGTGTAGGAGCCTATGGCATTGGGGATGTACGAGAGGAAGTCAAGCACACACCAGCTGCTGCCGCTGTTGTGCATCCCGGTGTCCGCAGGAGGATACCACCATGTCATCACGATGGCCACCGCCAAGGGACGGAACAGTTTCATCACATCGAGCGGTTCGTTTTTTACCATCATCTTATAAGCCATGCCAGCCGCCATCACGATGGCAAAGAGTGCAGCCAGTGCCATGCACATCTGAAGAATCCACCAAAAAGGACCTTGTGACCCTGTGAACGTGGCATCGCACAGGAACTCGTTGGTCTGGAAAATCACATCATCCACCTCTTCCTCAAGCAGGTTGATGCCAAAGTCGCTAAGAATATTGTCTGCCATTGAATGTTGTTTATTAGTTATTTATTTCAGAATCTGTCTGTTTCTATGGTTGATTGACACAGTTTCCCATCGCACTCCAGCACGCATCGCGCCACCGGGCCAGTGCTTCCGCCGCATACACGGCATTCTTGTTTTCCCTTTCATAGCCTGATGCCAGCAGCGAGGCGGTCGTCTTGCTGTTAGACAGATAGACGAGATAGCGTACCAGTTCCTCGTTCTTGCGCGACACGTCGGCATAGATGCTCAGATACTGTTTCTTGCGCTGCGAGTTGGGCATATAGGCTTCCTGCGTCGCTTTGATGGCCGATTTGAACACGTTATAGTATTCCTTCCACACCGTCTGCTGTCCGGGAGTGCCACCCAGTTGCAGGATGCGGTCGATATTCTTTTTGAAATCCGCCATCTTGGAGTTGAGCTTGTCACCCTCCGCCAGCCATGCGACATCCAGTGCGCCGCCTGTACGGTCAGCCACGTTCAACGCCTCTATCTCGGCACGTTTAGTCATAGCGGAGTCTAGTTTCTCCGCATCATCCACCTGCCAGTAACCTGCAATCCCCACCGTCGTGCGGAACGACAGCTTGTTTTTCGCAGCAGCGGTTTTCCTGTAGTTGCTGTGCAGCAAGGTGTAGTACAAGTCCGGAGTAAGGGAGCCGGAACCGATCTCCGCCACGGTAAACTGGTTCTGTTTGGCGGCATCATGGTTGTAGGTCACGTTCTGTGCGGTGGCCGAAACCATGCACAGTCCTGTCATCAGATAGAGTATCAGCCGTTTCATTTCTTGTTTCTATATGGGTTAAGCCCGCTCTGCCGCCATCGTCCGAAAGCATCCTCGATGATAAGCGACCGTGAACGGGGTGTGTAAATACTTTCTTTCCAATAGCCTATCCGCACCTGGATATACCTCCATGTGTCGAAATAGGCGGCATTGAGCAGTTTCTTGATGTTATCAAGACTGGTGTTGATGTTCTCCAACACAAGCATGAGATCGGATGTCGAACAGGCGGCGGCTCCGGTAGCATACAGCACCAGGTCGCTGACCGAGCGGTACAGGCTCTTTCCTTCGGCCGAGATGCGGTCGATGCACCTGAGACTTATCCGGATAATGATGGTGTCCTGAAGGGCGAGTTTGTTACGCTTCAGCACCTTGGAGTTGTAATCACTCAGCAATTTCTTGTAGTCACCGATGCGGTCGCTGACCGTCTGGTAGGTGGAATACACGTTCATGGAGGTTCGCAACGACTGGTACAGCACGTCTATCACATCGAAAGCCCTGGTATATTTGTCAAGGTCGAAGTTCAGCACCTTGTAGTCTTCTGCGGCCTTCGCGCTGTACTCATGCAGGAGGTTGTTGCTCTGCTCCAGTGTGGCACGGGCAAGAAGCAGGCTGCGCTGGTTCTTGTGGTCTGAGATATAAGCTTCCACCGAGCCTACATCAAAACCGAACTGCGCCTTGGCAATGACCGGCATGGCCAGCATCAGCAGCGTCATCAATATGTGGATAGGTGTTCTCATTCTGTCGTTTCTTCCATAGGTTTGTAATTTCTACTTCCGGCCCTGTTCATCCATCGGGCAAAACTCTCGTCAAGCAGCGTGCGTCTGCGTCCTTGCTCGTCATTGACATAAGGAGCGGCCTTTTTCAACACATCAATGATAGACAGTTTATAGTGCATCATCTTCTCCAGACATACGAGGTCGGCATAGATGCGTGTCAGGCGGCTATCCACATCACGCGCAATCTCCAACCGGTCCGACGACCACAGCAGGTGGTAGGTGTCCGTGCTGTTGTCCTGTTCCATCGGATCGTTCTTGATGTATTCGGTGCTGATTGTGCAGGACGGATAATCCCTTGCAATCTCTGAGATGCGGTTGTTCACGGCGGCGGCATTCTCCCGGTCGCTCTTGTTCGGGTCGAGTTGCATCACATCCACGACCTGGGTGTTGCTGTAATCCGCCGTCAGTGTCCATTCTATCTGCATGATGGCCCTGTGTATCTTGATGCCGAGGAAATATTTCGGTTTGCGGGCGATGCTCAGCGTCGCCTTGAACGTGATGACGGCATCCATGCTCCCGGAAGTGGCGGTACGCACGTAGCTGTAGCCCTCCCAGTGTTCCTCTCCCTGCCAGGTGAGGTCGAAAGCGGTCTTGCAGTCATTCATGATGGCTGGGATGCGGTAATAGTCATCAGTAGGCACTTCCTCGCCGCCGGCAGCATCCTCACGCGCTGCCCGCAGGTCAGCAAGCTGTTTCCTGACACTTTCCTGTTCCCTTGTCAGCTCATCTATCCGGGTCTTGTTGGCATTGTACCGCTGGCGGAGCACGGCCGCTTCCTCCACTGTAGCTGTGGAAATCTGCTTTATCAGCGTCCTGTTCTCGCTGTTGAGCACATCTATCTGGGTCTGAAGCTCCGCTATGCGGTTGTTGTATTCTGTCTCAAGGCGGTCAAACTCCGACATGTCAAGATTGTTGTCAGTCAGCGTGGTCTGCATGGCGCACTCCTTGGAATGGGCGTTTAGTGAACCGCCGCAACTGCGGCATTTATACTGGGTACTTCCCTGTGATATGGTAAATCCGTCATGGCAGGTCACGGAGATAATCACGCTCTCCGTGCCTTTCATCTTGGCTTCATCGGTCGCCTGGTAATAGTTACGGGCATCCGAACCGATGTAATAGACGAATCCCTCTTCATTGTCATTGTACTCCGACAGCCGTGCCTGCATCTGTCTTTGGAAGATACCCAGATCCATGGAATAGGAATCAAAGACATCCTCATAGACCTCTTCTGTCCGGTTCCAGCTTTTGGTGGCGCGGATGGAATAGGCATAGGCTTTGGCGTACTGTTTGTTCTTCTTTGACAGGATATAGGCGTATCGGGAATAGGACAGGTTATAAAGGTACCCGTCTCCAGATGCGTTCAACTGCTTCACCTTCGCCCTCGACCATCCGGCATAACTCTCCGAATTGGAGAGTATCTGCTCCGTCTGTGCCGACGAGGGATAGAAATTCGCGTCGGTCGTGTTATAACGTGTCCAGGCACCGCCGTAGAGGATGCTGTTGTCATCGGTGGGAGGCATATAGTCACAGAGTATCTCGCTGCCGCTGTCCCGGCGGTAGATGTACCACCGCTGGGTGTAATACTGTCCCATAGTCTCACGGAGATAGTCGGTCATCCATGAAGTCATGTTGTAACTGTCTATATTGAAAAGTCGGGAGACATTCTCCGGTCCGCCGACCATCGAGAGCAAGGTGCCTCCAAGATTTTGCTCAAGGGACTTGTAGAATCCGTAACTGCTCTCCGCGGCGTTCACAATCGCCGCCACATTTCCTTTGGCGATGTCATTGAACGAACTGCCGCCGAGCAGGGTCTCCATCATGTTCTCGGTTCCCGCTCCGGCGATGCTGACTCCCATGTCATACAGGGTGCCAATGTCGGATTCAAGATTCTCCTTGTTGAAATGGTTGGGAATATTGCCGAGGTCATCAAAAAAACTCTTCCAGTCCACATTGCCACTGCCGGCAAGGTCAAACAGCGGTTGGAACTGCGGGGCTATCTGCAGGAATACCACATCACGGAACGACAGCGAGCTGTTGGTGACGATGGACTCGAACTGCATGCAGAGCGTTTCCACCTCATGACAGACCTTGAACAGGTAGCTTCCCCAGTAGAGTGCAGTCTGTGGTGAACGAAGCATCATGCCGGCGACAGTCCATATCTTCGGCATGATTTTCGCGCTTACCAGTGAATAGATGCGGCGGTAATAATAGTTTTCCGTTGCACTGCTCCAGATACCGAGGTCGGTCAGTGCCTTGCGGTCAAGGTACTTGGACATGAAGATACTGGCTGTGGCGACTTCGGCGGCACTGTAACGGTCAAGTATCTTCCTGACTTGTTCGCTGTAATACATTTCCGTCGCGGTCTCCGTGCCGAAAGCGGCGGTCATGGCGGCCACCGTTTTCTTATCGTAGTTGACGGAATACCACACCGAGGCCGCAGCGTCGGACGCTACAGCCAGCAGTACGGTCAATATGAGCAGGAGGCGGTGCATACTTGTTGACTGGTCGTTTCTTATTTCCCTTTCTTCACCGTCCCCGTCTTGAGGAAACGGTATTTTCCGGAAGTACAGCTCTCGTTGGCGGGTGTGTACTCGACATATCCGCGTGACTGCAATTCCTCACTGGCGGATTTCATCGCCGTAACGCTGTAACCGCTGACAAGACTGAGCAATGCGGCCGGATTGATGCTGATCGTTTCCTGGCGGTCACGCTTGTGACGGTAAAGCAGGTAGAAGAACAGCACGGTGGCTTCCTTGCTGAAATTGTTGTTGTCGCAATCGCGCCAAAATTCCTCGATAAGTTTGTTCTCGTTCATAATGAATGTTTTTTATGGGTTATTTTTATCGTTCCTTGCGGGCAAGTTGAGCACATGACCGGCCTTATATACCCGTCTGGCAAATTCCAACGGGGCGGCGATGCCGGAGTTGTCCCAGTCACGGCAATATCTTTCGATAGCCTCCTGATGACTGCACCCTAATTCCGACTTGTAGAGTTTGAGGGCATCTTTCTCGGCACGCTCGGTGGTATAGGTCATGTAGCACTCGTGCGATTCCTCCACGCCATACACTCCGCTGGTCGAACCTCTGCGGATGAACACCTCGCGGAAGAAGGAGCGTCCTTCCTTGTTGTCAAGCCTGTTGATGGTAAAAATCTTCTTGCAGTCCACATCGGTGAGTCCGAGGATGGCTTTGATATTGTCGAAGCGTTCACGGAATTTGCTCTGGTCGAGCAGCATCACCACATCGGAATTGTTGATGATGGCCTCTTTCACAATTTCACTGCCGATGATGTCCTGTATCTCCTGTGTCACGACACCGACCGAAGCCCAGAACTTACGGGCCGTCTTGTAGAGGTACTTGATGTATTCGGCCATGAGCGGGGTGGCGATGGCTTTCCACGCCTCTTCGATCACAAGGACCTTACGGTTCTTCTTCAGACGCATCTTCTGCAGGAAAACATCCATGATAATCAGCGTGACTATCGGGAACAGCGTGGCATCATCCTTGATTGCGTCAATCTCGAACACGATAAAGGTCTCATCAAACAGGGTGCTGTCCATGTTCTCGTTCAGCGTGGTCTCGTGGCTTCCGCCCTTATAGAAATCCCGAAGCTGGTAATTGAGATCTGCCGTATCAATGCCTTTCAGTTCGTTCTCGGTGATAATTTCCGGGATGCGGACGACGGCGAAGTCGAAAAACGAGTTGAACGAAAGCGGCGCATCAATTTTACCCGTAAAGTAACTGCGGTAGTATTCCTCGATAGCCTGTCCGATAAGCCTGTCCTCCGTCTTTGTCACAATACCTTCCGAGCCTTTCCATATCTGCAGGATAAGATTCTTGAGGAAGTTGATTTTCTCGATGTTTATCTCTTCCTTGGTAATCTTAAACGGGTTCATGGTGATGGGCTTTTCCTCGGTATAGGAGATGTACTTGCCGCCGAGATACTCGCATAGTCCCTCGTAGGAGTTTCCCGTATCGACCATCACGACATCCGTTCCTTGCTCGTGAAGCTGTCTTACAACACTGTTCATGTGGAAGCTCTTGCCGCTGCCCGAAGGCCCCAAACAGAAGAAATTGGAGTTGTCGGTCATCTTGACCTTGCCCTCCTTGCCGGTGATGTCTATGGCTACGGGCATCCCTTTCCGGTCAGTATAGTATATCTTCAGCGGAGTGTCCTCGCTACGCTGCACATGCTCCTTATACATAAGGCAGGTGGCGGCGTCCGACAAGGTAAGAAAGCGGTCGTACTCGGGATCCATGTTGTAGCAGTTGCCGGGAAACGAGTTCACGAACAGCTCAAGCTGGTTGTAGGCACGCTTGGAGATATGGATGCCCATGCGCCCGAACATGTTTTCAAGATGGTTCACGGGCTTCTGCATATCCGCATTACGTGGACAGCATACAACGAGGTTGAAGTGCGTATATACAAGTTGCTTGCCCTCGCGTGCCACCACTTCCTGCACCTGCTTGATATCCTCCACGGCAATCTGGTTGCTCGGATTGGGGATGGAGGCGTGACGGTTCTTCTTCTTTTCAAGGGCGGAAAGTTCCCGCTTCTGGTTGGGAATGAAAATCATCTGGTTGTAGATGACAGTCTCGGCTTCCGGGATGCTGTCGATGGCGGACATGAGGTCAAGTGGCATCCCTGTGTTGTTCACCTCCACATTCGTGAAAGGACGGACAAGGGACGGAAGCCCGGCACAATCCACATCGACAAGGGAGAACACGCGGCATTTGCGGTCGCCCATGCCAATGCCCTCGTCATCTACCTTGAAATTGCTCATGGTGACAATCGGACTGTTGAAATCCAGCGTGAAATACCGGTCAACATAGCTGTCACATTCGTCGGCCGTCAAGAACCTCACCTTCATGCCTCCGTCACGCAACTGGTCCTTCACCTTGCGTATCTTCACAAGGAAGTCCTTCCATTTCTTCATGTCGAAGGAATACAGCTTCCCTTTCTTCGATTCCTGCGTAATGACGAGACAGGTGCGTGTATCGGTATAGGGACGGCCTTCAAAATAGGAAAAATAGGATCTTGACAGGAACTCCTTTTCTTTCGCGTCCGCCTGCACGAATCCACGACGGGAGAACACATCCTGCTTGTGTATGGCATAGCCCTCGCCAAGGGTCTGTACCACCGCCGAGAACAGATGGCAGAAATCGTAATAGCGGTCTGCATCGGCAGAATACTTTTGCACGGGGTTCTCTATTTCAAGTATGGCGGAATACTCGCCGGTCTTGGTGTAGATGACCCCGATGCCATCATTATCCTCCACCGAGAAATAGATGTCACGGAAGACGCGCTTGCGTTTGCCTCCCGTACCGAAAGCGGCCACCGAGATTGCCATCCCTATCAGGATAGCCGCGAAAAACAGTATCACATACCAGGTCATGATGCTCAGAATAGGTAAAACAATCTCGTTTTCATATCGCTGTGCTCCTTGGAATTGTAGGCGGTGACAAACCATTCGGTCATGTCTATCGAATAAAAGGTGTCCTCGCCGGATTCGCTGGAGGTGGCATAGATGCCTTCCGGCATCTTGAAAAAGGCAGGCATGCTGTCCTTATGCTTTTCAAGATGGTAGGCAAGCCGGGCCATCTCCGCAAGCGACGGTATGTAGGCCGACGGCAGCACACGCTTGTCCTGGAAGTTCTTAAGGGCATGGCTGTCCGCATGGCGGAGTATGCCCTGCGTGAGTGCGGCTCCGTCGTCGAATCCCAATGCACAACTGCCCGGATATCGGATTCGGGGACTGAACACGATATGTTCCTCATCCTCTTGCGGCTGTCCGAAATAGCCCTCACGCAACTTGCCGTCAGCCGTATCGAAGATATGGCCGGTTCGGAAAGACTTTTTCCTGAACCAGTTGCTCGTACTGTTATCATCCATGGCGACGGCCTTGCCGTGTCGCCCATCTGTCAGGATAACCCAGGCAAGGGTGTTCTCATCGAATTTGGAGGTCAGAGTCCCATCCCTTTGCAGGAAATGCCCGATGCGGACAGAGTCCGTGCCGGAAACGGACGGTTTCTCAAACGGATGTTTGGTATCTACCCAGCTGCTGCCTACGGAAAGTTTGCCATCGCTGACATGAAGGCGCAGTTCGGTGATGCTTCCTCGTCTCAGAGGCGGTAGCGTGGTGGATATGGACAACTTTTTCCCATTAACTTTGAGGAATATCTGTATTTCTCCAGAATCCTCCGTAGGAATGAGGTTGAAGTCATGCGGGATGCCGTTGTTCAACAGGCAATCCTTGTTGGGAGAACATACATTGCCGGCATCGGCACGTGTCCCGGCCAGTTTCCCCTTAAGCGGAATCAGGAAGGCTGCTGTTGAAACGCAGTCCCCCTGTATCTCCAGAATCTGCATCACGTCACTGATATTGTCGCTTTTCAGTATCAGGCGCAGCAGTGCGGTAAGTTCTTCTAATTTCATTGTAATCTTTGTTTTGTCATTTGTCTGTGTCACGGATTGGATCTGTCCGGCGAGTCTTTCGCCGAGCGGATGGCTGACCGCAACAGTGTCGGCCGGATGCAGTGACGGAAGGAACGGATAACAGACAAGGGGTAATACCGTGCTGTCAGCCAGAACAGGGACAGTGGGCTTGAACACCTTGCCGTCGAAACGGAACTCCACGGCTTTGCCGCCCTCCATGCCGTCAAGCCATACGGCAAGCGAGCCTATAGCTTCCAGTTCGTCTTTTGTCCGCCCCGTGACCTCTATCTCAATGGGCTTGGACATCTTCGACCAACTGTCTTTTACCTTTTCCGCCGTTTGGTGGGCGGACAGTGCGTCCCCGTTACGGGTGTTCCCCGAACATCCGGCAAGGAACAAGGCAAGAAACAATATCAATCCGCAGTGTCTCATTTTTCAAATCTTTTTTGAACAGGTGTAAACGAATATCCCTTTGTCTGTTTTCTTGGTGTGAAGCCCTTTGCGCTGTTTTACCATGATTAAGCCGGCTCCCGTGCCGACTGCCACAACCAGTACGACAAGTCCGGCGAGAAAGCCCAGCACACAGTAACCGATGATGAATCCGACTATCGCACCGCCCGCTGCTCCGGCAGCCCAGTAAATGTAGCGGCCCTGGATACCCAGGAATTCAAGAGGCTTCTGAAGCCCCTTGAAAACCGGGTAAGCAGTATAGCCGTTGTCTGCGTTCTCTGCCATAAGGTCAGGAGATACCGAAGAACAGAGGCAGTGCCTGGGCTGCTGCAATCAGGAAGATGCAGGCTCCGACCACCATCATGATCTTCTTCTTCAGAATCTGCTTCCGAGTTGTAAAGTGCTGAATATCAACACTCCCCAAAAGCAAAAACAACCAAAAGAAACAAACTGGAAACAAAAATTTCAAAAACCCCAAAATGAAAACATCTGCTTAACATATCTTAACACGGAAAACAAGCGAAATTTTCATTTTCTTTCATCAGGATAACGATTGAAAAGTTGGATGAACCACGCTAAAAAGGGCTGCCAAACATGTCAAATTTTCTAATTTGACCAAATATTTTCTTGTGAAACTTATAATTTTCACTCCAGACAAAAGATATATGGATTATTTTTTGTAATTTTGCACCCAAATATACATGTCAATGAGTGATAAGAATTATAACAGGATTAAGATAGTACTTGCGGAAAAGAATCTCCCAAACAAGTACCTTGCAGAGAAACTAGGCAGAGACCAAGCAACCATTTCAAAATGGGTCACAAACTCTGCTCAGCCTCCATTAGAAACTCTCATCCAGATAGCACAATGTTTGGATGTTGATGTGAAAGATCTCATTAGAGTTCCAGAACATAACCCCTTCAAAGATTAAAATGTCACGTACAACAAATAAATTCTCGCTGTTTGACTTCTGCAAGAAGCAAGCTGGCAAAATGGAAATCTATGGTGAAGAAACCCTTGATGAAGAGGGTAACATCATTCCTTTCATTGAACAAGCAGCATTGATTACTCACTACCTGCAACTTGACAGGAAGGGAGTTATTTTGCCGTATCGTGACAAAGCTGAAGATATTCTCAACCTTTGGTATGAATTCATTCGTGGTGAGAAGTCTGAGAAAAAGAGCTACAAAGGCATGGTTGCTGATTCTGCAAATGCATTTCAGCAATACTTGTTTCCAGACTTGTTTCAAGCTCCATTCCCTGGACCAAAGAATCCAAAATTCAAATTCATAGACCTCTTTGCTGGTATTGGTGGCTTTAGAATGGCTTTCCAAAACCTTGGTGGAGAGTGCGTTTTCTCATCTGAATGGGATGAACAAGCTAAGCGCACATACTACGAAAATTATGGTGATGTTCCATTTGGTGACATTACCAAGGAAAGCACCAAGAATAAGATTCCCAAGGATTTCGATATTCTTTGTGCAGGATTCCCATGTCAAGCATTCTCTCTTGCAGGTAAACGAAGAGGTTTTGCAGAGACAAGAGGAACATTGTTCTTTGATGTAGCAGAGATACTTAGACGTCATCAGCCTAAAGCATTCTTCTTGGAGAATGTTAAGGGCTTGGCTATTCATGATAAGGGCAAGACACTTGAAACTATTCTGAACACCCTTGATGAAGTAGGATATGTTGTACCTGATCCTCAGATTCTCAATGCCATGCACTATGGTGTGCCACAACATCGTGAACGAATTTATATCGTTGGTTTCCGCAAGGACTTGGGTATCAAGAAGGAAGATTTTGTTTATCCAGAAAGGCATAAGGATATTCCATGTTGGCTTGATGTCCGTGAGAAAGAACCTGTACCTGCAAAATACTATTTGTCAGAAACCTATGTTGAAACACTGAGAAGACATAGAGCCAGACATGAAGCAGCAGGTCACGGCTTCGGCTACAAAATCATTGATGACAATGCAGTTGCCAATGCCATTGTATGCGGTGGCATGGGAAGAGAGTGTAACTTAGTCCTTGACTTCCGTCAGACTGACCTTACACCAACAACAAATATAAAAGGTGAGATTAACAAAGAGGGCATCAGAAAGATGACTCCTCGTGAATGGGCTCGCCTTCAAGGTTATCCAGACAATTTCAAGATTGTTGTTGCTGATGCTTCAGCATACAAGCAGTTTGGCAATAGTGTTGCCGTACCAGCTATTCAGGCGACAGCAGAACAGTTACTTAAAACCTTAAATGACTATGGCATTATCAGGAAATAAAGGTGAATGGAGCGAAATCTATACGCTCTTCAAACTTCTTGGTGACGGTAAAGTTCATGCCGGTGATGCCGATATGAACAAACTTGAGTTGTATTATCCTATACTCAATATCATCAGAGAAGAAAGCAAACGATACGAATATCGTCCCAACACAGACCAACACATTGTGGTCATAGATGAAGACGGTCATGAGTATGCTCGCATATCAATGAATCGTTTCGTCCAAGAATCAGAGTCGTTGTTAGCAGAGATTAAAAGTGGGGGTTCTCGTTCTTTTGAGATACCTGCTTCTGAAGCATTTATGAACGAGATTGGATGCACATTGCTGAAAGCTCCTTCAAGCGATAAGGCTGACATTCATATTGTTATCCATGACCTTCGTACAAACATGACTCCTAATCTGGGATTTAGCATCAAGTCGCAGCTCGGTAGTGCATCGACTTTGCTCAATGCAGGTTTGCCAACAAACATACTGTACAAGATTGAAGGAGTTAACTTGTCAGATGAGGATATTGCAAGCATCAATTCCATTAAGGATCATTTACCTCGCATGAAGGAAATCGTTGACCGTGGTGGACGATTTGTTTATAGTGATGTGGAGCATCAGACATTCAAGAACAATCTCTTGTTCCTTGATAGTTGTATGCCTGAATTTATTGCAGAGTGTCTTGTCGTTGACAGTATGCCAAATGCAACGTCAATGATAAAGGAGGCTGTTGAAATGGTTGCAGCAAAGAATCCTTTTGGCTTTACTGGAAATGATATTGTCGCATTCTATGAGCATAAGATGAAGGTTCTTCTTCTTGATGCTGCACTTGGCATGACACCTTCAAAAGAATGGAAAGGTCGGTATGATGCCAATGGTGGCTATCTTGTTGTAAGAAAGGATGGCGAGATAGTTTGCTATCATTTCTATAACCGAAACGATGTAGAAGATTATCTCTACCATAATACTCGCTTTGAACGTGGTAGTCGAACCAGACATAACTTCGGGACTCTTTTTAGAGGAAATAACGGAGAAACGTATATTAGACTTAATCTTCAAATACGATTCAAAAAGTAATTCATTAGTAATTAATAATTTACACGCTTATGAATAAATTGTTTGTATTATTATTATGTATTTTGTCTTTCCAAACAGTTTCTGCTCAAATAGAAATGTTTGACGAGAGTGTTAAAAAGGTTGAGGAGCCAAAAGGGCTCCCTTATGATAGCCTTAGTAATATGAAAACCCAAAAGTTTGGCACATCAGAAAAGTACAAATATACATTTGACCATTTGATAGGACAAACCCTTATGTTTTGTGGCGATCCTTTTAGTTACAAAGGGAATAGAGGTTTTAAGGTTGGTTCTTACTATAAGGTGACTGGTACACTGCCTGATGATGTTGGAAGGGGCTTATATTGTAGGATGACCCTTGAAGATGTCGAAACAGGTGAAAAAAAAGAAGAAGGTGATTTGTCAACAAGCAACTTCAATGCTCGTTGGGTTGCTGTTGGTCACTACGAGAAGATGAAAGCTATGTATACCAACAAAGAATACGTCTATGTCGGAACTGATAATGTTTTCATTAACTATAGTTGGAAAAAAGCCAATGGATTGATAAACTTAGAAACCGATACAGTAACAACAGGAATTCCTAAGGAATCCGTTTGGACTTGTACTGGTGTTCAAGTAAAGCCCAGAAAGAAGGGGAACAATATGAATGATGACATGCAACTTGATAAAAGAAGTCCGATTGTTCTTTTGTTTGATAACCCAACTTATGGCAAGCACTATTGTTACTTGGAAGCCGAGGATGGCAAACCTTATAAGACATTGCTTGATGAAGCCCTTCCATATGTATGTGGAAGATTCCAAATCAAATCATACTATGATAATGTTAAAGCAATCACGGCTGCCAATAAAGCAAAAAGGAAAACTGAACTGACCAAGAAATTTGGTGCTGCTAATGCAAACCTGATTCTTGAAGGAAAGGTTAGAATTGGAATGACTAAGGCAATGTGTGAAGAATCTTGGGGCTATCCTGATGACATAAACAAATCCATCGGTTCTTGGGGAACACACGAACAATGGGTTTATGGAGGAAGTTACTTGTATTTTGAAGGCAACAAGTTAACAGCAATACAAAATTAACAAATAAATATAACATTATGAGGAAATTAAATCTAATTACTGCTATCGTACTTTGTGTACTTGCACTTTGTTCATGTAGCCAGAAATCCAAGTTGGAATCAATGGCTAAGGATCAAATGGAAAAAACATTCAAAGAAATGGCCAAGGATCCAGAGAGTGTAAAATTGTCCAATTTAGAAACAGTTTATTCTGATGATTCTTTGTGTATCATTCATGTTGATTTTGCCGCAAAGAATGGTCTTGGTAATGAAATAAAGGATCGTTGTGAGTATATCTTCATTTCTTCAAACGGCAAAAACTATGAATCTTATCAAGAGATTGCCAAAGAAGAGGATGGTGTGTTTGTTTCACAGGATAAGTATAATAAGGAAAAGAAAGGCACAATTTATGAGACTCTTGATTATGAGCCAGGTCTTCGTTATCTTGCTGCAATCTACGTTAACGGAAATGGACGTGAGGCTGGAAATAGTGAAGGAGAGAGTTTTTCAATTCCTGTTCCAACAGGAACTGGCTCATGGGAAATGAAATCATATAAGGATGAGTTTGGAGAAGAAGGTGCTTCTAAATACCTTGTCTTAATGGGAAGCGGAGTCTTTAGTAATTCGGCAACAACTAATTCTAAAATGACTGCGGTTCTATTTATGGAAAAAACTGGAGACTTCTCATTTAAGTTGATTGAATATAGCTCAAGTGTAGTTAAATCAGATGATTCATATGATTATAGAATTAAGGATTCCGAAGGTGAAGTTCATGAAATGACTTTGTATAATGGTGAAGAATCAGGTCAAATGTCTTCGTGGTCATCAGAAAATAAAGAGACTATGAAGAAAATACTCAATAAGGGAGGCGTTATTACTGTTTCTGTAAGGGAGAGACATGCATATTCTACCCCTGACACATACCTCTTCAAACTTGATGTAACAGGTTATAACAAAGCTGCATCTTTCTTATAATTCATCTTTTCAAGATTGACAACTGAATAAGCAGACCCACTGATTTTCAGCATAAATGCCGATTGTCAGTGGGTTTGTTGTTCCCAAAATGAATCCCACAAGCCATGTTGGGAACATTAGATTACTTCGTCCAGTGGTAGTTGCTATCGAGTATCAGGAAGATAGCCAAGCCAAAGATAACGAGTCCAAGGACAAAGAAGAACCAGAAGAAATACTGCACATAGTGTCCGAGGTAGGTTCCATCGTACTCCTTGTACCTTTCCTGAACCCTTCTACGTTCTTCATAAAACATTTGATTGACCTCACGGATATGCTTCTGCATCTGAGTGGTCATCCACTGTTGTTGCTTGGTGTGCATTTCCTGAATCTTCTTCCAGTCTTCATCTTTGACTCTGACTGAAACCTGCAACTTGGTTGGGGCTTCCTTCAGCACATTGTCGATGTGCGTGTTGATTGTATCAACCTTACCACTGATAGTGTCAACGGCATTGCCAAGGGCAGTCTGAGCCGAATTGTACTTACGGATGGCAGACTCCAGTTGAAGAGTTGCATTGATCCAAGTGTTGGTCGCTTTGTCAATGTTCTCACTCAACTGCCTGAGTTCAGGCGCACGACTGACAACAGCATCCTCGGCATCATGCTCTTCAATCTCTTCCTGGACTTCGTTCATCATATCATCGAAGTCAGGCTTCTGCTCGTCATCTTCGATGAGTTCTTCTACATGTTTTGTTCTTCTCATTGATATGTGGGATTTGTCTAACGGTGGAATGAACGTCTTTTCTGCGGTGGCTTGCACATGGCATGAGCCATCTGGAGGCAACGGCGAGCCCGCTCACGCTCGTCTTCGTCATCATCCTTACCCCAACCAGAGGAAGTAGCAGAACCACCACCGCCACAAGATTCGGACACGGTTGTTGCTGCATCAATCATATCAAGGAAGAGAAGCATACCTACATGAGAAATGTCCTCTCTTGATGCAGTCATATCAGAATCAGGAACCTGAACCTCATTGAGGAAGATGTCCTTGACCGTGTTCGGAATCCAGATTCTCTTCATTTCACCGCCAACGTTGAAACTGAAAGCAGTCTTGGTAGCAACAGGCAATGGCTTAGAATTGGACTGGGTAGGTTTCGTTGTTTGAGCAACTGGGCGAGCAGGGCGAGCCGGAGTGATGGAAGGTGAAGCAGGTCGCATCTTGACCTGAGTAGGCTTGGGATGCATCTTCTTCCAAGTGGCTTCAAGCTGTGATACCATGAACTTTCGACCGATGGCAGAAGCCTTGAACACTGAGGCATTCTTGCCGATGGTATAGCCCACAAGTTTGCCATTGGTATTGTCATACTTGGGCTTGACATCATAACCCTTCATGCGAAGCAAATTGAAGTATCGATCAATGTCGAAACTATCCATCTTCTGAAGGGTATATTCGCAAAACTCCGCAATCTCATCCTTTCGCATATCACGAACCTCCTGAGGTTGCTCCCAGCCATGCCTTGCGTTGATAATCTCCGCAGCCTTGATTGCTCTGATGTGAACATCGTGAACATCATTGGTCTTGCCATCATTATCCACACGGCAACAGTCAAGATGCAGGTGCAGGGTTCCTGACTTGGAATCCCGATGCAGGGCAGCGACATTCATGGAATTGCGGAAATTGGTCTTGACCTCCTTCTTCATGCCCTTGGGTAAAAGTCCGACTGAATCCAGAGCTTCCAAACCTTCATCAGCGAGGTTCGCCCAGTCATCCATGGTGAAGTTCTCAGACTCTTCCTTGGATGGTGAAATTACAAACGTGGTCATGAAACGAGTCAACTTTCGCCCAACAGTCCTGTCCTGTTGATGCAACTGGCAGTGATGCTTCATTCGATACCAAATTTCGGTGGCATCGAGATAGTCAGGCATGTGGTTTACCTTGACCACAGTTGCATCCTCCTTTTCCATTGCGTACCTTGCGGCATTGCCGCCATAGGCTACTGGTCGTGCGAGTATGATCATTCGTCTTCTTGAACTTTGGTCAGTACAGGAGAAGTAAGGTTGTCTTCAATGCTATACCAGTGTTTGATGAGTCGTTCAACGGCTTCAATCCACCACTTCATGAACTTTGGAGATCTGAACATCTTTTGCTTTTCCTCGGGTGAAGCATCGTGCAACTTACTGCGGACTTTTATCAAGTCGGTACGTGCCTCAGTCAGAGAGTTCAGGGCTTTGCTTTCCTCTGGAGTGAGTCGCTGACGTGGGTGATGCTTCTTGCCAGTCTCAACGAGATACTTGCCTATGCTCATACCACATTCCTTAGCGAGTTTTTTCAGTTCCTTCCAGTCCTTATCGGTACAGCGGAAGGAATGCACCCTTGTGGGTGTCTTCTTGATAATCTTCTTTTTCTTAGCCATATCTTTGAATATGATTAAAGGGATGAAAATAAATCAGTTAAAAAGAAGGACATAGGTCTGCGAGCCTGCGAGTAGCCCGAGAAACTTTTAGGACTGCATAAATTTGGTCACAAATAATGTAGTACAAAAGGATTTCTCGAAAAGTACCTCTTAAAAATCGGTCCTTTTACCTGCTAAGTTCCCGTCAGGGCTTAGAAGGTCGTTTCGGCTTGCCGTGTCGTTCTGTATCGGTAAACGTCCTTTGGGATGGTTTGGCGATGCAGGTCGCATTCCTGAGTCCTCAGACGGCTATTTGTTGCCGTTCTGGTTGTAGTAGCCGTTAGGCTTCTGATAGCCGTTGAAAGGCGGTCTCTGATTGCCGTTAGGCTGTTGTGGCTGCTGTCCTCCTTGGTTTGGTGGAGTCTGCTCGTTCACCTTCCCTTCATTCTGCTTGCCATCGACTTCACCTTGGGGCGAAGGGCTGTCAGCAGACTGAGGGGAATTGTTTTCAGGAGGTGATGGTGACTTGTTGCTATCTGCTCCAGACTTACCCACATTGCCACTATCATTAGATTGTGGTGATTGGTGCGACACATTGCCAGTTGTCTGAGGATTGTTGCCCTCGGCAGAGTCCTTGGATTTGTCACTGCCCGAAGCAGAACCTTCCTTGTCCTTCTTCTTGTCATCAGGATCCTCAGTGATGATGACCTTGCAGGCAGGAACTTCCGCATGGATGATTGCCGTGCTGTCATTGTTGCGCTTCAGGGCAAAGGTATTTGACACGAACTTGGCATCAACGTACCAACCTGAGAGACAATGAAGGGTGTAGATGCGGTTATCTTCCACTTCCTGTGAAGAGAAAATGCCAACAGCCTCCATAGCATCCAACAGCTTTGGAACCGTCTTGCGGTCTTTATCCCAGAGTTTGGCAAGTTGGGTATTGTCAACCATAACCTGACCTGCCAAGATTTCTACTTGCTTGGTCTTGCTGATTTGCACAAGTTTTGGAACTGGCTCAGCAAGATCCACAAGCGACATGAAGCATTCCATACGGTCAATCTTGTACTTCTTGCTTCGAAGATGCTTCAACTGCTCTTCTGAGAAAGTGAAGCAACGATGTAACTTTTTATCGTCCATAGTCTATGATATTTGAAAAATGTAACCTAATAAAGGGAAAAGGAATTTGCCATCAAAAAGAAGATAATCACTGGATAAGTTCAACCAGGGATTTCTTCATGTCATCATCAATGACTCGGTATCGGGCAAAAGCAACGCTGCCTTTGGCATGACCTGACATAGAAGCAACCAAATCAGGGTCTTTGACCATGCGGTAAAGATTACCGATAAAAGTCCTTCGTGCAAGATGAGAGGTAGCCACATCAGAGATTGGCTTCTTCTCTTCAAGCCGTGTCTTAGGGTTAATCACAGTGACAACACGATTTACCTTGGCACGCTTCAAGATTCTACGGATAGCATCGTTGAACTTGAAGTTATAATGCTTGGGGAAGATTGGTTCATCATCACCATGGTCATGGCCATCAAGGATAGCCATAGCCTTGGGGATAAGAGGAACCCTTACAACGTCACCAGACTTGCCTTTGGTCTTGATGGGGATATATTCCAGAACACCGTCAATAATGTTCTTGGGGGTGAAGGTCACAAGATCACTATGACGGCATCCGACCATACATTGAAACACGAACATATCACGATACTCAGCAAGTTCTGCATCATCCGTTAGGTCTGCATCCAGAACTTGGTCACGCTCCTGAATGGTCAGGAAATATGGAGTGCCATAGAGAGCCTTGGGCATGTCATATCCAAAGAAGGGGTCATTGTTTGTGACTCCCTGCTTTCGTACCCAGTTGCAGACGGTACGCAACAAGGTCATGTTAGTGACGATGGTATTCATAGATATGTCATAGTCAGAAGACAGGAAATCCGCAAACGCACGAAGATCATCGGCAGTCATGCTGTCAATGTTCATCGGGTGTTTGTGTTCATCCTCAAAGCGAGTAACCTTGTCAATCAGGCATCGGGTGTTACACTCCTGATGCTTGCCAAAATGTTTGTTCTGAAGGTATCTCTCTGCCCAGATGACAAAGGATTTGCTTACCTCCATGCCACTGCCCATGCAATAGGCATTGGGGTGGTGATAGGCAAATATCAGTCGTCTGAGCCAGTCGGAGTTTGCTCCGATATAGTATTCCCTGGTTATGATACCTGTAATCTCCTTGACCTGTGAGTCAAAGAGGTTTCTGGTATCGTCATCCACAAGATTGACACGGCTCTTGTAGCCCTGTCGTTCTTGGCTCCAGTGATTGGGATTGATCTGAAGTTCGCTTGCGCACTTGACATCAAGCCCTTTGTCACGGACACGGAAGTACACCGAAGCACGGCTGTCGAGGTCGTTCTTCGATGTATCTTTCTGACGTATGTAAGCGGTAACTCTCATTGATATGTCTATGATATGACAAAAGGGAAAGAAGAAACTATCTGCGGAAATGCAGGTGACGATGCTCGGGATAGTCCGAAGCAATGTCCTTCAGCTGCTGTTCAAGTCGCTCGTTCTGGTATGGAGTGAGCGCATGGATAGCCTTGATGCAGACACTCTGCACAAGCAGGGTTCGTCTGCCGATAGTGTTCTCTTGGTCTATGCCCTTGTTGGCATGAGACAACTCGCACAGTTCATTGAAAGCATCCTTCATACTGTGATAGCCTGTGCCATCCTTGGCATAGGTAACGGCAAGGCTGGCTACCTGAGCCAGTTTGTCGTTGTACTGCTGTTGGTTGAAATCCTGATTCATATACTCATTGATTAGTGGTTGGCGAGTTCGTTCAGCTTCTGGGCTGCTGCCTCCTTGGTCTCAGCCTCTGACATGTTGCGGTTCTGACGCATCCACTTCAGAAGTTCAGCCTTCTCAAAGTAGATGAGTTTGCCGTTTGGACGGAAGAAAGGAAGCTCATGTCGATGGGTCATCTTGTAGAGACTGCTCTTTGATATACCCATGAAAAGGGCTGCTTCTTCAAGTGTCAATACCTCCTTGGCTGCGCTGAGAGTGTTCTCCAGAACCTCGATGCGATGCTCAAATGACTCTACCTTCAAAAGAAGAGTCTCGTTGTCAATAGTCTTATTCATAATCTTGATATTTAATTGTTTACGTTATCCTGAATGCTTGGTTTTGAGATAGCAAGCCCCTAAAGGTAGCGGAAACCACTACCTTGAATCAGGGCACTGCTTTTGATGAAATGAAACTGGTTGTTATCCTGAATCGGCTCGTTAGCCGTTATTCGTTATCCTGTATATCTATGACCTTGCGAGGGTGCGTGTTGGTCGCTGCCGTTCGCTTGGTTCGTGGAATCTTCTTGTTCTCGGTGTGTGGCTTGCGACTCCTGAATACCGTCTTGGTATTGGAGATAGCCTTGACCTTTTCTTCAGTCAGCACGTCTGCATAGACTGCGGTTGATTTGAGCGACTTGTGACCCATGAGTTTCTTGGTGGTCTCGATGTCACCAGTAGCCGCTTGGATCAACGTGCCAAAGGTATGACGTGTAAAGTGAAAAGGTGAATTTGTGAGCGAGGATTTATAAGCAAGTATGAATAAAAGCCTTTATTTACAATGGTTTGCGGATGTCTGATTTTGCTTTATTTCTAAAGACGGGATGGTTATTTTTTGTTATTTCGGTCAATTATGTTACTTTTTTGTTAGTCATTTTGGGCTATTTTTTATACCTTTGCACACGAATAAAGCATTGACAATTAATGGCAAGAACAAAAAAGTCCGAATCGGTACCTGTCCGCATCCGCTTCAAGCAGCTTAAGGACGGTAACCAGTCTATCTATTTGGATATTTATACCGACCGTAAACGGAGGTATGAATTTCTCAAGCTCTTCCTCGTCCCTGAAATATCGCAGGAGGCAAAGGAGAGAAATGCCAATACGCTCAAAGCCGCCAATGCCATCAAAGCACAGCGTATTCTTGACATCACCAACAAGAAGCCAATGGCGGTTCTCTCGGACAAAGCCAAAATGCCGCTTATCGACTGGCTCAATGAATATGCTGAATTTGGAAGAAAAAAAGGACGCAATTCCCTTGTTGACCATGTACACGCCGTGTCGGTTTGCCTGAAGGCTCACAATCCTCGTATAAAGCTCTACGAGGTTGACAAGGATTTCTTGCAGGGATTCATAGAATATTTGGAAACACGCAAGGCAAGAACAACGAAAAAGCCATTGGCGAAAAAAACAATAGCCGGTTACTGTGGATACATACGTGCCGCTCTTAATTATGCCGTGGACTTGGAAATCCTTGGTGACAATCCGCTGCTTTCATTTGACTGGGCATCTATACAAGGAGAATGTAGAAAGCGTGAGTATCTCACCATCGAAGAAGTACAGACGCTCATCAATACTCCATGTAGAAGCCCAAGAGTAAAGACCGCGTTTTTGTTTTCGTGTTTTTGTGGACTGCGTTACAGTGATGTCAAAGGATTACGCTGGAAAGACGTAATCGAAGAAAATGGTAAAGTCCATCTGGAACTGCGCCAGCAAAAGACCGGGAAGGTCATCTACCTACCCTTGAGTCAACAGGCACAGAAATTCATGCCGGAAGAAAAAGGAAATACAGACGATTCCGTCTTCGACGTCCCCACATTGAGTGATTGTGACCATGTGCTGAAGACATGGACATCAAAGGCCGGCATTACCAAACGGGTGTCCTACCACGTGAGCCGCCACGCTTTTGCGACGATGACACTTACAATGGGTGCGGATCTTTATACCACAAGCCAGTTGTTGGGACACTCGGATGTAGAAACGACCCAAGTATATGCTAAAATTATCGACAAGAAGAAAGTGGATGCGGTTTACATGATTGACAAACTATTCGATTAAAAGACAATGGGCAGACCGAAGAAACAAGTAGTAATGAAGGAACCAATAAGGCTCCGCGAGCAGGTGTTGAAAAACGGCAACCGCTCATTATATTTGGATATATACCATAATGGGAAGCGAACGTACAACTTTCTCAAGCTGTATCTTGTGCCTGAGACAGACATGTCGTCAAAGATCATGAACGCCAACACCCTTGCGCAGGCCAATGCCATCAAGGAAGAAATGATACTTGACCTTACCAACCGTATTGCAGGCATAAAAGATAAGTCTCATAAAGCCAGAATGCCGTTCTGTTCATGGATGGGAATCTATGCCGAGAACGCAAAGAAAAGCTGTGCAGAATCATCGAAGAGATGGCTTGACCGTTCTGTAGAAGAAGTTGCCAGTTATGATTCCGAAATCACACTTGGTGATGTGGATAAGGAATTCATTACGGGCTTTATGGAACACCTTGCCAGCCGTTCCGCTCTTAATACAGACCGAAAAAAAATAACGAAAAGCACAGTGTTCTTATACCTGTGCTATGTCAGGGCTGCTTTGAATTACGCAGTACGTGAAAGTGTGATACCCAAAAGCCCGTTCAAAGGTATAACCAGATCTTCGCTGTCCATCAAGGAGCACAAGCGTGAGTATCTGACGGTCGAGGAAATCAAACGGCTTATCGCTACCCCATGCCACAGAGAGGACATCAAGGGCGCGTTTTTGTTCTCCTGCTTCAGCGGACTCCGCATCTATGACATCATGAGCCTACATTGGAAAGACATAGTGAAGACCGCTACCCATTGGCAGGTTGAGATTATCCAATACAAGACCGGTGTCGAACTGTTTCTGCCGCTGAACATGAATGCCCGGAAATGGCTGCCCGAACGACCGGAGAATGCCACGGCGGAAGACAAGGTGTTCCCCCGGCTTACAAGAAGTTACGGTCAGACCCTCGGCACATGGATGAAGAACGCCGGAATCACAAAGGACATCACTTTTCACGCGGGGAGGCACAGCTTTGCAACACTCTGTCTTACTGCGGGTATAGATATTTACACGACCAGCCAGCTGCTCGGGCACACCACCATCCGCCACACCCAGCGTTATGCCCGGATTATCAACACAAAGAAAGACGAGGCGGTTTCTTTGTTCGATGGCGTATTTGAATAGCAAAACAGGTCAGTCGGTCAAAGGGTGTATATATTTAGAGCGACTAACCGAAAAATTGCGGGCGGGCCATTGAGGTCAGTCAGTCAAGGGGCATATATATTTATACCGACTGAGGTGTCTGACGGTTCATTGTAGATATGTGGCTTGGTGCTTGGTATAATCCTCCACCATTCGCATAAATACGGTTGCCATAATAACTACATCCGAAGTTAATGCCCGTTGTGCCATATAGAATAGCGACCAAAACGCATTGAAGCAAAAAACGGCAATAAGATAGCAAGAAACGTACATTGAAGCACAATATGTGTCCACAGGAAAAAGTATATTCTCACTAATTTTGCCGGCTAAATCATTTAATAGAAATAATATAGGATATGGAACAGAAATTTTGTCAAAGCTGTGGAATGCCAATGCCACCGACTGGCGAGTACAAAGGAACAAACGCTGACGGTAGTCCCAATGAGGATTACTGTCTCGATTGCTACAAAGATGGCAAGTTCACTCAAGAGATGACTATGGAGCAGATGGTCGAGCACAGTGCCCAGTTCACTGATGAGATAAACGAGTGGTCAGGAACAAACATGACCGTGAAAGAGATGAAGGATTGGCTTCGACAGTTTTATCCAACCCTCAAACGCTGGAGAAAATGTCCATGAGATAATAACGACAACACTTTGGGAATATCTCTGTTTCGGAAATGAGTACGGACATCTATTCCCATTGTGATAAATGACGATACGCAATGAGTGATTATGCCAAATATACAAAGCAAGTGAATATGGTCCTTGATTATATCAATGCCCATATAAACGAAGACCTTGATATTAAATCATTGGCGCAGAACACCTATCTGTCAACGTACCATTTTCACCGTATATTTACGGCGGCAATGGGCAAATCGTTGGCTAAATATGTCATGCGCCGGCGTTTGGAACTTGCGACGATACAGCTGCGGAACGATGTGGAAAAGCCCATCATGAACATTGCTTTTGAATGTGGCTTTAACTCCGTCAATGTTTTCTGCCGCAATTTCAAGAAGCATTTTGGCATGACCGCAGAGGCCTACAGGAGCAAGTGGCTACAGGAGAATAGCAAGAAACGTACATTAGAACACATAATGAGTCCACAAAGCCGTTCCTATTCCCACTATTTTTGCACACAAAAAACATTCAAGATAGGAGGCATAAACATGAACTGCAGTTTCGAGATCAAGCGTTTGGATGCTATCCATGTGGTGTATTGCCGCCATTATGGTGCATACTCAAACATGCAACAGGCATTTGAGAAGCTGATGCGTTGGGCGTACTCCAAGGGATTGGTCACGATGCACGATTCCCGTTTAATATCCATCTATCATAACAATCCGAGTGTGACAGAAGAAGGGAAGCTCATTTCAGATGCTTGTCTGGTAGTCAAGGAACCTATGAAGACCGACGGAGAAATTAGCTCATACACCATTCCTGCCGGACAATACGCTGTGGGGAAGTTTGAAATCACATGGGATGAGATTCATCACGCATGGGAATGTATGTTCCACTTGATAGATGAATACGGCAGTAAGTGTTGCGGGCTGGCCTTTGAGATTTATATGAATAATCCCGAAGAACATCCGGATAAGAAGCTGACGGTGGATATATGTGTTCCTGTAATATCAAAATGTAATATATAAATTAGACTTATGAAAAATGTAACAACCGATACGCGACATGTCGCCGCTTGCGGTCTATACTGCGGAGCTTGCCGCAAGTTCCTAAACGGGAAATGTCCCGGATGTAAACAAAACGACAAAGCGACCTGGTGCAAAATCCGCTCGTGCTGTATGGCAAACAAGTTCAACACCTGTGCCGAGTGTTCCCGTAATGTTCAAGAGTGCAAAGTGTTTTCAAATTGGATAGCAAAGGTTTTCGCCTTTCTGTTTAAGTCGGATAGGCCCGCCTGCATCCGCTATATCAAAGAACATGGAGAACAGGCTTATGCCGATGAAATGTCCATGCGTAAAAGTCAAACCATCAAAAAGAAATAAGCATGAAAAAGAGCAAGGGTTTATTTATGATGTTGGCATTGACACTGCTCATCGTATCATGCGGACAGCGCACTGTGAAAGATAGCGATGGCAGTAGCATGGAATCTGATTTGACGCAGATTGTCTCTGGAAGCATCTATGGGTGTTGGCAGCTTGAAAAATATAATCCGGTTGAATATTCATCCATGTTTTTGGCTAAAGTAAAAAGTGACAAAAGTTGCCAGCTCCAGTTTCTTGATACCGGTACATTCTCCTGCAAGACGGATTGTAATTCCATTTCAGGGGACTTTGCTGTTGATGATTCTCTCCTGTCATTCCAAAATATGGCATGGACGGAAATGGCATGTGACGATATGACCATAGAGATTGATATGAAAATCATCTTGCCGAGAATAAAAAAGTACACAGTGACTCCAGGTTTCCTGTTCCTTCAGAATGGTGATGGAAGGACTTTGGCTGTGTTTAGCAAAATAGGAAATTAAGCCTCATAGGTTGATATTTTGATTAAAATGTGTAAAATATGACTAAATAATATGTGTAAAACATGAGGCGTAGGCAGTCTTAGGATAGATTCTAAGGGAAAAGGGCTACCTTTGTAGAACTAACATAGAAAAGAAAAGTTGTTCAACAATATGAAATGGCAGTTGTGCATATAGCTACGCTCAACGAATAGCACATCTGATTGCTATTCAGCAATAGACAGGTTTATATTCTTAAACTTGTCAATTATTGTTTTGTCATTATCCCTTATCAAATAATTATAGGATTGTCGCGCTGCGTAAAGCGGCATGGCATATTGTGTCATATTGATTTGAACAAATGAATTATACATATAAGAAAATTTGGCTCATCGCTTTTCCTGTAATGATGAGCATCCTTATCGAACAACTGATAAACATTACCGATGCCCTGTTTCTCGGGCATGTAGGTGATGTGGAACTTGGTGCATCCGCCCTTGCCGGAATTTGGTTTTGGGCAATCTATATGCTTGGTCTCGGATTCAGCATGGGGTTGCAAGTGGTAATAGGCCGTCGTAACGGAGAACAGAGGTATGAGGAAACCGGGAAAGCGTTCATTCAAGGACTGTTCTTCCTGTCGATGTTTGCAGTGACCGTCTGTCTGGTGTCCAAGACTCTTTCTCCAATTTTGCTGAAGCACCTGATAATTTCTGAAGACATCTATCATGCGGTTATCCGTTATTTGGATTGGCGTATGTGGGGATTGCTGTTCTCTTTCCCCTTCCTCGCCTTACGTTCCTTCTTGGTGGGTATCACAAAGACAAAAGCGTTGAATGTGGCAGCCTTCATGGCTGTATTGGTAAACATCCCGACGAACTGGCTTCTGATATTCGGCTTTGACATGGGAATATCCGGAGCTGCCATCGCATCCTCATTTGCAGAATTGTGTTCACTGGCTATATTGTCCGTATATATGTATCGGCATATTGACAAAAAGGCGTATGGCTTGTACTGGCGTATTGATGTAAAGATACTGAAAGAGGTATTTTCTGTTTCGATATGGAGCATGTTGCAGTTCTTTACAAGTGTGGCCGCCTGGTTTGTTTTCTTTCTGGCTATCGAGCGTCTTGGTGAGACAGAATTGGCCATTTCCAATATTGTAAGGAGTGTTTCCACCCTATTTGCAGTTATTGTCAATGCGTTATCGGCGGTTACCGGCTCTTTGGTGAGCAATTTGATTGGAGCTGGTGAAAGGGATGCTGTTTTTCCTCTTTGCCGCAGAATCACCCGTCTGGGATATGCAATAGGTATTCCCCTCATTATACTCGCATTGCTTTTCCACAGGTTTGTCATTGGAGCCTATACGGATAGCCCTGTCATTGTGCAGGCCGCATGCCTGCCGTTTGCCGTCATGCTGTTCGACTATTTCCTTGCACTGCCCAGCTATGTCTATCTGAACGCAGTGGTAGGAACCGGGGCGACACGGGCGGTGTTTGTCTTTCATGTGAGCACTATTATTGTTTATCTGTTGGGGTTATGGGGATTAAGCCATTGCAATGTAACGCTGGCAACTTATTGGCTGATGGAATACCTGTTTGTGACATTGCTTGGCATTCAGTCCATCTTTTATCTAAAGAACGACAGAACTAAAAATACGAACTTATGATGACTAAGATATATCCCCGTACCGGCGACAATCAAACCGTCTATCTTAATGCCGTAATCAACGATCCGTCCATTGAGGTTGGCGATTACACCATATACAATGATTTTGTATCAGATCCTCGCCTGTTTGAGCATAACAACGTGTTGTATCATTACCCCATTAACCATGAACGGCTGATAATAGGCAAGTTTTGCTCTATTGCGTGTGGAGCAAAGTTCCTGTTCAACTGTGCCAATCATAGACTGAAATCGTTGTCCACTTATACATTCCCGCTGTTCTATGAAGACTGGGAATTGAACAAGGCAGATGTGGCCTCCGCTTGGGACAACAAAGGCGACATCGTGATTGGCAATGACGTGTGGATAGGCTATGAAGCCGTAATTATGGCTGGTGTCCATATCGGTGACGGAGCTATAATTGGCACAAGAGCGGTTGTGACGAAAGACGTGCCGCCCTATACTATTGTGGGTGGTGTTCCGGCCAAGGAGATACGAAAACGGTTCAGTCCTAAAATAATAAAGCGGATGCAGGCTTTGAAATGGTGGGACTGGCCGATGGAAGAAATCAAGAACAAGTTACCATACATAATGGATGGCAACTGGAATCAATTATAAACAGAATGGAAACGGCGTGATTGTTCCCTTTTACGGGGAAACAGTCGCGCCGTTCTATCGGTAAAGCATCCTAAGTATGGAAGTAAATACACTCATCCGGAAGCTCTTTATTTTTTTTTACAGGAAAAGAGTTTTCCAGACAGTCCGTTAATCGTAATGCAGGATTGGACTACCTGCGCCAACTGTTGCTGGAAGCGCACAGGGAGTATCAGAACTATGTGGTCACAGGTGTAATGACACCGAGAGTGTTCGCTATGCAGTTCCTCGACGGTCATCATTATACCGATGAAAAAGATGCAGCCGGCAACAACATTCACCGCAAGGCAATGGGAGCCATTGGTATCCTCTTGCAGGAAAGGGCCGATCTTGTAAAACGGTTCTTTTCCGAACCTTCCCTGGATGTCTCGGACATAGATAAGATGATAGTCCTTGTCTATACCGAAAGTCATGATGACGAAAATCCCGATCATGTAACATTCAAAACGACATATATCGGACAAGTGCCGGAACTGAAGCTGTCCTGTGTAATCAGAGCCGAAGATATGCCATTGCTTGCCGATTGTGCCAATGGTGCCGGTTTCTTCCAGAGGAAAGTCACGGTACAGGAGATGAACGACCTTATGAGCGGTACGCTGGACATGCCGTTGGTTGCGGGAAATCTCATGTGCATTTCCTATTTCTTCGACTGTCTCAGTGCCATGAACCTGATTAACCACCGTTGGCAGACAGTCCTCGGACGCAGCGGCTCCATCCTGCTGCAAGGAAAGAACAAGCCACAGTCTCGTTCAAATTACTCTTCCGCACTAAGCCGTGCAAGGAGTAACGGCATATTCACCCATAAGGATGACATAGACATCCTTATGAAGCATATTCGTGAGAAATATGTCCAATAAACGGTCAAATCTTTAAGTGATAGTGATATTTTGAGTGAGACTTTGCAAGTGTCATTCAAAATATTGCTTTCAATACCCGTTTGTATTGTTCCTTTGCAGTCGAAAGCTTTCAACATGTGGGGCGACGGCTCTGAATGTAGAATCAAAAAAGCAAAGAAACAATGAATGAACAACAGCAAACTGTCACTGACTTCCAATGGGGAGAACGGTGTTCCGTCAAGCTCGACAAATTGTTGTCGCGTGTTGACCAGCTCATAGGGATGCTTTTCCATCTGAAGGGCACGTTTACGGTAGAGGATGCAGCCTTGTATCTTGGCATCACCCCGAGCCACCTGTATAAACTGGTGCGCAAATATGACATTCCTCACAGCCGTCCGACCAACGGACGCATTTTCTTCAACAAGGAAGATCTTGACAGATGGGTGAAGTCCCGCATGGACATCGAGACTGAAACAGCCCTCATCAATGAGACAGAACCACAACATGAGTGCTATTATTAAAGGGAGGAAATGGTTATGACATCAGAATTTATATCCACTCTCCAACGGGTGGAAAACGTGAGCCATCTGCTCTCCAAAATGGGAGAAAGCACTGTTGACGAGGCGGTACAGCGTATCGAGTCCATCTGTGCGTTCATGGAGCGTTATGGCGACCTCGGTGAGATATTCGAGCATTTCAAGGAACTGGAGTCAAAGCTCTTCATGTGCCGTGAGATGCTTACCGTCGAAGAAGCGGCGGAATATATCGGGGTATCAAAAAGCCAGATATATCTTATGACTTCCAACAGGGAGATAACCCATTTCAAGCCCCGTGGCAAGTTCATCTATATCGAGCGCAAGGAACTTGATGACGTGCTTCGTCGCAATGTCATCTACTCCAAACATGAGATGAACCGCAGGGCGGCAGCCGAAACCATGGCGGATTTATCCAAAGGAAACCGTAAAGCCAAGAAAGGGACCGGGAAATGAAGATAGAAGAAATCCCATTCGACAGGATATTTCCGGCAAAGAAGGAGCTGACGCCACAGGAAAAAGCCAACCGGGATAAGTTCAAGAAATTCCTTGAATACGTCCGCATCCGTGCCACAGACCGCTATGTCTTTCCTCCGGAGATACTGACGGTCGATGAGATCACGGTGGCAACAGTAGGCAATTTCAGCGCGTCCGTAGGCAAGCCGAAATCAAGAAAGACATTCAATGTGAGTGCGATAGTCGCTGCATTGATTTCAGGGAAAGAAGTGCTGCATTATCGTGCTAAACTGCCCGAAGGCAAGACAAAGGTGCTGTATATAGATACAGAGCAAAGTCGCGTGCATTGTTTCAAGGTGCTTCACCGCATACTCAGAATGTCCGGACTGCCCTCTGATTGTGAAGTGTCGTCATTGGATTTCCTTATGCTCAGGGAGTTCACGCCACAGCAACGCCGTAATATCATAGACTCCGCTCTGGAAGTTGATGACAAGATCGGTTTCGTTGTTATCGACGGCATCCGTGACCTTATCAATGACATCAATTCTCCCGGAGAGTCCGTTGAGATAATCAACGACCTCATGCGGTGGACCAACATGTACAATATCCACATTCATACTGTCTTGCACCTTAACAAGAGCGATGACAACACGAGAGGTCATATCGGAACGGAACTCAACAACAAGGCGGAGACCGTGATGAAAATTATTAAAAGCGAGATAAATCCTGATGTGAGCGAAGTCCGTCCGATGATAACCAGGGAAAAGGAGTTCTCAAACTTTGCCTTCCGTATCAATGAAGACGGTTTGCCGGAGGATATACCGGGATTCAGCAGCGATGAAGAGGAACGGGTGACATTCGAGAATATCACCGTATCGCAGCACAAGGAGATTCTTGACAAGGTATTTGCCGAAGGTCCGGTAAAAGGCTACAATGCGTTGGTCGGCAAATTGCGGGAAATGTATGCGGAAACCGGCTACAGGCGCGGACGCACCTCGTTTGTGATGTGGTTGAAGCATCTTATGTCAAAGGGCATCATCGTCAAGGATAGCCGTGAATACAGATATGAGCAGAACAAACTAACGGAATTAAGAAATTGAACATGGCAGTGAATTTCGGAGAAATCAAGCGAATCGACATCATCGGTTATCTTGAAAAGATAGGCATACGCCCTGTACGCAATTACCAGACATACGCGCTTTACCATGCTCCGTACAGGGAGGACCGACATCCGTCGTTCAAGGTCAGCCGTAAGAAGAACCGCTGGTACGACCTCGCCACAATGCAGAGCGGTGACATCATAGACCTTGGCAAGATGATGTATAATACCAACGACATCATGGAGGTAATCCGGCATATCCAGAACTACACCACGGCGGAGCTTGTCATCAGGGAACGTATTCCGTCTGAATTGCAGGATGAACGAGCTGGCACATTCCGGGATGTGACGGTAAAGCCGCTTACCAATGACAAACTTCTGTCCTATCTTGGTTCCAGAGGCATAGACAGCTCTGTTGCCGTGGAGTTTTGTAGAGAAATTCATTTCTCGCTTGGCCATAGACACTATTATGGTATAGGTTTCGGAAATGTGCTGGGCGGCTATGAAGTGAGAAATCCGTTCTTCAAGGGGACGGTCGGACAAAAAGATGTGTCGCTCATACAAATGGGTAGTGGCAATGAACTGTGTACCGTATTTGAGGGGTTCATGGACTTTCTGTCCTACATGACCTTATGCCGCCGTTCGGATTTCACGCCCTTTGCTGAGACAATGGATTTTGTGGTGTTGAACTCCGTTTCCAATCTCCGCAAGGCGATGAAATGGCTTACCCCTTATCCGACAGTCACCTGCTGCCTTGACAATGACGATGCCGGGCGCAGGGCTGTGGATACTCTCAACGAAACTCGTGATGGAATACATGACGCATCAGGAGTTTACAAAGGTTTCAAAGACCTGAACGACTTTCTTCGTGGCAAGCGTTTTTGTCCCTGACTTTTATTCTCAATACAGATACAACAATTCCCTGTTTTACTTTTCCACCAGAAAAATAAGACAGGGAATTGTATTATAAATCATCAAATAACGATAGTTGTTTGTATTTCTGCACATCGCATAATGCAACCAATGGTGCCCACAAATTTTCTTTAATCCCTGCATCAATCATAAATGTCTGTGCTTTTTCTCTGTCTCGATTTGAGAAAGCACTGATTTCCCATTTGACCTTATCCGTATTTATGTGTCTGATGATTGTACTCAGGTAAGGTGTATCAATGCCGGAAAATGAAAATCCAAATACATGGATTGTCTCAACTTCTCCAAGACTATTCCAAATAGAGTGATTTTCCGATATAATCTGTTCTACATCCTTTTGCAAAAAAGCTATTTGTGAGATCGCAACTTCTTGTGTCTGTTGTGTCATAAAATCGCTATGAGACGAATACCAATCTTGCAGTTCGTATTCATCTAAGTCTGCAGGAGGTTGTGGTTGTGCTATCTCCAGTTCCTCTTTCAACTCTGCATAATTCTTGCCATGTCCTAAAATAAGTTCGTCCTCTCCAACCATACCGTGTATATGCACAATCTGCTCATCTGGTATCCGATACAAATCCTCTAATGTCCGGGTATAATTGAAAGTTATGAATAAGGAGTTTTCTCTTTCAAGGTGGATCCGTTTTGTGCTGTCAGCTTTGTCAAGAGAAGCAATCCAGGCATTGAAAGTACGTTTTATGTGATATATTAAAGCCCCCAGTTCATTCTCAGCGGCAAATTCTGCAGCGTGGTAGTCTCTGTCTCGAAAATCATCGCTTGAGAAGTCTGGATAATTTTCAACCACAACATTTTCAACATAATCATAGAGGTCTATCTCTGAAAGCATGTTCTCAAAATCACTCCACCATTCGTGGGCTTCATCCTCATCTGTTGAAACGCCATATAAGTCACATAACTGTGAATATATGTCCGGCTCGTTCTCTTCAAGCCAGTTACGATAATTTGAATAGCTGCTGTTAATACTATGGTGAATGTCAAAACCATTCCCAATGATGTATAAATGCTTGAAATGCGTAGATATTGTTGTTGATGTCATTATCTATAGATTTGAGTTTGGGGCAAATTAGGGCAATTTGGGGCAAAGTTTGGGGCAATCGAGATTGGGGAACTATGGGGAACCGCATTAGTTCCCCATACTCAGCCGCACTCAAAATAATCGCACGCCAATACTAATCACATCAATACAATCTATTATTGTTGCAACAGTCCTTTACCTTTGTCGGTAAGACGGTATTTTTGCCGTGGATGATTCGGTTTATCAGGATACAGGGGAACAACCAATTCTTGCCTGATTGCAGGATAAAGGTAAAGCTCCAATAAATTGCCCTTGTCTTTTAAGCCGATTAAATCCATGATTTCTTTTGTAGAAAGTGTCCTGTCGGCAATTATTCCCACGATTTTTTCTACTTGTTCGCTAACTGTTGGGTAACTGTTGGGTAACTGTTGGGTAACTGTTGGGTCTTGCCCCACAGTTGTTCGAGTATAACGGAATATGACCCATATAAATCCGCTGTCGGCATGAAATTCTGGGTCGGGAATTCCTACTCGTCTGCATTCGTCAATCATCAATTTTATGCCTCGTCCCCAGCTTTCCAGAATCGTACTCTTATACAAAACATTAGCGATAATGGGATTATGAGGCCGGGAGTCATGCAAACTTAACAGGCGTTCCATTGACATGTCAGGAGGGAATGTTCCACTATTCGTAATCTCAATACGGTCATCATATATAGCAATGCTGACGGAACTTCCCGGATGGTGGTAAGAACGGTGTGCATAAGCATTGATGCAACATTCCCTCAATGCTTTATACGGGACGCTTAATTCTTCTTCACGGTGCAATCCTTCGATCTTTCCCGAGAGAGACAGGTGTTTGAAGAAGAATGCCATCGCTGCATCCAGCAGTTTAAAGATATTTCCTTGGATGCGTTGGTTATCCCAAAACTCTTCCTTGGTTGTCCCTTTGAAACGCGCCATCCGTAACAGACATTGTGGATAGCCGTAGCATTTATGTCCGAATAACACAGCCGCCGCATTGTTCAGTTTTCCGTTGTGTAACAGATCCATTTTCTCAAGAATGGTGGGAATATCCTCTGATATAGTGGTCTCAGGCAGACGTCCTCCCCTGATTCCTCCGCGGACAGCTCCCATGATGGCGTTCTCATCGAGATTTTCAATCAGAAGTTCCGGATTTACCACTGCTTCCCATCCATAATTGCCCCCACGTTGCATCAGAAGCTGATTATAGACTTCCTGCGGCATTATGGATGTCACGCTCTCGGTACGCTGGTAAGCCCGTCCTTTATAACAAAACGGACGGTCAAGGCTTGATTCATCCACATGGAATACAATGACTTTCTTTTCGCTGTCCGGTATTGGGACATAAGAGATCTGCACAGCCGTTATCGGCTCCAGACGATTGATTGCTTCCGCAATCTCCCGTTTCGTCTTGTCACTCACATCCTGACCGATAATCTTTCCCTTGTCCGTTACACCAAACATGACTGTTCCGCCTTTCCCGTTCAGAAAGGCGCAAAGAGTTTCCATTCCGCGTTCCAACTGACCGGTGGTCTCTTTGAACTCCACCTGCCCATTTTCCTTTTCGGATATCAGCTCTTTTACTATGTCGAGATTTTCAATATTCATATGAATTGGTAATATTATTTCTTATCAGCAAGTTCTTTGGGTATCACAATATCGTATGCGTTCACTTTCACTCCGCCTTTCGCAAAGCTCCGTGTGCCGGAGCCGAGGGATATGCGGGATAGGTCAAGTCTGGCAAACCAGCGGTGACGTGCCTTTTCAGCCATATACAGGAACATCCGTTTTACTTTCACTGAAGAGCTGCCTTCCAGTAGCTGTTGAACAAGAGAGGCTCTGAGGGAAGTAAGCATTTCCATAAGATAATACACATCCGTTAAATCATAACGGGAGGGTGAAAGCAGGATACATTCCATTATCGCTCTTTCCGGCGATGAGACTGTCAATGTCTGCCCCAGGTAATCCATTTGCTCTATCCCGGTGTCCCCGATTACTTTTGATGACACTTCTGCAAGGTTCATGTCAAGTTCTGCATCATTTAACCATTTGGGCAGCGGCGGTCGTATCGGAGAAAAGACAACGGCAGTCGGCTTCCCCATCGCAATGTAATGAGAAAAGCCTTTCAGCTCCAACGCAGATGCGGCACCTATGTGATATTTCAAATCGGCCTGTTTCTGATATGAAGCCAATATGCCGTAAAGCGATGGTGTATCTCCGGTGAATTGATATACACCTGTGGATATACGCTGTAACCACTCCGATTTCATATATTGGGAAATCTCACTTCTGCTGAAGCCTGATTTTTCCAGCCATGAAGTGAGCAATATCCCATTGGGAGGGGTTTGCTGACGCAATTTATTTATTTTAGTTCCCATTTGGAAATTATTTCGGTTACAAAATTAACATTAAAATAAATTTTAGCCAAAGATTTCTTCTGAAACTTCCACCTGAGGACGCATTTTTTTCGGATTATCGGACAAAATTGGACTTGCAAGTAGCGTATTTCCGCTCATTTCACTTTAGCGCATTCGATATGCGCCCGGAATAAAGTAAAACGATGAGAGGTTGTTCTTGGTGCTTCAGTGGTTAAAATGCTATATAATCATACTGTGATACAATCATACTCTATTTGCGATTGAATTTCGTTTAGAGTATGAAAGTAAGTTTGAAATCAGCGTCTTATACTAATTACGGTTAAGAAAATGAGATTTGTCTGGATATAATTTTCCTGCACATAATCTTCAATGTTACTTTGCATAAAAATTAAACTCAAACCCAATTAAACGCAAACGACAATGACACCGTATGTAATATTTGTCATCGTGCTGACGATAGCCTATATCATCTATTACGGCTACCATATCAGCAAGGACCTTTACGGCAAGAAAAACGAGAAAGAAACCTCGGTAGAGGAATTTGATGTCAGCGGGATGCAGGATGAAGTTGTGGCCACTCCGGTCAGGGAAAGTGGTGACGGATTCTCTCTCGGAGAAGAGACAGCCCAAGACAATGACCATTCAAGGATTGCCGCCACGGAAGTGGAAACCCCGTCAGGCGGCACAGGCCGTTTTGACAACCTTACAGACAATATGGACGAGACCGACGTGACGAGCGAGGGTGGTGTCTCGTTTGAAGAACTTGAACAGATGCTGTATGACAAGAAATCAGACATTGCTTTCCGTAAATCCACAGTCACTCATACCCGTGAGACATATTGACCTTACACGAGTGGTACTGACGGCAATCCTGTCCGTTTGCTGCCTGTCCGCTTCCGCCAAATGCGGCGGAGTGGATTACAGTTGGGGTGCGGACGGACTGGCGAAAGCCCATGACTTCGTGATTACCATGCTGCTGTATGTGGTGTATATCTGCTATGCGGTGGCCGGAATCGTGTCCGTCATCGCCAGTCTGCAGATTTACTTCAAGATAAATGCCGGAGAAGAGGGCTGGAAGAAAGAGATAATGATGGTGGTGGGAGCCATCCTGTTCATTATCGGAGCGACCATCGTGTTCCCCGCCTTCTTCGGCTACCGTGTATAATAGAGACTCAAATGCGCAAATGAGAAATAAGAGAACCGTAAAACAATTTTGAAACAAAACAGATGAACAAATTACAGAAAATCAAGAATTCCATCAAGAAATTCGTCACATCACCTCGATTCAACTCACTGGCAGTCATGTTGCTTGTCGGCACCGTTGCCTGTCTCGCCCAGAACACCGCAGGCAACTACGAAGCCGGTACTACGGCCCTGACCACGGTCAGTGAGGAAATCGCCAAGTATGTGCCCATCGTTGTCAAGCTCTGCTACGCCATCGCCGGCGTCGTGGCCGTCGTAGGTGCGATCAGCGTCTATATCGCCATGAACAACGAGGAGCAGGACGTGAAGAATATCTTAGTCCTCCAAAATTGGTTGGAAAGGATAAGAAAGGAAGTGACAAATAAAGTGCTTAGTATCAAGCGAATAAGAGATTATTTGAATTTTCCGATTCTTGCTCAACCGACTCTTAAAAAGATATAATAAAATGATTTTTGTTTCTGATTTGTTTCTCATATATGACTTGATTTTCATATCTTTGCACATGCTAATTCGGACATAATCACGATGCGGAAACAATATATCAGCATCCGAAAAGTCCAACCGATGCAGACCCTCTGCCAAATTCATTTTCCCTTCTTTCGGGAGTAAATTACCAATAAAAAATATACAAGCATGGCAAGACCAAAGAAACAAGTCAAACTGAAGGAGCCGATAAAGATTCGTCTCAAACCTCTCGCAGATGGCAACAAGAGTATCTATCTTGACATCTACTGGAAGGGAGTCAGGAAGTATGAGTATCTGAAACTCTATATCATTCCTGAGGTCAATCCACTCTGCAAGGAGCAGAACAAGGAAACGATGGCAGTCGCAGAACGTATCAAGGCAGAGCGCATCAAGGCTCTCCATGGTCACGGAGTGCAAGACTGGGAAACCGTCAAGCAGGGTTCACAACTCTTGACAGGATGGATTAAGAAGTATTGTGAAGGTGGAGTTAGCACCAAGAAGTCAACCCTCCATTGTCGTGTTGAAATGCTTCACACCGTGGAGAAATATCTTGAAGAGTCCAATCAGACCTTTATCACCCTTGAAGAGGTCAATGCTGATTTCTGCCGTGGGTATGTGAAGTTCCTTCGCACCTTCCCAAACTCACACTGCAAGTACATTGAGCCAAGACCTATCAGTCAGAACACGGCAAGCCGTTACCTCGGCATGTTCTCGACTACTCTCAACAATGCCGTCCGTCAAGGTATCATCCGTAACAATCCTATGAAGGAACTGGATGCCAAGGAGCGCATTCAGCCCAAGGATGGCAAGAAGGAATACCTTACCATTGAGGAACTTAAAGCCCTCATGGCAACCGACAGTTACCGCCCAGAGGTCAAGCAAGCCTTCATCTTTGCTTGTTTCACTGGATTGCGACTCAGTGACATGTACAAACTTGCACCGATTCACATCTTCAAGACTCCTGACGGAAAGGGCGAGTACATTGACATGGAAATGCAGAAGACTGAGAAACCTGTCATCATCCCACTCTCGGAAGAGGCAAAGCGTTGGTTACCAAAACCAAAGGGAATAACAACTCCCTTCTTTGATATACCAACTACTCAGACCGTCATAGGCAGAGCCCTTCGCAAATGGGCAGAGGCAGCAGGTGTAGAGAAGCACATCAGTTTCCACTGTTCACGTCATACCTTCGGAACGCTAGCTTTGACCAAGGGGATGCCCATCGAAAGCGTGAGCCGTGTATTGGGGCACACGAACATTGTCACGACCCAAATCTACACCAATATTTAGAGTTGCACAATTTAATATTTTTTTGTACCTTTGCATTGTAATTCAATCACTAACAATGACAAAGGTTATAGTATACGCACGAGTCTCTACCAGCAAACAAGACTTGCAAAGGCAATTATCGTTAGCAAAAGATTATTGTACTCTTAGAGGGTATGAGCTAGTTGATAAAATTGTGGAACAGGAATCGGGCACTAAACAGAACCGAAAAGGAATAAAACAGCTTCTTTCACTTACCAAAGAAGATTGTGATTTGGTTGTTGTGTCAGAACTTTCACGTATTACAAGAGAGGAGGAATTTCAACGTGTATTCTCTAAAATAGACACATTACGGGATAATGGTATAGGTATAGTTTTTCTTGATAATCCTGATGTTGTATATTCAAAGGAAAATCCTATAAGTTTCACGCAGTTTATCATGTTAGGTGTGAAAGCCCAAGGAGCTAGAGAGGAACTGATGAAAATCCGTGATAGGATGAAAAGCGGTCGTGTGGCAAAATTAAAGGCCAATCCATATATGGTGACATCATCCCAAATTTCTTTTGGTTTTGAGAAATACGCAAACCCCAATTACATTCTTGGACAGACTCCAAAATCATTGATTAGGATAAATGAGAAGGAAGCACTAGTGATTAGATTCTGTTATGATATGGCTTGTAATGGCAAATCCTGTCAGAAAATAGCAGATTATCTTAACACTACAGGTAATATTCACAGACATAACAAAGGTGAGAAACTGTGGCAAGCAGCTGAGGTTGCAAAAATGTTAAGAAATAAATTGTATATTGGAATACGAACGATTGAAGGTGTGACACATGAAGTTATCCCTATTGTAAGCGAGGAAGTTTTTAATTTGGCATCTGAATGTATTTCACGAAACAGATGTATTATTGCCAAAGAAAGCAGATTCAACCCCCTTAAAGGCTTGTTGTTTTGTGGAGATTGCGGATTACCTATGAGTATTGTTGTGAATAATGTTGGAAAACAGACTTTCAAATGTCTTTATGCCTCATATCACAGAAAGAATCCCAACAAAAAATATAAAATATGCAATAACAATTATGTATACGTTGATAAAGTTCTTGAGACGGTTTGGAACGCAACGGTTGAAAGACTGAAAAGTGATGAATATTACGGAAAGTCAAAAATAACAATAAGGGACTGTAAGCGTCAAATGAAAAATATAGAAAACGAACACAAGCAAATCACAAATGAATACAATGAAATTGCTGACGATATTCGTAAAGTGATTATTCAATTAGATAAAATCACAGATTCGTTCCTTTTGGAAATACTACAGGAAAAATATAGTTCTTTAAAACAAGCATTGGATGCAAAAGAAAAGGAAATTAGACGACTGGGAAATCTTCACACAGAACTTGAAAATAAAATCAGAGAAATGCGTTCAGAGGTAAAATTTAACGAGCAAATGACGATTCATGAAAAAGCTACATTTTTCAATAAAACATTTTTAAGAGTTGAATGGTTGGGAAAAAAGTTCAAAAGAAAAGGAACTCTGACAATACATTATAAGAATGGGGACAGAATAGACATTGAAATGGCAAATAAGTAACTTATATATGTGGATTATCTATCCATATTGTGATAATTCTACTTTCAGTATCATTTAAGTGGGTGTTATATCATTTAACATCCACTTTTTCAATGTACTAACTTCCATGTATCCTCGCTTTCAATACTTATTATTAGTAGGTATAATAGAGACATTCGGAATGCCATACGTCTCTCAAAAAAATCCAGGATTTTATTTTTTTACTTACTAAATCATCTATTCTTTTTGTACTTTGGACTATTTATGGTATATATGTAAATAACAATAATTTAAATAATTGAGAATATGAATGATAATAAACGAAAGTACAGAGAGCTAGACGATGCAACAAAGTTGAAAATAAGTCAAGCATTAAAGGGTAGAAGCAAGGCAACTACCCACAAAGAGAATATTTCAAATGGAATGAGAGAATATTGGAAAACAGTTCCCAATAAGCCTAAAGACGGTAATAATAACTAAACCAACTTGCATTAATATGGATAGGAATGTACCTTTTACTAGAAATCCAACAAAGTTAATGTATGTGTTGGATAGTGATTTGTGGAAAATGTTATCAATACTGATACAGCAGGAGGATTATTGGGATAATGCTAAGAAATTAAACGCAGATGGTAGCTTCTATAAGCCTATGAGTGAGTTTGCGCAGATTTTTAGAAAGAAAAATTTGCAAGATGTTAGGTTGATGCTGCAAACCTTACAATCTGAAGGATTCATTGAAGTTTTATACAGTAAGGGTGGAAAGCAAGCAAATTATTATCGTATATGTTGGAATAAGATTGAGGCGTATAACGATATCCCTATACCTCAACTAATCAATAACCCTATGCTAAAAACGACAAAAAGAACAACTAAAAAGAGTATTGAAGATAGTACAGCATTGTATCAGCAGATGGAGAACGATAGTACAATATTGTACCAACAAGATAGAGATTTGATAGTACGAGATTGTACCACAACTATAGATAACATTCAAAATATAAATAACAATACTACTATAGATAACACAACTTCAACCAAATCTCTTTTACATGATGCTTACAAAGATAGGTTAGATTCGTTATTATCTGACTATGCTAACGAGTCTGATTATATACTAGCACTAGATATGTATAGTTCTATTCAGAATGATATAGAGTATGCTGGGGAACACCTTTCAACTGATGAAATAGAACAATATCAATCTCAGCTTCAAGAAATATCATCTAACCATGAACAACGAGGTTGGAATATTCAACTGAATGAATCCAATGTTTATAATGTCAAAACCCCAAAGAATTGTAAAGAGTTCTTTGGTACTATATACAGACTTCTATCTAATGCAGAATTGTATATCAGCAGTGATAGGTGGAATGATATTGCGGAAAATACAGAAAAGTGGATAGCTCACCAAAGGAACAATGATATAATCAGTTATGACCATCAACAAGAGGCTATAGAGAAAGTATATAACAAACTAGCATCATAGTTCTACTTCTTAAATACCAAGAAATATGAGTGGAATTTTCTCGCATGATGTTGAATGCAACCATCTGAACGAAGCATTTTTTTATTGGCAATTAGAATAAACAAATCCACCATCTCAAACCCCAATTCAGTAGCTTTATTGATAACATAATTAGCGACCCAATGCTGCTTACCTGCAAAAATAACATCCATTGTCTTGACTATCAATATGCCTTTCTTTTCCAATTTGTCGTAAGCCAAAGATAATATACTGTCGTTAGCATCATATAATTCCTTAGCAGAACTAAAAGAGTTAAATCTATTGGCAATTTTGCAGGTGTTGATAGATTCACCTCCTTTATTATTTCTAATAATAAACGGCAAATCAATCACAATAGAATGTAGTGTATTAGCCTCTAAATCGAAAGCTGTTTCCAATGGCAAGCTATCCTCTGTTTGTGGATACTTATCAAATTTATATATTGGTTGAGGCAGATGTTTATAAAAGCATCCTATACTATATGTCAAATCACAATCAATCTGTTTACGTTTTATGTGGAGACGCAAAATGTTATTTAATATTTCATGTTGATTATCGGAAACCGTAGAGATCAGAAAACTTTTTGGAACTTGTGTCAAATGTTGATAGTTTAGAACTGTCATTTTCTGACACAGAGCTAACGGAATTAAGATGTTTTTTTAATGGTATTTACAGATACCTTCAATTTGTCTGAAAGTTCTTTGATGGAAATGTCGGGTTGTTTCTTTTTAAGCTCTTTTATAGCTCTATGAATAATAATTGCATTATCACGTTTTCTATTTATGCCATTTGTACGGATATACCATCTAACGGCAGGAAACATTATTATTTTCTGCATTTTCCTTGACTGATAGCAGAGGGTTATATAATCTTACTTTTCCTCATCTATTTCTTTCGTCCCCTTTCTCCTTGTTTGGTCTTTAGCAATCCTTGTCTAATAGTACATTTTTCATTTTCCATTACTCCAAGTTTTCCCAAAAAATTTTTCACCTTATAATAGCTGAAGCCTAATTTAGCCTCATCGTAATCTTCAAACAGTGAGGCAATACTGCCATAATAAAAATGTTCATTATCCAGTTGAAGATGTATTACTTTTCTTTCTTGTTTGATTTTGTCCATACACATTTATTTAGGTATAACGGCTACAAAGGTACGAAAAATTAGGCATAAATTAAATAAATGAACATCTTTAGCTTTCTTTAGCTGTAGATATTTGGCATATACTAAATAAATGCCTATCTTTGCATTGTCAAACAAAATAATAACAAATAAAACATCATAGAAATGGTAAACGCAATAGTAATAAACAACGCAACAGCAAACAGAGCAACAGTGATAGCAACGCGTACAGAATCAAGCGAAATGGGAATGATGAAGGCAATGATGATAGACCTTCTTAAAACCAAACTGGCTAACGGTATAGCACATTTTATATTCAAGAAGAAAGATGGCAGCTATAGGGAAGCGTGGGGAACAACCCAAAGCAACATTGCCAATGCTAAAATAAATGGCAGAGGCGTAAGCAGGGAAATGTATGCCACCACAGCATATTTTGATGTAGAATGTGGACAATGGCGTTCATTCCGTTGGGAAAACTTGATACAAGTATTCTAAGCATTTAAGGGGAGGGCTGCCTCCCCCAACATTCACTAATTCATAAATTTGAATATAATCTAAATATCAACTAATTACATCAATATTGATAATAATATCATTCACTAACAATTAAAACCCACGAAAATGAGCGTAAGAAATAGCCATACAACAGCAGATTATCTTGATTGGAATGTTATGTTAAACCTCATTCGTAAGTTATACAGAGATAGCGATTACAGAATGAGTCTTTTTATTGGTTGTGGTTGTTTCTTTGGAATTCGTGTGTCAGACCTTAGAAAGCTCACATGGGCAATGTTATTGCAGAATGATATGTTTGTTATAAATGAGCAAAAGACAGGGAAACGTAGAATCATTAAAATCAATTCAGACTTTCAAAAGCATATCCAACAGTGTTTTGAGGCACTTGAAATAAAAAATATGGATGAGGCTTGTTTTCTTAGTAGGAAAAATATGGTGATGTCCACACAGCGTATCAATGTACGATTGAAAGAGATAAAGAGGCAATATAATATCAAGATAGATAACTTTTCCTGCCACTCGTTGAGGAAGGCTTTTGGTAGGAAAGTTTTTGAAAGTAGTGGCGAAAATGCACAGATGGCACTGGTGAAACTTTCAGAATTATTCAACCATTCCAGTGTAGCAATTACAAAAATCTACCTTGGATTACGAGAAAAAGAACTTTTAGAAACATACGATTTACTGGATTTTTAGGTAGCACCTATTAAATAATAGCCATATATAGAGCATCTTTCACGGAAAATTGCAAACTTTGCATCTGCAAACCCACTAGGGGTGTGCAGACATACATAGAAAGCGTTTTCGCTTCATTCGTATTGGAGAAACCTAGGAAATTTCAACCAATAGAATACAGAATGAAGGTGAATGATGCTCTCTTTGGCTTGTATTATCAACAACCTTGATATACAGTCAAAGTGGAGTCCGTTTCACTTATCTGTATTCTTGGCTTTCCTAGGGCCACTCCAATAAGATATGTGGAAATATGGCTCCACTTTCTTTGTGTGGCTTCAATCATTTACAATTAAATTGCATTACAGAGCCATAGATGCAATGTAAATTTACTATGGCACAATTTGAATGTGATGAATGCGGTGTTTTTTTTGACGATAACGATTTAGTTAATTGTCCTAATTGTAATGCACCTATTGGAACGTTTCAATTAATACAAAAGAAAGATGGTCGTATTCTTGAAGAAAGAACGGCAACACTCCCTAAAGGTGGAGTTGAAACTTTAACAAAAAACATCATGATTGATAGTAATGATGTTAAAGCGGAATTTACTTATAAAGGAAGCAAACCCCAATATGACAAACATCATACTTATATTGATAAAATCAAGGAACTTTGTAGTGCATTTTTTATATTGATATTTCTGCTAACACCATCTTTATTATTTGCCCAAGATAGTCGTAATGCTTCTAAAAAAGAGCATTTAACGCAAGAACAAATATATTCTCTAAGAAAGCGATTCAAACTAGCTGGTCTTCATATAGTAGTAAATACAAATGATAAATCTTTTTGGCAAAAGTTGTTTAACATTTCAGACGAAGGAGTAAATAGCTTATCGCAGGAACTAAAAATTCCAGTTGATACATTATATATGTTTGCCGAGTATATGCTTTCCGAACCCAGCAGTAATAAAGAAAATGTACTAAGTAATGATATATCTCTATTAACATCAGCTTCCCAAAGAGTTTTTTTTACACAAGAACAAATTAATTCTCTAAGAAAACGACTCAAACAAGCTGGACTTTATACAGTGAAGATAAATGGTAATTACTACTGGTATTATTTGTCAAATGATTTAAACGAAAGTGCAAATATAATATCAGAGAAGCTAAAGATTCCCGTTGATACATTATATATACTTGCAGAGTCGGGGTTTAATGATAAACAAATGGAAAGGAATAAAGAAACGATATCAGGAAGTAATGACGATGAAGAGTATAAATTCGGAAAGGCAGCACAGCATTATTTCTTTACACATCCGACAATGTCTTGGACTGAGTTGGACACAAAATTAGTACAAGAGCAAGAGGCAAAAAACGAAATAAAACGACAGAAAAGCCACCAAACCTATTTCGAAATTAGACATATCAGTAATGTTGTGTCATTTTATTTTGCGTATGACCCCAATGTTCTTGTGAAATATGGTACGCTAGAAGATTTATTTTTGGAGTCTATTACTTTTGATAATAACTTAAAAACATATAATGGAGATTTCAAATTAAAAGGTTTTGGTTATGGCGAAAATTATAGTGCAGTAGATGGTATTGCAAATTATCAGTACAAAGAAGCACTTGATGGCAGTAGAATTTTTGAAGGGAAATTTTCATTTTCTCGAAAAGCACAAGGCCCTTATGGCACAAATGCTAACGCTAAGGGATATTTTAAAAATAACAAACAAGTAGGATTATGGACTTGGGATATTCCTGCTGGCACTTATGACGATGGTATTCATAGCGAAATATTCTTTAATGAAAATGGCCTACCTGTAAAATTCGACATATCCATAGGAAATCTAAATAGGCCACGTCGCAGTTATTTTTGTGGAACCTTTGAAAATGGAAAATTAAAAAAAATATTCTATAAAGATAATTTTTTAGTAAAATGCTCTGGTGAATACAATGCAGACGGAAAACCTATAGGTAATTGGTCTATTGAGGAAGATGGTCAAGAAAATATAATTATGTCATTTGATAATAATGGAAAACTTATAAAATCGGGTTATAGGGATTATCGTACAGGAGATTGGATAAATGCAACTTCTCGATATCCTCGTGAATTGTATTTAGACGTGATTAATATGATAAGGACTGGATATTTTCTTCGTTCAACATCGTTTTAACAACGTGAATGGAGATGGTATTGGCAAATAAAATTTTTATATCACACATTTTATAAAAAAATAAATTATGAGTCAACAAAGGCAACAATCGCAAAAGAATGTAATAAGTGCGTTTTGGATATTTGCTACTTTGGTTATAGTCGTTATTGCATTCGGCTTTGGTTTATATTTCCATACATTATCTTCAAAAAAGAACAACTCTATTCCAATAGAAATAGAGGAGTCTAATGATTCAAAAGATGAAAAAAGTGAGTTTCAAACTAATGCACACGAAATTAGTATATCCAAAGCAGAATGTGGATATTATTTGCCATCCAGTAAAGTTGCTAAATACACAGCAGATAATCTTATAGATGACAATATAAAAACGGCTTGGGCAGTAAACCTTGATAGTCCTATCTATGATTGTGATGCTTTGTTTGGACCTATTTTTACTGTAAATTGCAATACAGTTAGTGAAGTGGTGATTGTTAATGGATATGGAAAGGATGAGGCTTCTTTCTTTAATAACACTCGTGCTGCATGGATTACTGTTTATAGGGTAGATTATATGGTAGAGGAATTTCCCAATGAGAGCGATATAATTTACAGAGGAAAATTAAAAGATACTGTTGAATCTCAAAGTTTAGTTGTAAGTCCCAACTTTGATAATTCCAAGCCAACAAATAAAATAGGTCTAATATTCTCAACAAAAAATAGCGATGGATATTATTTCGGTCGAAAATGGAATGATTTGTGTATCTCTGAGTTTAAGGTTTATGGCAACAGTATTGGAACTGGTAAGTTAGAAACGAATGAACAACTTGCCAACAATGAAGAATGGATACGAGAAGAAGCCGAAGAAAATCAAATGCGTTTAGATGAAGAGCGGATGGGGCCTGAATGGATTAATGGTATATGGGAACTTAACACAACTGTTTCAACGGCTTTGGGGGCAGTGAGAGTCAATGCAAAAGTTTGCATTGATAGAGAAAGTCAGCAATTAGTAGCAACAGATTGTGGAACAACCGTAGCCAAAGGTGCCTATCGTATAAGTGGAAATACAATTTATTGTGGAGACACTTATATAGATATGGACATAAACAATCAACGTTTGGAGTATGGCAATGGCTATTATTATCGCAAAGTATCTGATAGATACCTCTAATATTCACCTTTGCAAGTAAGTGAATATTGAGAAAATAACATAACTTGCTGATAATAAGCATATAAATAACATTCTAAGAGTCGCTATAGCCTGATGAGACTGTAGCGACTTTCATTTTTATGACAATGTCATCAAAAGTGAATGTAATAATTGATAATATTATTAACTTTGCAGCCTCTAACTTCAATAAGATGGAAACAGCGATAAATAATATAAAGGCTATACTCAAAGAACAAAATATGTCTCAATCTGATTTAGCCGATAAATGTGGCATGGCAGCTGGCACTATAAATCGTATTATTAGGGGGAAACAAAAACTTACGCAGAATACACTAAAACTCATTGCTGATGTTTTGAATGTTTCTATTGACGAACTCTCGGAGAATGTTTCAATACTGAATAATGGTGTTAATGGTTATCTCCAATTTGGGAATGAGATAACACACATTACATCATATCGTAGCTTGCTAAACTGGTTAAAGAAATATGAGCCATTGATTATTGGATTGCCACAAATGGCAAAAAACATACAAAAGGAAGAACGGAGAAATCAGCAGTATATGATTGATTCAGATTTGTGCAATATAGATTTATTCAAACATGAGACTATTGATTGTACTAAATATGATTGTTGGAGTTTCCGTAAGTCAGAGGATGAAAGAGATGGCATTGATATTGATTTAGGGAATATGTGCGTATCATATCCTTTTGAATGTAATGGCAAATTATTTTCAAATTCAGAGGCTTTATATATTTGTGGGCTATTCAGCCTCAACACACCTCAACATATAGCAATACAAGAACAATTATTAAATGCAAAAAGTGGCTATGATGCCAAAAAAGGTATAAGAGCGGTAATAACAAGACACCATAAGGAACTATTACGCAAGGATTGGAATTCATTTAATGTAGAGTGGATGAAGTGGTGTGTATGGCAGAAGATAAAAAAGAATAAGCAGTTTGCTGAAATACTGTGTTCTATCCCTCGTACTGCATATATCATTGAAAATTCAACACATCAAAGGAATAGTGATACTTCTTTATTTTGGGGTATGTCCAATGTAGAGTTGGAAGAAAAAAGGGCTATTATTGAAAAGTGGGTAGAAATGTCAAACCCTACCTTATCTCAGAAAGAACTGGATAAGATAAAAATGAAAGAGCGAAATAAAATCAATCATATAGGAGTTTGGCAAGGGGTGAACTGTATGGGCAAAATATTAAAATCTTGCCAACTTGCCTTACTCTATAAAAAAGAACTTGGCATTAACTATGATTTATTGAGGGCTAAACACATATATATGTTTGGTGAATTGATGAGATTTGAAGATGAATTATCAACACCAAAGATTATAATATTTGATTGGGATATGACGCTAGTAGACTCAACCTTAGCCAAACAATACGGAAATAATTATAGAGAGGTTCAGAAACATATCTCTGAATTTTCCATATTTGAGGGAATTAAAGAAGTTATTGAGCAACTTTCGGAACACCATATTATATATGTAGTGAGTGGTAATGTTGGATCTACCATTAAAAAGGTTATCCAGTACTTTAACCTCAACATTCCATTGGAAAATGTGCATGGGTATCGGCAAGGTTATCCTATGGAGAATCTAGCACGAAAGAAAAAGGTAATGCAAGTTGCATTAGACTGCATTATACAAACTCACAGCGTATCCAAATCAAACATATTATATATTGGTGATGAGGCTGACGATTACACAGCTTGCCAAGAATATGGGGTACACTTTGTGGGTTGTCTGTGGGGTAATAATGAGCTAAAAGAAAATTCTGAGGTATGCACCATTGACCATCCAAATGAAATATTTGATATAATAAACTTAGATGGAGTTACACAGTAAAATTTCGTATCTCTACACCAAATTAGTTGAGATATAATTTCAAATTAATTCATTTGAAATTAAGAAATTCACCTATTATTTAGGATGTTGACCTCAACTATTTTTAATAATTGTGCCTTTAAAAAAGTGCCCTAGTAATTGAAAATATTGTATATATCGTTGATAATCAATGATACGTTGTATAACTTTGATAGTATATCTATAATTGTGCAACTTTAGATGTTAGTGTACGCGAAGATAACCACGCAGAAGCTTGACAGCGACCTCACAATGTTCGGGAACAAGTTGAACGCATCATTCGGAAGTGTAACCACCTAATAAGTCAAAGCCATGAAACGCAATATCATCACGATGGACGGACGGGGCAATATCGCCCTGCCGACCGATACAGGCTCCATTGCCATGACCGAGTGGGAAATCTGCGAGCTGTTCGGGGTTGTCGCCCCGACATTCCGTGCAGGTATAAGGGCACTATGCAAAAGCAGAGTTGTGGGGGAACACGAGATAAAGCGCACCATCCGCCTGTCTGACAAATGCAGCGCGGAGGTTTACAACCTTAAAGCCGTCATCGCCCTTGCTTTCCGTATCAATACTTTCGGTGCGGAGCAGGTGCGCAATGCCATTCTTAAAAGACTGTGCTTGCGAAAAGAGTAAAGTTTAGCCAACAGGCGTCCGAACCATGCTTCCGGTATTTAGAGGTGCGAGAACTCGCGCATCCGGCATTGCTCCGTTACTTGCAGGAGCGTGGGATAGATACCGCATTAGCAAAGCCTGAATGCAAGGAATTACATTTTATAAACAACGGCAAACCCTATTTCGCCATCGGCTTTCCAAATGTCGCAGGAGGCTACGAGGTGCGCAACGAGTTTTTCAAGGGCTGCATAGCCCCGAAGGACATCAGCCACATCCGGCAGCAGGGAGAACCAAGGGAAAAATGTCTGGTATTCGAGGGCATGACGGACTATCTCTCCTTCCTCACGTTGAGGATAAGGAACTGCCCGACCGTGCCTGACCTTGACAGGCAGGATTATGTCATCCTCAATTCGGTAGCCAATGTTTCCAAAGCCATTGACGTGCTGTACGAATATGAACGCATCCACTGCCTGCTCGACAATGACGAGGCAGGAAGAAAAGCGTACCGGGATTTGGAAATTGAGTTTTCCGGACGCATCCGGGACTTCTCCCACAACTATCACGGGTATAAGGACCTGAACGATTACCTGTGCGGAAAGTCTTTTTTCCAATCGGCAGAGCAGATGAAACAGGAGCGGTAAGTCCAATCCGCAAGGCGGATGATGCAGCCACCGAAGAAACGGGGGCTGAAGATGTAAGGAGGGAGGATGCTTGCAGCCGCACGGATATTTACCAATGGAAAATACCGTAGTAGCTTATTAGGGAATTTTCTCTCGCAATATCGGCTGCGGTTCGGCAATTCAAACAAGTTTGATTGCTCTCACCTTGCACGATATTTCCGAGCCGCATTGCAAGCAACGCTGAAAATTCCCCAATAAGCCAAAGTGGTTGCACCTCTCTGGACTCTCCGACCAACGGCAAAAGCCGTGTAAGAATAATTATCAATCATTGTTTCACAAGTTAAAAAAGAAAGGATATACTATGGGCTACGCAGTATTGCACATGGAGAAAACAAGCGGAACGGATGCCGCCATGTCTGCGCACATAGAGCGCACCATCCGACCGAAAAATGCCGATGCCGACAGGACGCATCTCAATCGGGAACTGATAAGTTTTCCCGATGGCATTGTAAACAGGACACAAGCCATACAGCACCGGTTGGATACCGCAGGGCTGGCACGCAAAATCGGCAGCAACCAAGTGAGGGCGATCCGTATCCTGCTTACGGGAACCCACGAGGATATGGAACGTATCACCAACGATGGAAGACTTGATGAATGGTGCGGCGACAATCTGAGATACCTCGCCGACACGTTCGGCAAGGAGAATATCGTGTCGGCAGTCCTGCACATGGACAAACAGACACCGCATATACACGCCACACTTGTCCCCATTGTCAGGGGAGAACGCAAGCGCAGGAAACGGGAGGAACAGGCGAAGAAACGCTACCGCAGGAAGCCGACCGACGGAGCAAGACTTTGTGCCGATGACATCATGACCCGTCAGAAGCTCAAAGCCTATCAGGACAGCTATGCCCAAGCCATGGAAAGATACGGATTGCAACGTGGCATAGACGGTTCGGAGGCGAAACACATCTCCACACAACAGTATTACCGTGATTTGGTGCAGCAGACAGAGCAGTTACAGGCGGATATAGGGCAACTTCAAGACCGCAGGGAAACGGCACAGGAGGAACTACGACAGATGAAAAGGGAGATACAGACCGAGAAGCTGAAAGGGGCAGCCACTACCGCAGCCGCCAACATTGCCGAGAGTGTCGGTTCTCTTTTCGGCAGCAACAAGGTCAGGACATTGGAGAGGGAGAACAGGAATCTGCATGAGCGTGTATCTGAACTTGAAGAAGAAGCCCGGCAGAAGGAACAGCAACATGTAAGGCACATACAGGAGATAACGAATGCATATGAACAGCGACACCGCAAGCAGTCCGAGTTCGTGGATTTTGTCAAACGCTATTTCCCGTATGTGGAGAAACTGATGCCGATGATAAACTTCCTGCGAGAGCGGTTAGGTTTCGATGACGGTATCATAAGAAGACTATGCGCATTCAAGGAGGTCAGCATGAAAGGCAAACTATATTCTTCGGAGTTCAGCCGAAGTTTTGAGACACAACGTTCCGTATGCGCCATCAAGGAGGATGAAAACGGAAAGTTTGATTTCAAGATTGACGGAGTATCACACGTAAGCTGGTTCAGAAAGAAGATGAACGAGTTTAGAGAAGCCATCGGAATACCGCCCCCGAGACAAAATAGAGGTATGAAGCTGTAAATCAAAATAAAGTCCGTGATAGTTAAATGACATATCACGGACTTTTTGTACTTTTGCATTATGGCATATCTATGGACTATATCAAATAATCAAGAATTATGCGGAAAATAACAGACGAACATATCAAAGCATATCAATCAGGAGTGCTGAAAAAGTTGTTCAATGTAATTAAAGAAGACCCTGAATTATCCTTTGAAATCAGAAAGGGGAATGAGGTTATGGTGTATTATAGAAAGGGTAAAATACTTACCATTAATTATATAGATAAAGATAATTATACAGTAAAGCCCTTGGATGAGCAATACTATAAAAACAGCAAATCACCGTCCGTGTCATTTGAGACCGATTTTCTATTGGAAACACTCAAACATACCGATGAATTGCGTAAATATTTTAAGCAGGCAAAAAGTCTTGTACACAAACATAAGATGGGGCTTGAGTTTGGTGTTCAACAGAATATCGCATTAGGCAATCGTAGTTTTGACAAGCGTTTTCTTGTCGTTGATATGGAGTGGCAATTTTCTCAGGAAACAGTAAAGAATGAGGATAGGGTCAGTAAAACGAGAATAGACCTTATCGTCATTGACACACAGTCTAACGAGGAGGGCACAAACGACATTTATCTAACAGAATTAAAAGTAGGAACAGAGGCGACAGAGGGTAAGTCCGGCATTATAGACCATATAAGGAAAACCAAAGACATAATAGATAAACCGGAGGTTCTCAATGATCTCAAATGCGATGTAGAAAATATAATTGATATAAAATCGCACTTGGGGCTTATCTGTGGAGAGAAAAAGGATTTGAAGCTATCCTTGAAGCCTAAAATGATGATTATATTGGCTTTTCGAGGAGAAGAAGAACAAATCCGATTAGAACGACAAGCTGAAATTGCGATATGCGAAGCCAGAAGAATAGGTCTGGGCGAACCATTAGTAAAGTACTTTGATTTACGAATGACTTTAGAATGAAAATTACCATTCATAGAGGGGCTAATCAGATAGGAGGTTGCATCACTACAATTTCTTCAGGAAACTGTAAGATATTGATTGATTTCGGCAGTAACCTGCCTGGGAGCAAAAAAGAAGAACTTTCAGAAGAGCAAATTAAAGATATAGCAGAAAATGCCGATGCTGTTTTCTATACGCATTACCATGGAGACCACGTTGGCTTGCACCACCTTATTCCGTCCAAAATCAAACAATACATAGGAGCTGGGGCAAAAGAGGTAATGCTTTGTAAATATGAGACATTGAATGAATATGGTGATTATAGCCAGCATATTAAAGCTACCAAAACTATGTTGCCATACTATGCTAACCGTCGTATTGATGTAGGTGGTAAAGGTGAGATATTCGTTACTCCATATTTCGTCAGTCATTCGGCATTTGACGCATATATGCTAACAATAGAGTGTGAGGGGAAAACGATTCTTCATACGGGAGATTTCCGTAAGCATGGCTATCTTGGCAAAGGTCTGATTCCGACATTGGAAAAATATGTTGGCACGGTTGATATTCTAATTACAGAGGGGACAATGCTTGGCAGAAAACAGGAACAGGTGGTGTCGGAGAATGAACTTCAGCGCAATGTAACCGATATATTGAAAGAGCATAAATATGTCTTTGCATTGTGTTCTTCTACTGATATAGACAGACTTGCCTCATTCAATGCATCATGTAAAGATACAGGTCGGGTATTCGTTGTTGATGAATACCAAAATAAAGTGCTTGATATATTCTCAAAATATGCAGGGAAACACACTGTCTTATACAGGTTTAATCCTTTCAGATTAATCAACTTCAAAACGGAAAATGTAAAGAAGAAATTAATTCGAGAAGGTTTCTTGATGCTTATACGTGCAAGCAGTTTACCTTTAGTTGAAAGAATGATGGATATTTATAATGATGAAAAATCTTGGTTGATATATTCCATGTGGGGAGGATATACGGAAGATAATAGAGATTATGCCAACAAAAACATAATAACAATCCGAAACTTTTTCGAAGGACGCGTATTTGATGGAACTAAAAACGGAGTACACACCAGCGGGCACGCTGATGTGCATACTTTGGCTGAGGTTTGCAATGTTGTCAATCCCCGTATAGGTGTGATACCAATTCACAAGGATAAATACTCAGAGTATGAATCTTTGCCCGATATCTCAAAATACAAAATATTTCATGAGGGGAATACCACTATCGAAAATATATCTATATCAATACAATAAAAATACTTCAAATCTCTGATGCTCATAATCTTCATCAACGGATGACACATTTACCTATTGCTGATGAAATGTTACAATATTGGTGTCAATAGTTCATTCTTTCAGAAAAATATATTACCTTTGCACTAAGACGATAGGTCTTGTTAAGCAACTCAAAGCAAAGCGCAGAAATAGGCACGGTTGCCAATTCGTTACCCAAATTTCTGCCATTCTTCCGAACCTCCTATGCTTAAAGAGGTTATAAGACTCTTCCAGATATAACTATAAAATGTGTGGGGTTCTTTACACTGATTACGACATTAATGGTGATATAAAACTATTAGAGACAAATTTGTTGTCTTTAGTAGAAAACACCAAAGTCAAATATCCAACAATATCCCAGTTATTACAGAAACATATAGAGCAATATGATAATGACAAAATTATACATTTAAGTGCTATTGAAGCTATTGTTGACTGTATCGTTTCTTTAGAAAAGAAAAATGTAAACAGTAAACGAACTTTCATAAGCCATTCGTCTAAGGATAAGGATATTATTGAAAAATTTGTTGATCACATCTTACAACTCGGTATAGGAATAAAAGCAGAAGACATATTTTGCACTTCTATTGAAGAAATGGGAGTAAGAAACGGTGAAGATATTCGCAAACACATACAAACGAATATTCAAAATGTAGATTATGCGTTTTTGATAATTTCTAAAAAATATAAGGCTAGCGAAATCTGTATTAATGAAATGGGGGCAGTATGGGCTTATGACAGCAACGTACGATTATATCTTTTACCGGATGTGGATTTCGATGAAATAGGTTGGCTGTGCGACACTCGAAAGGCGGAAATGATAAATTCATCTATAGCCTTAGATGCGCTACATAAAGAAATGATAGAATATTTTGGACTACCGGATAAGGAGATCTGGAGTCGCCAAAGAGAAACATTTCTAAAATATATAAATAACATCAAGTAGAGATTATGGCAAAGTTAGAAGGAATAATATATAAGACATTTAATCATTATGTAGTGCTTAGAGGTTTCGCACCCATAAAGGATCTGGCCGCAATATCTCATAAACCAGATTCATATCAAAGAAATGCTTTGGACAATCATAAAAAAGAAATCGTTGAGTTTCTTGCAAATGGAGAATATAAGTATTTCCCTGAAATAACCCTTGCTTGTAGAGTATATGACTATGAGAATTTTGCAAGAAATATCGGTATTGATAATGTGGTAGATAGAGATGATGCTCAATTGTTCCTGGATTAAAAGTTTTAAGTGAAAGACTCCCTTATGAGGGGTACAGAGCACGACATGCCTATTTAATAAAAAGGACAAATACAGAATTAGTTAGGGTTGATGGAAACCATAGACTGGAACCTTTTGACAATCCAAATGATTGCGTTTGGACTGAAACAAATGCAGATATAAATGAGTTGAAAAAACTTATTGTGCCTTTTACTGTGATATTTTCAGCAGAAGAACAAGCGGACAAGTTTGAAGCTGGTATATTCCATAACATAAATTTCAAGCAAGAACCATTAAGACAAGAGGCAAGTTTGAAAATTATTCATGATTTGAATGTGTTTGACGATAAAGAAAATTTAGGGAAAGAATACCCAATTGCACTTCGCCTAATAGAACAAGTAAAGTCAGGACGATACAATGCGATTCCTTGGCTAAGGGTTAATGATTCTATTGACCAAGACTATTATCGTACTGTTTGTTTGAGAATCGTACAATTAATTAACAAGTTTATTCCAGAAATTAAAAAGGCATGCGAAGAAGAGCAAAAAAAGTTGCCAAGCACTCAAGCAAAATATGAAAAACTGGATTCGCAATTAGCTGAACTTCAAACATTGCATAATCAACTTGTAGAGAAATTAGATGATTTCAAATTTAGGAGCAATTATGATGTAACTTCACCAGAGTATAGGACACTGGAGAAAGATATTTATGGATATAGTTTGCAAGTACGCGATTTGCAAAATCAATACAATGGAGCAAAATACTCATTAGAAGTCAGAAAGAGTCAATTGAAAACTTATCAATCATTTCTCGACAAGGTGCAAGATGCAAACGCCATAGAACAAGCTTTAAATATAGTTGGACGAGAATATGAACAATTTGAGGGAAACGAATATGGGAATATTTCTTTCTTATGTGCAATGGTGTTTTATGCATTATTAGATAATAATCGACTTAAATCCTTTGTGTATTGGGCGAAGCAAAATGGAATAAACAAAATTGTTGATGCTGACGATTTGTCCGACGATGGCTCAGAGAACTTGGTAAATATGTTTGAGCGAATACATCAGACAAAAAGAAATGAAATATTCATATCAATGCAATTTGGGGATTCTCAAAGTGAATTGATATACGAAAAGATTGTTCGAGCAGTAGAGACATTTAATGCTAAACATCGCAATATAACATTGAATCCAAGACCTATTAGAATTGACAGAACCATTGAATCAAGCACATTTTCCATTCAAGATAGAATATTGGATGCTATACAGTCATGTAGTTTAATTATTGCAGATTTAAGTAGTGCCAACATTAATGTTTATCATGAAATAGGATATGCAATGGGGGTGGCACAATCTCACAATATGATTCCTAACATGATATTATTATATAAAGAAGACACTGACCACAATAAAGAGAGAAAAGATGTGGATAAATTTATTGGATTCAATCTAAGGAATTTGTCACAACTTCGTTTTAAGGATTATTCCCAGTTAGTTGATGGACTTGTAGAACGATTAGAAAAGCATTACGGTGTATAATTATGGGCAAAACAGTAACAACATATCTCATTGATGGAGACCCGAAAGGAACTCAATACGCATTCATTAGTAACAAGATTTGCCAGATGTTTGTAGTTCCACGTTCAAACCTCTCTTATTTGAATACGCAAGAGAAATTGCAAAAACCTGCGTTTTATATATTACTGGGCGAAGATGAATCAACCAAGCCACAGGCATATATCGGTGAGACGGAGAATTTCAAGGAACGTGTGAAAGACCACGACAGCAAGAAGGCGTTTTGGCAAAAGGCCCTCATCTTCGTATCGAAAGATGCGGATATGACTAAAGTTGATGTGCAATATTTAGAGCATAAGGCGATTGCCGAAGCCAAGAAAGCGAATGCTTTTATCCTAAGTGACAACAAACAAATCCCTAAAGCTCCGAATTTACCTGAACATCAACAGGACTCAATGGATGAGTTCTTTGAAGATGTAAAGTTTTTAGCTTCCTTTATTGGTTGTAATATCTTTGAAATATCACAGCCAAAGGCTGAACATTTGTTCTATACCAAAGGTAGAGGTTGTAACGCAAAAGGCTTTTACAGTTCCGATGGATTTACTGTCCTAAAAGGAAGTGTAATTGCTAAAACAATGGTTCCGTCTTTCAACTGGAAAGAAAAGCGGGAAAAGATGCTACAAGAATATACAATTTTTGAAAACGATGCATTGAGACTGACATCCGACAAAACATTTTCAAGTCCAAGCACTGCCGCCGATTTCTGTATTGGTAGCAGCAATAACGGTTGGTTAGTTTGGAAAGACAAGGATGGAAATACTTTGGATTCTGTGTATAGAAAACAATTGGAATAAATAATATATTGCGCGAGTTCGTTTACTTTATTATCCAACTCGCATAAGATTCGTCTTCTATTTGATAAATTCCGTCAAAAGCGGGTGGTTTTCTCGTTTTTTATTTGTAACTTTGCTGACATATAGGAAACTAAAAACCAACGACTATGATTGCTAAAAACGAAAAGGAAGCGATAATAAGCCTCATTAAGCAGCAGGTGGTGCCGGCCATAGGGTGTACAGAACCGATGGCTGTTGCATTGTGTGTGGCTCGCGCAACGGAGATTCTTGGCACAAAGCCGGAACGTATTGCGCTGAGACTGAGCGCAAACATGATAAAGAACGCTATGGGTGTAGGCATTCCCGGAACGGGGTTGATAGGACTGCCGATAGCCGTTGCGCTTGGTGCGCTGGTGGGAAAACCGGAACTCGGCCTGGAGGTGCTGCGCGACAGCAACAAGCAGGCGGTGGAGGAAGGCAAGCAGTATATTGCCGAAAATCGCATAGAGATAAAGTTGGAGGAGGAAGACCGGGACAAACTCTTTATCAATGTCATTTGTCATGCTGACGGTCATGAGGCGGAGGCAAGGATAAAGACGCATCACACTGACTTTGTTTTCCTGCGCAAAGACTCTGAGGTGCTGTTGCAGCAGGACAGTGCTGCGGTTCATCACGACGGAGATTGTGAGGTTGACCTCACATTGAGAAAGGTGTATGATTTTGCGATGGAGACCGATGTGGAAGACTTGCGTTTTATCCTTGAGGCAAAGCGGTTGAATGAGGCAGCTGCTGCAAGCGGTCTGCATGAGAACTATGGTCACCAGCTTGGCAAGACAATGTGCAGTCCGTTGGGGCAGGGCATCATGGGTAACAGTATTTTCTCAAAGATTCTCTCCGTCACCAGCTGTGCTTGTGATGCGCGTATGGCAGGAGCCATGGTGCCGGTTATGAGTAACAGTGGCAGCGGCAATCAGGGCATCTGCACCACTTTGCCGGTAGTGGTGTTTGCCGAGGAAAACCATAATACGGAGGAAGAGCTGATAAGGGCACTTATCATAAGCAATCTTACGGCTATTTACATAAAGCAGCACCTTGGTTCATTGTCGGCACTGTGTGGATGCGTGGTTGCAAGCACCGGCAGCAGTTGTGGTATGACATACCTTATGGGCGGAACATACGAGCAGATTTCCTTCTCTGTGAAGAACATGATTGCCAACCTTACGGGAATGATATGCGACGGAGCTAAACCAAGTTGTGCACTGAAACTGACGACAGGTGTGAGCACTGCGGTGATGAGTGCTATGCTTGCCATACAGAACAAGCATGTCACTTCTGCCGAGGGAATCATTGATGACGATGTCGACCATAGCATCCGCAACCTTACGGCTATCGGCAGCCGTGGCATGGACATCACCGACCGCTATGTGCTTGACATCATGACGCACAAAGGATAGAATTACTTGTCTAAATATGAAAAACAAAACATTTGCATTTTACATCAGCCTCTTGGTTCTCGCATTGTGCGGCAGCCAAGAGGTTTGTGCACAGCAGAAGCAGCCCGTGTCGGGGTTGAATGCCAAACAATTCAATAAGTATTGGAGAGTGGAATCGGAATCACCCGACTATCGGTTGACATTCATGGGTGATACAGCAGAAATCTTGTCCCCTAAAGGTCTGACACTCTGGCGTAAAGAGAAGATGAGTGGTAAAGTGACCATTGAGTACGATGCCTGTGTGGTGATGGAAAAGGAAGGCGACCGCCTGAGTGACTTGAACTGCTTCTGGATGGCGTCCGACCCGCAATCGCCTGACAATCTGTGGAAACGTGCTAATTGGCGCAGCGGTATATTCCTACATTGCTATACATTGCAGCTCTACTATCTTGGCTATGGCGGAAATCATAACTCCACGACACGTTTCCGCCGATATGACGGTGATGAGGCCGGAGTGACCGATAAGGACAAACGCCCCGCCATCCTTACGGAATATACCGACAAGGAGAACCTGCTGAAACCAAACCATTGGTATCACATCAAGATTACCAATGAGAACAATCGTGTATGCTACTACATTGATGGAAAACGCTTGGTGGACTTTCGTGACCCGAATCCATTGACAGAGGGTTGGTTTGGCTTCCGCACCACTTTGTCACGTACACGCATCACCAATTTCCGCTACCACTGCGAACCGCTGCAAGCCTCACAAGTTCCCTTGCAATGGATAGGCGATGCTCCGGAATCGGCAAAGCCTGTCAGCTTCGGTGTGCCTTTCTCCAAAGGCTATTTGCGTGCCAATGACCCTTTGGTACTGAAAGATGCCAATGGGGATGCCATTGCCATAGACACTTGGCCGCTTGCCTATTGGCCTGATGGCTCTGTAAAATGGAGTGGGGTGGCAAGCGTTATTCCTGCCGGAGCAAAAAACATTACGTTGCAGAAAGTTGACGGCAGAAAGAGAAAAACGGAAAGCAGTTCGTGCATGAGTGTGCGAGAAGAGTCCAATCGCTTTGTCATCAATACCGGAAAACTCACGGCATACATCCCAAAGTCAGGCGAAAACCTGATTGACAGTCTTCTGAAAGGAGGAATAAAAGTGGGTGGCAATGCCCGTCTGGTGTGCCGTACACAGAGCGAACCGCTCTCGGAAAGTACTAAGCAACTGACATTCCAAGACTATACAGGACATCTTCAGAAGGCAAGCATTGAGCAGAGCGGAAAAGTACGCGCCACCATCAAACTTGAAGGTGTACACCAAAGCAAGGACGGACGCAAGTGGCTTCCTTTTGTCGTGCGTCTCTATTTCTATGCCGGAAGCGAACAAATAAAAATGGTGCACAGCTTTGTTTATGACGGCGACCAGAACAAGGACTTCATTCAAGCATTGGGCGTACGCTTTGAAGTGCCTATGCGTGAAGCTCTCTACAACCGTCATGTCGCTTTCTCATGCGCTGGCGGAGGTGTGTGGAGCGAGCCTGTGCTGCCATTGGTGGGCAGGCGTGTGCTGACATTAGGCAAGACAGATGAGAAACCGCAAAATGCTAAACAAGGATTACTTCAGCAACAGCAGATGGAGGGAAAGCGCATTCCTGAGTATGAGGCATTTGACAAAACAAACCAAAACCTGATAGACAACTGGGCATCATGGGACGGTTACCGCCTTTCGCAGTCAAATGCTGACGCATTCACCATACGCAAGCGTGCCAACGCTAACAATCCTTGGATTGGGACTTTCTCAGGCACACGAAGCAACGGTTATGCTTTTGTTGGCGACATCAGTGGAGGACTTGGAGTTAGGATGCACGATTTCTGGCAATCTCATCCGTCGTCGTTGGAGATAAATGGAGCAAAAGGCAACGTGGCAGAACTCACAGCATGGATTTGGAGTCCTGACGCAGAGCCGATGGATTTGCGTCACTATGACAATGTGGCTCACGACCTGAATGCCAGCTATGAGGATGTACAAGAAGGCATGAGTACTCCTTACGGCATTGCGCGTACCTCTACATTTACGCTCATTGCCCAAGATGGCTATCATGGGAAAGAAGCATTCGCCCACCAAGCGGAAGAGTTGTGCAAGCCGGGAATGCTTATGGCAACCTCGGAATATCTCCATGCCCAACGTGCGTTTGGAGTGTGGAGTCTGCCCGACCGCACGACACCTTTCCGTGCTGCCGTGGAAGACAGATTGGATGCGTACATCGGCTATTATCAAAAAGCCATAGAGCAACACAAATGGTATGGCTTCTGGAATTATGGCGATGTCATGCACGACTACGACCCGGTGCGCCACACCTGGCGTTACGACATCGGAGGGTATGCGTGGGATAACACCGAATTGGCATCCAACATGTGGATTTGGTATAATTTCCTGCGTACCGGGCGGGCTGACATTTGGCGAATGGCAGAGGCTATCACACGCCATACTTGCGAAGTGGATGTCTACCACATCGGACCTAATGCAGGATTGGGCAGCCGCCATAATGTGAGCCATTGGGGATGTGGAGCCAAGGAAGGACGTATCAGTCAGGCTGCCTGGAACCGTTATTACTACTACCTGACCACTGATGAGCGTTGTGGTGACTTGATGACTGCGGTAAAAGATGCAGATCAAAAGCTCTACACATTAGACCCTATGCGCTTGGCACAACCTCGCGAACTCTATCCATGCACGGCTCCGGCACGTTTGCGCATAGGGCCGGATTGGATTTCTTATGCGTGCAACTGGATGACCGAATGGGAACGCACGCAGAACAATCTCTATCGTGACAAGATTATGGCAGGCATGAAGAGTATTTGCAAACTCCCTAACCGTATTGTCACAGGTCCGGCAGCATTGGGATTCGACCCCGCCACCGGTATCATTACAACCGAGTGCGACCCTACCTTGCTGAACACAAACCATCTTGTCACTATCATGGGAGGCTTTGAGGTTATGAACGAAATGATGGCCATGATTGACCTGCCGGAATGGAGAGACGCTTGGCTGGACTATGCCTTGAACTATCGCAAGCGGACAAAGTTCAGAAATTCGCGCCTTACAGGTTATGCCGCTTACCGGACAATGGACAAAGCCTTGGCAGAAGAGGCATGGAAAGCTCTGCTGCAACGCAAGGAGAACGGCAAACCTCAGCCTCTTGATGTGAAAACAATCTTGCCTCCTTATGTTCCTGCTCCGGCAGAAGAATCTGTCGGTGTCAGCACCAACGGAGTTGCCACATGGAGTCTTGATGCTATCTATCTGCAGGAGGTTGCCCCAATGAATGATTAATAACCCAGATAAACAGAAAAAACAAAATAATGAAACAGAAAAGAATTATCCTGATTGGCGCATTGGCGCTGCTTGCTTCAACCGGGATGCAAGCCCAGAAGAAGAAAAAAGAAGTAATGAACGACTCTAACACGCCTCTGCACTTGCTGCAACCTGCGTACAAAGTGCCTTACGGTGCGCTGACCATTGAAGGCATCAAAAAAGATATGGACAGAGTGCTGCACTACTTGGAAGCCAACACGCCGACTCGTGTCATCAACGGGAAAACCGGCAAGGCAATTACCGATTACAGCCTGATAGACAAGGACTCTCAACTTGAACGTGGTGCATTCCGCTTGACAAGCTACGAATGGGGTGTGACCTACTCAGCCATGCTTGCCGCTGTTGATGCCACCGGTGATGCTGCCTATATGAACTATGTCACCGACCGCTTCAAGTTTCTTTCAGAAGTGGCTCCTTATTTCAGGGAACTTATGAAGGAGGGCAAAGTAGACCCGCAGATGCGCCAGATACTGAAGCCTGCCGCCTTGGATGATGCCGGTGCTGTATGTGCAGCCATGATTAAGGCTTCGCAAAAGGACAAAAGCCTCAAACTGAATGACCTGATAGAGAACTATATGGATTTTATCATGAACAAGGAATATCGCCTTGCCGACGGCACTTTTGCCCGCACCCGTCCGCATTGGAACACTCTCTGGCTGGACGATATGTTCATGGGAATACCTCCTGTGGTTTACTATTCAAAGATAACAGGCAAGGATGCACAGAAATATCAGGCGGAAGCCGTCCGCCAAGTGTTGCAGTTTGCCGAGCGCATGTGGGTGCCTGAGAAGAATCTTTTCCGTCACGGATGGGTTGAGGGTATGAAAGAGCATCCCGCCTTCCATTGGGGACGCGCCAATGGCTGGGCACTGCTGACAATGTGCGAGGTACTTGACGTATTGCCAGAAGACTATCCGCAGCGCGACAAGATTATGAGCCTCTTTAAGTCTCATGTGCGCGGACTGGCTGCTCTGCAAAGCGGTGAAGGTCTGTGGCATCAGTTACTTGACCGCAACGACTCTTATCTTGAAACATCTGCCACTGCCATTTATGTTTATTGCATGGCGCATGCCATAAACAAAGGCTGGATTGATGCCATGGCTTACGGCCCTGTTGTGCAACTCGGATGGAATGCCATCACGACACAAATCAATTCCGAAGGACAGGTAGAGAATACTTGCGTGGGTACTGGTATGGCATTTGATCCGGCATTCTATTATTACCGTCCGGTGAATGTTTACGCCGCCCATGGCTATGGCCCTGTCATTTGGGCAGGTGCAGAGATGATTAACCTGATGAAGCATCAGCACCCGAAGATGAACGACAGTGCCGTCCAGTTCTATCAGACAGAGCAGAAGACCACACAGCCTATCTTCCATGCTGACAGTCCGGAAGCGTCAAAGTGAAAAAGAATCTGTTATCACTGTCCGGCAAATAACAAACCTCATCAATTGTAATGTAGTGTTTGGGTTTGTAGGGCTAAATTATTCAATATTATAACGTATTAATATATAAATAACGAATAACAATGACAGGAACTGTATCAACTTGGTTAATTTGTGCACAACCAAAAAGATGTTCTCATGCCAAAAGTTTCAACCATCTTGGGTTGGTAAGTTGGAAAATGGAAAAGAATTTCAGATTCCATGTTGGCGATATAATTTATGTCTATATGTCACAGGGATATATTCGGTTTAAAGCGGAGGTTGAAGCGGAAGACACAGAAAGAGAAGATCTTGATTATTGGAAAGAAACCGAGAAAGAAAATGTTAAAAATGACCGATGCTACCGACTAAGACTTATAGCAGAATATAATAATGATGGTCGGTTGAATGGTGAAATTCTCAAAAGGTTTGGATTTAAAGGAGGAGGTGCGATTCAACATCCGAAACGTTTGGATTATGATATAGAACTTAAAAAACATATTGAAAGCACGTTTGAACGCAATTCAATACCAAAGAACTTAGGCAAACTAAGCCCTCAATAGAATTGTTGGGAAAATCTGAAGAGGATACAGAACCGCGCATGAACCATACAAAAAAAGTTTGTATGGTTCATGTGCGGTTTTTAGTATACAGTCAAGATGGAAGTGCAATTTCTTGACTGTGTATCTTTAATCCCATAGCATTACTTTAATCTGACCTGAAAATTAAGTTTGAACGATAACGTTCCATTGTCTTCTTTTACTATTGACGCATACTCATGGCGGGAAGTGCTTGAACGCTCTAAATACGCGTTGGAGAAGAGATAATCCTCGAACCTATTTCGGTCGTAGAAATGATAGCAAAGAATTTCACCATCGTTCTTTACAACCAAATAACCTCCGTTTGCGTCAAATTTGCCATTCCATGCGGTAGCAGGCATCATGCCTAATGCCGCAGAAGTCAAAAGATGTTTTATTTTATATGCGTAGAATGGTGATGCTTGTGTTATGTCATAATCCAACGGGTTATTTTCAGTAAGTATCTCGGATAATTCATTTAACATCGAGACACCACTGTTGAGTTGTTCCAAAAGTAAGTGAGCAATTAAATATGGCAAATCTCCGTCAAGCATGATGAGATTGTTGCGGAATGTCTTATTATCCACTTTGTCAAATACCAATTTACCACCTTTCTGTTTGATGGCATTCACTCTTTCAATAACTTTATTCCGTTTGGGATTCAATGAATTGATTTCGGCAATATCTTCATCGGAAAATACTCCACCTTCTATTTTGAAATTAAAGTTGGTTGCTTTACTTGCGTTCAGCAGAGTTGAATCTCCTCCCAATTGGGACTTTATGCTGAAACCCATTTCTGAGTTCATTTTGGTTCTGCGGTCATGCAGAATGATTCTAATGTCGGTTTTGTCTGCCGATTTCGCTTTCAAAGAATGACAGCGGATGCTATTTATGAAACTTTCAATTTGCGGAATTGCAAAAGCTCCGCTATGTTCATTGATAACTTGCAGTAATTTCTCAGCTTCCACCAGAAACACAGATGACGGAATCCTTAATAATTCGTCGCCTCCAGGAGTTTGAATCACAACATCTGCATCTTGCCGCTCATAGGTAAAGCGACCTTCCTTTTCTTGACGAAGAATCATTATGATGGGATAGAACAAATCTTGAATCCTGTTACGTTGCCAAAGTACGGTTAACAAGTTTATTCCATATTCAATCATATCTATCTGTTTTTATATTTAGAGTAGTGTATTTCCAAAAAATCTTTTTGTGGTAGAAATCTGTCAGGCTTTGCAATTTGCTTCCCATCCAAATCTTTAAGATAAGTGAAGAAGGCTTTATTCTCCGTATTTTCTAATAATTCTTCAGATATTTCTATTTTCAAATCTGGTGTAATTGCTAATAGGTATCTATCGTATGCTTTATGAAAAAAACGAATTCAGACAAATTCCATTCTTTGGGTTCGTTCTTTGTGTTGCGTCATCTGACCAATTTATAATATGACAAGCCTCTAATAATTCAGGAATTGCTACTCCTGATATGCAGCAATGAAAATTATATGAACTCATTACAGCAGCCCTAAAAAAAAGATTGGTTCACTCTTTGCTTAATAAGTACTTCTCGTTCCTTTCCTTGTGGCAAGTCATCTGTTTGTATATCTGCATATTCATCCATATTTTGAAGTGTAAGCTCGGCAAGTAGCTGTTCACTTTCAAAGGCAAGCCGTTCAGGATTCCCATAAAATTCAGACCAAACCTCTTCTTCCATTTTTGCTCCATGGGTTAATCCGCTTATTCCTTGTGTTCTTAAATCTGGGTCTAATCGCCCGATATTACCAATTTTCATGTTTAATGCACTTGGAGAACGCCTTAGGAGATTGGCATATTTGATTCATGGGATGAGCCTTATTGCAGTTCTTAAATGGAATCTTACAATAGAGGTTAAATGCTATTATAGTTTCATTACGAGTCTAATTTTTCACAGCTTTTATTTTAGTGTATGAATTTTATTGCCGCTCAATACTCACACAGTAGGGAGCAGACCTTGTCCTGGAAGGCTTTGGCGGGTGCGGAGCGGCGTATGCCTTGGTTGATTATTGAGAAACAGAGGGTGTTGCCGCTGTCTGTGGTAAGATAGCCGGCGAGGGATGAGATGCCGGCGAGCGTCCCTGTTTTTGCGTGGACGTTATTTCGCCCTTTTGTACGTTTCATCCGCTCTTTGAGTGTTCCGTCGACGCCGGCGATAGGGAGGGAGGAGTAGAGGTGGCTGTAGATGTTGGAGTCGCGGTAGGCGTAGCGGAGAAGGAGGGTCTGGAGTTCCGCTGTCTGGTAGTTATATAAAGAGAGCCCGGAGCCGTCTGCGAGGCGGTAGTCAGACGGGTTGAGTCCTATTTTCTTTATCAGTTGCTTCATCACGCTGAAGGCATGCTTTGCGGAAGCCTTGCGTCCGCCGTGGCGGTGCGCTATCTGATAGAGCATTGTCTCTGCATATAAATTGTCAGAATCCTTCATCATTTTGCCAAGGATTTGGTCAAGAGTGTGGTGGCGGGTGACAAGTGTGGCAGGCTTGATGTCTGATGACGCGACGGCGATTCTGTTGCCAAGCGAGTCCAAGGGTATGGAATCCTTAGGCAATATGATAGTGTGTGTGTCATCAAGTCTCTTCCGTAGTTCCTCTATGAAGTTGTCCTTGCGGTTCCATGGCAATGGTGTGAGCACCGGATTCTTGTCATCCCAGCACCACCCTTCGCCAAGAAGTTTGTCATCCTTGAATGTCCTGTCCTCCTTCAGTTCACCGTAGATGGTGTCAATCTTTAGTTTTTCTATTGCTTCCACGAAGGCGTTCATGTCGTCAGTGTTGAAGCGCGGATCCATTCCGCCTGCAACGGTTATGTCACCGTCGTTATATTTCAGTGAGGTGGCGTAACGGTACGAGCCTTCAAGATAGTCCAGTGCGGTGATGGCTGTGAGAATTTTCATTGTTGAGGCGGGGCGCAGCAGCTGTCGTTCGTTATGTGCGAAGACGAGGGAGTCAGCAGTGAGGTCGTAGACCATTATGCCGACCTGGGTCTTTCGGAAGAAATCCGTGTCAAGGAGTTCATGGATGCGTTGCTGTATGGTCTTTGGTGTGATTGAGTCACACTGTAAGGTGTCTGTCGCGATGCTGTCAGAGAACGCCAAAATGCTGTCGGGAGAGATGGTGTCTTCTGCTATGGAGTCAGTTGCTTCCTGGGCTGTTACGGGCAGGAAGAGTGCTGTTTTGAAAAGGAGGAGTGTCAGAATGAAAAATCGTCTCATAGGTATTTGTTTACGATACTTTATGGTTGGTTTTTATGCTCAATATTATTACTAAAACGAAAGGTAACACTTTGCGTGGTAAAAGGTAACACTTCACCATGCAAAGTGTTACCTTTTGTTTGGTCAAGCGTTACCTTTCGGAAAGTCATGCGGCAGGCATCATCTTGCCAGTGAGAATTTCAGTGACAGACCGAAGTCCTGCGTTGTCGTAGGGTAAGAGTTGTTCGACAGCAACGGAGTGTTGCTTTGGCGGTCGAAATAGAAACTCATGGTCATCAGTCGTGACATGGCATAGTCGGCAGAGAACGACAGTTTGAAGGCGTTGTTGCCGCTTGTCGCTGTGGAGACCATGGAAGCTATGTCGCGGTTGATGGCCGCCTGCTTCCTGAAACTGAGGTCAAGGCGCAGGTTAAGGTCATGGCTGAATCCGTTGCGTCGTGTGTTCTTCTTTGTGTTGCTTTTGTTCTTGTTGTTGTCATCATCATTGCCGGAGCTCTTCTTTCCGGAGCCTTTGACCTTGCGGTGGTTTGTTCCGCCGAGCAGACGGAAATCCTGAATCTTGTAACCCATACCGAACACCCAGTCCTTGGAGGTTGTCTCAGAGATTTGCACACTTGTCATGGAGAGGTTTATGACACGTGTGGTTCGGTATTCGCCCTTCAATGTCATGCCATTGTGCAGGGTCACGTCAATGCCGAGGAGAGGGGAGAATGCCTCGTTGATGCTTACTTGTGAGATGTTGTACATCGAATTCGGTATAGGATTAGAGGTTACGGCATCGGAGATGAACCCCAGTCCGTTCATGAACTCTTGGAATGTGGAGAAACTGCTGTAAGAGCCTACGGCATAGATGCTCTTGTAGCCGTGGTTGATGTTCACGCTCTTGAACTTGTTGCGGAACCATGTGAGTTGTCCCAGACCACTGTAGCGCAGTGTCCAGTTAGGCAGCAGTTTCGCCAATGACGGGAACGGGCTCAGGTCATTGCCACCCATGGAAGTGTAAGCGTTTAGGAATGCCGGCACCATCACGTCGGCACTGTATTGGCTGACACCACCGTATTTCGCAGCATCGAAAGGCTGTCCGGCGAGAGCCGTGCCCTCTGGGTACCTTGCGCCCGAGTACTGCGCTTCCACACGCTGGCGGAAACCCTCGAGAGAGTTGCAGAACTTCTCGAAAGTCTTTGAGCGGAAACCGTTGCTTTGACTGCCGCTGCCCTCGAGAGCCGAGCCGAGGGACATGGTTGTCATGGTGAATGTGCCGGAATGTGTGGTAGGGTTGCCGCGGTACATATACTGCACACTCTTCGCCCGTGTCATCGTGCGGCTTGCGTTAAGGTCAATCTTGAACTCGCGGAACGGTTCGAGAGTGGCACGGAACTGTATGTCCTCCGTGTTGTTTGTGGCAGCGGGAGTGGCTATGGAGTCGTTTGTCATGAGCCATCCGCGCTCCTTTGCATGATTGATGTAGCCGTCGTCGACAAGTCCGAAGGCAAAGTCCAGACCCGGTGACAGCAGTCCGTCGCATTTCTTTTGTCCGAAGGCGTCACCCACAGAGTTCATGAATCCCGGCAGAGAGAGGGAATAAGTGTTGCGGTAAGTGAAGCTGACATTGCGCACCATCATGAGGAACCGAGCCACGGACTGTGCCGTGCGGTACCATTTCTCGGAGTCAAGGTCAGGGAGTTTCATCACCGTGAGTTTCACTGTCATTGCGGAATCAGCCTTCAGGGAGACGGCAATCTTGTTGTTGTCCTTCTTCTTGAAGCGGACAGGCACGAGTTTTCCGTCCTTTGTCTTTGCGGTGACAAGGAGGCGTTTTGAGTTCTTTCCGTGCGAGAACTCTATGAGACTGTCGGGATAAAGCGTAAGCTCTTTCTCAACGGAGTTCTTGTTTTTCGGCAGTTGCGTCTTAGGGTCGTTCTTGGCATCCTTTGAGTTTTTGCCGTTGTTCTTTCCCTTTGTGATCTTTGTTTTGGCAGGTTTCGTGGCGGCACGTTTAGGGGCACGTTTGAATCTTTCGTTTGTTTTCTTCAGGAACGGAATGTGGTTGTACAGTTTTTCCATGGCGAAAGTGCCGTTAAGGGAGTATGTGCGGTTCATCGCTATGGTGTTTCCGAGCGATGTGCCGTCCTCAAGTTCAGTGCCTCGCACCCAGTTGTAGGTCGATGAATAGCTGCCGTCGGCGGTGAGCCAGTCAAAGATAGGAATCATGTTCAGAGGCAGGCGGTAGGACGCGCTGACATTCTGGCTGTAGTCCAATGGTGTGCCGAAATGCCTGATGCTTGTCCATACGGAGTCCTTCCATGCCTGATAGCGTTCAGGATAGAGGTCTTTGTTCACGGCAGTGTACGGCTCTTCAATCTCTGCGTGTGTAGCAGACTGGAAGTTGAAATGCAGGTTTTTTGTCAAATCCCAACGCAATGAGAAATCACGGTTCCACAGGAATTGCGAGTTGAAGGTCAGAGGCAGTTGTGAGTCGCCCATGGCTTCCATGTCACGCTCCTGCAGTTCGTAGTAGGAACGTGTCATTTCCGTGTTGAAAGCGACAGACTGCGGCAGCCAGTTCAGACCGAAACGCTTCAGGATGTCGTAGTATTTTGACTTTGACTTTATCTTCTTGAACGGCTCAATAGGCTTGTAGACAGGGCTCCAGGAATAGTTCATTGAGCCACGCCAGTTGTCCTCGTTCTCGTAGATTGTCGTCTCGCCCTGCTTGTGAGTGTGCGAGTGGCTGTAGGAGAATGAGAAGTTTGCCGGGTCGTAGGGCATAGGATGTCCTTTGGTCGATATGCCTACGCGAGCGTTGGAGACAGAGAAATTTGTGTTTGTTATTTTCGATACGGCAATGCTCTCTATAGAGTCCCGGCGGTGCTTGTCAGGTTCGGCATCAAGAGCCTCCTTGAGTTCCATGTCTGTGTCCAGCGGGTTGTATTTCGGAGATGTCTTTTCCTTTGTCATGCTGTAGTAGACAGGCAATGAAACTTTAGCTTTGTCAGGGAAGAACTTGCCGAGCTCCACGTTTGCTGTCACGGAATAAGTCGTGAAATCGTCAGTGGAACGCTGCGTGACGCCCTGCTCCAGTCCGCCGAATCCTGCCGATGTGTGCTTGCCGTTGACATTGACGGTGCCGAGGTCCGACAGCTGCAGGTTCATGTTTCCCTGTGCTGCCCAGCCTCCGGAGTTCTCCGTATCTTTGAGGCGCAGTTCGTTCACCCACACTTCTCCCGACTTGGTTGTCGAAGAAAGGTTGCGCACACCGATAATCATGGTCTTCACTTCGCCGAGAGTCGGGTTGCCCATGATAGAAACTTTGTTCTTCGGGTTGTTTGGGTCGTAAGCCGTAAAGACTTTGTTGTATGCGCTGCCTGTTCTGTTACGCTCTTTTTTCAGGCTTGTGAAGACGGTGAGGTCGATGTCGAGCATGTTCTCTTCTGGCCATACGGCACGGCGTTGTTCTGAGGAATATTTTCCCTCAGGTGTGAGTTTCAGTGGAATCTCGTATTCGTAGAAGTTGGATTTGTAGTCCGAACCGACACGCACGAAGAGAGCAAGCTGGTTGTTTTCCAATGCTGTAGGGGCAGCTTCGAAAGCGTGTGCGTGGCTGAACATCTGCAGATGCTTGTAGTAGCGCATGTCAAGGGACATGTTTTTGTACACACATTTTGACTCTCCCGGAGCCAGATTTGTGAGAGTCATGGCAAGAGCCTGCTCATTGTTCTCTGTCAGCTGTGGCTGTGAAGGGTCTACCACACGGGAGATTCCCGGTGGCAGGACATAGTTGACAGGAGTCTTGTCGTTGTTTTCCTCGATGTTTACAGCACTTACCGAGAGTGTACCTGTTGATGCTGAACTCTCAAGGCTCTGCTCATAGATTCGCCATTCGCCACGGACAAGGTCGAGTGTGCCGAGGCGTACGATGACAGGTTTCTCGAAATTGGTGAGGAACATGCGCATGAAACGTATGGATGTGAAGTCCGAGATAGATCCCACTTTGCTCTCGTATTCGCGCAGAGGAATGCGGAACTGGTACCATGTTACCTGCTCTCTGTCCGAGTTGTTCCTGAGTGGTGGCTGAGCCACACGCTTGTCGACAATGTAGTTCTTGCCCACCTGCATATCCTCAGGGCGCAGCGAGATGTGGTACTGGTAGTATTTCTCGTATTCGTTGAGTGTGAAGTCCTGATTGATGTCCTCGACATCAGGCGTTGTCTTGTAGGATGTGTCGTAAGCCTCTGTCCTTTGGTCAGAGTCAGGAGAGTTTCCTTGTGGGTTGTTTATCCGTTTGTAGCGTTCAAGGATAGGTGTCTGCCTGTTGTCAAACTCGGTGCTGCGGAAATACTGATAGTTGTCGGCAGCAGGGTCGTTCATGATTGCGTTGTAGACAGAGTCGTTTCCGCTATATGTCGTATTGACAAAGTCAAGGAATGTGCGGTAACCTTCAAAAGAACGCTCCTCCTCATCCGTCAGTCCGTTATAGCCCACATCCTGCAGGTGGCGTGTTCCCGGAGCTGTGGAGAAGGCGTAAGTCACGGCTGCCTGTGTCGGTATCTTACCCCATTGTGTGGTAGTGAAAGCCTGTGAACCGTCGGTAGGCATACCGCTCTCATAGAATTTCTTGCCGTCACGGAGAATGTCCTCGCTGACTTCGCCGAGGTTGAAATACATGTCTCCTCCCATTCCTTGTGTGTCAGCGTAACCGTTTGGAGAGGTGATGAACGGGTCAAGCATCCAGAATTCGATATACTCCACGTTGGCAGTCTCAAAGTCCGATGTGTCAAGTTTCCTCATCATACCACCCCAACTGCGCTTAGGCATGGTCAGTCTGCCCTTGTCGTTGAGGGCTGTAGTGAAGTTATATGGACCACGCTCGTCAGGATAGTATGCTAGGTTGAGTATTGAAAGGGTGCTTGTTGCGCCGTTGTATGTGCTTTGGTCGCGGTTAGGGAATAGCTCGCTGACATACACCTCACGTACATAATGGTTGGAAAGCTGGTCCAAGTCGCCCTTGATATGTCCCGGTGTGAGTGACGAGCCCTGTCGTGTGAAGAGAGGGTCGATGTTGTACCATGCAAGGCGTGAGCGGTTGAAGCCGCTTCGCAGAGTGCTCTTGTCCTTCTGTTCCTCAAACATTGACGGCACACTTGACAGTGTCCATGATGTCGGAGTGGACACATCAATCTTGTTGGTGGCATTCTCAAAGTCGTCAAGATATGATGCGTTGTCCTGCGTTCCGCTGGCAGTTCCGGCAATGAGTTGTGCGAATTCTGCCGAGATTTGTATGGATGAAGGTGCTGTGAGATGCAGGAAAGGCAGTTTGTCAAGGATGTTTGTCAGCCATTGTGACTCCTTCTTCCAATTCAGATTGACGCCCCACATAGTGTTCTTCAATGGCTCAGAGCCCATGGTCACCTTTGTTGTCAGTGCCTGTTCGGAGAGATGCTGGAACGTTCCCGACATCTGGAAGTCCTTGGAGAAATTGTATTCCCAGTTCAGTCCGACCATTGTCTTTCTCTGTTGACCATAGTCAGTGTCACTTTCCAATGAGACATTGATGTTCGTTCCGGCATCGATGATGCTCTGGTTGAGGATTGTCACCTCACCTGCAGCGTAGTCGACGGAGTAATCCGAGCCTTCGGTAAGCACCACACCGCCTGCCGTGACAATGACAGAGCCACGCGGAACATTGTAAGCCCCGAGTGAGATGACGTTGGATGAAGTGCCTTTGAACTGTCCGGTAAGAATGTACTTGTTCTTCTCGGCAATCTGCTTGGCAATGGTTTTCGTGGAGTCGTAAAGCTCTGTATAAGCGTATCTCTCAGGATTCCGCACACCTGCGTTCCTGAGTGTCTCACGGAGATAGCTTCCGAAAGGCTCTACTTTAGGGAAGAACACACGGCCGTTGCTCACGGTATAGCCTTCAACAAAGTCGAAGTAGCCATTGGAGTGTGCCTTGTTGTTATTGTCAAGGCGGTCAGCACCGAGGAGTTTCACCAATGGCGTGCCTTTCACCTGCTGCTCTGGGATGTAGTTGAGGTAGACACCAGCCGAGTCAGACTGGAACTTCACATCAAGGCGGAACTTTGTTTTCTCCACGCTTGACGCAAGGTAATAGACGTTCTTCATCATCAGCGGCCAGTTGCCCTGCTGCGGATTGTTTGCCGTATTCTTAAGGGACTTGACGAAAAGAGCCTTGGAATTGTCCGGCTGGTCTGCCGCAAACTCGCCCACTTGGTATGTCTGTCCGCCGTAAGTGTATTCGTATGCCACGGCAAGCACCTGGTCTGTCTGCAGGGTAGTCTTCAGAGAGACATATCCGAGATATTGGTTTACAGTGTATTCTGAGGACGACAGCTGGCGTGCGCGCTCTATTTTCTCATAGTCAGCGCCACCCACAAGACTGTAGCCGTCAAGAGTCGATGATGTCAGGTCTATGTCACGTGCCGCCTGCAGAGTGCTGACCATGGTGGCATACTCAGAGTTTGCGGAGTTGCTTGAAGGCACATCGTTGCCTTTGTCGCCACCCCAGAGGCTGTTGCTTATCTTCTGAGCCTCACCGAGGTCTGTCAGTGCAACGACATTACGGGTGTTGGATGTCGCGCCGGACTTGTTGGTCACCCAAATCTCCACACGGTTTATCTTCACTCCGGTGGTAATGTTCGGAAGTGACGCCATGCCTTTGTCGTACTGCGCACGGAAGAAATTGGAAAGGAAGAAGTGGCGGTTCTCCTCATAATTTGCCACATCAATCTCAAACGGAGTCAGCTGCACACCGCCTTTGGAGTTAACGCTTGACGAGTTTGACTTCTTCTGTGACAGCACGGTCTGCAGCTTCAGCTTGCCGAACTGCATGTCAGTACGTATGCCGAAGAGTGAGGATGCGCCCTGTACGAGTGAGGAATTGGACGGGAAGGATACATTGCCCGCTTCCACGAGCTTGATTATCTCATCCTCCTTGCCTTCATATTTCAGTTTGATGTTCTGTTGGTCGAAGTTGAAAGTCGCGTCAGTGTTGTAGCTGAGTCCCATGTTCACCTTGTCGCCAACCTTACCCGTCACGTTGATATTTATCTTCTCGTCGAAGTCTATGGATGTCGTTTTGCGGTTACGGATAGGAAGTGAAGGGTTGTCAATCTTCTTTACTGTCGCACCGAACCGGAGTTCTGCTGTTCCCTTTGTAGTAACCCGGACTCCTCCCGGACCGAAGATTTTCTCCGCCGGTCCGAGGTCAAAGTGCATGTCAGTGAAGTCGAATTTCTCCTTGCCCTTCTTCTCGAAAGTCTCAGTGTTCTTATTCCGATAGTACTGTGCACGCTGTTTCTTGCCTATATAGTCCAGATATTCATCAAGAGTGAGCATAATCGGGGCGTCAAGATATGTGCCGCCCATTTTGTAGCCGATGATGTAACGGTCGATGGAATCGTTATACTCGATTTTCTGTTCGAGGTTCTCCGGTCGCTTCAAGTCTGCCGAACCTTGTTTAAGGTCCTCAAATGTTGCGGGAATTGTCCTTTGGATTTTCCATCTCGGGTTAAGCAAAGAGTCCGGTATGTCCTCGGTGTCGATTACGAGAATCTCGTCAAGTTTTGTTGTCAGCGAGTCCTTTTTCTCTTTGTTGGCGTTATCTTTTTTCTGTTGCCTTACCGCCTGCGGCATGGTCATGGCATAGCCTGTCAGCACAGCAAATGCACTGACAAGAATCCATGTGGCAATATTTCTCAGTTTGTTCAAGCCTGAATCGCTTTTTTATGTAAGTGAGCTTACAAGGTTGTTCTTTATGCAGTCAATGAGGAAGTGATGTCGCTCACTTACTTTATCATCTTCAGTGCTGCTTTGATTACATCCTGCACAGGAGTGTCAGGAGCTTCCTTGAGGATTGCCGTGACAGCCTTTGCCGACGGTGCAGGGGAGAAACCGAGGGCAGAGAGTGCGGCAACAGCCTCGTCACGGATGTCGGAATTGACAGTCTCCGCAGCACCGTCGGTACCGGCGCTGGCATGCAGTTCGCCTGTTATTCCGAGTGAGACAATCTTGTCCCTGAGTTCAAGGATTATCCTTTGTGCGGCCTTTGGTCCGATGCCTTTCACTGTCTTCAGCATTTTCTCGTTACCGCTTGCTATGGTGTTGCACAAGTCCGCCGGTGTTGTGGCAGAGAGAATCATGCGTGCAGTGTTTCCTCCCACGCCGTTGACGGTGATGAGCAGGCGGTAGAGCTCCCTTTCCTGCTTTGTCGAGAAGCCATAGAGAGTGAAGGAGTCATCCCTTCCTCCCGTCACAAGCTGCTCATGAACATAAAGCTTTGTCGCATTGCCGTCATTTTTCTTTGTCCCTTGCAGTGATGTGTATGTGTTCAGGGTTATGCACAGTCCGTAACCCACGCCTCCGGCTTCTATCACAGCCATGGCGGGAGTAAGTTCGGTGAGTTCTCCTTTTATGTATTCAATCATGGTGAGTTTTTATAAATATTTACGTGTGTACAAAAATAATAACGCACGAGAGGTGCGTTTATTGCCTTGCAGGCTGATATTTGTGTTAAATAATATTACCCGAATAAAGAAAACGGACAAATAGTAACGATTCACGAGAATTATTGCTAATTTTGCATCCGAAAACATTAAAAGCCTTACATAAAGCAAGCGGAACAGTGATGTTTCAGGTAAAAAACACTCAAGAATAACTATTAAAACAAAGAAAATAATATGGGAAAAATCAGAGCAGCCGTAGTTGGTTACGGCAACATAGGTCGCTTCACGGTTGAGGCTCTTGAGGCGGCAGAGGATTTTGAGATAGCAGGTATCGTGCGCCGCAGTGGTGCGGAGAACTGCCCGAAGGAGATTTCCGACTACAAGGTCGTGAAGGACATCAAGGAACTTGGTGACGTTGATGTGGCAATCCTCGCCACTCCTACACGCTCTTGTGAGGAATATGCGAAGCAGATTCTGCCACTCGGCATCAACACTGTGGACTCTTTCGACATCCACAGCTCTATCGTCGAGTACCGCCGTTCGCTTGACAAGGTCAACAAGGAGACAGGCACTGTCAGCGTCATAGCTGCCGGATGGGATCCGGGTTCCGACTCTGTTGTGCGCACATTGATGGAGTCTCTCGCGCCGAAAGGTCTTTCCTACACAAATTTCGGACCGGGACGCTCCATGGGACACTCCGTTTGCGTGCGTTCAAAGGCAGGTGTAAAGGACGCTCTGTCCATGACAATCCCTGTCGGTGAAGGCATTCACCGCCGTATGGTTTATGTGGAACTGGAGGACGGTGCTGTATTTGACGAGGTGGTGAAAGCCATAAAGAGTGACCCATACTTCGTCAATGACGAGACCCATGTCTTTCAAGTGGAGAGTGTGGACGCACTCAATGATGTCGGTCACGGTGTCAACCTGACACGCAAGGGTGTCTCAGGAAAGACTCATAATCAGCTGTTTGAGTTCAACATGAAAATCAATAATCCTGCGCTCACTGCACAGGTGCTTGTCAATTCGGCACGTGCCTCCATGCGTCAGCAGCCGGGATGCTACACAATGATTGAGATTCCGGTGATCGACTATCTGCCGGGCGACCGCGAGAACCTTATCGGACATCTTGTATAAGACAGTTTTATCAATGGCACACATACAGTTCAGGGCACGTGACCGATGTCGTCACGTGCCCTGAATCGTATGTGTGCTTGATGTAGTTATTCAGCCTTTCTCTTTGCAGTCATAAGTATCACCGCCGTCGTCATTGCCTCTGCGAGTGGCAAGGCAAGCCACGCACCGTTGCTTCCCACTGCCATCGGGAGGAGGATAAAGCATGGAATGCAAAATACGAATCCTCGCAATACGGTGAAAACCATGGCTTTCCGTGCCTCCTCGATGCTTTGCAAGTAACCCGTCATCACAACGTTTATGGCAATGAACAGGAACGCCGGAGAGTAGTAGGGCAGTCCGTCACGGCACAGCTCGTATGCATGGCATCCGGGTTCCATGAAGGTCATCGCTATCAGGCTTGCTCCAATCCACATGAAAAGCATGCCGACGATGCCGGTGGCAACTGCTGTCCCGAAGGCTATGCGCCGTGCTCCGGCAAGCCGTTCGCTGTCGTTCATGCCGTGTGCAAAGCTGATTATCGGCTGCACACTCTGCACAATGGCGTTGCCGACCATGAAGACTATAGGCAGGCAGTAGCAGCCTACGGAGAACGCTGCCACACCATCTTCGCCGAGATAGTGGATAAAGACATAGTTCCCGACGATTATGGTTGATGCCAAAGCCAGTTCTCCGAGTAGTCCCGAGGCACCTATTTTCATCTGGTAGCCGAGGTTTCGCGCGGTCAGTTCCATACTTGTGCGGCTTGTTTTCAGTCTGCGGAAATGCACGGTCTTTGTCTTTTTCAGCAGAAACCACAACAATGGTATGCTGCCGGTGGCGAATGCCGACATGGTGGCTATCGCCGCACCTTCAAGTCCCATTTGCAATGGGAAGATAAGCAGGTAGTCCAGCACGATGTTCAGTGTCGCTATGAAGCAGTTCACGCCCATGGCAAACTTCGGATTGCCGTCAAGTCGCACCATGAACATGCCTGTCATGCCGAACATGTTGAACGGAGTGAGCAGTGCCACCCACTTGATGTAGGAGCAGGCAAGTGGCAGCAGTGCTTCCGAACAGCCGAAGAACAGGCAGGTCTCCTTCTGGAAAGTGAAGACAAATGCCCCGAGAACAACGCCGACAATGACACTTGCGAGGACGCTTTGGGTGAGGTTTATGTTGGCAGCCTTTATGTTTCCTTTAGCAAGATGAATGCTTGCCACCACACTGCCGCCTATGCCGAACATCAGTCCGAGACCGCTGACAATCAGGTACAACGGTGCCACAATGCTCACCGCTGCCAATGCATCACTGCCCACGCCATGACCGACAAAAGCACCGTCAGTGATGTTCAGCACCACCATGGAAATCATTCCGACAAGAGTAGGGAGAAACATCTTGCGGAAAAGTCTCCCCACCGGTTCTTTCGAGAAGTCTAAAGAGTCTCTGTTATTGTTCATGTTGTTTGTTGTTTTCTTAGTTTTTAATGCAGCCTTTGCCTGCCGTCAATAGTTATCGATTATCATGCGCTGCTTCTCCTCCCACATCCTTCTCTTCTTCCCGAAGTCAGGGAGAATCTTCAGTTTCTCGGCTGCAAATAGCAGCAAACCAAGGATGTTGCTTCCCATATTGCCGCCTATCTCTGCCAGTTCGGCGTCGGTTTTTGACATAGGAGTGAAGAGATTGGCATGGTTGCCGCGCTTTCCCCATACTGTCACCTCCGCGATGGTGCGGGAGGAGGGCAGGAGGAACAGAGTGTCCGTGAACTCATCGCACCGCAGATGGCGTGTGAGGAAACCGTTTTTCGTTATGCTTGCCGTTGCGAACGCTGTGTCCGTGATGCAGTATTTGCCGTCCCATGATGTGGTTATGGTCTTGCCGTTGCTTAGGGAAATGCATGCTCCACGCAGTGGGACGTGCGTCAACTGATTGGCAATCACTCCTTTGATTGCAGTGCCTTGCTCTTGTGGAATGCTGTCGCACTGCATTTCCTGCCTTGCCTCCGCATACAATGTGGACGCGAGAAGCATAGCTGTCAGAATCGTGCATGTCATAGGATTTTCTTTTAGAGGTGTTGAAATTTATTACAAAGGTACGACTTATTTTGCGAAGACCAAAGTTTCTCGTTTGCGCTTTTGTGAAAGATTCAGGATAATAGGCATTAATTAACAAAAATCCATTGTCGTGGAAGATTTGTTTCTGCGATAGTGCTTGCTGGCGATGTCCTTTGTTAAGTTAGTCCACAAAATTAATTTGCATTATCTGCGCTGTTGTTTTTGAGGGAAAATCGTAGGTTGAAGAGGGAGTGTAGCGGGCTGCATGACCGATGAAACCTATGGTTTTCACCAAAAAGGACAAGCAGAGAAGGCGAAAGATAAACTCATACATCACGATTGAAAATAATGTCGTTTAATTTTGTGGACTAACTTTTGATTGCTTGTTTGTGTTTGCCGGAAAATTAGAAAACTCATGCCTGTTTTGCCTCATGAGAATCGCGTAAAAAGAAAAAGATGACGGATTTCTGTGAAAAACGCATGGAGTTTGTGTGTTTGTTAACCGCTTAGCAATCAGGGTGTTGTGTGTTTTAGTGTGCAGAAAGATGACAAAAACAAGACAAACGGTTACCTTTTGAAATGCGAAAGGTTGCCATTTGCAGGGCAGAGCGTAACCTTTAGCAAGGCAAAAAGTTGTCTTTTTCACCGTGAAAGGTGGATTTTTTTGCTGGAAACCGCCAGAAACAGCATTGAAAATGCTATTGAAATGCCATTTTGACCTTTGGTTTTCCGATTATGATAAATAGAACATTGGAAAACTCATGCATAAAAAACACTTGCTTTCCCATACTGCCATGCAGCATGAAAACAGCTCTTTCCGCAGCCGTATCGGACATGTACGGCAGATGAAGTCTTGTCTGCTGAATAGTGGTGCAAGAGAGAACTTTAGTTAATTATTGTATAAGTTTCGTGTTTAAGTCAAATATTTATAGTAATTTTGCATTTATAATAAAAAAGATACACGCGCGTATGAAAACAAGAATGATATTGTGTGCCATGGCACTCACTACAGTTATGGCGTCTGCACAGACAGCAAACGGCGGCCTTGACGCTGCCCAGATAAAGGACATAACAACCCGCTCAGGTGTTGATTCGCCTGCACAGAAGGCTTTGACTACAGCAATCCGCATGAACCCTATCGACCAGTTGGCGAAAGGTGAGGCACAGCTGAGGGCTGTACCGTCACGTTTCTCCGTGGAGACAGCCAAGCAGTCCATCCACAACCAGAAGAGTTCGGGACGTTGCTGGATGTTCTCCGGCTTCAATGTCCTCCGCTCCGACTTTGCCGTTGCCGACACATTGGGTCGTGTGGTGGAGTTCTCCCAGGGTTATCTCTTTGTCTATGACCAGTTGGAGAAGGCCAACCTTATGCTTCAGGGAGTGATAGACACAGCCAAGAAACCTATGACCGACCAAGAGGTGGACTTCTTTTTCAGTCATCCTATAAGCGACGGCGGAACATTCTGCGGTGTCGTCGACCTCGTGAAAAAATACGGTCTTGTGCCTATGGAGGTCATGCCGGAGACATATTCCGCCGAGAGCACATCACGCATCGACCGCCTTGTGGCAAGCAAGCTCCGCGAGTACGGACTGAAATTGCGCAAGATGGTTGCCGACGGCAAGAAGCCTGCAGCAGTGAAAAAGGAGAAGACGGAGATGCTGAAGACCGTCTACCGTATGCTGACAATGGCTTATGGCGTGCCTCCTACAGAGTTCGCCTACTGTCATCATGACAAGGACGGCAAGCCGGTGGGCGAGGAGAAGACCTACACTCCGCTGTCTTTCGCCGAGGAAGTGGGAGCGTTGAAGACACTGAATGACGGCTACCTCATGGTCATGAACGACCCTCGCCACCCTTATCATCAGGTCTACGAAATAGAATATGACCGCCACACTTACGACGGAACCAACTGGCGTTACCTCAATCTGCCTATGGAAGAGGTGGAAGCCCTTGCCATAAAGGCTCTTCAGGGCGGTCAGAAGATGTACTCTTCCTACGACGTTGGCAAGTTCCTCGACTCAAAGCGCGGTTTCGCTTCGCTTGAAAACTTCGACTATGCAAGCCTTTTCCAGACCGATTTCAGCATGAACAAGGCGGAGCGCATCAGCACACACGACAGCGGTTCGACACACGCCATGACCCTCTCTGCCGTGAATCTTGACGCAAAAGGACAGCCTACGGCATGGAAAGTGGAGAACTCATGGGGCTCAGACCATGGACAGAAAGGCTGTCTCGTCATGACTGCCGATTGGTTCAAGGAGTATATGTTCCGCCTTGTTGTGCCTGTGAAGTACGCTTCCAAGGAACTCATGAAGGAGTATGCCCGGAAACCGGTCATGCTGAAGTATGACGACGCACTGTTCTCTGACAAATAAGTCAGGGAAGAACAGCATATTAAGCAACTGCCGTTCAGCATAAAATAACTGTCCGACAGTTGCTTATAACACGAAAAAACAAGAAAAGCAAGGAATAAAGGAGAAATGTCTCAATTACTTGATAAGATTAATACTCCGGAAGACCTCCGCCGTCTCAGGGTGGAGGAGCTGCCGCTTCTGTGCGATGAGCTGCGCCGTGAGGTTGTCAACGACTGTGCTGTCAACCCCGGACATTTCGCCTCAAGCCTTGGAGCTCTGGAACTTACGGTGGCTCTCCACTATGTCTTCGACACTCCGGAGGACAGGATTGTCTGGGATGTCGGTCACCAGGCTTATCCGCATAAGATACTCACCGGACGCCGTGAAGCCTTCAAGACAAACCGAAAGCTCCACGGACTGAAGCCTTTCCCGTCACCGGAGGAGTCGGAGTACGACACCTTCACCTGCGGACATGCCTCAAACAGCATCTCCGCAGCTCTCGGTATGGCGGTGGCTGCGCGTCTCTCAAAGGACGAAACGGTGAAGGACGGCAAGAAAAAAGATAACGGAATGATGCGCCATGTCGTGGCAGTCATAGGCGACGGAGCAATGTCCGGCGGTCTGGCTTTTGAAGGACTGAACAATGTCTCTTCGTCACCCAACGACCTGCTTATCATCCTGAATGACAACAACATGTCCATCGACCGTTCCGTCGGTGGCATGAAGCAGTATCTTCTGAATCTGAACACCAACCAAAGGTACAACACCTTCCGCATGAAGTTTGCCGGTTGGATGGGAGCACACGGCTGGATGGACGAGAAGCGCAAGAAGACAATCATACGTTTGAGCAACGCTTTCAAGTCTGCACTGTCACAGCAGCAGAACATTTTTGAGGGGATGAACATCCGCTATTTCGGTCCGGTGGACGGCAACAATGTCATCGAGACAGTGCGTGTCATGCGTTTGCTGAAGGACATGAAAGGCCCTAAGCTCCTGCATCTGCACACTGTGAAGGGGCATGGCTACAAGCCTGCCGAGGAAATGCCGACAATCTGGCACGCACCGGGAGTCTTTGACCCGGAGACAGGCAAGCGGCGTGAGGTGGAAGGACAAGAGGGAGAGAATGAAAAGTCTCAGAAACCTCCTAAGTTTCAGACTGTTTTCGGTGAGACATTGCTTGAACTCGCCAGGCAGAACCCTAAGATTGTCGGTGTCACCCCTGCCATGCCGACAGGCTGCTCCATGAACATCATGATGGAGAAGATGCCTTCACGCACCTTTGATGTGGGAATCGCCGAAGGTCATGCCGTGACTTTCTCGGGAGGAATGGCTAAGGACGGGCTGCAACCTTTCTGCAACATATATTCCGCTTTCGCACAGAGAGCGTATGACAACATCATACATGATGTGGCGACAATGCGCCTTCCTGTCGTCCTTTGCTTTGACAGGGCAGGACTTGTCGGTGAGGACGGACCTACGCACCATGGCGCTTTTGACATGGCAGCGTTGCGCCCTGTGCCTAATCTGACTATCTGCTCGCCAATGGATGAGCATGAGTTGCGCCACATGATGTATACTGCACAGCTGCCGGACATGGGTACATGGGTCATCCGCTATCCTCGCGGATGCGGTTCACAGCCGGACTGGAAATGCCCGATGCGTGAACTGCCGGTGGGAAAGGGCAGGCTCATGTGCGAGGGAAAGCGCACGGCAGTACTCACAATCGGACCGCTTGGCGTCGATGCCGGTGAGGTGGCAAGGGAAGAAAATGCAGCACATTATGACATGCGCTTCCTCAAACCTCTTGATGAGGACATTCTTCATGAGGTTTCGGAGCGATATGAGCGTATCGTGACCGTGGAGGACGGCACACGCAATGGCGGTCTTGGTTCCGCTGTGTGTGAGTGGCTGCAGGACCATGGCAAGATGATTCCTGTCACGCGTCTCGGGCTTCCTGACTATTTTGTGGAGCATGGAACGGTAAATGAATTGAGGGAAATTGTCGGACTTGACAAGGAATCCATCCGCTCAGCTGTGAAAGGCTGCGATGCGAGTTGTGCAAATAAATGACAAACAAGGACGAAATATGAAACTTATTATAGCCGGTGCCGGAGATATGGGTGTTCACTTGTCAAAGCTTTTGGCAGGAGAGAATTTCGATTGCACGCTGATTGATGACGACAATGAGCGCCTTGCGGATGTCGGAGCTAACTGCGATGTCATGACGATGGTGGCTTCGCCGACAAGTCTCCGTGCACTTTCCGATGCAGGAGCGGCAGAGTCGGACTTGTACATCGCCGTCACTCCTGACGAGACAACCAATATCACGAGTGCCGCAATAGCAAAGGCTTTGGGTGCAAGGAAGACAGTTGCGCGCATTGATAATTTTGAATATATCGACCCGACGTTGCCGGATGTGTTCCCGAAAATGGGCGTGGACTCCATGATTTACCCTGAAGTGTTCGCTGCAAGGGACATTATCAACGGTCTGAAGATGTCGTGGGTGCGTCAGCGGTGGGATGTCTTTGACGGCGAACTGGTGCTGCTTGCCATAAAGATGCGCACCTGCTCGCAGATTCTCGATACTCCTCTGAAAGACCTTTGCGGACCTGATGACCCGTATCACATCGTTGCCATAAAGCGTGGCAACGAGACTGTCATCCCGGGTGGCTGGGACACTGTGGAGGATGGTGACCTCTGCTATTTCATGACCACAAAGGAGTACATCCCTTATATCCGTCAGATAGTTGGCAAGGAGGATTATGATGATGTGAGGAATGTCATGGTTATGGGAGGTGACAAGGCAGCGGTACGCGTGGCACATACCATTCCTGAGTACATGAACCTCAAGATTATAGAGCGTGACGAGGCACGTTGCTATCGTCTGAATGAGCTGATAAACAAGAGGAATGTCATGATTATCCATGGCGACGGTCGTGACATGTCGCTCCTTCGTGACGAGAACATTGCCAATACGCAGGCTTTTGTGGCATTGACGGGCAATGCGGAGACGAACATCCTTGCCTGTCTGGCGGCTAAACGCCGCGGAGTGCGCAAGACTGTGGCACAGGTGGAGAATGTGGACTACATCTCTATGGCGGAAAGCCTTGACATAGGAACGATAATCAACAAGAAGATTATCGCTGCAGGGCATATCTATCAGATGCTCCTTGCCAACAATGTGTCAAACGTAAAGTTCTTCATGACAGCGAATGCCGATGTGGCTGAGTTTCTTGTGGCAGAGAACTCGAAGGTCACAAGAAAGCCTGTGAAGGACCTCGGGCTGCCGAAAGGCATCACCATCGGTGGGTTGCTGCGTGACGGACACGGATTGTTGGTGTCGGGAAATACACAGATTCAGCCGGGTGACTCTGTCATGGTGTTCTCTCATGATGTGAATCTGCGCAAGATAGAAAAACTGTTTACGTGAGAAGTCGTGGTGAGCAGAAAGGGTTGTCATGGTTTCACACGATGTCTCATGTTGTCTCATTTGTTGCAACATGTTGTCTCATGATACATCATGTAGCATCGTGGTTAATCATGTGGCATCATTTGACGCATCATGTCGCATCTGAAAAAAAATAAAAAAGTGCTTAACTGGAGAATAATATCAAAGATTATGGGCTCGCTGCTGTGGCTGGAGGCTTCGCTCCTGCTGTTGTGCATGCTGCTGTCTGTCTTCTATCACGAGGATGATACGGTGTCTTTCCTGTGGACAATAGTGATTACCACACTGGCAGGAATAGGATGCCATGCCTATGGCAGAGAGGCGCGTAACAGCATGAGCAGGAAAGATGCCTATTTCCTTGTCTCTGCAACGTGGATTGTGTTCTCATTCTTCGGGATGCTGCCTTTCTATATCGGTGGGTATATTCCGGATTTTACGAATGCTTATTTTGAGACTATATCGGGATTCACCACAACAGGAGCGACGATTATCGATGATGTGGAGGTTCTTCCCCATGGCATACTCTTTTGGAGAACGATGACGCAATGGATTGGCGGTCTCGGTATTGTGTTCTTCACCATAGCACTGCTGCCTTCGCTGGTTGGCGGTGGTGGCAACATAAAAGTGTTCTCGGCGGAGGCTACAGGACCGATAAAGACAAAACTGCATCCGAGAATCTCCACCACATCCCATGCCATTTGGATGGTTTACATCATACTTACGGTGGCATGTATGGGTTTCTATTATGTAGGAGGAATGTCTGTTTTCGACAGTGTCAACTATGCCATGACAACCACGGCGACAGGAGGTTTTGCCACACATAACTCATCGACGGAGTTCTTCAACTCACCGTTCATCGAGCTTTCGGGAGCGTTCTTCTGCTTCCTTTCCGGCATAAACTTCACATTGCTGTATCTTGCTGTGTCGAAGATGAAGATAAAGGAGTTCTTCAAGAATACGGAATTGCGCTTCTATCTGTTCGTCATCTGTGCCGCAACGGCGATAGTCATGTACTATCTGATGACCTATAACAATTATTCCCTGTGGACAGCCTTCCGTTATGGCATATTCCAGGTTGTGTCGTTCCTTACGAGTACCGGACTATTCAGTGACGATGCGGCACGCTGGCCGCATGTGACGTGGATAGTTTTGGGCATCTGCATGTACATCGGAGGTTGTGCAGGCTCTACGGCGGGAGGAAACAAATGTCTCCGCATCGTGATAGTGATTAAGACAATCTTCAATGAGTTCCGCCAGATTCTGCATCCTAATGCGGTGCTTCCGGTGAGGGTCAACGATACGATAATCTCCCATGCGGCGCGCAACCGCCTGATGGCGTTCATGATGCTGTACTTCGTGCTCTTCCTTGTGGCGGCGACATACTTTACTGCCATAGGCGTTGATGTCATCAATTCGATTACGCTGTGTCTCTCATGCCTGTCGAATGTAGGTCCGACACTTGGCACAGAGATCGGTCCGACAATGTCATGGGGGGAGTTGCCAATGACCTGCAAGTGGTTCTGCTCTGTGCTGATGCTTGTCGGACGTCTTGAAATATTCACGGTGCTGATACTCTTCACACCGGAGTTCTGGAAAAACAATTAATGTAATATATATAAATTTAAGGTAAAAGAAAAATGAAAGTAGCAATTGTTGGCGCTTCCGGCGCTGTCGGACAGGAGTTTCTCCGCGTTCTTGACGAAAGGAATTTCCCTCTTGATGAGCTTGTGCTCTTTGGCTCTACACGCTCTGCGGGCACAAAGTACACATTCCGTGGAAAGGAATATGAAGTGCAGCTCTTGAAGCATGGCGATGATTTCAAGGATGTGGATATAGCTTTCACTTCTGCAGGTGCCGGCACATCAAAGGAATTCTGTGAGGACATCACCAAGTATGGTGCGGTGATGATTGACAACTCTTCTGCTTTCCGTATGGATGAGAACGTGCCTCTCGTTGTGCCGGAGTGCAATGCCGAGGATGCTCTTGTGCGTCCGCGTGGCATCATTGCAAACCCAAACTGCACGACAATCATGATGGTTGTCTGCCTGCAGCCTATCGAGAAACTCTCTCACATCAAGCGCATCCATGTCGCTTCTTACCAGTCAGCGTCAGGTGCCGGTGCTGCGGCAATGGCTGAACTGCAGCAGCAGTACAAGCAGCTTGCCAACGACGAGCAGCCGGAGGTTGAGAAGTTTGCTTACCAGTTGGCTTACAATGTCATCCCTCAGATTGATGTTTTCCAGGATAATGGTTACACCAAGGAGGAGATGAAGATGTTCAACGAGACAAAGAAAATCATGCACACCGACGCGCGCTGCTCTGCAATGTGTGTCCGCATATCATCTCTCCGCGCGCATTCCGAGGCAGTTTGGATTGAGACCGAGGAGCCTGTCTCTGTTGAGGCTGCAAAGGAGGCATTCCGCAATGCTGAGGGTGTGACACTCATAGACGACATTGCAAAGGTTGGTGCAAAGGCTAATCCGGACGCAAGCAAGGAGACTATGGAAGGCTTGCCTTACCCAATGCCTCTCTACACAGCAGGAAAGGATGATGTCTACGTGGGTCGTGTGCGTGAAGACCTTGCCGGCGACAATGGTCTGACATTCTGGCTTTCAGGTGACCAGATAAAGAAAGGTGCGGCTCTCAATGCCGTACAGATTGCAGAGTACCTCATAAAGGTGGGTAATGTAAAGTAGAACACAGGCAACATGATGTTGCAGCGCAATAAAGGGGAGCGTTCAAAGCTCCCCTTTTCGTTACGTTTACCCTCCAAGGTCGCAGGGTAGTGCACATATTAATAACATAGAACGATGAAGAAATATTTTATAGACGCCTTGGGCGCAATGGCTCAGGGACTTTTCGCATCACTGCTTATAGGCACAATCATCTCCACCATAGGACAACAGGCAGGTATTGTATGGCTTATTGAAATCGGTGATTTCGCAAAATCAATGGCTGGTCCTGCCATGGCTGTGGCAATAGCTTACGCTTTGCAGGCAGCACCGTTGGTGTTGTTCTCAATGACCGTTGTCGGAGCGGCAGCCAATGCTCTTGGCGGTGCCGGAGGACCTTTGGCAGTGTTCTTTATGGCAATCGCCGCCACGGAAGCCGGCAAACTTGTGTCAAGGAAGACAAAGATTGACATCATTGTCACCCCGCTTGTCACCATAGGTGTGGGCGTCGGACTGTCCCAACTGCTTGCTCCGGCAATCGGCAGTGCCGCAATCAGCATAGGTGAACTTATCATGTGGGCTACCGAGCAGCAGCCGTTTGTCATGGGAATTGTCGTCAGTGTGGTCATGGGAATATGCCTTACGCTGCCGATTTCTTCAGCAGCGATATGCGCAGCTCTCGGTCTGACAGGACTTGCCGGTGGTGCTGCCGTGGCAGGATGCTGTGCGCAGATGGTGGGCTTCGCCTTTGCAAGTTTCAAGGAAAACCGCTGGAGCGGTCTGCTGTCGCAAGGCATCGGCACAAGTATGCTGCAGATGGGCAATATTGTGAAGAACCCTCGTATATGGCTGCCTGCAATCCTTGCCGGTGCGGTGACAGGTCCGCTTGCCACCTGTCTGTTCCACCTTGAGATGAACGGTCCTGCAATTTCATCGGGAATGGGCACTTGCGGCTTGGTCGGTCAGATAGGGGTCTACACCGGATGGGTGTCAGATGTTGCGTCAGGAAGCAAGGCTGCCATCACAGCAATGGACTGGACAGGCTTGTTGCTCATATCCTTTATCCTGCCGGCAATCCTCGCTCCGCTTTTCCGTTGCCTGCTTGAAAGGATTGGTTGGATAAAGACCGGAGACATGAAACTTGATGCGTAGTCAATAATACAACTCTCTTTATAGAAACATTTGGCAATCGGGTATAAGGACAGCACTGTCATTAGGTGGTTTCTTTCTACCCGATTGCCAAATGTTTCGTTTTTCTCTATTTGCTTGTAAAGAGTTCTCTTTTAGGACAAAAGACAAGTAATCTCAGCTTAAAAAGCACTGCATGAGCAGCGCATCTTCATAATTGCTGTTGTGAATGAGCCAGTCCTTAAGCACCGTCTGTCGATGAAAACCAATGTTAAGGAGCATTTTCTCTGACGCAAGGTTGGAGGAAGGGACGATGGCGTATATCTGATGAATGCCTGCAATGTCGCGGGCGTAAGCCATAACCGCCTTTATTGCTTCCTGAGCGATGCCTTTTCCCTGTGCGGATTTTGTGATAGCGACACCTAATTCCGCACGGTTGTTTCTTGCGGAGAAGTTGAAAAGGTCGATAAGTCCTACCGCTTGCGGTGATTGTCCGTCCCCTGTCTCTGTCTCGATGACGAAGCGCACCTGTTCATCTTTATATATATCCGACTCGCAGGTGGCAATGTATTCCTTCAGGCGGTACCTTGACAGCGGTGCCGTCTGTGTTCCCAACCACCATAAAGAGCGGTCATTCTCAATGGTGTAGAGCAGTTCGAGGTCCTCCGGTTCTAAAGCTCTGAGTCGCATCGTTTGACAGTTGGTGTGATGAATGCCATGGAAATGAATCCCACCATTGCCATATAGCCGAAAGCAGGAGCCATGTAAAGATAATATAATAATGTGTTTACAAGCATCGGCAGGCATATCAAAGCCATGCGGATGAGTGCCATGCGGAACAGTCCGTCTTCCTTTTCCTTCTCGATAATGCTACGTACCTTGCGGAATTTGAACAGGCGCAATGCGAGCGGTATGGAGCAAATGGTCAGGAGTTCCATAACGGTGGCTGTGAGAAACTCGCCCTGCACATCGCCGGCGAGTCCGCCTTCGAGGATTATTTGTGTCTCATAGAGCACAACCATGCCGGCAGCAAGGATGATGCTGCCGATGTATGGTATCATAAGTTTTCTGCTTGTCTCTTTCATTTTAGTTCTGTTCTGTTGACGATTGACCGTCCGAGGGTCACCTCGTCAGTGTATTCAAGTTCGTCACCGACGGAGATTCCGCGTGCGATGACTGACAGTTTTACGCCCAACGGCTGCAGCTTGCGCGAGATGTAGAAGTTGGTTGTGTCGCCCTCCATTGTCGAGGCAAGGGCGAAAATGACTTCCTCCACACCGCCTTCCTTGACACGTTCCACAAGGCTTTCTATCTCAAGGTCACTCGGTCCGATGCCGTCCATTGGCGAGATGATGCCTCCGAGGACATGGTAAAGTCCGCGGAACTGCCCGGTGCGCTCCACCGCCATGACATCTTGGATGTTCTCCACGACACAGATTGTACTCCTGTCCCTCTGCGGATTGGCACAGATAGGGCACAGTTCTGTATCGGAAATGTTGTGACAGACGCTGCAATAGCGCACTTCACGCCGCAGTTGCGCCACGGCATTGGCAAGGTTCTCGGCAGCATCCTTGTCCTGACGCAATAAATGAAGCATCAGTCGCAAGGATGTCTTGCGACCGATGCCCGGTAGTTTGGAGAACTCGCCCACGGCGCGCTCCAACAGTTGTGATGGATATTGTTCTATCAAAAGTCTCCTGTTGTTTTCAGGGGTGTGTATTAAAAATATTCGATTCAGATTTTGCAAGTGGCTCCATGCGTCAGAATGAACCGCTAATGCGGTTCTTTTGCATAGGGTTCTCACACTCGATGCTGAGGCAAAGCTCCATGTTGTCACCGTTGGTGCGGTTTTTTTTGTCCACGCAATATGCTGTTTGCAAAACCTGAATCAGTTATCAAACTCTTAAATATGGCATTAGAAACGGAAACCAAGTGTCATCAGCAGCTGGTGACGCTTGTCACTTACGCTTGTCGCTCCCGGATTGTTGGTGTACTCACCCTTGCCAATTCCGTCATAGAATGGGTAGAAATCGCCGTTTGTCTGGCTGTACTTGTAAGCCACATCGATAGAGAACGGGCCTTTTGCATACCCTATGCCGCACGTGAAACGGTTAGTATCTTTCCAGTTTGTGTATGCTGCTGTAGATGCAAACTCCACGCCCTGTGAAGGAATATCTGTGTCACGGCAGCCAAACTCAGAGTATTTCGGAGAGACATAGTTGTATCCGAAGCGCAGTGCTACCTCAGGACATAGCTTTAGTTCGGCACCCAAACGGAGAGTGTGCACTCCCTGAAGGCTCTTCTCTGTGTTACGCTTCATGGCTTTGTCCGATGTAGAGCGGTCACCTCCGTAGTAATAATCGTCATACCAGCTGTCGTAATAATAGTCCTCATCAATCACACGGTTGTCCAAAGAACCATAGTCGCTGTACTCGTAAGTTGCGCCGATAGCTGCAACATTGCCTATCGTATGGCCTAATGAAACACCGAAGAGCCAAGGCGTGTTAAGTCTGAAATCAAGATGGTCTTCTGACGAAATGCTAGTGATTTTGCCTGTTTCAAAGTCCTCTGTTGCCATCTCCGTGTAGTTGGATGTCGTCAGTTTGTACCATGTCGGAGTGTGGACATAAGCACCAATGCGGAATGGTGAGTCATCCACTGGGCGTACAATGGCACCGAACTTGACATTGAATCCTGTACCTGTTATTCTGCGAGAATCATCAAGATACATTTTTCCCATTTCATCTATGTCATTCTCAAACAGCAGAGTCTCTGTATAAAGGCTGCGGCTTTCGTAGTTGACATCCTTGATTCCGAAGGTCAGTCCGAGGTAAATACGGTTATGAATGTTGCCACTTATGTTGAAATCATAGTCACCAATGTAGCCACTCTGCACCTGATGTTGTGTGAAATCCTTGGCGTGAAAATATGAATTGAATGAACTTACGTATTTGTCATCGCCATCAACAGTGTAAGGATTCACCAGTTGGTCATTCAACCAATCCACAGTGGAGTAGCTTGGCTCGTAGAAATCGTGGTCAGTGTCTACATCCTTCCATTTATTGAACGACACTTTGTTCAATGACGCACCGTTCAAGGAATTTGCGGCGGAAAGCAACTGATTGAAATTCTTTGACTTGTGGAAATTGAATCCGAAGTTAAGATAAGAGTCATGTCCCGCCTTTGTTGTCAGCACAAAACCAATCTGGTCAAAGCTGCCTGTGGTCTTTTTGCCGTCAAGATAACTGTTGAGAGTGTTGCTCTCGTAGTTACCTCCGAACACCTGCAGACCTCCGGAGACAGATGCCTGAGACTTGCGGAACATACCTATGCCGGCAGGGTTGGTGCCCATAGTCGAAAGGTCTGCACCGAGTGCTTCCATCGCTCCGCCCATACCGACATAGCGTGCCGTGCCGTTGAGGTCATCGCCTGCCAACTGTGCGCTCTGGTATGTGTCCTGTGCAGCTGTAGAGAGAGTCACTGCCATAGCTGCCATTGTAATGATTTTCTTCATATATCTGTCCTTTTTATATTGTTCTTTTTATAATGTTTTAGGAAGCCAATGCCATTATCGGCGTCCTCCGCCACGTCCTCCGAAGCCTCCGGCACTGCGTGAACCGCCGCTATGGCTGCCGCCTCCGATGCTGCTGCCATGAGAACCGCCTCCCATGTTGCCGTTTGAATAAGTCGGTCGGTTTGCCGGACGGTTGTTATTGTTGTTCCAGTTGTTGCGGTTGTTGAAGGAATTGTTGTCATACCTTCCTGACGTGTTGCGGTTGAAATGGTATCTTCCTGTCCTGTCACCGTTCCTGTTTGCCACAGCATAGCTTGAGTTCCTGTTATGGCCGCGTGCAGTGTTCAGTGTGCCACGGCGGTGCACTCCGGCATATCTTGTAGGCGCGTTGCCTGCCGGTCTGTAGCTCGGATAGACAGGAATCACCCATCCCATGTTGTGCCACGGATGATACCATGGGTCGTACCAGTCCCAGCCCGGACCATACCACGGGTCATACCAGCCGCTCCAAGCATAGTAGTTGTAGCTCCAGCGCGGTCCGTAGTACCAAGGATTGTAGTACCATGGGTTGTAGAACGGGTCGTGGAAGGCATGCCAGAAATAGAAATCGTCATAGCGTGAGAGCAGTCGGGAATAACGGTAGTCGTCATCGTCCATGACGATGTATTTATAAACAGTGTCCACACGTGCCTCGTCTTCGGTAGGGTAGACACCCTTTTCCATGCGCGAAGCGTTGCCGGCAGGGAACTCTATGATGTCACTTGCTATGGAGTCCGTGCTTGCAAGGATAGTGTCATTGAGGGCTACCGGCTTGAAATCCTTGTGGCTTACGCGACGGTTGTACTCGTCATCGGTCTTGTTCAGTCCGCTATAGTATACCCCGCGAGCTTGCTCATACGCCTTTCTGCGTGCAATCTCCGCCTCACGCTCCTTCTTGCGAGCTTCCTTTGCAGCCTTCACCTCGGCTTTTGTCGGTGTGAAATACATGTCATCCTGCGCCGTCATTGTGAGTGGCAGGAGCATTGCGGCGAGTGTTGTAAAGATTGTCTTTTTCATATTGTTCATCCTTTCATCGTTAATCTGTAAGCATCATTATCTGTTTCCTGACGCAAAATTATGGAAAAATAACTATGCAAATATACGGAATTTTCCTAAAACGTATGGGGATTTCCCCTATTTTTTATAATTTTGCACAGTATTTTAACAAATAGTCTACATTAGAATTATGGATTACAGCGTAACCCACTTTAAGATAGAGGTGTCAGAGGAACTGATGCAGGTGTGTCGCGAGCTTCTTGCCGACAGTGTTTGTGAGGCCGGTTATGAGTCGTTTGTAGATACGGACGATGGCATTGATGGCTATATCCAGACGCAGTACTACAGTGAGGAGCATACCCTCGCGCATATTCTCGATTTCCCGATAGAGACGGCAGCCATCAGTTTCCATACCGAGGAGGTGGAGTCCCAGAACTGGAACGAGACCTACGAGAAGGAAGTTTTTGACCCTATACGTGTCGGCAGCGAGTGCGTCATCTATGACGCTGCAAGCCCGGAGGCGGAGACTCTCGCCACGGAGGCTCCCATTTCAATCGCCATAGACCAAAAGATGGCGTTCGGCAACGGTGCCCACGAGACAACGAAGATGATTGTAGGGAAGCTCCTGCAGTTTGACTTCGCCGGCAAGCGCGTCCTCGACTGCGGATGCGGCACGGGCATTCTGTCCATTGTGGCAAAGTGTTGCGGGGCGGAGCATGTGACGGCTTACGACATAGACGAATGGAGTGTGGACAACACACACCATAATGCTGCGCTCAACAATGTTACCATCGACGAGATTCTTCTTGGCGATGTCTCCGTGCTGAGCCATGTCGACGGGGTCTTTGATGTCATCGTGGCGAACATCAACCGTAACATCCTCCTTGCCGACCTGCCTGCGATTGTGGAGACACTGAACATGGGTGGCACGGTGATTCTCAGCGGTTTCTACGAGGAGGATGTCCCGATGCTCCTTGAAAAGGCTGATGAATTGGGGCTTCACGAGGTGGAACGCTGCGTCACGAACGACTGGACAATGCTTGTTCTCGGCAGATAGTGAAAAACGCCCGAAGGCTTGCCTGGTTATGTGCCGGTCTGCCTTCGGGTGCTTCTTTTGTTCATTAATGCTTTTTTTCAACCTACATTGTGCCCACTGCATATAGTGGAATGTTTTTGCTCAACATAGCCATTCATGGAAAGACAGATATCAGTGGTTTTCTGCTTTTGCTTGCTTTTCAGTCCGTTAACTGTTTGTAAATCTGTCTTTTCATAGCTCATGATTTTTATTTTGTTTTGCAAACTTACATTTTTTTCGATGATAAAAACAAGCAAACCCTACACTTTTTCGATGATAATCCTTCTAAAATGCAGAACAAAAAACGTAGTAATCTGATGTTTTTAACATTTGTTTTGCAATAGACTTGGAATGTGAAAAATAACGGAAATTATTCTCCACGAAAGCGCGTGAGTTTTTTAATTGCTTTGCTGTAAAATACGCGAGTTCGGGATAAGCAATCATTTAAAATAGCTCCATCTGCCTTGATTTCTCCACATGCACGGGCATAGCCTCTGGCTTGTTGTCAAAGAAGCAGTATGCTGTCAGTGCGGAGCAGATGTTCATTATGAAGTTGTGCACAGACCTGTGCCTTGAATGTACAATCTCCGCCTTGTTCTTCAGCAGGTCATTGATGCATTCGATGACATACATATTCCGTGGGTTGCGACCCACGGCTACTTTCTTAAACCGCTACGCGGTAGGGGCTGAATGTTCGATTGTTTGAGAATTATGGCTGTTTTTGCTTTGTATGTCCTATGAAAAAAATGAGGACAGCCATTATTTCTCCTTCTTTCCGAACTTTGGGTCTATCTTCAGCAGAGCGGTGACAAGGAACGTGACGGCACAGGTGCACATGACGATTATGAAGAAATTGCGGTAGCCTACCAACTCCTGCAGTGCGCCGGCATACAAGCCCGGAATCATCATCGAGAGAGCCATGAAGGCTGTGCACAAGGCATAGTGGGAGGTCTTGTATTTCCCTTGGCTATAATAAATAAGGTAGAGCATATACGCTGTGAATCCGAAGCCATAGCCGAACTGTTCCACGAAGACGCAAAGGTTGACGATGAAGAGAGAGGAGGGCAGGGCATAGCTGAGGTATATGTATACTGCATCCGGCAGCGTTATGGCGCACACCATAGGCCACAGCCACCGTTTCAGACCGTCCTTTCCTGCACAGATGCCGCCGATTATGCCGCCGATGGTCAGCCCGACAACGCCCACCGTGCCCTGCACAAGTCCGTATTCCATGGGCGAAAGTCCCAGTCCGCCGGCACTTTGCGGGTCAAGAAGGAACAGCGACGACACCTTCACAAGCAGTCCTTCAGGCATGCGGTAGAGCAGCATGAACAGTATTCCCGCCACCACCTGCGGCTTCTTGAAGAACGAGATGACGGTCTCGCCAAGCTCTGCGAACATCGCCTTTATGCTCAGTGTGCCTTTCTCGCCTGACATGCCGCGCTCATCGTCTTCCTTCGGGCGCGGCAGTATGTAGTTATGCCATAGCCAAAAAGCTACAAACAGTCCGAGAAGCCCATAGAAAGTGAGGCTCCACGAGAAAGCTATGCTCCCTCGGAACACCACCTGCAGATTGCCTGCTATCATCACCAGGAAGCCTTGTCCCATAATCATAGCAAGGCGGTAGAAAGTCGAGCGTATGCCTACAAAGCAGGCCTGGTCGTGCTGGTCCAGTCCGAGCATGTAGAATCCGTCGGCTGCAATGTCATGTGTGGCGCTTGAGAATGCCATAAGCCAGAAAAAGCAGAGCGTTCCCTGAAGCCATATTGATGTCGGAATGGTGAATGCTATGCCGCCGAATGCCGCGCCGATGAGCAGCTGCATGGCAGTTATCCACCAGCGTTTGCTCTTGATTATGTCCACGAAAGGACTCCAAAGAGGCTTTATCACCCATGGCAGGTAAAGCCACGAGGTGTAGAAAGTGATGTCAGCATTGCTCAGGCCAAGCTGCTTGTAGAGTATGAGCGATATGGTCATTACTGCCACATAAGGCAGTCCTTCGGCGAAATAAAGTGAGGGCACCCATGCCCATGGGGAAGATTTCAAGTTCATTCTGTTGGTGTCGGATTTGTTCTGAAATATGGAATACTTCATGAAAATATTATTGCAAAGATACGAAAAAACTACTAAATTTCGGCATCTTGACAGAAAAAAAAGACCTTTGGCACACATTTCTAAATAAAGAGCACTGTGTTTGCCTTTTTTTTCGTAACTTTGCACTCCTTAACGACTATTCCGCAACGAATGAATCTGACAGAACTGATACAACACCCTGAAAGGATGGACCGTGAGACTCTTTATGACCTGAGGAGTCTCATAGCACTGTATCCGTACCACCAGACTGCCAGACTGCTGATGCTCCGGAACCTCTACCTGCTGCATGACGCCACGTTCGATGAGGAACTGAGGAAGGCTTCGGTGTACATCACTGACAGGAAAGTGCTGTTCCAGCTTGTCGAAGCGGCGCATTACAAGTTGCGGAAACCTGAAGGTCCTGATGCCGAACAAAAGAAAACGGCACGCAAGGACGGTGGAAATGCCGTAAGCAGGACATCGGAACTTATAGACAACTTCCTTGACTCCTTGCCTGAGGAGAAACAGGAAGAGAAGCCTGCCACACGAAGGAAGCCTACTCCGGCGGACGCTACGGTGGACTATGTGGCGTATCTTCTGGAAAGCAGCATGTTGGCAGAGGACGAACCGGAGGTGGAAGCTCCGCAGATGAAGGGGCAGAGCCTTATCGACGACTTCATCTCGCATGAGAGGAATCCGTTCACACTGCCGGACTTCCGTGATGAGGAAAGCACGGAAGAACCGCGTGGTTATGTCCCGCCGTCTCAGGACGACACACCGCCGCAAGTGACTATCTACACGGAGACAATGGCACAAATATACGTGCATCAGCGAAGATATTCACAGGCATTAGAGATTATTAAGCGTTTAAATTTGGAAAATCCGAAAAAAAATGCTTACTTTGCAGACCAGATACGTTTCCTTGAGAAACTGATAGTGAATAATAATAACAAAAAAACAAAATAACCAATGTACACATTATTCGTAATTCTTATCGTCATTGTAGCACTTTTCATGATTGGCATCGTGCTCATCCAGGAGTCTAAGGGTGGCGGTCTTTCAACAGGATTCTCAAGCGGCAATGCCATGCTTGGCGTCCGCAAGACAACTGACTTCATCGAGAAGACAACATGGGGACTCGCTGCCGCAATGGTAGTGCTGAGCGTTTTCTGCGCATACGTCGCTCCAAAGGCAGTTACAGAGGAGAGTGTCATAGAGAAAGCCGCTACAGAGCAGCAGACAACAAACCCTAACAACCTGCCGGGCTTCGGCGCAAGCCAGACAAAGCAGGCTGCACCTGCACCTGCCGCACCGGAAAAGGCAAAGTAACCAACCCCAAAACATAATACTATGATTGATGTAAAAGAGACCCTCAGGAAAGCTGAGGAAGAGATGGAAATGGCATGCACATTCCTCTCCGAACAATTATTACATGTCCGTGCCGGAAGGGCAAACACTGCTCTTGTTGACGGTATCAGAGTGGAATCCTATGGTTCCATGGTGCCTCTCAATCAAATAGCAAACATCTCAACTCCTGACCCGCGCACAATCGCTATCCGCCCATGGGACAAGAAGGCTATCCGCGAAATCGAGAAAGCCATCGTGAACTCTACGCTCGGCATCACTCCGGACAATAATGGTGAGATAGTACGCCTCTGCATCCCTGTTCCGACAGAGGAACGCCGCCGCGAACTGGCAAAGCAGTGCAACGGCATTGGTGAGAAGGCGAAAGTCTCTGTACGCAAGGCTCGTGCCGAATACAAGGAGACCTTCAAGAAGGCTGTGAAGGACGGACTCGCTGAGGACGAACAGAAGGATGCGGAAGAGAAACTGCAGAAACTGCACGACAAGTATGTCAAGAAGATAGAGGACATCCTTGCCGAGAAGAATCAGGAAATAATGACTGTCTGATGCAAGGACTCGTAATTAAAAATACAGGATACTGGTACACGGTGCTCACCGATGAGGGGAGCACCGTGGACTGTAAAATAAAGGGCAGTTTCCGGCTGAAAGGCATCCGCAGCACCAATCCTGTGGCTGTCGGTGACCGTGTGACAATCACCGAACCTACACAGAACACTATTGCGGACAAGACACATTCAACAGGGGACATGACGGCTTTCATCACGGAGATTGCCGACCGGAGGAACTATATCATACGCAAGTCGCAGAATCTCTCCAAGGCAAGCCATATTCTTGCTGCCAATGTTGACCAGGCTGTGCTTGTCGTCACGATAAACCATCCACAGACCAGCACAACGTTCATTGACCGTTTCCTTGCCTCGGCAGAGGCTTATTCCGTGCCGGTGATCCTTGCTTTCAACAAGCGAGACTTGCTTTCGGAGGACGAACTGCATTATCAGGAGATGATGATGACACTGTACGAGACAGTAGGATACAAGTGTCTTGCCCTCTCAGCCCTGCAGAACGAGGACATAAACGAACTGTCGGCATTGCTGAAAGACAAGGTTACACTCTTCAGCGGTAACAGTGGAGTGGGGAAATCGACAATTCTCAATGCTTTGCTGCCTGGAGTCAATCTGCGGACAGCGGAGATTTCCGATGCCCATAACACCGGCATGCACACCACGACTTTCTCGGAAATGCTTCCTCTTCCTGATGGGGGAGGATGGCTGATTGATACTCCGGGAATCAAAGGTTTCGGCACTTTCGACATGGAACCGGAAGAGATTTGCTCGTATTTCAAGGAGATTTTCCACTTTTCCAAGGACTGCCGCTTCAACAACTGCACACATACTCATGAGCCGGGATGTGCCGTCAGAAAGGCTTTGGAGGAGCATTACATCTCTGAAAGCAGGTACAATTCCTACCTTAGCATGCTCAATGATAAGGAGGACGGAAAGTATCGCGAGGCGTTCTGATGGGATTTTTTCTTACATCATGATGAATCATGGTTTATCATGAGGGTATCATGTTCTATCATGAGACAACATGTTGCATCATGATTCATCCTGCCACCCTTAACCAAAACAACAGCAATCAACCCCATTCTCGCCAATGAAAAGAATAATCCCATTCATCTGTCTTGCATGCCTTATGCCACAATCCATTAGCGGACAAGAGATTTCCGGCTCTTGGAAAGGCAAACTTAGCTTGGGCATGACAAAACTGAATATTGTCTTCAACATCCAAAAGGAAGGTGAAAAGCCTGTTTGCACAATGGACAGTCCCGACCAAGGGGCAAAGGATATAAAGGCAGAAGTGGAATACCTCTCTGCTGATTCATTGGCTGTGTCCGTGCCTTCTCTTGGTGTCTTGTACAGAGGACATCTTGGCAACGGCACAATAAAAGGTGTTTTCACACAGGGAACGTACAAATTCTCTTTGTCACTGAAGCAAGGGACTGTTAAGCTGAACCGCCCACAGACACCGGTTCCGCCGTATCCTTATGCGACAAAAGATGTGGAATTCATGAATAATGCTGACGGAGCGGTATTCTCAGGTACGCTGACTTATCCTGTCGGATATGACCGGACAAAGCAAAAGAACTCCATCCCTGTCGTGCTGATGGTCACCGGCAGCGGTCTGCAGGACAGGAATGAGGAGGCTTTCGGCCATAAGCCGTTCCTTGTCATAGCGGATTTCCTTGCGCGTAACGGTATCGCCTCATTGCGATATGATGACCGTGGATTCGGCAAATCGACAGGAGATTCTAAGAATGCGACTACGGAAACATTCAAGAACGATGCCAAAGCGGGTCTTGATTACCTGCGCTCAATGAAAGAGTTCGGCAAAATCGGTGTGCTCGGACATAGCGAGGGTGGCACGATAGCGTTTATCCTCGGTGCAGAAAAAACGGCTGATTTCATTGTCTGTCTTGCAGGAACAGCACTCAGAGGCGATAAAATCATCATCGAACAGAACCGCGCAGCATTTGCCGGCGCAGGTTTGTCGGAGGCGGAAGTGGCAGCTTATTGCGCTGCATTGGAGATGATATACGGTCGGAAGCGTGACGGAAAGAAGCAAGAATCGCCGGAAAACATATTGGAGAAATTCCTTAGTGACAATGGTTTCTCTCTTCCGGAAGGTGCGAAAAAGAATCTTCTGACAATTATGAAAATGGACAATGCATGGATGACCCATTTCGTTTCCTACAATCCGGCAGAAGACATCCGACGGATTTCATGCCCGGTTCTTGCTCTCAACGGTGACCTTGACATGCAGGTTCTGTCAAAGGACAACCTGCCGGAGATAAAGAGACTGCTCCCGAAAGGCAAGCATAATGTCGTGAAAGAGTATCACGGACTCAACCATCTTTTCCAACATGCCACAACAGGGGCTGTCTCCGAATACGGGAAAATAGAAGAGACAATCTCGGAAGAGGTGCTTAACGACATTGCTAACTGGATAAATTCCCTGAAAAAATAATTATTTACGCTTGTTTTTTTCATGAACATTGACGAGATAAAGGATAAGAAAATTGCAGTCCTGCTGTCAGGCGGCGTGGACTCCGCTGTGGTGCTTCATCTCCTGTGTGAGCAGGGATTGCATCCGGACTGCTTCTACATAAAGATAGGTCCTGACGAGGAGGAGGGCTACGACTGCACATCGGAGGAGGACCTTGAAATGGCAACTGCATTGTGCCACAAATACAAATGCCGCCTTGAAGTGGTTGACTGCCACCGCGAATATTGGGACAAGGTGACGGCATACACCATGGACAAGGTGCGCAATGGGTTCACTCCAAACCCTGACGTCATGTGCAACAGACTCATAAAGTTTGGTGCTTTCCATGAAAAAAGAGGTCACTCCTACGACCTGATTGCTACCGGTCACTATGCCCGCACGGAGATTATCGACGGCAGGAAATGGCTTTGCACATCGCCTGACCCTGTGAAGGACCAGACGGACTTCCTTGCGCAAATCTACGATTGGCAACTGAAAAAGGCGATTTTCCCTATCGGCGGGCTTCATAAGGAGGAGGTGCGGCGCATAGCGGAAGAGAACCACCTCATCAATGCCAGGCGCAAGGACTCGCAGGGGATATGCTTTCTCGGCAAAATAAACTACAATGACTATCTCCGCAAGTATCTTGGAGAGCAGGAGGGCAACGCAATAGAACTAGAAACCGGCAAACTCATAGGCAAGCACAAAGGACACTGGTTCCACACAATCGGGCAGCGCAAGGGGCTCGGTTTTGGCGGAGGTCCTTGGTTTGTCATAAAAAAAGACATTGCAGAGAACATCATCTATCTTTCGCATGGTTATGACCCTGCCGACGCATACGCATCGGAATTCATCATACACGACTTGCACCTGCTCACGGACAATATCATGCCGGAGCGTAAAATCACTTTCAAGATACGCCACACAGCGGACATTAACAAAGCCGTCATGGAAGCCCTCGGCAACGGACGTTACCGCATTTCCTCCGAAAAACCTATCCACGGCGTCGCCCCCGGACAGTTCTGCGTCATCTACGACAGTGACCACCACCGCTGCTTCGGTTCCGGTGAGATCACATTATGACAGGCATATTTCCCTACCGGACATGAAAGTTGCGAAACAATCAATCAGTAGGTTTCCCAAAACCAATAAGGAAACGATATAAAAGCAATAAGGAAACCGAGAAAAACAATAGTAGTCACTTGCCTTTCATAAAGTACAACTTTACGATGCATAAAGTTGTACTTTTTATTTTGCACCATATTTTCAGGCAAATCCTTGAAACAGAATCGTTCAGTTACAATTTGCCACTTTAAAGACTCTCAATACTCTTGTCCATTTTTTTGCGCATCCATTTTCATTGTGGTATGGAGAGCAGCCATATTGCAGTCCGTGATCAATAATCCCTGATTTAAATACATTGTTGCACATCCAAAATTCACCTTGTTTTGTGTTGTTAATGCTATGGAATTCTACATATCCCCTCATGGTTTGGAAATAGCGTCTGAAATTGTCACTTTTATTCGTTTTTATGTCATTGATATGTGGGGATACACAGACATAATAGTTTTCTGCTTTCTTTATTCTATTCATCAGCGAAAGAAGATGCGGTGTAGAATAATCGTCTATGTCAAGTAGGTTTGAGAAAAGATTCACTACAATGTTGTTTCTTATAATGCCGATGTCATTTGAACTAACATCATCAATTTTCTTGCATACTGTTCTTAAAGGTTTCAATGTATGTCTCTGAGAAATTCATATACTTTTCCCTTGCTAATCTCATTATAATTAAAGCTCCAAGGATACGGTCATATAGTTCAATCTCTTTCGCTTGGTTTTTGACATAACAATCTTTTGGTGCCTTAGTTTGTTTCTTTAACAGAAACATCTTCGAAAGTACAAACTGCACCAACAATTGAATCAGGCACGAATGCTGTTCCCATTCTAATGTTAGTCAGGGTCTTGTTTTTCTGCTGCTCCTCCGTGAAATAAATATTCTTTACGCGAGTAATAGGCAACGAGGATCCAAATAAGTACCATGTTGCGCCAGCCGGTATCAACTCTCTTTCCTCTTCATTTGTCAAGACAATTCTGTCTCTGTCCACTCATGGTAGTTTATGCCGTTTCGTTCCAAGTTTGTTTTTACCTTCCTGTAAGAAACAATGTCGGCAAAACTGAACACAAGCTGTTCTGTGTAGCCGAGCAGTCTGTCACCAATATATTCTATTTTGTGAAGCAAGTCTTCCTGCGATATTCTGTCAGTAAGGATTAATGGGTCAAACCTCCAAATAACTCTTCCCTTTCCTAATTTATCAACAAGTGCCTTGAATGTCTTAATACGCTCATCCAATGGCGGTACGCCTTTTTCTAATCTTTCTGTCTCATAATCATTCAGCGTTGAATATAAAACTCTATTTTGGGAGAATGGGATTCCAATGTTACCAAATGCTGTAATAGAGGTTTCGGGTTTTTGGACCAAAACACGATAAATCGTGTATCTTTATAAGAAACATAGCTGTACACTCCATTGAAAGGGTTGCGCCACGCAGAATATCCAATCTCCAATCTGTGGAAAAACCAGTCGGCATAAAAGGCCGGAATGTCAGTGCTTCTACTTGCAGAAACAATCTCTGGAGCCTGAGCTTCAACCCATTCTCCATTCTCACGCTGAATTTTTATCTTCTTCCAAGCCAGAAGTCGCGCTGTAAAAACAGCTAAATTTGTTCCCAATACATAAATGCAAAAAAATGAAATACACGCAAATAGTTTTTGTTAAAATGGAAAAAATACAACTTTATGCATCGAAAAAGCTGTATTTTTTCCATTTTAACCTTCAACATACCCAAAGGGATTCAGTCAAGGAGGAGTTGAAAACTTTTTTGCAGGGAGTCTTTTAGTCAATCTCCTTTATCTGCTTTTTCACAAGTTCTATCTCTTCTTTGAGCTTCTCCACGCGGCGGTTCATCTCGTCAAGCAATGAGTTGCCCTTCTTTGAAGAGATTGAAAGGAAACCGAGATTGTTCTCATAAGTCTTAAGGTCGCCCTTCATCTGCTCCAGACGGCGCTGCAGGCGAGTACGCTCATTGTCGACAGCCTGCTCGCCACGCTTAGCGGCAGCCTTGATGTTCTGCTTGAAATTGTCCATGCGGCGACGCTGGCTGTTGGCGTTAAGCACCTTGTGAATCTTGTCAAGGGCAGCATGGTAGTCGTCATAAATCTTGTCTTTCTCCTTGAATGGCACATGACCAACCTCATTGAACTTATCAATAAGCTCGCGCATACGCTGCTGCAGGTCGTCACCAGCCTCTTCGGCAAGACGCTCAAGTTCCACAACAATGTCTTTCTTCTTCTGAAGATTCTCTTTCTCAGCATTGCGTGTTCCTGAATTGGCAGCATTACGCGCCTCAAAGAAATGGTTGCAAGCACCGAGGAACTCCTGCCAAAGTTGGTCTCCTACTTTCTTTGGCACCATGCCAATCTCTTTCCATTCCTTCTGCAACTGCATCATCTTTTCTGCTGTCTGCTTCCAGTCTGTGCTATCCATGAGTTCCTTGGCTTTGTCGACAAGAGCCTGCTTCTTCTCTGCATTCGCAGCAAAACGTTCTTTCATCTCCTTGAAATACTGTGTCTTGCGCTGGAAGAACCGGTCGCAAGCGACACGGAAACGCTCGAAAATCTTCACGTTCATCTTCTGCGGGGCGAAGCCTATTGTCTTCCATTCCGCCTGAAGCGCGAGGACAAGCTTTGTCACTTCCTCCCATTCGGCAGAGTTCTGGCATTCGCGCTTTGACAGTTCTTCTGCCTGTTCGCAGAGAGCAGTCTTCTTTGTGAGATTCTCTTCCTCTTTTGCACGTATGTCCTCGAAATGCTGCTGATGACGCTTGTTGATGACAGTGCTTGCCGCCTTGAAGCGGGTCCACACCTGTTCCCTCAGGTCTTTTGCCACAGGTCCAACCTCACGGTACTCCTGATGCAGGTCCTGCAACTGGTGGAAAGCACTGATTATATCCTCCTCGTCGGCAAGTTTCTCTGCCAGCTCGCAGAGGCGTGTCTTAGCCTCAAGGTTCTTCTTGAAATCATACTCGCGCGCTTCGGAGTTGAGTTTCAGCAGGTCGTAGAACTGTTCGACATACAATTGATAAGAACGCCACATCTCGGTAGCATTCTCCGCCGGCACCTGACCTATCTCCTTCCACTGAGCCTGCAAGTCCTTGAAATCCTGATAAGACTTGTTCGCCTCCTCCGGAGATGTCACCATCGTCTTTATCTTTTCTATGATGGACTGCTTTTTCACAAGATTTGCCTGTTTCTCAGCCTCCTGCTCGGCAAAGACTTTCTGGCGTTTTTCGCGGATGACAGCCATTGCCGACTTGAAAGCCTCCTCTGAGTCGTCAGCCTGTATGACATATTTCTCAGGGTCGCCACCCTCGTCAAGGTATGTCTTCAACTTTTGCTCACGCTCTTGGAAATGCAGCTTGTAGAACAAGCTCTTAAGGAGTTCAACCTCTTCCTTCTCGGGAGTTTCTTCACTTTGAGCAAGTTCCTTTACACGTTCGATAACCTGCGCCATTGTCTCATAACGCTTCTCTTCAGAGTCCATCATAACTTTTGTTTTAGTTTGAATCGATGTTTAATTCACTATATAATTTTGTGCGAAATTACAAAAAATATTCTATACTTGCAAATAATTCGATAATTTTTCGTATCTTTGTAGCCTAATCTAACTGATAACATAATGAAGAAGTTAATAATTCCGCTTTTATTTCTTTTCGCATCGGCTGCAAGCCCGTCATTCGGCAACGACAGGAACGACGCCTACATCTTCACATCATTCCATGAACCATCCACGGACGGCATGCGTTATCTCTACAGCTATGACGGTCTGCAATGGGACAGCATCCCGGGGGTGTTCATGCGTCCGGAAATAGGCAATACGGAGGCTTTCGTAGATGCCTTCACCGGTGAAAGTGTAATACCTACTTTCGCTCCCGATGAGCGTGTGCTCCGCGACCCTTCCATCACCCAAGGCCCTGACGGGACATTCCACCTCGTGTGGACAACACAATGGCGTGGCAGCCGAGGGTTTGGCTATGCACACTCCAAAGACCTTATCCACTGGTCAAGACAGGTAGAGATTCCTGTGATGAAAAACCATCCCACCAACAATGTGTGGGCACCTGAAGTGTTCTATGACGATGAACTGAAGGAATATTTCATTATTTGGTCGTCACAGATAGACCCAAAGAACCGCACGGCGGAGGATATGAAGGGTACAAACGGATGCCACCGCATGTGGTACTGCACGACAAAGGACTGGAAGAGCTTCTCGCCTGCCAAACCTTACTATGACCCGGGATTCAACAGCATCGACGGATTCCTGTTGAAGCGCGCCTCCAAGGACTATGTGCTCGTTGTGAAGGACAACCGCAAGCCGGGCTATTCAAACCTCTTCTGCGTCTTCAGTGATTCTCCACACGGACCTTTCCATTCGCCGACAGAAGTGTTCTCGCCGTCCTACAGCGAGGGACCGTGTGCGGTAAAGATTGGCAGTGGAAAGGGCAAGAAGCAAAAGGCTGAGTGGGTCATATACTACGACCAGTACCGTCCTGCGCAAAAGTTTGAGGCTGTATCAACCGTTGATTTCAAGACTTTCACGCCAATTCCGGAGCGCATAAAGGTGCCTGCCGACCATAAGCACGGCACGATAGTAAAGGTAAGCCGTGCCATTCTTGACAATCTCTTGAAGTATGCTGCATCTCGCTAACATATTCCTTCTCGCACTGTCGCTTTCTGTATTTTCCGCCAATGGAGTCAAGGAGAGCAATGCCACACAGCAGAAAAAGGCTGTGGGTAAGAATGTTGCGGGCACAGGGAAGCAGCAAAAGGGCAAGGCGACATACTACTCTAAACGCGCCACAGGAGCAAGGACGGCAAGCGGTGCGCGTCTGCATCACGACAGTCTGGTGTGCGCTCACAAGACTCATCCCTTTGGAACGCGCCTGAAAGTGACGAACCTGCGCAACAGCAAGTCGGTAATCGTCAAGGTCATTGACCGCGGTCCTTTCCGCCGTGGTTGTGTAATAGACCTCTCTTGGCGTGCTGCGAAAGAAATCGACATGATAAACCAGGGCGTGGCAATGGTCATGGTTTCTGTTGTCAAGGATGAAGTGCATACTCCGTACAAGCTGAAAGAGCAGACGGACAGCATAGAGTTTGACATCGAGAGCGGCGAGTTTTATGACGGGAAAGTGCCGGCATGGCAAAAGCAATAGGCATGCTGCCGGCATGGCAGCGGACTTTTCCGGCAGACAATTACATGGAACACGGATTCGGTGGTCAGGCATCCCAAGATGCCTGACCGCCGAATTCTTTTTTGCCTGTGTGCAAGGCTTTTCTTGTGAGGTGACGGCAAATGTTTTTCGGGACGTTTTCTTTGCCGGAACAAAGTGTTACCTTTTATTATATAAAGTGTCACCTTTCGCATGGTCAACCGTTACCTTTCCCACGGTAAAGTGTTACCTTCCGTAAAACGCTCCCATACAGCCTGTGTCCGGTGTTGGTAATCTGCGATGCGGTTAGGGTGGATTTTGGTTTGCATGTGTAACAGTATTAATGTGTTAGGAGGATATGCCAGCATCGAGTGATGACATGGTTGCTGCATGCCGGGACATGCCGTAACCATGTGCGGGTGATAGGGGAATGACAGGGTAATTATTGTCATTTGTACCCCATTTCGTACGCATGGTATTGACATCTGTCAAAAATAAAGTGTCGAAGTGTGATTTTTGAAAGGAAAAATGTGATGTTTGTTCCAAAAATGATTAATTTTGCACTCGGAAAATACAGACTGTACGGACATCATTCCGTCACGTCAGGAAACGCTCTTACTTCAATAGACAAACACAAGGATCAAACCTGGGTTCGGGGAATTGGGAGAGATGGCGCCATAGTGAATAATGGTACAGGATAAAGGTGAAAAGATTGTTGGCATGCCATCATCGGCAGGGGCTTGTTGCCCCATTGATGCCAATCTCCTTAAAAAATGCTAATTCTGTAGGTGCAAGTTCGTATTTTTCAGTCGAAATGATTAATTTTGCACTTATTATTTATCCAAACAAGGAATAATTAGCGTGAAAATACAGGAAGTCGTTGACGCCCTTGAACAGTTCGCGCCTCTGCCCTTGCAGGAAAGCTACGATAATGCCGGCTTGCAAGTAGGATTGACAGAAGCGGATGTCTCAGGGGCATTATTGTGTCTGGACGTCACGGAGGATGTGGTCGATGAGGCTGTCCGCCGTGGCTGTAATCTGGTTGTGTCCCACCATCCTTTGCTGTTTCGCGGACTGAAGCGCATCAGTGGCGGTGACTATGTGCAGCGTGCTGTGATGAAAGCCATAAAGAATGATGTCTGCGTGGTTTCTATGCATACAAACCTCGACAATGCCGAAGGTGGTGTGAACTACAAAATCGCCGAGCTTTTGGGGTTGCATGAGGTCACCCCTCTTGCCGAGGGCGGCAGCGGTGCAGTAGGAATGCTTGCAGAACCTGTTGAGCCGGTACGCTTCATACAGCGCGTGAAGGAACTGTTCGGAGTGGAGTGCTGCATGACGAACGCTCTTCTGGAGCGTCCGGTAAGAAAGGTCGCTGTCTGCGGAGGCGCAGGCTCTTTCCTTTTGGGGAAAGCCTTGGAGCAAGGGGCTGATGCCTTCATCACTGGCGAGATGCACTACCACGAGTTCTTCGGGGCAGAACAGCAGATACAGATTATGGTAATCGGTCATTATGAGTCCGAGCAATACACCACAGAAGTCCTGCGCAAAATCATGACAGACAAGTTCCCGGAGATAAAGACGGAAATGTACGGCAGCACAAACCCCGTGCGCTATTGGTAGGAAACGGTTAATGATTTCCAGACTGTTCGATGTCTGGAAAAACTTTCAAAATAATACAATTATCATATAATATGGCAAAGAAAGTAAAGGAAATGACTGTTGAAGAGAAGCTCAAGACTCTTTACCAGTTGCAGACAACTCTCTCAGGCATTGATGAAAAGCGTGCCCTCCGCGGCGAACTTCCTCTTGAGGTGGAGGACCTTGAGGATGAGATTGCTGGTCTGGAAACACGCATCAACAACCTTTCTGACGAAGTGGAGTCATTCCGTCAGGCTATTGTCACTAAGCGTGACGACATCGTGCGTGCGAAAGAAAGCCTTGAGCGTTACAAAGCACAGATAAACGACGTGCGCAACAATCGTGAGTATGATGTCCTGACAAAAGAGATAGAGTTCCAGAATCTGGAAATCCAGCTCTGTGAGAAGAAGATCAGGGATGCACAGGTTAAGATAGAAGAACGCACTCAGGATGGTGAGCGCGCACAGGCACAGATGGAGAGCCGTAAGGCAGACCTTGACTCCAAGCGTGCCGAACTTGATGAAATCATGGAGGAGACACGCGCCGAAGAGGAACAGCTCCGCGAAAGAGCCGAAGATCTCGAAATGCGCATAGAGCCGCGTCTCCTGCAGAGCTTCAAGCGCATCCGCAAGAATGCACGCAACGGACTCGGAGTAGTCTATGTGCAGCGTGACGCCTGCGGAGGCTGCTTCAACAAAATCCCGCCACAGCGACAGCTGGACATCAAGATGCACAAGAAAATCATCGTCTGCGAATATTGCGGCAGAATCCTTGTTGATTCTGAGCTGGCAGGTGTGAAACCTGTTGTCACTGTCGAAGACAAGCCAAAGCGCAAGCGCGCCACTCGTACAAAGACATCAGCAGAGGATTAGTCCGTTCCTGTCACTCCGGAGGAACAGGCAGCATCCCTGATGGGAAACAATGGCAGCCGTTCCTTATGACAAAACTGCCTTTATTGGTATATGAAAAGCCATATCATTACTCAAGAAATGCAGAGTGTGGTATGGCTTTTCTTCTTATTGTGCAAAGAAATGGAAATAGAGGCAATAACGTTGAACAAACGGATAAAATCTTGATACATGTCATTAAAATCGCTTTCGATTGCATATTATTCACGGTTAAAATGTGTGAATACCACTATTTTTCTGTAATTTCGCACGCAGGAATAAACAGATATGTTCCATAATTATGTTTAAGATATTAGTAAAGGTATGCGTAGCGGTGACGGTATGTTCCGGACTCACCGCTTGTTTTAAGGATGAACCGCTGAACTCTGAGTGTGACATCGAGAAGGCTTGGGTGCATTATGACGAGCCGGAACTGTGCACTTGGAATCTCAGCGACACCATCATAGAAAAGGTTTATACAGGCGAGAGCACTATCACGTTCAAGGTTAAGCCTGGGACGGACAGAAGCAGTCTCGCCCCACAGTTTGTCGTCACAGAAGGAGCAACACTCTTTCCTGAAAACGGAAGCGTGCAGAATTTCGCAAATGGTCCGGTAGCCTATACGACTACCTCACAGGACGGCAACTGGCAGCGCATTTATCATGTCTCTGTCATAGAGGAGCGCAGGACCGTCCGAGACATCATTGAGTTTGATTTTGAGCGTGTTGAAGTCTTCACGGATGAATTCACAAAGAAGCAGTACTACAAGTGGAACGATTTGAAAGAGGACGGAACAGATGCTAACAACTGGGCTTCCGCCAACGGCGGCTTCTCCATCAGCAACCCCTCAGCAAAGCTTGATGAATATCCGACAGTCCCTGTTGAGGACGGATTCGACGGTAAGGCTGTGAAACTTGAGACAAAAGCCACCGGAGCGATAGCACAGGCGATGAAGAAGCTGATGGCAGCAGGTAACCTGTTCCTCGGAAAATTCATTACAGAAAACGCCTTGAAAGACGCCTTGGGAAGCACACATTTCGGCTTGCCATTTGACAAAAAGCCTCTTAAGTTCACCGGTTACTATAAGTATAAGCCAGGACCTACGTTTATGTACGAAGATGGTCGTGTTGATGAGGGCCGTAAGGATGAGGGTGCTATATATGCAATCCTGTACAAGAACCATGACAAGGACGGTAATCCTGTAATGCTTCATGGTGATTACGCGCAGAAAAAGGAGGAATCTGAGAATATTGTTGCGAAGGCAATCCTTCCAGAAGTCCGCCCGGTAGAAGAGTGGACACGCTTTGAGGTTGATTTCGATTACTATGGGGCGGATGTCGACTATGACCTGCTTAACTCTTTTGGCTATAATCTTGCAGTGGTCTTCTCTTCCAGCAAGGATGGGGCGTACTTCCATGGAGCGATAGGCAGTACGCTATATATAGATAAGGTGAGCGTTATTTGTGAAACATCAAAACAATAATATCCAGATGATACGTAAAGCAATTACAGTGTTAATGATGGCGGCAGCAACCGCCACTGCACATGCAGAAAACCTTCTGACAGGATGGGATTATTACGCACGTCTCGGATATAACATTGGTGGTACTGCTCCTGTTGGAATACCAGCTACAATCCGCAGCATGAACAGTTATAAGTTGCAGCCAAATTTCACCCTCGGACTTGATGTCAGCAAACCTCTGAAAGGTAATTGGGGCGTGATGATAGGCTTGCATAGTGAGAACAAGGGCATGAAAGTGGACGCTACCGTAAAGAACTATCACATGGTGATGACCAAGGGTGGCGACGAAATTGAAGGCTACTATACTGGTAATCTTGTCACGGAGTGTGAGGAATGGATGCTTACCCTTCCTGTCCTGGCGACTTACAGGGTGCATAAGAATGTCATGCTGAAGGCGGGTCCATATGTATCTTATGTCTCCACGCGTGTGTTCAAGGGATATGTCTATGACGGCTATCTGCGCCGTATGGTGCCTGTCGGTGAGAAAATAGAGATGGGCAACACGGAAGAGTCACGCGGAACGTATGACTTCAGTGAGCACATGCGCCGCATACAGGTGGGCATCGATGTCGGTGCTGACTGGCAGTTCAGCCGCCGCTGGGGGGCATACGCCGACCTGCAGTGGGGACTCAACGGCATCCATAAAAGTTCTTTCAAAACGATTGAGCAGACCTTGTACCCGATATTCGGCACCTTCGGTGTGATGTACAAATTGAAATAAGACCCTATTAAAATATTAATTCACTTAAAAAGAAAATTATGAAGAAACTATTTACTCTTCTCTTTGCTGCAATGGGATTGACGGCAATGGCAGACAATACCGTTACGGTAAAGTATGATTTCGAGAACTATAAGCTTGACTCAAAAGGCAAGTATTATGAGTGGTTTGAGAAGAACGCTGACGATACCGAGAACAATCTTTGGGCTACAGGAAATGCTGGATTCGCAATGACAGCAGGGAATGCTCCAGCTGCAGATTACCCTTCTGTTGCCATTGCAGAAGGATATGATGGTGCGTGTGTGAAACTTGAAACAAAGTCCACAGGTTTCCTTGGCGGTCTTGTGAAGATGCCGATTGCAGCGGGAAACTTATTTATAGGCTCTTTTGATTCTTCTGCTGCAATGTCAAGTGCAATGAAAGCGACAAATTTTGGAAAGGTATTTGACAAAAAACCGCTTAAATTCTTCGGCTATTACAAGTACAAGGCTGGTGAGAAGGTTACAGATAAAAATGGCAAGGAGATTGCAGGCAAAGTCGATAAAGGACAGATTTATTCTGTACTCTACAAGAACAAGGATGCGCAGGGCAATGATGTTGTCCTCAATGGTACTGATGTGCTTACAAATGAGAACATTGTCGCTATTGCCGATGCAGGTGAAATCACAGACGTTGCAGAATGGACAAAGTTTGAGGTTGCGTTCGATTATAAGAAAAATGTCATTGACGAGGAAATCCTGAAAGCCGGTGGTTACAGCCTCACTGTTGTGTTCACCTCAAGCGTAGAAGGTGCATCATTCATTGGTGCGGTAGGTAGCACACTGTATGTTGACAAGGTTGAGCTTGTATGTGAGGGTGAGGAGTCTTCTGCAAAGGAATTCACAGATAAGTTGGTTGTCCAGCTTGGCGATGGTGAACCAATGGATCCTCTGTCTGCCTCTATTTTCGTTACTGACAATGGTGATGGCAAATATACTTTGACTCTTCCAAATTTCATGCTTGGAGAAGGTCCTGAAGCTATGAGCGTAGGAACAATTAATCTTGAGAATGTTGAGGGAACTGAGGAAGACGGTGTCGTTGTGCTTTCCACAAAACAGACTATCACAATCGCTCCTGGTGATGATGAAAGCATAGGGTGGATTGGTCCAGGTCTTAGTCCACTCCCTGTAACTCTCTATGCAGAGATGAAGGGTGAAAAGCTGTTTGCGAAGATTACAATTTCATGGGTATTCGATATCTTTGTAACATTCGGCGAGAAGATTTCAACCGGCATTGACTGCATCGTTCCGGGCGTGGTAGAGCAGCCAACATCAGTATACACTCTTGATGGCAAGAAGGCAGCTACTATGCAGCCGGGCAATGTCTATATCGTGCGTAAGGCTGACGGCAAGACCGTGAAGGTCATCAAGTAAGAATAAGCAGTAATTCTTTTAACAGAATAACATGTAAAGGGCAGGAATCCGCTTTTGGGATTCCTGCCCTTTTGCTGTTTCATGGTTTTTGCTTAGCAGTGGAAAATTGCGCCCAATGTTCTGTATTCACTTTGTCGCGATGTGTTTTAGAGTTCCTCTCTTCTGAGGCATCTTGCAAGGAACCGCATATTCTCTTGCAAGAGACGTTTCCCGCGAGTCTCATCTCCGGGGTAAGGTATCATTGCGTCAGCAAAGCATCCTGTGTCAATAAGCATTCGCAGATGCGCAGCCGGCATCGATTCCCGGTTAAGAATCAGTTTCACACCATCATTCTGGGCAGCCTCCTTGTCGTAATAAGGATTGTCCGGAGATTTCAATGTGTTATGGTATGTTTTCATTTCAAGGATAGAATTGTCCTCTGCAATAATCACTACGCGATTATCATTGAAAATGATGCGCTTGCCATGATTTTTGCTCATCATGTCCTCGCACATTTCCTTGTTTTTGGCAGTTGTTTTCTTGTTGTCTGCAACTCCTTGGCAAATCTCGTCATAGTGCTCTTTTGCATTGCTGTCATCGCTTTTCTTCACCATTGAGCATAATCCGTTGACATTCCAAAGACCGTTAAAATGCACCAAAGACGTGGTTAGGTAAGTGCAGTTCTTCACACTTTTTTGCTCTGTCGGGTTGATACTGTCAATCGCTATTTCCATTGTTTCGTCTTTCGGTGAAAGGACTTTGAGGGTTTCAGGCGTGATGCCGACAATCCGGTAGAGTGTAAAGTCACGGTAGTCCATGTTGCTGAGCGTTTCGAGATTCTTGTCATTTCCCGTAGCTTTGCACATTTCGCAAAGCCACTCCTTTGGTTTCAGTGCCAACGGTCCAATCGGCGTGCTTACGGCTACCATGGACATTGTTGCGTAATGCAGGAATGAGTATGGGAATGCTTGCTCAAATCTGTCATTGAGTTTTTCTTCAAATAGATTGATATATGCTTCAATACCGCCGGAATAGTAGAGCAGATATGCTTTCTCGCATAGCCACGTCAGCAATTCCTTTACGACAAAGAAATCATTGCTGCCTGCCATTTCGTAGAACTGCTCCACAAGTGGTTCGTTCATCGCTGTCTTTTCAAACTCGCTTTCAAACAAAGCGTGGATTTCCGTAGCTTGTTCTTCTATCCATGGCAGGAACGGATTTGTCAATGTAAGTTCGTTATTGGATGTCAAATAGAGCCACAAAAGGAATTTCACGTCAGGAAGATTTACTTCGTCCGGATAATATTCCGCTTCGTCAATGTCATAGAATGGAAGCCATTTGCCATACAGTTCGCGGTGCTTGTTGACAAAAGCCTGCCATAATCCAAGCCCGGAGATACAGTCCTCATAATACAATGTGAGAATCATTGCCATCTCAAAACACTCTTCGGCGGTGACTATTCTTCTACCATCATTTGTTCCAAATAAAATATAGTAGACTCTGTTCGCAATGTCCGCATATTCGGAGTCTGTGGCATAAGGCTTGCCGTCAGGACGGAAATTTATGAAATCCTTCGGAAAGATAACCTTCTTTCTCTTACCATTTTGCGCCTTGCCTTTCGCAGTCGGTTTAGTTGCAGTTTTGCGGAATGCCATGACAAGTCTTGCATTAGCTTCTTCTGTGTCAAACTTTTTCGGGTCGAAGTCCATATCCTCGATGAGCCAGTCGTATTCTTCATCGCCTTCACCTTCTGCCAATTGTTCCTTCAGCATTTCATAGCCCCACGGTCCGCCACAGTCCTCGGGAGGGCATGCTCCTTTGCCGGCGAGACACAGTGGGAACAGCAGGTTCTCGTTTCTTGTCTCTTCCAGTTCAACATCATGGTGCCAATCGTCACCGAAATCGTAAGTGTATTTCAGTTTTTTGCGCTTTTCATGGATGTAGTCCTTTATCTTTGTCTTACCGGAATCGATTATGTTTTCATTTACTCCAAGGAAATCATCTTCCTGCAGAGTGCCGATTTTGAATGTCCCGTCATATATTTTGTCCTTAAATTGGTACAAATGCGCATTCTCCCAGCCCATAACTTCTTGTATCGCCAAGTGCAACTGGTCGAATGTGTAGTCGGCAGGAATGAGTATTCTTCGCCATACCGGTGGCTTGCTTACGTTAAGCAGTTTGATTTTCAGCTGATAAGCCATCTTCTTGTTTGTGTGATTAGTGACTTGGTTGAATATTTTTCAAAGTTACAAAAAATCAATGTAATATCCAAATGAAATCTTTTTTGAATATATATTGCCGGAGAGAAATAGCATTTCAACACAATTGTAATCGTATTGAAATATGTTGTGCATAATTTTGCAGGCAAAACAAACTGAATGGACTATCATGAAGAAATCAAAGCTGCTCCTTCTGTTTCTGCTCCTCGCCAAAGGAGCTATAGCTGTCTGCAATGCGCAAGACAAGTCTTCCTATCTGCCTGAGCTTCATGGCACAATACGCGCGAAATACGAATATGCACCGCAAATCAACCGTGGACGCTCGGAAGTCAGGAACGCACGATTGAGCGTAAACGGTAAAATCATTCCGCAGATAACCTACAAAGCGGAGATAGACCTCTCTGATGAGGGCAAAATAAAGATGCTTGACGCTTATGCGCGGTTCTCACCAACGAATGCTCCGGCAAGCATAACATTGGGGCAGATGCGTGTCCCGTTCACTATCGATGCCCATCGTTCGCCCCACCAGCAGTATTTTGCCAACCGCTCGTTCATAGCCAAGCAGGTGGGCAATGTCCGCGATGTCGGTGTGGCTGCGGCATATAGCTTTGGCGAGACTGTCCCGGTGACTGTGGAGGGCGGCATATTCAACGGTTCTGGGCTGACGAACCAAAAGGATTATTGGACGAAAAGCTATAATTTCTCTGTGAAGACAACTGTAAAGTTCCTTGAACGCTTTACGGCTGTCGGCAGTGTGCAGAAGACAAGACCCGAGGATATTAATATAATAATGTGGAATGCCGGCGCATACTACCACACGCCCCACTGGCATATTGAGGCAGAATATCTCCGCAAGAACTATTCGGGAGGAGCTTTCTCAGGCGTGAATGCCATAGACGCTTTTGCATGTCGGAGGTTTCTTGTAAGGAAATATGCCAATGGCATCTCCGTGCTTGCCCGCTACGACTATATGTCCGACCATTCCGACGGCATAAAGGACGAGAACGGCTCTCTCACAGCCAACGACAAGGAACGTCACCGTCTCACGTTTGGTACGACGCTCCATTTCGGCACAAAGAAATTGTTTGCCGACCTGAGAGTGAACTATGAGAAATACTTCTACAAGCAGTCTGTCACGCCGAGCATGTCGGAGCGCGACAAGATTGTAGTGGAACTGATGTGCCGCTTCTGATTATGGTTTAAGATTTGTTGGTGAAGAAGCCCCCTAAAAGTATCATGTCTGAGTTTCGCTATTATTGGTATCATGGAAAGCGCAAACACATCTCTGATTGTGTACGCAATGTCAGGATATTTCTGTGCAGAGAACCGCTAATGCGGTTCCCAAGACAAGCCCCTTTTTTAGAGAGGCCAGTCTGACAGGCGTATCAAGGCGGCTGCAACACTAAGCCTGTTCAACACCGGGCGTGTGCGTCGTCTCGGTTATCAGGACTCGCAGATGACAACTGTTCTGGAGCGGTTGAAGCGTGCATCGGAAGCGCGTGGGAGGTATGTGGCAACGGGTGAGGTCGTGTACGAAGGTGCGGCAGGCACGCAGTCCGTGGAACAAGTGCGTGAGGCTATGAGCAAACTGACTCCTGGCACGCTCTACCTGATTATGTCGGGTGGCAAATCAGATTCCGACTATATGAGCCGTGAGGCATACATAAAGGCGACTATGTGCCTGAATATGTGGACAAGGCTGTTGGCAAGCTTTCAGAGTTTTTCGGTAAAAATCTTTAATTAGCAATGCTGAAGTTTATACAAAGATACAATAATCAAATAATATACAATATGAAGAAGACAGTATATGCCATCATCACCGCCTTGTTCACAACGGTGCTCGTAACCGTGGCGACATAGACAACCATCCGGCAATGCAGCAGGCATACAAAATGGGTAAAGGAGTATGGCGTATGAAAGATTTTGTTTTTAGAAATGACGCAAAGCTTATTCATCTTTATTCAAGATAGACTTTGCACATATTGCCGCGATGGACGTAATTTGCAGAACAGGAGTTGGACGCTTTTATAAAGTTGTCCACCTCCTGTTCTGTTTGGCTATCAGTTGGTTATGGTTGTCAAGGTTCTGCTTTCAACTGCTCGTAAGGCGGAATCTCGCGCAGGAAATGGTAAGAATTGTTTGTGTAGTCCATTTTGCAGCAGTAGTGCTTTTTTCCGTTTGAGACAATCAGATAGTCAACATGCAGCAGCAGATTGTAGGCGGAAATCTGATCAAAGACTTTCTGCGTGATTGCAATGTGCGGTGCTTTGTACTCTATAATCATGCGTGGGCGTGTGTCCGTGCCATAAAGGATGCTGTCGCAGCGTAGCTTTTTGTCGCCGCATCTCAGTTCCACTTCGTTTTGGAGCAGGGCGGAAGGGTAGCCGAGATGCTCCACGAGGAAATGCACGAAATGCTGCCTGACCCACTCCTCAGGGGTAATAATGACATATTTTCTCCTCAGGACATCGAGAATCATCGTTTTCCCGTTATCCTTTTTCACTTTGATTTCGTATTGTGGAAGGCACAAAGAATCCATTTAAAATATCTGAATTTATTTTGATGTTTGCTGGAATAACCGTAAATTTGCAAGACAAAGTCTGCTTCAGGGAGAAGGGCATTGACACACCTTCTTGCCGGATAGGAAGTGAATTTGCGAGACAAAGTTAATGTATTTATTCTTAAATTCAAAACAAAATGGCAGAAAAACGTTCCTCGGGTGCCACATTCGAGAATATAATGAAAGATATGAAAGCCGGGAAATTCTCTCCGGTCTATCTTCTTATGGGTGAAGAACCTTACTTTATTGATAAGATTTCCGATTACATATCCGACAATGCTATCAAGCCTGAGGAGCGTGACTTCAACCAGGTCACTCTTTACGGACTTGACACAACTCCGTCGCAGATTATGGATGCAGCCCATGCAGCCCCGATGATGTCCGAGCATCAGGTCATCATTGTGCGTGAAGCACAGCTCTTGAAGGGCATCGAGCAGTTGGAGAAATATTTAAAATCTCCTATTGCTTCAACAATCCTTGTTATCTGTTATAAGAAGGAATCCCCTAAGTCCTCCAAGGGTTGGATAGGGGAAGCTGAACGAAACGGTGTTCTTTTTGAAAGCAAGAAAATGCGCGATTATCAGCTTCCGGGATTCATCAATGGTTACTTGAAAACAAAAGGTGTCACCATTGAGGAAAAAGCATGCATGATGATAGCGGAGTCAATCGGGACAGACCTGAGTAGGGTAGTGACAGAGCTTGACAAACTTTTTCTTACTTTGCCAAAAGGTGAGACACGTATCGTTCCACAGTTTGTGGAGGAACAGATAGGTATAAGCAAGGATTTCAATGTCTTTGAGTTGCGTGATGCCATTGTGAAGAAGGATGTTGTGAATGCTAACCGTATTGTGAAATATTTTGACAATAATCCCAAAGCAGGAAATCTCCATTCCATAGTGCCGCAACTGTTCGGTTTCTTCCAAAATCTTATGCTTGCTTTCTATTGCCCTAACAGGCAGAACCAAGACGAACTCGCTACCTGGCTGGGGCTCAGGGGAGGGTGGGCTGCCCGTGACTATATAGCAGCCATGAAGGGGTACAATGCGATGAAGACAATGCAGATTATCCAGAAGCTCCGTACCATTGCAGCGAAGAGCAATGGCTTGGATAACCGTAGCGCATCGGAGCATGAGCTTATGCAGGAGATGATTTATTTTATTCTGCATTGATAGGCAGTTGGAGATTTTCAAATTTTCTCCAACTTTACCAAGTGTTCTATTTATCATAATGGGTAAGCGTGGATAAATTCGTTTCAGGGTGTATCGAGCCTTATTGGTATATATATAATAAGGAGTGAGTTTTCTTATTTGCCCTATCTTTTTATAGTATTATATCGTTGTGCGGATTGTAAGCCTGTGGAGGCTTGCAATCCTTTCGTTATATGGTATGGGCGTCTTGTGTGCTCCTCTGTTCTATTCTGTTGTTTTTGGGGTTATAGGCTGATTAACTATTTTTCACAGTGTATTATGCCTTAAATATGGCTGTTTTACCGTGCCAAAGCTCTATATGACCATGTCCGAAGGGTGCTTTAATGGCTGTTTTTGGTATAAATCCATAGAAAAACAGGTGTGTCCGTGGAGGAATGAAATGTGCCTTCCGCCCTTTGTTTATCGGCGTTTCATGCTGTTTTCGGTGTGTAATTCATGGCGTGTGTGCAATGAAAGCGCATAGGGACTCTGAAATTGCAAAATTTGCACGAAATGGATTGAATGTGCGGACTGGCAATTTAGCATTAAGGTTTGTTAGCATGCAGAAATACGGAAGATACAAATCCAATACACAAATCTTGATATACAAATACAAATCAATATGTAAATCCAAATAAAACCCGAACAATTTAGAAAATTAAACCAAACCGTGTGAATTTATAAATCAAAACATTCAGAAACACAAATGTATGAATATACATCAATATAAATATGTATTAACAACCTAAAATCCAATGGTTTGTGTGTGAAATACACAAAATCAAATAGTAAAATTAGGCAAAAATGAAAATAAACGACATTTGTTATTCATAATATACGTAAACCACTGTATTATAATCACTAAAAACTCAGAAAGATAATAAGATACGTTGTTTTTACTCTAAAATACGATATTATTGGCCAAAATCCATATTTACAAATATAAATTACAAAACTGTAAACTTCTAACTGTAACGTTTTAAATCTGAATATACAAATCTAAAATATACAAATAGTATAATAACATTTAAAAATGTTGTACATGTCAATTTTTATGTATAACTTTGTAAAGTCTTAAAAAGCGGCATGATTCTCCACATTTGTCACCTATGGGCGTATAGTCTCGGTGCATCGGAGGACTGACGACTATGGATTTAACAATCTGTATGTCGTCCTTTGCCGGCATACCGGTCATTGCAGGCCGACTTTCGAATTGTAAGTAAACACATTTATATCATATATGAAAGACAGAATCCGACAGCTGATGGAATCTCAGCAAATGAACCAGCAGAGTTTTGCAAATTTCATAGGAGTCTCTCCTGCCTCACTCAGCAGCATCCTTCAGGAGCGTACCCGCCCTACCCTTAACATAGTGGAGGCAATAAGGAGCAAAATGCCTAACCTGAACACTGACTGGCTGATGTGGGGCGAAGGCGAGATGTTCCAGCCGGGAAGCAATGATGCGGTCAAGGAACCTGGAAGTCTTTTTGGCGATGACCCTTTGGCCGGAACAGACTCAAAGGCTTTTGACTTTGGCGGCAGCCAGCAACCGGCACGCTCTTCGGCAGGGACGAATGCTTCGCAGCACACTTCCCGTCAGCAGCACCAGGGAGCTACATCATTTGCCGTTGATGCGAAAAATATTGATAAAGTTACACGCCGCATAACGGAGATACGTGTATTCTACGATGACCAGACATGGGAGTCGTTCGTACCAAAGAAATGATGCCTTTGCGTATTATGGTATTTTCTGTACGAGTGCCGATGTATTGCCTTGTGATGTTGTCTTTATATAGTCGCTATATGTCAAATAATTTCATACTAATACTGCTATTTTCCATTGTGGTAAGTGACTTGTCAGCCCAAGAAAAAGGTAAGGAAACTCGCTTCAGGGTGATGGCGTATAACGTGGAAAATCTCTTTGACACATGCCATGACAGTCTGAAGAATGACACGGACTACTTGCCTGAAGGGACGTACAAATGGACTCGCAGCAAGTATTGGCGGAAGTTGAATGCCGTGGCGCGCGGCATTACTCTCTCAAGCACTGAGGATAGCAAATTTGTCCTACCTGCCATTATCGGACTTTGCGAGGTGGAAAACGACAGTGTGATGCATGGATTGACACGCAGGTCATTGCTTCGCGGGGCAGGATATGAGTATGTGATGACCGATTCCCCTGACCTCCGCGGCATCGATGTGGCACTGATGTACCAGCCATCGGCTTTCCGTGTCGATACGAGTTACAGCATCCGTGTCGATACGATAGCAGGGATGCGCCCCACACGTGACATGCTTTATGTCCGTGGTGCGGCACTTTGTTCTTCCGATTCGATGCTCATGGAGTTTCCTGACGGCATCTTGCCGCTGCATGTCTTTGTGGTGCATGCGCCGAGCAGGAGAGGAGGAGAGCCGGCGACGAGGGAGTACCGCATGACTGTCGCGCGCCGTCTTATGCACAGCGTTGACTCTGTACGGTCATTGGAGCCTCGTTCCCGCATCATCATCATGGGTGATTTTAATGATTACACGTCCTCAGCCTCTCTTGCTTATCTTTCGGAGCATGGTTTCATTGATGTCACTGCAGGGGCTGGAACGCGGGAAATTGGCGGCACCTACCGCTATAAAGGTGAATGGGGCAGCCTTGACCACATCCTTGTTTCTGACGCATTACAGCCATGTTTCCGTGCCTCCCGGATAGGTGCCCATCCCGATTTACTGGAACCTGACAAGAAATATGGCGGTGTGAAGCCTCGCCGTTTCTTCCTCGGACCGGTATCGCGCAACGGTTTCAGCGACCATCTTCCGCTGATTGCCGACTTTGTTTTCTGAATTGTGTTTGTGTTTTTTGGGACTACCATGAGAAATGGGTGTGGAATAAGAAAACTCACGCCATTTTTGCCCTCCGAGAATCGTTTGCAGAAAAATTATTGTCAGAAAGTTTGAAAAATCGTAAAATTCCGCATCACCTGTAATACTTTGTTAATCAGTTTGTTGGCTTTTCTTGTAAGTTATTGTAAGCCAAAAAGCACTGCAATTCGTTACTTTTGGCACTTGCGTGGTAATGAGCTGCAGTGCTTTTTCGTATCTTTTTACTGTGCAGAAGGTTGCCTTTTGTAAGGTAAACCGTAGCTTTTCATGTGATGAAAGGCTGCGGCTGGCGTCATGAGGCATGTTTTTTTCGCTAAGAAAAGTCATTTTTTCTTATTATGATAAATAGAGCATAGGAAAACTCATGCTGTTTCTGTTTGCAGCAATTCCATGACTTTTCTTTTCATTATTGTAGAAAAGTGTGTTTTTGGAGATATGACATAAAGATATGGAAAATTTGCAAAGATATTTCTGCATGGTTATGCAACATACGAATCTTTCTTATTTTTGGTACATTGGAAAAAAAATGACCAAATCAATGATTTCATCATCAAAAAAATCACGGAAACCGTTGATAATAATAAAAAAATCATTACCTTTGCTGACAGAAATCATCCTTTGCCGCAAGAAACGGCAAAAAAACAGTAAGATGAAGTGTAAAAACTAAAAAAGGAGGTCTGCACAACAAAAGAAGATGGAACGCAAAACTGGAAAGAAGTTCAGCAAAGCTGTATTTCGGAAAGTAAAGTCTGGAAAATAAAAAATAATAACCAAAAACAGCGTCTCCATTCCACAACTTGAAATGAACAAATAACAAAATATTGAGCTTTTAGCTCTTGTTCTCATCCTTTGAATACCGCCAATATTCTACATCCGAGGACAAGCAGACTGAAGGTTCACGCTGCTAAGGCGTGGACCATTCTGTGCTTGTTGGATGTAAGGTCACTTGGCGGTAACCTAAAGGATAGCAAGTCTAAGAATGGTTTACGCCTTTTTCACATCCAACACATTATGAAAAAAATCATTTCAATCCTCCTGTTCGCTTGCATGGCGATAGGAATGTCAGCGCAAGAAGCGCAGGAACATCTCAAGTTCAAGGGTATCCCGATTGACGGGACTGTAAGCGAATTTGTCGCAAAGCTGAAGCAAAAGGGCTGCACGTATGTTGACAGCCATGAAGGAAATGTATCAATGAAAGGTGATTTCGCCACAGAAAAGAACTGTACAATAGTTGTTGCTGCTCCAAAAGCAAACTGCCCGTTGGAGCGTGTATTGGTTATATGTCCTGACAAAGATACATGGGGGACATTGTATAATAATTATGCACGGTTGAAAGACATGCTTACTGCCAAATATGGCGAGCCGGCTTTCTGTGAGGAAAAATTTCAGGGGAATTTACAGCCTGATGATGATTCCAGCAAGATGCATGATGTTAAGATGGACAGGTGCAAATATCTCAGTGTCTTCGATACGGTAAATGGGAGCATCGAGCTAAATATATCTCATAATGGCAGGTATTCTTGTTTTGTACGACTCCTTTATGTTGATGCTGCTAACAGTAATGCCTCTGACTCAAAAGCGATGGACGACATCTGATAATCTTTAACCTAATTCACCTTGACTATGAGAAATATACTCATCGCAATAGTGGCGATAATCCTGTTTGCCGCTTGTGTCCCCTCTCCAGAGGATAAGGCTAATGCCATGATAAAGGAAAGTTTGACAAATACATTGTTCTTCCCTGAGTCGTACAAGCCTGTCAGCACGACTATTGATAGTGCATTTGCGCCGTATGATGATCCTGTATTTTATGAAAGGACTCTGCGCATTAGCAAACTTATTTTTACATTAGTAAACTACGAAAAGAAAATAAAAGATGCAAAAAGGGATATCGCGATGTACAAAGACTTTCTGAGAATCAGCTTCAGTAATGCTGACCAAGAGAAGTTGAATCAGGCTACCGAAGAATACCAGGAATACGTATCGGAGAAAGAAAGAGTACTGCAAAAAGTCCAAGAATTGTTTTCTGAGCTCAAAAAAGAAGTAGAGAAGAAGCCGCAGTTCATAGGTTTCAAAGCTTTCCACAATTACAATGCCAAAAACAATGCTGGGCAAATGGTGGGTGGCGAAGCACTGTTTGTGTTTGATAAGGACATGAAACAAGTAATGGGAGAGTACGATACTGGTACTGATGAATATAAGGCAGTAATGTTGATCTATCAACGTCTGCGCGGAGAAGAAACTTTTGAAGAATCCTTCGATTTGTAAATCATGTAGTGTACATTTTTATATTATGCGCCAGCACGCAAAAGACGATTTGTAAAAATACCTATTGAATATGAATGAGAATAAAGAAACAATTCCTACACTTGATTTCGTGGCAGCCTTGAAGCTGTCGACGAGCAGGGTGGCGCAGTTTGACGGGCGGGCACGCCGTTCCGAGTATTGGTGGACGATGCTTGTTGTGTGGATTGCCGGCTTTGTCCTCACGCCGGTTGTCGGCTTTGTGCTCAGTGTGCTGACAATCCCTTTGGTGTTCCGCAGGCTTCATGACATCGGCAAGAGCGGATGGTGGTGGGGTGCGGGGGCAATGCTGAAGGCAGGCTTGGTCATGTCCGTCATTTATGACATTGCCGCGATGTCCATAAGCACTGCCAGCCATGACTTCGGTGGTTATGGTGTGGGCTTGGTTTTCGCTGTCATCACGAAATACGTTGTATGGAACTTGCTGATAGTCGCCTACGAGCTGCTTATGCTTTTCTTCATGTGCAAGGACGGTGACCCGTATGAGAACGAGTATGGGGGCTCGCCGAAATATGTCATGGATGATGGCGGTGATGATTCGGGAATGTAGGTTGTCCTTCCCATGTTACGGAAAAAGGGCTGCACCATGAAAGGATGGTGCAGCCCTTTTAGCCTTTTTGCAGATGTGGCGCTTAAGCCTGGCTGATTGCCTCGTTAGGACAAACATCAGCACATGAACCACAGTCCACACACTTCTCCGGGTCAATTGAATAGATATCGCCCTCAGAGATAGCTTCCTGTGGGCACTCGCTGATACATGTACCGCAAGCGATGCAGTCGTTGCTAATTACGTATGCCATGATTTTGTTAAATTTAAGTTTATTAATGATATTGTTTGTATTCTTTGTACTGACTTTTCAGTACTGCAAAATTACAGAGAATTATTGAAATACCTAATAATGGGGATGTGAATCTTTCCTTTTTTAATTAGATTTAACAATTTCTTTCGCTTCCATAGGTTATAATCCGCAGCCTTTCTGTCATGCTGTGAGGCATGAGCTGTGGTCAAAGTGATGATATGAGATATTTTGCGAGGAAGAACAGTGGTGGCACAAGCAATGCCGGAAGCATCTGCAGAGTATGGCAGTTGCGCAGCTTCAGGAGGTCAATGCCTGAGGCTGTGATGAGTATTCCTCCGATGATGTTAAGCTCTGTCATCAGCTCCGGAGATATTGCCGATGCCGACATCTTTGCCATACAGTAGAACATGCCCTGCCACAGGAATAGTATCGGCGCAGCCCACATCATGCCTATGCCGTAAGTGGCGGCAAGGACGGCGCTTGATACAAGGTCGAGGGTGGCGTTTGTGAACAAATATGTGTGGTCCTCTTGCAGTGCTTCCATGACCGGGCCGAGCATGGAGAATGTGCCGATGCAGTAGAGCAGGCACCCCGTTGTCAGTCCGTCGGCAAGGGAAGGGCGGTTGCCTTTGTCTTCTCCTGTGCCTTTTTTCTTTCCGATTTCTTTCAGACGTTCCAGTCTTGTTGCCACGCCGATGATGCTGCCTATTGCCATGGCGATGATGAACAGTACAGGATATTCGCTCTTCGGCAGATTATGCACAAAGGCGTTTGTACCCAGCAGCACTGCGCACATCCCAAGTGCCGTGAACAGAACTTCTTGGTATTTCTCACCGATGCCTCTTTTCAACAGGCTTCCTATCGCTGTGCCGGCAATTATGCACACGACATTCATTATTGTTCCAATCATTGTTGAAATGTGTTTTATGTTTTTTTTTACGGTGTGCAAAGGTACTAAAAAATAAGTAAAAAGCCCATACAAGGCATGAAAAATCTCTTTTTCCGTACAGTTGTCCAAAGGTTTAGGGCTTTTTCTCTTTTTTGTTTGGAATGTTTGGTGGAATAGAATGTTTTTTGTAGCTTTGCAGGCGTTTTTGGTATAACAGTCACAACAGAATGAAGAAAATCCATGTAAAAGATGTCGGGGAAACAGTGTTTCCGGTCTTGTTCGCCATAAGTTTCGCCCATTTCCTGAACGATATGATGCAGTCCATCGTGCCCTCGATCTATCCGATGCTGAAGGACAAGTACGGTCTTACGTTCGGTCAGATTGGTCTGATGACACTCGTGTTTCAGATGACCTCGTCGCTCCTGCAGCCGCTTGTGGGGCTTTATTCCGACAAGCACCCTCATCCGTATTCGCTGTCTACGGGCATGATGTTCACGTTCACCGGCATTGTCCTGCTGTCCTTTGCCGAAAGCTTTGGCACAATCGTACTTGCGGTGGCGGTGATAGGCATGGGTTCGTCCATATTCCACCCGGAATCGTCACGCATTGCGCAGATGGCGGGCGGTCAGAGGCGAGGTCTTGCGCAGTCCATCTTCCAGGTGGGAGGCAACGGCGGCAGTGCCATAGGTCCGTTGCTTGCCGCAATCATCATCCTTCCTTTGGGGCAGCGGTCGATAGTTTGGTTTGCCATTGCGGCACTTGTCGCAGGCTCTACGTTGTTCCCTGTCGGCAGTTGGTACAAGCGACAGCTTCACAGGATAAAGGCGAAAGCCATTGTCCCCAATCCCGCTGTGCAGGCATTGTCCCGCCGCCGAGTGCATATGGCGCTGCTGATACTGTGCGTCCTGACCTTCTCGAAGTACTTCTACATGGCGAGTATGACAAGCTATTTCACGTTTTTCCTCATCGACAAGTTCGGTGTTAGCATACAGACATCCCAGCTATGCCTGTTCGCTTTCCTTGCATCTGTGGCAATCGGCACACTTGTCGGTGGCAGCATAGGCGACAGATATGGGCGAAAGTATGTGATATGGGGCTCTATCCTCGGCGCTGCTCCTTTCACTCTTGCCCTGCCTTATGTGGGATTCACGGCGACGGTTGTGCTTGCCATAATCATTGGTCTTGTCATCTCGTCCGCCTTTTCCGCCATACTTGTCTACGCCACCGAACTGAAACCTGACAAGATAGGCATGATGGCAGGACTGTTCTTTGGGCTTAATTTCGGTCTTGGTGGCATAGGTTCAGCCTTTTTCGGTTGGCTTGCCGACAGGACAAGCGTGGAGTTTATTTTCCAAGTGAGCACATTGCTGCCGCTGCTGGGAGTCGTGGCAGGGCTGCTGCCTGACATAGAGCGCAAGCGGAAAGGATAGAAATCCAACGATTCAGGGCTGACATTCCAAACGAGAATGTCAGCCCTGAATCGTATTTGTCATGATGTCTTCATGGTTTCTCATGATGTGACATGATAAGACATGATGCATCATGAGAAAGCATAATTAACCCCAAAAAACAACCATCAACTCCTTTACCTTTCAATGATCCTGCCGCCGGTGGCATGGAGACGGAAATGCACATCCCACTCTTCAGGCCAGCAAGGAAGCTCCATCACCGTGCCGTCAGGCTTCTCCTGCAGCAGCATCTCCTGCAAACCAATCATCGCACTGCCACCACGGTTGAGGTCGGGAGCCCAGTCGAACCCTTGTTCCCAGAACGCCGGGAAACGGTAAGGACCATCGGCAAACTTCTCTTTCAGCAGGCGCACGGCGTCCTCTTTCTGCCCGAGACACGCCGCCCAGATATTATCCTGCTTCCAACCTCTGGAGGAACGCATCTTCAAGGCATAATCATCATACAGGTATGTGTTCACAGCAACGTCCAAATCCTCCCTGCCCAAGCCATAAATGCGCCATGGGAACACAGGATAAAGCTGAGGCGTCTCCACATTGTTGATGCGCATCCACGCCTCCGCAGGTGCTATGCAACGCTTTCCGTCGATATAACGGACAGGAATCTCCGGTATGCGGTTGGTGATTGCCGTGTCAAGTCCGAACGCTGCAAGGCCTCCATGGTGCTCGTTGATTGTCTCGATGACGGCCTTCAACGCTGCCACCACACTGCTCGGGTTGTACGCCATCTTGTACGTCTCGCAACCGGAAGAAGGGTAGAGCACCAGCTTTCCGTCCTCCGTGAGTTCCGTTGCGCCACGCTTCTTGGCACGATAACGGTAATGCTCGTCAAAGAAACGGATGCTCTCGGCTATCAGCGGACGGTATTTCTCAATGTCCATGCCGGCATATTCCTTAGCCAGAAGAATCATTTGGCAGAACTCCAGGACAGTGTCATACTGGTATTCCAGCCACTTGTTCTTCATCCAGCCCGGATCCTGCCCCTCCTTGTGCTTGCCATATTCGGCAGGGTTCGGCAAACCGAAATTCTCTATCTGCTCCTCAAAGCATGCTCCGCCGTGCCCCCAATAGTGGCGTGTGCGCACCATTGCGCCGTCAAGCATGCGGAGATACGTGTCAAACTGCGACCTCATCATGTCCGTATCGCCCGATTTCAGCATAGGCCAATAGACCAGACGCTGATTCTGTGCCGTCATCGTGCCACCTCCCCAACAGCGGTAGTCAGGAGTGAACGTGCGGTTCTTGTCGACATGGACAGGGTCAAAGGTGAACAATCCGCCGTTGAACTTTGAGGGCCACTCACCGTAGGCGTTGCAGCCAAGCATGTACCTGAACAGCTCGTAGTTGCGGAGTATGTGCGCTGCCTCGGCATTCGTGCTTGTTATGTACGACCGCTGCCAGTAGTTGTGCCACCAAGCGGCAGACTTCTTACGGCTTTCCTTAGCCGCCCGGGCGGGAGAGGCATATTTTCCGAGGAATAGTTTAGGATAGTTCAAAGCACCCTTGTTGTACAACAGTTCGACAGCGACCGTGGTCTGCTTGAAAGGCTTTGACACGAAGTTCCATGCACGGTAGTCTGTAGAAGTATAAACGCCCTCCGATGTGCCGGCGAAAGTGAAGTCCGGGCAAGTCATCCTGCCACCGAACGACAGGTCGCCGATAGGGTCGGGTATCTCGCTCTTCACCGCTTCAAGCTGCTCAAAAGCGACAGTGAAGTCGTAGACTGTCGCCTTTCTGTTGCGATGCTCGAAGGTTATGGCATGCTGCCGGGGGCGTATGGAGTCGGCAAAAGTGGCATGCTCACCCTTTGTCAGCCATTTGTAGGAGAACTGCTGTGACGCATCTTTCGGCACAAGGCGGTCATGGTGACGCCATGATTCATAGCTCAGGGTTGCCTTCACCGGCTTTGCAGACTTTATGTCGGCAAAGATGACAGGTGAACCGGTGTCAGCCCACAGACGGATGGTCACTCCTCCACCTTTTATATATACAGCCCCCTCGTTAAGCACAAGCGTCTGTGAGAAATCGTTGGCAAAGATTTCCTTGGCATTGTCCATACGAAGACGCAGCCTGCCGGCTTTCAGGAGTGTGTTGTTCTCGTCAAAAAAGCCGCTGCGCGACATATAGACAAGCACATCGCCGTTCTCCACCCACACATTCATGCCTATGTCTCCGCCACCGCATGGCATCGACTCTGAGGAATTCTTGCTCTGTGTCGTCCATGTGTAGGGTTGCGGAACATAGTCCGCAAAACAGGTTACGGCACAAAGCGCAAGAAAGCATAAATTAAAGATTCTTTTCATTTTTCAGTTAGTTATTGTTATTGTTAAGTTTTTTATTTTCAGTGTTGTCTGTCCTGTCAGTATTGATCAAATTGTCAGTACTGACCCAATTTCCAGCGAATCAATCACCCCGTCCGCAGCTCAATTCTGAACGTAGTGCCAACACCAACCTCGGAGTGTTTCACATAAATCTGCCCATTGTGGTACTCCTCGACAATGCGCTTGGCAAGCGAAAGCCCGAGTCCCCAGCCACGCTTCTTTGTCGTGAAACCGGGGCGGAAGACATCCCTGATGTCCTTCTTCCTTATCCCCTTGCCAGTGTCCGACACCTCGATGACGGCTTTTTGCCCTGCTTTCTCCATGCGGATGGTTATCGTTCCGCTGCCCTCCATGGCGTCGACAGCATTCTTGCAGAGGTTCTCAATCACCCACTCAAAGAGGGACTGGTTGAGCTTCACCACAATGTCCTCCTCAGGAAAGTCCCTCACCATGACCACCTTGCGCGATGTCCTGCGCTCCATGTACGAGATGACATGCTCCATGACCTCCTTCAGCGAAGAGTCCACAGGCTCCGGCAAAGAACCTATCTTTGAGAATCTGTCGGCTATGAGCTGCAGACGCTTCACGTCCTTGTCCATCTCCGGTATCAGAGTGTCGTCAGGATACGACTCCTTAAGTATCTCCACCCACGCCATAAGCGACGAAATCGGAGTGCCAAGCTGGTGGGCTGTCTCCTTTGAAAGTCCCACCCACACCTTGTTCTGCTCTGCCTTCTTTGAGGTCAGAAGGGCAAAAATGGCTATCACCACAAACAGCAGCACAACGCCGAGCTGCACATAAGGGTAGGTGGAAAGACGCTTTATCATCACCGAATCGTCATAGCAAACTTCCAGATAGTCCCCACTGTCAAGGTCGATGCGTATCACCTGCCCCGCCTGCTTCCAACGCTTGGCAAGAGCCCTCAGGCTTGCCGAGTCGTCACAATCCGTGTTCCTCGAAGTCTGCACCTCCCCCTTGGCGTCCACCACAATGACCGGAATCGTGTTGTTCCCGTCAATGACCTGCAGTACAAGGTTAAGGTCGGTCTCCTCGTCGGCATTGTTCAGTGAGCGCATCGCCTCCGCCCACACCTCCATCTTCTTCTGCTCCTCCATGGCAAGGTCGCGGACAAGGAAATGTGAGACCACCAGCGATGCTCCTGCAATGAGCACCGCCATAGCGACAAGCACTATCTTAACCTGACGTATCTGATTGAACAACACCATTCTTCTGCAAAGTTAACATTAAGTTCCCAATAATGCAAGAAAATAACCCGACAAAATCGATAATACGCAAAGTTGTTCGCATAGGGTTCGCCTGTGGTTTTATGTGTTTACAATGTCGTTTTGCATCTCAAGCATATCAGATTGTGGGTAAAAGCCTATAATGTATACTATTTTTAACATAGTAAAGAATATGTTTGTTAATATACTTTCTGTAAAGGTTAAATATTACTAAATCCCCCCCCCCGAAAAAATATATGTCACTATTATTATATACCTTTGCGTTATAAAAGAAAAATAAGAAGCGAGAGACCTTCATCATCAATGCTTGTGAATAACTAAACTGTTGTGCAAATTTCTTGCATGCCATCTTGCTGTTATTGTTATAAGCACAGCTTCCGTACACACTATAAACAAAATAAATTGAGGATGCAAAAACTTTTCATTACGGTGGTGGCGTTATTGCCTGCGCTCATCGTACACTCTGCGAAGGACAACGGAATGTCATTTGCAGAACAGAGTTACCCAACTAATGGCACTGTAGTCTCCGATATGGTAGATAATGGTACTTTGTCTGGCAGTACAATAAATAAAGCGGCAGCTGACATACCTGCTGACAACCCAATTACGGTCAGTGGAGAAGGTGAACTGAAGACGCTCATCATGACACAAGTTCCAGAAGAATCCTTCGGCGACATAACAACTCTAATCATCCAAGACCATATAATCACACAGGAAGAATTTGATTTCCTTGCAACAGACCTAAAGAATGCGGTAACCATAAACCTTGCTGATGCAACACTCCCGGACAATGTGCGCCTTGGTGACAATGTGGCGGATAAGTCTGTTCAATGGCAGTTTCTGATATTGCCGAAAGGTACGAAAATAAGACCTAATTTTACTAAATACGGTAATCTCAGATATGCCGTCGGTGGCGGATTGGAGAAAATATGGGTTGTAAGCACTGCTGCTGGTTATATTAAAAATAATATAGATAACATAGCTTCCATCCTGCCAGAAGGAATCAATAACACTGCTGAGACAGGAAAAAGACTTGAAGTGGCTTTTGTAGGCCCCATCAATTTAGATGATGTCAACAGTCTTGTCTCTACCCAGTCGGATAATTCCGCCTCTCCTTTGAATAATGCACGTATATGGAATTTCTACAATGCTGAAGGACTTTCAGAAGCAGATTTTGAAGGTTTGGGAAGCAAGACATTAGGAAGCAATTCAGATCCTACCGGATTTATATTGCCACCTGGATTTAATGTCAAAACCATATATGAAAAAATTGGAGATTCATGGAAGATTGGAAACATCTATAGTCTGTCTGCCGGAGACAACGGACGTACACTGACTGTGAGAATCATAAATACAAAGACATTCGACATCGCACGCTTCGCAACGGTAGATTCCCGAATTGCCGTGCTGAGCGGTGGTACGGTAGATGACAACATCATCAAAGCATTGAACGGCACAAAGCGCTGTGTCAGTGTGGATTTGTCTGACATGAATTTCCCAAACGGCAGTGATGCTATTCTCAAAAATGTGACAGAAGGAACCGTGATGTATGTGAAACTGCCGGACAATATTAATTTTGATATAGCCCACTATGACGGCACAACATTCGGAGCCATAGCACGTATAAAGAAAAGTGAATACACTCCGGGCACAGCGTTCTGTCAAGACATTGCCGTATGCTATCAGCGTGTGCCCGGCACATTGAACAAGATGGTCGGCTATCGCAGTACGGAGATGCGTAAACATGAGCACATACGCTACCGTGGACTGTTCAATATGCATGACGTTGAGCATCTGTTGGTCAACAACTCAAACATTTATTGTGACATGACAGACGTAAGAGTTGTCAAGTACAATGATGAAAAGGACGAGAATAAGAAACCTAACGAGTTCTCCCTTGACATGGTTACAGACCATCCGGACAAAGACATGTCAAAGATTAACAATGAATTTGTTAAGTATCTCGCACTGCCTGTAGGAACAGCCATCCCGGAGGATTTGCAAGCGTTCAAGAAAAATTGTCCGAGTCTTCTTGCCATCGGTACATTTGATGATGATGACAAGTCCCTTACTTTACAGTCTTATGCAGAGAAAGGCGGTGCTGTGGCACATGTCGCCATGATGCTGTGTAATGACGGAGATAGGATTTCTAATGATAATCCTGTGAAGAAACTGACAATGACCGGTAACCTGAACTTCTATGACATAACCAAAAACCTCCAACAATGTAATGCTGAAGGACATTATTCCGACGGCAGTAACAATGAAACACCACAAGTGCCTGGTTTTACAGCGGTTGCCACTGAGTTGCATGACTGTGATTTCTCCAATGCAGTGTTTCCTGTACAGAACGACATGAGGTTCAGTGCTGCCGGCATGTACAGCAGCAATTGCGAACGTTTCAAACTCCCGACATCGCCGTATATGACAATCATTCCTGATGGTTGCATGAATCTGTTTGATAAAGTTACTGAACTTTGTATTCCGGCAAACTATGAGGAAATCGGCAGAGATGCATTCAGGCAATTAGGTGCGAAAAAGATAACCACCACCGACAATGACCCTGAAATCATAACCGACCGTGGAGAAGGGACCATCGTGCTCTCCGCCAACCTCAGGCATATATGCGAAAATGCTTTCTGGGGAATAAACAAAATATACGATGTGTATCTCCTTGCAGAGAAAGCGCCGAAATGTGAATCCGGAGCCTTTGACGCTGCTATGCTGTATGGAAACAACGGATTCACGAATGTCCATCCATCCAAGCGCATGAACTATATCAATGAAGGCAAAGTCATCGGCATGCTCCATTATCCGCGTGTTATAGTAGGAACGGACGAGGAGAAAAACTATACTGACGTCACACGCAAATATACCCTTATCGACGAAACGGGAGCATTGAACGGCAAAGGCGAGCTGTTCGTATGGCCTACACACTCTGAGTTTGGACGCTCATATCGTCAAGCGATATGCACAGTTGAAGTTAATGGTGAACAACGAGGATGCAACTGGGGCGCGTGGAAAGAATATGATGCTAATGGCGACCTGATAGGGTCTGAGGGTGATGGAGTGATACTCGAAGGTGAACTGACCATGGATAATACATACAATCTTGACTATGCCGGTTGGCATGAGTTTGTCCTTGCCAACAGCTATTACCGTAAGGCAAGCGAGGGTGAAATCACGCCTGATTACAGCAAGTTTAAGGAGCAAGATTGGTACACCATTTGCTTCCCTTACAACCTGACACGAAGCCAGTTGCTGAAGTATTTCGGTGTGTCTCAAGGTGAAACATACAATGACGGCGACAGGGAAGTGGCTGCAGAGAAAGACATCTATCCTGATGTACGTACGCTTGTTGAGGTGAAGAGACACCGCAATTACTCTAAAGAGGGAGGACTTATCACATTCGTATTCAGCAACAACCTTATTACAGAGGATGGTGGCATGGATGTAGAGATAAGTTCCGATAAAATCCAGACGGCAGAGAATGGTGACCGCTACATGACAAAGGATACTAAGCCATGGAATTATGTAGATGCTAAGACAGCAACAGATGAAGAATTGTTTGACAACGACCCTATCATTGTAAAGGGAGGCTATCCATATATCATAAGACCTTACATTCCTGTTGGCAAGGTCAATGATGATGTGCATTTCATCCCGGCACAAAGTTCGGATGAGCTCGGTGGCGGTCACTCCATTGTCGTTAACGAAGCAACCGGTGCGAAGGTCAGCGTCCCATATATAAAACATCAAGTCTATGCCATAGATGTTGACAATTCCACTGAAGATAAGGAAATGTACGCCAAAGACGGAGAAGATCTTTATCATTATCATTTCATCGGAACCTACGGCTTCCATGATATGAGTGATTCTGGTGTGGAAAGCGTAGCCTTGCAGTATAAGGAGATGCCAATGTACAGTTTCTTCATATCCAAGACAAAGAGCAACCCGCGTCACCTGCTTTACAGAACCATGACTGATGGAGTCAAGTGGAACGCCTTGACAAGCATCATAGGTGGAAACTCCAGCGCACAGTACATGAATCTGAGCAGAAACGAAGGTGACATGACCAATGTCTATGTTGATTTCCAATGTGATAATGATGCTTTCGAGGACATCAACGGCAACAGCAAGAAGACAATCCTTGCAATGGACTTTGCGGAAGAGCACGGTGGCACTACAGGAATCACGGACTACACATCTGTTCCGCAGGAGAATGCCAAGAGGGGTGTCTACAGCTTGGATGGTAGATTTGTGGGAACACGCACGGACAACCTGCCAAAGGGCATCTATGTGGCAAACGGAAAGAAATATATAGTAAAATAACAGAAAACAAGAGTCAATATGAAGAAAGAATATATAGCACCTGCCATTCATATCATACCTATGGAGCCATCAACCATTCTTGCCGCATCAGGCAAAGGTGGCTATGATACAGAGAATGGTCCGGGTTTCGGTGGCGACACTGATACTGGCGATGGCGACGAGTTCGAGTCTTTGTCAAAGGACGGAATCTGGGATGATGGTTTCATAGAATAAGCTGAAGCAGCATATACAATACCATAAAACAAACACAATCTTTGCCGAAGTGGCCTTTTGCATCAGTGAAAGGTCACTTCTTATTTTGCGTGAGTTCAACGAATTTGCTGTGTCTGATAAAAAGCAAAATGCTATAAAAGCACCGTGAAACGGTGACTCTTCGTTAGAGGGTGTGTCAAAATGACCATTTTCAAAAATCCAACTTTCAATTTGTAAGTACAGCCTCTGCAATATAGAAAAGAAACAATTCTCAAACAATCGAACATTCAGCCTCTACCGCTATGCGGTAGTTTGTAGTACTAAACTTGCAAATTGCAACCTTTGAAAACATCGGTTTGAGTTTTGGCACACCCTTATCACACAGAAAGGGATTGTTATTGGCGTATTTTTATGCCATGAGGCACCGTCTTACGGTGCAGGTTGACGCACTGATGTTGCCGCCCATGTTCGGCTACGCCTCCATACGCGGTTAACGAAGAGTCACCGTTTCACGGTGCTTTGATAGCGTTTTTCTTCATCCTGCCGGATAGTTGCAAATTCGTCGAACCCACGTTGTTTTACATACCAATAACGAAAAAAATACTTATCCTTACTCTATATTTGTCAGAAAAAATCCGTATCTTTGCAAAAGATAAGCAGCACCTCGGCAGTTTTGAGCAAGCTCTATTGTACTCAGTTTGCATTATCTTTGCATAAGATAAGCTGCACCTCTGCAATAAGAGCAAGCTCTTGATGCACTCGGTTTGCATTATCTTTGCAAAAGACAAGCTGCGATGTAACAACGAAAGCATGAATAAATGTATGAACAAAGACAACCATAAAGAACTCTTTCCCATAGTGGATGCTGCAGGAAACGTCCTCGGCAGCATCTCACGTGGTGAGGCGCACAATGGCAGCAAGGCGCTGCATCCGGTGGTCCATCTGCACCTTTTCAACAGCAAGGGCGAGCTGTTTCTGCAGAAACGCCCGGAATGGAAGGACATACAACCCGGCAAATGGGACACGGCATGTGGTGGGCATATTGACTACGGAGAGACTCCGGAGGAGGCTCTGCTGCGTGAAGTGCGTGAGGAACTGGGTGTGACGGCCTATGTTCCAAAGCGCATTGACATGTACGTGCATGAAAACGACATAGAGCGCGAACTGGTCTATGTCCACACAACGGTCTATGACGGTGATGTCTGTCCTGACAAAGGGGAGCTTGACGGCGGACGGTTCTGGACGAAAGAGGACATAGAAAGCAACCTTGGGCACGATGTCTTCACACCGAATTTCGAGGAGGAATACAGAAGATATTTCCTCGACAAGCAAGGCACTTCCGTCTGAAAAGCAGTTGCTTGGCAATCCTTTGAACACTCTCTGACAACCGGAAAACAATCAGCCGAACAGCATGTCCGACAAGATAAAGTACATATTCCTGACCATAGGCATAGCAGCCATTATCGTCATGTGCCTGACCTTCGACGTTTCCCTCGCCGAACTCTACCGTGACATGCAGCGCACAGGCATCCGTCTTGTGGCAATCCTTGCCTTATGGGGCGGACTGTATGCGATGAACACCATGTCGTGGCGCGTCATCATCCGTGGCTCCGGCGACTGCCCTGTGTCGTTCTTCCGGCTGTTGAGGCTCACCGTCACCGGCTTTGCCCTGAACTATTCGACGCCTGTCGGGCTGCTTGGAGGAGAGCCGTACAAGATTCTTGCCATGACGCCGCATATCGGTGGGCAGAGGGCTACATCATCCGTGGTGCTGTTTTCCATGATGCATGTGTTCTCGCATTTCCTGTTTTGGCTCACCTCTTTGGTGCTTTATGTTGCCATAGAGCCCGGCATTCTTCTCTCTCCGGCAGCATATCTCGTCATTATTCCCATGGCGTTGTTCTGCCTCGCGGGAGTCTATTTCTTCATGAAAGGCTATCGCACAGGTATGGTGGCAAAGATTGTCCGCATCCTCGGCAGACTGCCATTCCTTGGCAAACGGGCAGAGAAATTCTACTCTGCACGTAGCGAGGACTTGCACAAGATAGACCGCCAGATAGCGGAACTGCATGGGCAGAACAGGAAGAGCTTTTATGTCTCGCTGCTGCTGGAGTACATCGGAAGAGTGTTGCAGTGCATCGAGATATTCCTCATCCTGCAGGTTTTCGGCAGGGAAGCCAGTCTGCTGACCTTCGTCCACTCGTTCCTGATACTCTCATTCACATCGCTCTTCGCGAACCTTCTGTTCATTTTCCCTCTGCAACTTGGAGGAAGGGAAGGCGGATTCGTGATGTCTTCGGCGCAAATGGGCATGACCACCGAGGTTGGCATGTTCATCTCTATCATCTGCCGTGTGCGCGAGCTCTTCTGGGCAGCCATAGGCATGCTGTTCATCATGAAGGAACATTCTCGGAAGCCGGGTGACTGACGCTGCCGGGTGATGTGGAAAACAGGGATGTCCGTATGAAAAAACACATCGTTCGTAATAGTGTTGCAAGTCGTGCAGAGAATACTCTGAGAGTGTGGCGGAGCCACAACCCTTATGGTAACCTCAGACTTTTGTCATGGGGATAATCAATAATCCATAAATAACTTGTGTGGCAGTGCCACACTCTTTTATGCTGCAAATGGTTTGATAGTATGAATAAAGGAGTGTGGTTCCACCACACATAGCAGAGTGCGTCTTGGTTATCCGCACGGCTAAAGCCGGCGGTTACCGTAAGGACTGTGGCGCTGCCACAATTATTTATGCTATGGGCTAATAGCTTCAATAAGAAAAAATCAAAGAAAATATAACATTAATCAATTCAGATACACTCTATTAACAATGGAAATAATCTACTTACTCGTCGGTATACTGAAAGGTTTCATAATCGGTTGGATTGTTTTGAGAAACAGGTACAACAGGGAACACACCAAAATCACTGCTCTTGAAGACGAACTTTCGCGGCTCAACCAATCGGCGGAAGCACGCATTGCGGAACAGAAAGCCCTCTATGAACGGCAGGCGGAGCAGCAGCTTGCGCTTGTCAAAGAGCAGATGGACACTGCTGCACGCAATCTTTTGCAGGAGCGCACGGAGCAACTGACGGCACAGACAAAGAGGCTCGAGGAAGACAATCTCCGCCTGAAGCAGGAGTCCGCAGAGCGTCTTGCGGAGCAGAAAGCCATGTATGAGAAGCAGATGGAGCAGCAAATGACGCTCATCAAGGAGCAAATCAACACCGCTTCGGAGAAGATTCTGAAGGAGCGTTCCGAGCAGTTGAGCATCCATAACAAGGAGCAGCTCAGTGCAATCCTCAATCCTCTGAAGGACGGCATCACGCAGATGCGTGAGGTGGTCGAGAAGAGCGGCAAGGAGCATGCCGAGACAATGGTGCGCCTTGATGCGACAATCAAGACAAGCATAGCGCAGAGCCGTGAGGTCGGAGAGCGTGCTGACAAACTTGCCGAGGCACTTACAGGCAAGAACAAGACACAGGGCAACTTCGGAGAGCTGCGCCTGAAGCAGCTTCTTGAGGACATGGGACTGGAGGAAGGCACTCAGTTTGAGGAGCAGACGACCATGAAGGATGCCAAGGGAAGAGCCATCTACAGTGAGGAGGACGGTCACAGGATGGTGCCGGATGTGATTCTCCACTTTCCGGATGCAAGGGATGTCATCATCGATTCGAAGATGTCATTGAAGGCTTTCGAGGATTATCACAATGCCGAGACTGACGCCGCGCGTCAGGATGCATTGGCAAGGCATATCGCTTCCGTAAGGCAGCATGTCACGGAACTGTCGCAGAAGAATTACAGTTCCTATATCCGTGAGGGGCGTGGAAAGTTGGATTTCGTACTCATGTATGTCTTTTCGGAAAGTGCCTTGCAGCTTGCTCTCGGCAGCGATGCGTCACTTTGGAAAGAGGCTTATGACAAAGGTGTCATCATAGCCGGCAGCCAGAACCTCTACATGATGCTGCGCGTGCTGGAGATGACATGGCGTCAGGTGCGTCAGGTTGAGAATCAGGAGAATATGGTCAAGGCTGCCAACACCGTCATCGACCGTGTCCAGCTGTTCTATGAGCGTTTCCTGAAAGTCGAAGAGCAGCTCGACAGGACTCGCAAGGCTTTTGACGATGTAAAGAATGTGACTGCTTCGTCAGGCCAGTGCATAGAGGTTGCTGCAAGGAAACTCATAAAGTACGGTGCGCAGAGCAGTCCGAAACGCAAATATCAGCTTAAGTCTGCCGACCCGCAGCTCCTTGAACAGGACGAGGAGGAATAATCTGTGACATGGCAACACTGTTTTTATGGCACTCAAAGGACATTGGTGCAACATGGTAATGACGGCATGTTTCCGCCCGAAAAATGTGCATGAGTTTTCTAATGCTTTGTTTGTCATAATTGGCAAAACATGGCTTTTCAAGGCGAAAAAACACTCTTTACAATGCCAATCGTGACCTTGCGCCATGCGAAAGGTTACGTATAACACTGTGAAAGGTTACCTTTCATGATGCAAAGCAATACTAAAAGCACTGCAATTAGTTACCAAAAACGCTGTAAAAGGTAACGAATTGCAGTGTTTTTGGTACGTGTGAATGTAATTGCAATTATAATTTATTGATTCTCAATGTACTAATAAAATATAAAATTCCTGCGATTTTCTGCTTTCAGTGTCATGAAAGAAATCTACACGCAATTCTCAGAGGGCAAAAACAGCGTGAGTTTTCTAATTGTTCAGCTTATTTTGCCTCCTTTCCGTCTGCAGAGCACTTGTAGGTCAGAGACCGCATCGTCAATGGAGAGAGTGTGTTCGGCAACATAGCAATCAAGAAGGAAATCTATGCCCGAGAAACGGCGCAAATAGGCGTAAGCTTGTTGGTTGGATAGTTTGTAGCGTTGGGCAAACGCTCCAACGCACGCCACCACGTATTCTATTCGGTCAAATGTTTCTTTCTTGTCCATGGCTGTGATTTATTACTTGTCATTAGGGAATGGCTGTGCAAAGATACACATTTTAAGTGGGAATGCAAAGGATTTTATACACATTTCATGAGGGAATGTGAAGCAAATCATACACATTTCATGAGGGAATACTTGATTTTTATCTCTACACACGCAGTACTAAAAAGTAAAAAACACAAGCAAAAATTCATAATCTGAGAAAATTTTCGTAACTTTGTCGCCTGTTTGCCGAGGATTGCAGCGAGCAGAAAAAATAAAAGATAAGCAGCTGATATGTCAATGAAAACAATTTGCGCGATAGCGACGGCACAAGGTGGTGCGGTCGGAATTGTCAGGGTTTCAGGCTCTGAGGCTATAAATATAGTAAACAGAATCTTCAGCAAGGATATTTCTTCTGCAGGAGGTTATACGATGCATTATGGCCGGATAACGGACATTGATGATGTCATTGTCTCTGTCTGCCGTGCGCCACGGAGCTATACGGGCGAGGACACTGTGGAGATTTCGTGCCATGGTTCGAGCTATATCCTTAAGCAAATCCTGCAGTTGCTTGTCGATAATGGCTGCGAACTTGCCGGGCCCGGCGAGTTCACACAGCGTGCTTTCCTCAATGGAAAGATGGATTTGTCGCAGGCGGAGGCTGTCGCTGACCTCATCGCTTCACAGAATGCGGCACAGCATCGTGTGGCGATGCAGCAGATGCGTGGCGGCATCTCACAGAAATTGCGTGAGCTTCGCGACAGGTTGCTGCACCTTACCTCTTTGCTTGAACTCGAACTTGATTTCTCTGACCATGAGGATTTGGAGTTTGCGGACAGAGGGGAACTGGTGGAGATAGCACGGCAGATAAGCAGGGAAATAAGTCGCTTGTCAGGTAGTTTTGAGCAAGGCAATGCGATAAAGAACGGTACTCCTGTCGCTATCATCGGCGCGCCGAATGTAGGAAAGTCAACCTTGCTCAATGCTCTTCTGCGTGATGACCGCGCCATCGTCTCGGATGTACAGGGAACGACACGCGACATCATCGAGGACACCATCACCATTGACGGGCATCTGTTCCGCTTTATCGACACCGCAGGCATACGCAAGACAGAGGACACAATAGAGAAAATGGGCATAGAGCGTTCACTGAAAGCATCAGAGAAAGCCCGGATTGTCATCCTTCTGACAGAGCCCGGAGTGCCGTTTGCCGACATTTCTCCTTTGGAAGGCCGGCACATCATCCGCATAGTCAACAAGACAGACGAGTTCTCCGCGCTTAGTGGGGTAGGCATCGAGCAGTTGGAACGCCAACTTGTCGCCACCGTCCGCAGCACGGAGAACAGTACTTCCGATTCCCTTTTGATTACCAACCAGCGTCATAAGGTTGCCCTTGACCTCGCTTCAGAAGACATTTGCCGTGCCCTTGACTCCCTTTCCATCGGCATAAGTGGCGACCTTGTTTCGGAGGACCTCCGCCAATGTATCACCCACCTTTCCGAAATCGTCGGCGGAGAAATCACTCCCGACGAGGTGTTGGGAAACATCTTTGCACATTTCTGCATCGGAAAATAAACATTCTGCGTGGGAAAGTAAGGATAAAAATCTCACTTTTCACCAGTTACGCAAAATCTGTTGTAAATCTGTTGCATAAAACGAGGTAATAAAACCACAAATAATTGTATATCAATATAATACACTTACAACCTTATGTATTGCATCGGGAAGTGAATCATTATAGAGAAAATTGCATGTTGATGTGCAATATGATTCTTGTATTGGTGACATTGTGAAAGTGAGCATTTTTCAGTACTGTATCTACTTGTTACGCATAATCAATAAGTACATGGTATAAGGTCAGCGACTATATGGGAAACGTAAAACCATAGATAATAATTCAGATGAATAACATTAAATGATAAATTTGGCATCTACATAATTTGTTACCAACACTTACAACATGATTTTATTCAACTTTGGCATCCAAAGTTTGTGTAAAGTGTTAAATATAACGTACGAAACAAATAAAAAACATGTTTTTATCTTTTATATTGAATAAAAATGGTAGTTTTGCATAAAACATTAAGTATAAGAGATATGAATATACTCCCAAGACAGCAATACATCAATCAGATAGAGAAGTATCTTGGCAAGAGGACTACATAATAGTTCTTGTCGGTCAGAGACGTGTGGGTAAAAGCTACATGCTGAAGATGATTCGTTCTATCAAGGAGGAAGATGATAACAACAATATCATCTATGTGGATAAGGAGAAGGAACAGTTTGATTTCATTCATAACTATCAAGATTTGAACGAGTACATCAAGAGCAAATGGGTGAAGGGCAAGATGAACTACATTCTCGTGGATGAGATTCAAGATATCGAGATGTTTGAACGTATAGTTCGCAGCTTCTGTACCGAACCTGATGCCGAAGTCATTGTAACAGGCTCTAATGCCAAGATGTTGAGTAGCGATCTAAGCACGCTTCCTTGCTGACAATATCGGCAAGATAATCTCTGCCACGAGCATAGCAAAGTACATGAAGTCGCAAGGACAGTCGATTACGGCATCGACCATCATCGAATATATCAAGTACATCTCAGAGGCGTATATCCTCCATAAGGTCAATCGCTATGATATTCATGGAAAGAAACTGTTTGACAGCAATGGCAAATTCTACTTTGAGGACCATGGTCTTCGTAATGCACTTGTTGGTGGCAATCGTGAAGGTGATATCGAGAAGATTCTTGAGAACATCATCTATCAGCAACTAATAAGAATGGGGTATGAGGTGACGGTTGGCCAGCTTCAGGCAGGAGAAATCGACTTTGTCTGCTCAAAGAAAGGTGGCAAGCGTTTTTATGTACAAACTTCCTACATAATTGCAGACGAAGAAACATATAAACGTGAGTTCGGCAATCTGGCATCTATCAAGGACAATTACCCGAAGTACGTTATCTCAATGACACCGCTCGTGACCAAGAGTGATAACAATGGACTAACGCACCTTGGACTCAGAACTTTTTTGATGATGGACAAGTTGTAAAAGTATACAGTCAAGAAAATTGCACTTCTATATTAAATGCATAACTCTTTAATCATTGTTGCTTCAAAGCCAAGTCATTGAAATATTTCAAAATCATGCTGGAATGATTATACCAATGCAACCATTTCAGCATGATTTCATTTATTATAGAACAATCAAAAGGAGCATAACAACACAACCTACCTTGTTACAATGCTACACATCCCTAATTGCAGATTTCTCAGAAATCTTTGCAGATTTCCAGACCTTCGGCGATGGCGGTGTTGATGCGCGCGTCTGTCTCTTCGGGTGTGCTGTAATCAAGGTTCTCGGCAGCGACGGTGAAGAGTTCGCCAAGTCCCCATAAGGCGCTGATGGCCTTGATGTAAGGAGTGGCAGCCTCGATAGGGTCGCCTGTGCGGACATTCATGCCGCGTGTGGTGATGTAGAGGACTTTCTCGCAACGGCAAAGTCCCTCGAAATATGTGCCGTTGTCCTTGAACGTGATGTTGAACAGGGACATATTCTCGATGAAAACCTTAAGTATTGCAGGGAAACTCATGTCCCAGAACGGAGCAGCAATGACTATTCTGTCCGCTTCGGCGATACGCCTTGCCTGCTCTGCAATCTCTTCCAGCACATAGCCGTTGCTGCGTTCAGCAAGCACTTTTCTGCCCACCGACTGGTAGTCTTCACCGTCAAGCACGATGGCCTCTATCTCATATTTCTTGCCAAGTTCCTTCACCAAAGGTTCAAGAATCCTTCTTGTACGTGATTCTCCGTCACGCATACATGCGTCGATGACTATAAGTTTTTTCATATTTTCTTGTATTTTATGTTTGTCTTATGTTTTTTTTCTAAACAGGTTACAGTTGCAAAGATAATGCAAATCGAGCGCAATCAAGTTTACTTGAAATAGCCGAGATGCAGCATATCTTATGCAAAGGTAATGTATTTTTTTTGATAATCAACACATGATAGGATGAAAAAACTCAAACTTTGCCATTTGTTGTTTAATCTTCATGCGGATTTATATGGTAACGGATTAATAGAAGATAGCCTACATGAATCCGAGGAATCTTTATGGGACAAAACTTTGACAGCAAACTGCGACATTACGCCAGATGCCATTTGGTTAGTATGAAAAAACTCCATGGTTACGTGAACCATGGAGCCATAATCATTCAAAAGCAGTCATTTTTTTTCATCGTCCAACCAGTCGTTATCCCAAATATCATGTCTTTTTGAGAAAACATCCTCGTCCGGGTCGGCATATATAGGGTTGTCTGGGTCATCCGGGTCTTCAATAATAGGTATTCGCGGCATTGAAGCTGCAAGGAAAGCTTCATCGCTGCTACACTTTATTATTTCTATTTTCGGTGCTACATATTCTTTCTTTCCCATTTTTTATTTGTTGTTTATTGAATATTTTCGGTTGTTTATAATGTATATGCCGGCAGGAAGTTCACGTAGGGCTTTACCAATGCTTTCCGCAGTGCGTACCATTTGACCATTAATGTTGTACACTCGCACAGGCTTGGCTGTGTTGTCTGTCACATTGCTGATACTTGTCATAGAACCGAAAGACATCTTGAAGAATTTTGCACCACTTCCGTTTAAGGCATTGAAATAACAATGATACGGTGTTATTCTCACAGAGTTATCGTCCTTTACACGATAGAAGCCCACTCCGTATTCCTTCTGGTTCTGCAGCACATAAGCATCTTTCGGAACATACATTGTCTCAAATGTGCCTGTCAGATAGTCGCTTGTCCAAACGTACTCCTCGATAATCCTGTTTCCGTAGAAATGATATGTTCCAGGTGTACCGGCTATTATATAAGGAGTGTTCGCCTTTATGCTCGTCTCCTCAACAAGCTCGACAATGTTTTCATCGCCAATGCCGGAGCATGAGTAAACGCTCATACCTTCCGGAATGTCACTGTCGAATGGCAGTATCAGCGTGCCGCATCTTATGCTTGCTATCGTACAGTCGATGACTGTCTGCTGTTTGGCAAATTCCGGATATATGGTAGCTTCACCGACAACGGTATAACGCAGTGTCATTTCCTTGCCAAGTAGTGTCGCACTGTCAGGAGCACGCAGCTTCTTACTGCTGCTTGTCTGTGCACTCTTTGCATACCACCCAACAAAGTCATAACCGTCGGCAGGGGTAGCAACAAGTTCTATCTCCTCAAGATACTCATAACGCCCTGAACCTCCGTTTATAGAACCACCATTGGAACTGCTTACCGCAATGTCATAGTTGTCAGGCTTCTGCCATAATTCAACCTCTTTGGATGATGTCAACCGGTACTCCAGTTCGTCGCTTGTGGAGAGCGTTGTTCCATTTATTGCCCACCGCTCAAAGGTATATCCGTATGCCGGTACAGCCTTCAGTTTGAGTTTTGTGCCGAAAGGATAACTGCTGCCCACAGTTGCGCCGTCAGACATTGTCACCGAACAAGCATTCTCTGCAAGTTTGCCGAAACCGTTGCGTTTCAGTGCGAACTTCAGCGCGACAGGTTTGCCTGTAAACTCGTTCCATGAGCACTGACTGCCCTCACCACCGTAATACCCCTCGGCATCATCTATGGTCGCTGTCTGCACAGTCAGTATGTACAGACCATCGGCACGCTCAACATTGGCGATGTTCACATTGTAAGTCAGTTCGTCAACCTTGCTTATCACAACCTTGTCACATGCCACCTTGTTGCCCTGAATCATCAGTTCGATGTCATCAGTTGTGAAAGTGCTCTCAGTGATAGGTTTGTTGAACTCCACCTTTATGTCCGTCACCTCCTCTGTTGCCACACTGCCGTTGGCAGGGTCTTTGAATGACAGCTGTCCGCCGAAAGTGTATTCCACAGGCTCATAAGGTGCTGCATATTTTGTAGGAATGTAAAGTATTGTTGCTTTTCCGGTCTTTTTGGCGTCAAGTGTCCATGGACCTTCGAGCGTACCGCCGAAGCCCTCTATCGTCTCATTGTTCACCTGGAACTCATGCGATGTCGCAACATTGCCCTGAGGGTCTGTCTCGCGGAGTGTCAGCACGATGTCTTTCATCTGACCGTCAGTGCCGTTCTCCACCACCAGTGTGCCACGGAATGCCTGTCGGGTCATTGTCATGCGCTGGTTGAACTGAAGCTTAATCTTGGCAATCACTATGCCCTCGTCATCCTCAATCTCTTCTTCCGGCTTATTGTCGCTTTTTGTTTCATCATACGTCTTATCCTCATCAGGCCATTCCAGTTTGAATTCACCATCATTATCGTCGCCTTCCTCACCTTCTTCCATTTCGAATTCTTCACCACTGTCGTTGCCCAATCCGCCAAGAAGGTCTTCTTTCTTACACTTTTGGCTGATCAATAATCCACCGGATAACTGCCCTTGTTTCGTGTCACTACCCAAGTCATATTGGAATGTTCCGGTAATAACAGCAGTACATCCGTCAAGCTCAGTGAATGCAGCCCTTGTCACTTTGTATGTCACCACAGCACTCTCCTTCGGGCGAAGGTCAAACACATGGTCGGTCAGGTACTCCACTTTCAAGTCTGCAGTGTTTCTGAACTTTCCTGTCAATGCATTTTCAACCAAAGGCTTGCTCACATTCACGTTCTTGGCAGTGATAAGTCCTTCATTGGTCACTACAACCGAGTATACCATGCTTTGCCCAACCTCTGTCAGCGCGTCGCCATCGATGTTGCCGATGTAGCCAGACGCAACTGCGGTTTCGGTACAGCAGTCTCGAAAGTAGTTGTGGTGACAATCTCATAGACATCCTCCACCTCTGTCTCGACAACCTCATACTTCACCTTAATGTCATCGACAATTGCAAGGTTCACAGTCTTGAATGTCGTCTTGCCCGGGTCGACACACACCATTCCGCTGAACGTCTCATGACCGCTTGCACTGACTTTAAGCCTGTAATAGCCCTCGGTAAGTATAGGTTCGACACATCCTTTCTCGTTGGTAGTACCGCTGTATGCCACCTCATTAGTGTTATAGTTGCGCACTTCCACCTCTGCACCCTGCACTTGTGGCGCACCGTCAGTGTAATAAGTAAACTCATCACATACGTCCACATGCAACGTACCAGTCTCTTCCGATACTATATTAATGTCATAAGGAATGGCTATACCGTTGCCGTTAGCGCAGTTTACGCCGATACGTCCGCTCACACTGACATTCACTGCCGCATCGTCGGCAGGAGTGATGCCCAACGTTATTGTCGTTGTCTCTCCGTACGCCAATGACTTGATTGTTGTGCCGGAAAGCGACTTTATGAAGTCAGGCAATGCAAGTGTTATAGCGCCTGTCGGACCGTTGCCGCTGTTGCCTATGGACAGCTTGTAAATCTTCTGCCTGCCTTTAGTGGCAGATGTGCTTATATGGCTGACCTCAGATTCAAGGTTCGGGTACGGATTGTAAGCCGCATATCTTCCGCTGAGTTCCATGTCATTGCATTGGTCGGATTTCAGCATAACAGCCAGATTCACCGCCTCACTTGCCTGTACCTTAGGTGTCAGGGCGAACGAAGCTTTGACAGACTCGTTGCCTTCTATCCTTGAAGGGACATCCCATGTCAGCGTGACACCCTCCGGCAACTCGCCACAGTCCACCCTCACGCCTGTCAGCGGTTTCGGGCAGTTGTTGGTTATTGTCACAGAACCGGTGTACTTCTGTCCCACTTCTATGGACTTGCTGACAAACATCTTGTTGTCCACTTTCCAGCCATAAGCACACAGGCTGCACATATCCTCATCAGCAGCTATCCTCATCAGCAGCTTTGGCGTCCTTGCCATAGCAAGCACCGAAACGGTAGCTTCCCGGCTGTGTCTTCGGGATTACATACTGCACGGCGAACTCACCCTTGGAGTCTGTTGTCACGGATGCAACCTTGTACACCTTGCCGTTCCATTCATATATGATGTTTACAGCAGCATTCACGACATTACTTCCCGTAGCCTTTCCACTGATAGTGACAGTCTCACCGACTTTCACCTCATCCTTGTCCACGGATGTACGCACAGTGAATGGAGCGGTAAGCGTCACCTTGCACGCAGTGCTGACATTGTTATGCTCGTTGATTTCCTGAGCATTGGAAGGCGCATCAACCTGTGCATACAGGTAGTACACTCCCATCTTGTTCGGCATCTCCACATAGAAATCGACATCCCTTGTTTCGCCAATCGCTAACGGAGCATCAAGAATCTGTGTGCCAAGGAGTATGCCGCCCTTGGTGTATGTCTGCAGATAGCTGAACCATATATTCACCTTTGCTCCGGCAGGCAGCTCTGTCACACCACTGTTCCTTAGGCTTGCTGTGACCTTCATGGCAGTCTTTGCCATCAACTCCTCCTTCTCTGCCGTCAGCTTCACATCAGAAATGTCTGGCAGCGTCTGGTTGACAATCTGCATGTTTGTCTTGCCCAACGTATAGCCGTCGGCATTGGCAAAGAACGTGACAAGGTGATTGTCCATGTCCGTATCATTCTTGTTCACCTCCACCTGCATCTTCGCCGAAGTCTGTCCCGTCGCGATAGTCACGCCGGCAGGGTGGGTGACACGCCCCGGCTCATCGCTCGTGACTCTCACTGTCAGCGGACTGTCCGTTGAGGTGTTTCTTGTGACAGTAAGAATCGCTGTGCCACCCTCTTTCACATTAACATTGTCAATGCTCATCTTCAGTGTCGGACCATCATCGTCCAAAACCTTTAACAGCGCACAGGCAAAGCCTTGCTCTCCTTCACCTGCTGTCAATCCATAGTCCGGAAAATGCACACCGGCACTTATCTGATATTCGCGCTCACCATCCACGACTGCATTGTCCACAACACCGATAAAGAATGACTGTTCCAGGACACCGGCAGCAAAGCCTACTTGCGAGACTGAACAAAGCACACCGTCAGCGTCACTCGCCTTTACACGGACATTGACCGCCTTGTCGATATTGTCTGTACGGCGCAGAGTGGCAACGACACACTGCGGTCCGTCGCCTTCCGACACTGTTGACGGAGACAGTACCAGCTCAAACCGCGGCACATCATTGTCCGCCACAGCAACCTCGCAACGGCCGGAAGTGTAATTGGTTGCACTGACCGTCAGCGTGGCATGATAGTCCACACTGACACGCTTGTCGTCCGTGACAACAGCATCCACCATGACCTTTGTCTTTCCTGCCGGCAGGATTACCGAGGCAGGACATGCGATGCGCTGTGACGGCGATATGCCAATCATCAATGTCACATCCTCGGTGTTCGCGGATGTTGACTCGATGCTGATTGCCATCTTGTCACCCTCGACATAATTCTCCTTGTCGGTCGTTATCATGAGTGTTGCAGTCTCATTGTCTGTGATGCTCACCGTGCCACGGGCATCCGCATATCCTTTGAGCTGTGCGGTAATCTCCACATCAACATTCTTGTTCCACAAGTTGTCATCAACAACCGTTGCCATAAACTTTGCAGTTGCTGACCCTGCCGGAATCACCACGCTTGCAGGCACGGTAAGCCTGCCGGTGTTTGAAGATGAAAGCATCACTGTCTCCTCCACACCGCGATAACCGCTGCGGCTGACACTGCACTCCACCTGTCCTGTTCCCTCGTCCACTTCCTGCTTGGGAGCGGTGAGCGTAAGCACCTTGCCCATCTCTCCCACATAGCCTGAGGTGGTCAGTACATTGTTGCCCTGATAAGCCGCTGGCTCGTTGAGGGCTTTGTTTCCAATAAGCTCCACCTTGACCTTGAACTGTCCTTCAATGCCACAGGTCACCGTTTCACGGTGCGAAATCACTCGCTTTGTCGTTCACGAGATATAGTAATAAGGTGTGGCGGAGCCGCATGAGATGCGAGACAGAAAATCCGCATGAGACAAACTAAAGCCCACACCAAGCTGTCATGCTGCATTCACGGTTTCAGGCATGTGATTGGCACAACGACAACGCTGTCATTGCGAGTATAGGCATATTGTCCTACGGCTGTAAGCACCATGAGGAACGATGGCTGTTTCATTTTGGTGGTGTCTATGTTTTCTGCCAGCTTCTTCAGTGTTGCAGCACCTGTTTCTATTCCGGTGTCGCCTCCCAGCTTTATTTCTATCAGACCATATCTGCCGCCTCTCAAATGCATCACTGCATCACATTCCAATCCTGTTTTGTCTCTATAATGATACATAGAGCCGTCCAAAGCGTCGGCGTAGCAGCGCAAATCCCGCACGGCCATTGTCTCGAAGAGCAGCCCCATTGTCTCAAGGTCATTAATCAAATCACCCGGACCAAGGTCAAGGGCGGAGGTGGCAATCGAGGGGTCGACGAAATAGCGTGTGTCACTGCTGCGCACGGTTGTTTTGGAGCGCAGGTTAGGATTCCAAGCCAAGGCATCCTCGATGACATATATCTTCTTCAGTGCATTGATGTATTCGCTGATTGTTACCTCTGACAATTTCTCAGCTTCGTTGGTTGAGATGTCAGCGGAAATCATTGAAAGTGAAACTTGTGCCCCTTGGTGTCTGGCATAAGATTTCATAAGTCGCTTTGCCCGTTCAGGGTTTCTGGAGATGCCATCCACTCTTGAAATATCCTTATGGGTGGTAGCCTTATAGTATTCATAGGCGACTAATAAAGCCGCTTTTTCTGTTTTCTTCCGTAATGTGCCCGGCCATCCTCCTCTGCACATTAAGAATGCAATGGTTTCCAATGGCAGGTTGGGAGTGGGTGCGGCAATGTTTGTGTTGCCGTAAAACAATTCCTTAAAGCTGACTGCGCCATTGGATTCGCCTGATTCCCACAAGCTCATAGGGCGCATTTTCAGCCATGCGAATCGTCCTGTGCCTGTATGGTGAATCTCGTCCATCTTTTTCTTGTCCGGCACGGCAGAGCCTGTCAATATGAATTGTCCGTCTTCTTTGCGATGGTCTATTTCAAAGCGGATGGCATCCCAAAGTTTGGGTGCTTCCTGCCATTCGTCGATAAGCATTGGTGCTTCACCGGAAAGGACTGTTCTTGGGTGCATGTCTATCATTGCCATGTTTTGTGCCAGATTCTCTGTGTCACTAAGGTATAGCACGCTGTTTGCTGCTTGTTCGGCAGTGGTTGTTTTACCGCACCACTTTGCGCCTTCAATAACAACAGCACCCATGGCATCCAACAAATCCCTGAGAAGAATGTCTGCTATTCTTGGTCTATAATCATTGTTATTCATAAGCGAAAATGAGTTTGTTGTATTCAACGGCAAAGTTAGTGATTTTTTGTGGATTAGACAAATAAAATAACATAAACTTTGCCATTTGGCACGATTTTACTTTGCCATTTGGCATGATTTCACTTTGCCATTTGGCATGATTTCACTTTGCCATTTGGCATGATTTCACTTTGTCATTTGGCATTGTTTTACTTTGCCATTTGGCATGATATTGATGCTGTTGTCACATGGCTTTGTGAGGGGTGACACTTTACCATGCCAAAGGTTACTTTTTGCCATGCCAAAGGTTACTTTTTGCCATGCCAACCATAACCTTTTGTCAAGAGCATGTTACATGCCGTCAAAGGTTACCCATGAGCGTCCGTGGCAGTTTCCAAGCGCGGAAATCTGTTATTTTGTCGTAAATTTTCATATACTTATATTATTTTAGGTGTGTTTTCTTTGAACTGTCAGGGAAAACAAGTATATTTGCAGATAAAAAAGAATCCGCAAAAAATGTCGCGAGAAGAAACAGTACTTGAATATCTGCGTAGCCACGGGATTCCGTTCTCGTGCTACAATCATCCGGAGGGAAAGACTATCGAGGAGGCGAAACGCTGGTGGAAAGATGACGGTTCGGTGCATTGCAAGAACCTCTTCTTCCGCAACCACAAGGGCAACAGGCATTATCTTGTCTGCTTCCACTGTGATCACGACCTCGACATCCACGACCTTGAACGGCGACTGAAGGAGTCGCTTGTGGCAAAAGGGCTTCCCTCATGCGGCAAGCTGTCCTTCGCCTCTCCGGAAAGAATGATGAAATATCTCGGACTCGAACCCGGAAGCGTGTCGCCTTTCGGACTTATCAACGACGAGACCCACCATGTGCACCTGTTCCTTGACAACGCACTCAGGGATGCAGAGACATTGTCCTTCCACCCGAACGACTGCCGTGGGACGGTGGTCATAAGGCATGAGGATTTTGAACGCTATCTTGCCTGTGTGGGAAACACCTACGAATATCTTACGCTCTACTGATTCTCTCACGCAACATCCGCACCATGCGCCCCATACGGAGACAAACAAAAGAACAATAATGGACAAGAAACCACTCATAGGACATACGGAAACTGAACTGAAAGCCATAGCCAAGGAGCTTGGCATGCCGGCATTCACCGGCGGACAGATAGCGCGCTGGCTCTATGTGAGCCATGTGGAGGACATCGACGGGATGACCAACATCTCCAAGCAGAACCGCGAACGGTTGTCCGAAATGTACTGTGTCGGTTCGGCTGCGCCTGTCGACTGCCAACGTTCCAAGGACGGCACGGTGAAGTATCTGTTCCCGACCGAAAGCGGAAAGACTGTCGAGACTGTCTTCATCCCTGACGGTGACCGCGCCACACTGTGCGTTTCCTGCCAGGTGGGATGCAAGATGAACTGCCTCTTCTGCCAGACCGGCAAGCAGGGATTTGAAGGACAGCTGACCGTGAGGGACATCCTCAACCAGATTTATGCGCTGCCTGAGCGCGAGCGACTGACAAACATCGTGTTCATGGGGCAGGGCGAACCGATGGACAATCTTGACAATGTGCTGCGCGCAACAGAGATTCTCACCGCCCCATACGCCTACGCATGGAGTCCGCGGCGCATCACGGTGAGCAGTGTTGGCATACGCGGAAAGCTCAAAAGGTTCCTCGACGAGAGCGAATGCCATGTAGCAATCTCGCTCCATACACCGTTGCCTGCACAGCGCGAGCAGCTTATGCCTGCCGAGAAAGGTATGGGAATCATGGAGATTGTAACGCTCCTGCAGGACTATTTCCCTGCCGACCGTCGCGTGCCGCGTGGGGGAGTGGAGGGTGCATCGCACCAGCGCCGCCTGACATTCGAGTACACTGTCCTCGGCGGGACCAACGATACGCCGACGCATCTTAAGGAACTGGTGAAACTTCTGCGGCCGTTGGACTGCCGTGTCAACCTTATCCGCTTCCACCAAATCCCTGATGTGCCGCTGAAAGGGGCTGCGGAGAAGCAGATGGAGCATATCTGCGACTATCTCAACCGCAACGGCATAACGACCACAATACGAGCGTCACGCGGACAGGACATCTATGCTGCCTGCGGACTGCTTAACACAAAACACAAGGAGGAGGCACTGAAAGCCAGCGAAAGCAAAGCCTCTGAAAAATAATATTTTGACATGAACATAGGTATCCTACAATCAGCCGGCATCGCCGGTACAGTCATAGAGTGCGCTCTCAGTACACCGGACAATGACGATGTATTCACAGCGACCATATACAGCAAGGACAATGGCAACGACAAGAATGTCGGTGCAGACTTGAAATTCGGGAACATTTCGGGCATAGTCGTCGCTCCGGGCTCTGCGACGGAGTTCAGTTTTGACAGTGCGATGACGATGTATGTCGCTGAGCGCATGCGTCTTGCCACAGTGTTTCCTGACAAATCTGCGGAGGAACTCATGGAGTCATTCGACCGTGATGTGCTTGCCGAAAGAATAAATAAGGTGTGGATGTCACTGAAGCGCGACTTCCTTGTCTCCATGCCGCGCATAGCGCTGCTTGCTCCTGACGGCATGACGGAGGATGTGGCAGACACTCTTGCAGCGGTTGTTGCAGGACTTTCGGAGCAAGGGATTGGAGTTTTCGGTCCATATAACACGAATGACTATATAGACCGGCAGCAGTTCCTGCATTTCGATGCCACACTTGCCATTCTTGACGGTGAGGCTAAGGAGGTGCTTGGAGCAGTGACAGATGAGTCGCGCACAAAGCTGCTTATCGGTATTCCTATGGTCATGGCTTCTACGGAGTATGGAGCGACCAACGATTTCGATGCGAGTGGTATAGTGCAGCCTGCCTACGCCTTGCGCAAGGCGGTGTACACAGTCATCGATGTGGTGCGCTGCCGTGAGGCGTACGATGAGGGGCATAGTGATCCGTTGCCGAAGCTCTATCATGAACGCCGTGACGATTCGGAGAAGGTGCGCTTTGCCGTCAGGAAGCAGAATAATGCTCCGGAGAACGGCAACTGACAGTTTTTGGTGTTCCCGGGATGCCCAGAATTGCGTATTGGTGACAAGAAGGGCTTGACCTTTGCATACGATTTGCACACTCTGTGTACAGGAACCGCGTTAGCGGTGACAAGAAGGTAGCCGTGGGTCGCAACCCACGGAACAAAAGCAATCCGGTGATAGCCACGACCGATTTATCGGTCGAATAAAAAACATATTTTCCTATTCGACCAATAAATCGGTCGGAAACATAGCGAAACAAATGCTGAATCCGTGGGTATGACCCACGGCTACTGTATTCAACCGCTAATGCGGTTAGTCGGCATAAATTCTCACTTGTTAGATTTGAATCATAACATCAAAACATTGTAAATCATGAAAATAGTCTTCCTTACCGGTGCCGGAATGTCTGTCGAAAGCGGGCTTACAACCTTCCGCGATGCAGGAGGGTTGTGGGAGAACTATCCCGTGATGTCTGTGGCAAGCCACGACGGATGGTTGCGCGACCCGGAGTATGTCAATGAGTTCTATAACATGCTGCGTACGAAATACAAGGATGTGAAGCCTAACGAGGGGCATCGGTTTGTAGCGGAACTGGAGAATAACGGTAACCATGATGTTGTCGTTGTCACACAGAATGTTGACAGCCTACATGAACTTGCAGGTTCAAAGAATGTCATCCACCTTCACGGAGAGATGATGAAGATGTGCTCAAGCCGTGATGTCGACAACCCAAGATTCTGGGTTTCGCTGCCTCATGAGGGGTGGGAGGCAGACGGACTGGAAGTGCCTAAGGGCGCGAAAGCCGGCGACGGTTCATTGCTGAGACCATACATCGTGTTCTTTCAGGAGAATGTCCCGAACATGTATGATGCCGTGCAGGAGGCACAGAAGGCAGATGTTTTTGTGATTATCGGCACCTCTCTCAATGTCTATCCTGCCGCCTCACTGCTGCAATATGTGCCGAAGACGGCGAAAGTGTACCTGATTGACCCAAAGCCGGCTATGGCGGAAGGGGCTCATGGGGTGCATGTCATCGCGAAAGGTGCGAGTGAAGGCATGAAGGAACTTATGGAAATTCTTGGTGAGTAGTGAGGGATTGTCCCGGAAAAGAAATAAAATAAAAGGGAAGTGGAACAGAGACTGTTACAACAGATAAAGCAAAGATATGGAGTGGTGGGCAACTGTGAGCAGTTGAACCATGCGCTTGATGTCTGTCTTCAGGTGGCTCATACCGACCTGTCTGTGCTCATCATTGGCGAGAGTGGTGTCGGAAAGGAGATTCTTCCGCGTATCATACATGACAATTCGCCACGGAAGCGTGAAAGATATTTGGCGATAAACTGCGGTTCCATTCCGGAAGGGACTATCGATTCCGAGCTTTTCGGCCATGAGAAAGGCGCATATACCGGTGCGATTGACGAGGGAGAAGGATACTTTGGCATAGCAAACAAGGGCACACTGTTTCTTGATGAGGTGGGAGAGCTGCCTCTTGCCACACAGGCACGTCTGCTTCGTGTGCTTGAAACAGGAGAGTATATCCGCGTTGGCGGCACGGAAGTGCTGAAGACTGATGTGCGTATCGTGGCAGCAACGAATGTGAATATGGTGAAGGCTGTCAGTGAAGGAAAGTTCCGCCAAGACCTTTATTATCGCCTGAACTCCATACCTGTGCGCATGCCGGCATTGCGTGAGCGTGGCAATGACATCCTTTCGCTCTTCCGGCTGTTTGCCTTGCAGATGGTGGAGAAGTACAAGATGCCGCGCCTTGACCTTACGGAGGATGCAAAACGCTTGCTGTTGAAATACAAATGGCCCGGAAATGTGCGCCAACTGAAGAACCTTACGGAGCAGATTTCGCTGCTTTCTGAAGAGAGGACCATAACGGCGGAGACTCTTCGCAGGTTCATTCCTGAGGATGAAGAGACGATGGCAGTGGCGTCATATTCCACAAAGCCGTCGGGAGAAAGCCACTCTTACGAGCAGGAGCGCCGGCTGCTGTTCAACTTTCTTGTAGAGTTGCAGAACAGTGTGCAGAGGCTTAACGGAGAAGTTCAGGAACTGCAGAAGCAGATAACCGCACTTGGAGGGCAGCCGGTACAGATGTCTCATCCTGTGCTTTCCCTTCCTTCTTCCATACCACAGATAGAGACTCCTGCCTACGAAATGGCGGACAGTGAGGAGATAAAGACGGAAAGCAATCCTGTCGTTGAGAGCCTTAATGTCGGTGACAATGAAATGGAACTGCTGAAAAAGGCTCTCCGGCGTTGCGGAGGCAACAGAAAGAATGCTGCAAAGGAGCTGGGAATCTCCGACAGGACATTGTACAGGCGACTGAAACAGCTTAATCTGGAATAAGCATGGTTGGAGGTTTGTGCCCTTTTGCTTATGCGAAAACGCAATTGTCCTTGTAAAACAATAATAAAAAAACGGGCTGCCAACAGCCCGAATAAAATGATGACAAAACGAATAAAACTACTATCAGTCCTTGCCTTTGTGCTCTTTCTTTGCGCTTGCAAAGTGAGTTACAAGTTCAATATGTCAAGCATTGACTACTCTAAGGTAAAGACAATCCAGATTGCCGAGTTCCCTATACGCTCCCAATACGTATGGGGACCGATGGGACCGATGTTCAACAATACGTTGAAAGACCAGTTTGCTGACCATACAAAGCTCATACAGGTGAAGCGCAATGGCGATATAAAACTGGACGGTGAGATAACAAATTATACGCAGCGCAACAAGTCTGTGTCGGCTGACGGTTTCTCGGCACAGACGGAATTGGCGATAACAGTGAATGTGAGGTTCACGAACAACGCCAACCACAATGAGGATTTTGAGCGTCAGTTTACAGCAACCTCGACTTACGAGACAACACAATCGTTGGCTGCCGTGCAGGAGCAGCTTGTCACGGAAATGATTGATGACATCTGTGACCAGATATTCAATGCCTGCGTCGCCAACTGGTAGGACGGACATTGTAATCTTCGTAAAGGTCGAGCATATCGAAAGCATCTTCGATATGCTCGATTTTTATTGTCCCATGGGGGCTTCCGACTATGGAGATGATGTCATACCGTGTGCGGCGGTTCTCCTTTCGGAAGATGGATTTGTAGTGTGCCGCGGCACTGACGATATGGCGGCGTTTCTCAGCGTTCACTGCTTCGTAAGGCTCTCCATAGTCATCCGTGGAGCGTGTCTTCACCTCTACGAAGACAAGGGTTGTGTCATCCTCGTCGATGCATATAAGGTCGATGTCCGTATTGCCATGCCGCCAGTCGCGCTCCCTTACATACCAGCCTTTCTCTTCCATATATTCCGCTGCGCGTTCCTCACCCCAGCGTCCGAGGTCGTTATGCTCTGCCATGGTGGTTTTTTATTTTTTTGTCATGATACAACATGGTATAACATGGTGTATCATGATGTAATCTGATGTGACCTGATATATCATGATGTAACTTGATGTATCATGAGGCATCGTGATGACTCGTGCTGCATCTTGCTACATCATGATTGACTCTATCTGTAAATCTTCTTTATCTCGGCATTCTTGTAGTAATGCAGCAGAATCTCATCGTATTTGAACCCCTTTTCACCCATTACGGCAGCGCCAATCTGACACAGTCCCACGCCATGTCCCCAGCCTTTTCCTTTGAGAAGGAAATCCTCGCCTTCGTCAGTGACCGTGAAAGCTGAGCTGTAAAGATGCGTGTCAGAGAGTGCACGGCGTATTTCCAGTTCCTTGCCGATAGTGAAGGAACGCTCTGTCCCTATCACCTTCAGGCGTGAAATCCTGCCAGACTTTCCGCGTTCGAGTGGCTCCATGGCAACGATGTTTCCAAGGTCAAGATGCAGTTTCTCCATAAGCAGCGACTTAACCTTCGCCTTGCTGATGCGCACCTCCCACTCATAGAAGTCCTGAGTCTCCTGGTCATAGTCGTTAAGCACCTGCCGCAGCACTTTCGTGTCGTGCGTGTTGCAGTATGGGTCAGCAACAGAGACAAGGTACGGCTTGTTGATGTTCTCCCAGCAATAGCGGTATTCCTCTGTCACACCACCACAGCATTTTGAGAAACGTGCGTCACAAATCTCGTCGCCTGACATGAGAATCTCGCCCTGAGTCTGCCGTATCGCCTCGCGGACATGGGCGGATGTCTGCTTCGTAATGCCCTGATAACGTTGGCAATGGTCATCGGCGCAGACATCAAAGATAGTGTGGTCCTCACGGTCATACCACCGTATGAGTTCGTTGTCCTTCTTGATGAACGAGAAGAACCCCGCACTCTGTCCCTGACTGCTGTGCCTGTGCTGAATCTGGGCAAGAAGCCATGAGCGTGAGATTACGGCATGTGCCTTCAGGAGTTCCAAGGAAGAGGTTGCCGACATCTCGGAAGAAATGACGCTTGTCAGGTAGTCCTCAACGGAAAGTTCGTTTATAGCGCACACCTTTCCCTCATGCACAACGAAGCGCAGCGAACCTTTGAATGTCTGTTCCTCCAGGCGTTCCCAATGGAAGTTGACACCGATTGTCACATCATGGATTGTGAACGACGCTTCCACCTTTGAGCTTTCCGCCTTTCCGGGGACAAATGACAGTTCGCGATATTCGTTGCCGTTCCACAGGATGCTTCCCTCAGAATGCTTCACAGTCTGTTCTCCGACAATCGTCTCGCCCTTTGCCACATAAGGGGAATTGAGTGAGAAGCGTATCTCTTCGCCTGAGATGATGCCGACAGTGACATGCGGCACCTTTTCGTATTTAAGGTTTTCGTCATCGTTTTTCTTTTCTCCGGCAATCTGTGTGATGACCTTCTCCATTTCCTTTTGTGACAGAGCCGCTTCACGGAGGATGTCAGCAGCAGTCTGAGAGGTCATTGTGTTGAAATCAGATTCTTGCGGAGTGATAATCAGACCTGCCATGTCAAGCGCACCGGGGGACACCATCGGGCTCGGATAGCATGCCGGACGGTGGTTCTTGCGTGGGAAAATGACGGTCAGGGTCTCTTCGCCGTTGCGCCAAGCGATGATGTTCATCATTGGCTCTGTCTCATCCTTCTGCACAGGAAGCGCGTCATAGACAGTCTTGAACATCTGTCGGAAACCTTTCTCGGAGCGTGAACGCAGGAGCAATGCTGGGCACACATAATCGTTGATAGCCGAGATGTCCTCGCAGTCGTTCAGCTTTACAATCCGGTGCAGTGAGCGGGAGAGTCTTGCCCATTGCTTTTGCAACGGCACGATTCCCGATGTTCCTGCCTGCAGATGCAGATGGTCAGGGCATGAAGCACCGCATTTCGGTCCGTTATAGAACACCATTATGTCAGGATAATGCTCCAGCAGACGGAATATCTTCGTATGCACATCCTTTATCAACTGTGGTCTGTGGGTGTTGGAAGGAAGTGTGAAATGAGTCGGAAGGATAGGGAACGGATTGACAAGCATGTCAAGCGTGTCGTCGAGATGCTTCACCATCTGCTCCTGTGGGCGGTTGTCCTTGCACAGGAAGCACGGACGCTTGGCAATTGCAGCATTGCTTATGCTTGCTCCTGTGGAGACGATGCGCGCCGGATTGTACTGCAGTTTTAGCAGTGTGCCCGTACTGTCATCGGTTATGTCCCTCACCTGCACACCGTTAAGGTCTATGTATCTCTTTCTCGCATCGTCCCAAAGTTCAAGCTGGCGGTTGAAGAAACGCTGCAGCTTTGCCGTGCTTGCGTCTGGCGTGCTGTTGCCGTCAAGACGGTCGGCACGTGCCTCCATGGCAATGCGTGCCTTTAATTCCATGGTTCGCAGACGGTCTTTGTACATGTTGTTGGCGTTCACCCTGTCCACGGAGAGTGCCGCATCGCTGTTGCCACCCCAACGGCGGCAGAGGTATAACTCGTCATAGATGCGCCCGATGCGGTATTTGCGTGAGAATGCAAGCCCGAGAGCATAGTCCTCGCCATAACTTGTGTTCGGGAAACGGTATTGGCGCAGGATAGGGGTGAAGAACGCGCGAGGTGCTCCAAGACCGTTGATGCGCAGCGCATTGTTCATGCCGTTCTCGTCCGTCCACTCCTTATGGTCGATGAGACCCGGAGGGAGCGTGTTGAGGTCGAAGTCGCACATGCGGTAAGAGCCTATGACCATGGCAGCCTTCTGGCGGTAGAACGCATCGATTATCTGCTGCAATGTCCTTGGGGAAGAGTACAAGTCATCAGAGTCAAGCTGTACGGCAAACCTGCCGCAGTGCAGGGAATCCACCGCCACATTCCAGCATCCGCCTATGCCAAGGTCGTCACGCTCGGGAATGATGTGTATCAGACGGTTGTCATTCGCTGCCAGTTCGCGAAGAATCTCTGTTGTTTTGTCTGTCGAATGGTTGTCAACAACGATGACATTAAATTGGAATTTAGTCTCTTGGGCTAATGCCGATTCCACCGCATCGCGGACAGTTCTTTCGCGATTGTAGACCGGGATGACGACGGAAGCCTCTATTTCAAATTCCTGTTCACTGAAGTCCGGGGTGATATAGTCCTCCGGGTCAACCAGCGCGCCGACTTCTTCAAGGTGGTGCGTGACGACCTTCTCCATCTCAGCCTGCACTTCGCGGTTGCGTGGGTTGACATAGTCGAACTGTTTTTCGCCCGATTTCCTGTTGTCCAGTTCCTCCTCCGTATAGAGCGGTTCGTCAAGATGGAAAAGTTCTCCTTTCGTGGAGAGCCACAGGCGCAGGGCGTAGAGTCCCGCGAATTTCAGGGGTTTAAGGATGTTGGAGTGGTTTTTCGCATACTCTTTCAGTAGCGATGTGCGGACAAGGAGCAGCGTGCCGAAGTCGAAATCGTCACGCAACGCCCCTTCCTGGTAGTCTATTGTAGGATGTTTCTCGCGTTTGCCGCCAAGGGTCTTGTGATAGTCACTGTAGACCATTGCCGCCCCGGTGTCCATGGCAGTGCGCAGCATGCGTTCCAAGGCATACTGCCCCAAGGTCAGCGGTACGGACTTTATGGCAAGAAGAGTGAAGTCCGCCTTTGCCTTCTGTGCTATTTCGCAGATTGTCTCGCCTGCGTTTATCTCGGCGCGGGGGAGCATCACGGTCTGTTTGACAACGGCATTGTCCGCCAGTTGTGAGGCGAGTGCCTCGGAAGTGACGAAGCAGTCTATTCGTGCTCGCATGGTCTTTATCGTTTTTTTTTAAGGAGTTTTACTTTATATGTGCTGCAAAGATAATGCAAACCGAGTGCATCAAGAGCTTGCTCTTATTGCTGAGGTGCAGCTTATCTTATGCAAAGATAATGCAAACCGAATGCATCAAGAGCTTGCTCTTATTGCTGAGGTGCAGCTTATCTTATGCAAAGGTAGTAAATATTTTCCGAGAATCATACATTTTGCGCTATTTTTTCCGATAAGTAACAGTTGGAAATCAGTTTATACTAAACCGCAGTTACTTATTGTCATATTATTGCCAGGGAATAGCATTAAGGTCTCGGCTGTGGCGGCGTACATGCCGGCTTTTGGAGTAAAGCGTTGAATGATAGCAGGTTGGCGGAATGCCTCATTGGACTTGTCAAGGCGAAGAATCAAAAGGTTACCTTTAGCATCATGAAAGGTAACCTTTTGGCATGTAAAGTGTTACCTTTTGCACCATGGAAGGTAACCTTTCGTTCAGAGGTTGTCATTGCCTTGACTTTCATGCCTCCTTATTGTATGTTGTTAGGCATGCTTCTGTCATGTCTCAGGGCTGTAGTTCTTGTGTCCTGTGGTGATTACCCCCCCCCTTTATGAGTCCTTTGGCGATGGCTATGCTTACGGCATGGGCGTTGTTCTTTGCCCCAAGATGGCGCAGGATAAGTTTGCGGTGGTATTCTATGGTATTTTCACTTACGAAGATTTGCTCTGCTATCTCGCGGCTTGACATTCCTTTGGCAATGAGTTGCAGAACCTCCAAGGCACGTTCCGACAGTTCGACTTTTGATGCGGCAATGGTGAGGAAGCGCGGACTGAAGTATGGCATCCCTGCAGCCACAGACTCCACGGCAGTCACAAGTTCTGTTGTCTCTTCCCCTTTGAGGACTATGGCTGCCGCTTTGCTTTCCAGGAGTTCGCGGGCAAGCCATGGTTCTTCGTGCATGGTGTAGACGATTATGCGCATCGCCGGGCGTATATTCTGTAGTTTGTGGAGCACCTCTGTCCCTTTGGCGTCAGGGAGTTCAAGGTCGACAATGGCAATGGTATGGTCATCTTCTGCCGCAATGTCAGCAGCCTCTTGGCAGCTTGCAGCTTCCGTGACGGTGACTCCTTCGCATTTTGCAGAAAGGAATGCCGCTAAGCTGTTGCGCACTATGGCATGGTCGTCAACCACGAGGATTCTTGTCTGTTTTTTCATAGTTCCACCTCCACTCTGTATCGTCCGTTCCCCATGTCAGCATGTGAGATTTCCCCGTTGAGGCTTTTCACGCGCACTGCCATGCTCTGCAGCCCGATGCCTTGTCCGTCGCTGCCGCCTTCAGCTCCGTCGTTCTCCACTGTGAGGTGGATTTGCCCGTCATTTTTCTCAATGGTGACATTGATGAATGACGGTTTTGCGTGGCGGACAATATTTCCCGTAAGTTCCTGTATGATACGGTAGATGTCAAAACTTACGGCCGTGTTGACCGTGTCCCATTGCTCATCATCCTTGGCAGGAGTGCAGCGGAAGTCCACTTTGCAGTCAGGCAAAGGGATGTTTTCCATGTAGTCGGACAGGATTTGTGCCACGTTCTCCATTGTGAACCGTGGTGGCATGAGTTCGTGGGAAATCTGTCGGACGTCGGTCATGATATGCCTTACAAGCTGTGCGGCATTGCTTTGCCCGGAGTCCAGTGCCAGTTGCACGCCGAGCAGGTCGTTGCAGACACCGTCATGCAGTTCGCGGGCCAGACGTGCGCGCTCACTTTCAAGTCCTTCGATGAAGCGTCGCTGCAAGGCAAGTTCGTTCTCTTTGCGTGCGATATGCCGACGGTAGAGTGCGAAGAGTATGCCGGCGGCGAGCAGGACAAGGGCGAGTATGAGTATGGTAATCAGCGATTGCTGGTTAGCCCTTTCTGCTGCAAGTTGTGCTATCATCAGTTCTTTTTCTTGTGTTTTGTATTTTACGGTGAATTCTGTCATTTGGCGGCTCATGCCGCTGTTCTTCAGTGAATCGGTGAGGGCATACGCTTTGTTCATGAGTCTGAGGGCGGCGCTTGTGTCCCCAAGCTTTCCGAGGCAGTCAGCCTGCGAGACGAGGATGCGCTCCCGTGGTATGCCACCGTTCTGTTTTGTGAGAGTGTCGAGTCGGTTCAATAATGCCAGTTCCTTGCGGTAGTCGCCTTGCGAGTGGAGCAAGGCAGCCTGTATTTCGAGGATTCCGATGGCTCCGTTGCTTGTCGGGTCGGCGGCTTGCAGTGCAGGCTGTATCTGCTGCATGAACGTTTGTGCTTCAGCGGTCTTGCCAAGTTCCACCAATGAGCGCAGCATTGGTGAGGCGGTCTTCAGCGTAAGAGGGACATAGCCGAGGGCGAGTATGTTCTTGAATTCCGAGGAGATTGCTTCGGCAGACTCCTTGTAGCGCTTCATGCGCAGCATGGCTGCGGACTTTGTAGCGAGGGCGGAAAAGAGTTCTATGGAGTCTTTTGCTTCCCGTGCCCATTTTGTTGCGAGGGCGGCGTATTCTGTTCCTTCCTTGTAGCGGTCCTGTTCGACAAACATCACGGCGATGTTGTTGTACAAGTTGGCGACATAATCCTTCGCATCGACCTTTCGTGCAATGTCAATGCCTTTGCGGTAAGCCATCAATGCGGAGTCAGGTATGTTTGTCCGTCGGTAGATTATCCCCGTTGTGGAATATTGGTTTATGAGGATTTCGTTGTCGTTGAGCTTTTCGCCAAGGCTGAGAGCCTGCTTTGCTAATGGCAGAGCCTCTTCCATTCTCCCGATGGTCATGAGGTTGTTTGCCTTTTCCGCATAGATGTATGCCATGAGTGTATCGTTCCCATTGGAGTATGCCATGGCACTGTCAAGTATGGAAACGGCTTGTGCGTGTTGCGATTGGCCAGAAAGGGTCTGTGCGCTGTCAAGGAATGCTGCGGCGCGGTCCGAGGTGTCCGTCCCGTTTCTTTCGGAACATGCTGAGATGCAAAGAATAAGGAACCATGCAATGATGTAGGGATGTCTGTTTTTCATGTGGTATGCTGCTTTAAAGTGTGTATGCTTATTTTTGGCAATAAATGAGTGGTGGCAGTGGGGTGGGGATGCTGCCGCCGTGTAATCTTTTCTACAAAGTTACATTATTTTTTATAATAAGAAAGGTATTTTGTATGTTTTTTGGGGCTTTGGTGTTATTTTGACTACGGAACTCCGTAGTTTTCAATGCGTAGAGGAGGGAAAATGACGGTTTTATGATGTTTTTATGTTAAATTTGCAATGAAAATTTATAATTCCATAAAAACCGTATACCCACACCCTAAACCTTGTGCCCCCCCTAACCTATACCTATAATCGTGTAACCTATAAGATACTATTTGTTTATGAGAGACATCGGAAAAGAACTCCTGTATGACTGCGTGCGTATCATACAGTGGATTATTGTAAAATTGTTCGGCTTGATAGGCAGCGCCTTTCGCTTTTTCATTAACAGGCAGCAAGAACGGAAAGACAATGACAATGAAGAACACTCATAAGAGTATTGCCGGAATTGCCAAAATATTATTCGTCATCCTGCTGCTTGCCGGCTGTTTGTTGCCTGTACATGCAGGAGAAAAATGGGTGGTGACGGACAACGAATTGACAGTGTGGGACTCACCGGACTATCTGAAGAAACTCGGAATGGTGACGCGTGGCTATGAAATTGATGCCATTGCTATCGAAGGAGACATGATACGGTTCGAGTATGAGGGCATGACAGCCTATGTCGCAACCTATTGCTGCCGGCGTGTTCTGGAAGAGAGTGTCGGACAGGAGCAGCCTGTTGTGGAAGAGGGAACCGCCAAACAGACTCGTCAGGCACTTTCTGCCGAGAAAGCCGTCGCTGCCACTTCTGCCAAGGTAGAACAGGTGGCTGACGCTGAAACAAGGGGAAGCACGGCAGTGGAAAAAGCACTCAATACAAAGGGGACTGCCCTGATAGGCATTCCGCTTTTGGTGTTGGGAATCGTCTTCTTTTTGTTTGGGCTTGCAGGTGTGGTTTTCACGGTTTGTTATGCCTTTTGTCCGAAGAAGTTGGCGGCGTGGTTCAATGAACGTTGTGGTGAGGATGTCATTCCGGCGAAGCGTTTCAACAAGTTGCTGCTGCCGCCTGTCTATGCCGGCATTGGCGCGATAGCAGCAAACATGCTGGTATTCGGTGTTGGCGGCTTGCTTGCCGGCCAGTTGCAGGAAACGGTCATGGCATGGCAGGAAAGCACACAGATGATTGTCTGCGGTGTGGCTGTCTGCATCGGAGTAGTTGTGACACAGGCAGTCCCTTTCATGATTCTGCGCCATTGGTATTTGAAATATCGTGAGGAGCATGGCAAGAAGGCGGCACGGTGGATGACCATCTACTCTATAATGTGTCTGGTGGCGATATACCTGATATGCCTTGTCATCATATATGCTGTAATGGCAATGCTGGCTTTGTTGCTCATCCTGCTGATACTGTGTGTGTGCTTCCCGGCACGCTATTATGTTGTCCGCCGATGGTGAGCGATGATTGCAGGAAACGGGTTCCGGTAACATGCAACCCGGATATGAAATGATTTTCAGAAGTTACTTATGGGAGAGGTTATATAGGTGCCGGAGTGCCGGCAAAAAGCACTCACACTGTTCTTTATGGCAGTGTGGGTGTACTGCCCCCCCCCATATATCAGGAATGGCTGTAAGTAACTACAAGGGAATGAGTTTCTGTAAAAAGACATTACATTAATTTTGTTGACAAACTTATAAATTGATTTATAAATCGACTTTTATCAATAATGCTTATGAGAAATAACAGTTTTATTGCAATAATGTTCTTTTTAGGCATAGTCACAGGACTTTCTGCTCAGGATGACAGATTGAGTTTTGACTTATGTGGTGATGTGCGTCTTTGTGTACCTTCTGTGGCAGACAATGGATTTGCACTCCCTTCCCTTCGTGCGGAGTTCTCTGAAAGGGGGACGCTGGTGAAGTTGGGTGGGATGGACATGACGGTGGATAATGGATCTTATGCTGTGAAGCGTGACACGAAGAACCGTATTGTGCGCCTTGATTTTTCTGCCGGTGACGCTGACCGTGTGAATGTCTTCTCCTATGACCATAAGGGAAAGGTCATTGAGGTGAAGGATTATTTCATGAACATTGATACAGACGAGGAAGTTCTTGATTCAAGGATGGTTCGCGAGTATAATAGTGATGGATTCCCTGTGAAGGAAACGTACTACAATGAGGATGGTTCTGTACGTGCTGCCTATGTCTATACATACGTTGGCAAAGACAAATCCGGCAACTGGCTGAAAAGAACAGTAAAAGAGACGTCTCAAGGTCTTGATGATGTAGAGGAGACACGTGAGGTTTCATTGAACGTGCCTGCTGCTTCGGAGGAACCGACTGCCGCTGTCGGTGAGCGAAAGGCTGTTGATGCGTCTTTTGATGATTCTATTTCTTCTGCCTTGGACGCTAAGAAGAGGGTGGGGAGAAGCCCTAAGGATTGGTTTTGGGAGTTGCTGTGGGGAGTGTTGTTCGCTGCACTTGTCGTCCATGCCATTTATGTGAATTATGTCAAGAAGCCGGAGTTCGTAAGGCTTCCTGAGGGTTCTGAGGCTGACACTCCTGAGGAGGAGAAGCTTGCAGAAAGACTTCATGGTGTCGTCAACGCTAATGTCACATCGTTGCAGCCACTTGGCGTTGATGACAGTGTGCCTGTCACTCGCGACCAGCTGAAGAATATCAAGGCTGCCATGCGTGAGGTGCAAAGTGCAGAGCCGCATGGTTGTCGCGTAGTAGACACGTACAATGCTGCTGTGGATATGGTGGAAGCCTCGGAGAAGCGTGTGTTTTCAGGCAGCAAGATGTATCTTGTTTTGGGAGTAGTTGTGGTGGGCGTTATTGCTGTCATGCGCATTTTTGAAGGCCATATCATTCAGGGTGCAGCATATTTCCTGTTCTCTTTCTTTGCCTATTGGCTCGGGTGCAAGCGCCAGTTGTACCGTGTGATAGGCTCAGAACTGAAGAGACCTGCAGGACCTAAGTCGAGTGCGGCAGCCATTCTTGCAGTATTCGGCTTTATGGCATCGTCAAGGACTTACATCACTAAATACTATATGAACGGCATAGAGCGTCCGGAACAGGAAGGCAGGGATGATTCCGAGCATATAGCTTTCGGGTTTATGGGGTTCATGGCACTTGTCTTTTTAGGGCTGTTGATGCCATTTGTAGGTTTGTTCAACTATCTGCGGTTTTATGTAATCAGCCGTTAAGGCATGGGATTATTCATTTAAATATAATGTGAGTGGGCTATAATTGAATTATAAACAAAAATAACACCAAATGAAGAAGAACTATTTTGTATTTTTAATCATGTCATTGTTCATTTCGTTAGTGGCAATGACAGCATGTTCCTCGGATGATGACCCAAAGAAGATTGAACTTGCCGATGGGACACCAGCAAAACTCAACCTTACAGCTAACCAGACCAACGGAGTGGTGAACTTCACCGCTTCCGCATCATGGAGCGCATGGACAGCGAAGACCACTAATGGCGGTCCTGAGGAAGTTGATTGGCTGACTATAGGCGAGTCACGTGGCAGTGCAGGCACGGCTTCCATCACAATCACTCTTGAGCCTAACAAAACAGGGAAGTCACGTACGGCATATATCGTCATTATCTGTGAAGATGAGAAAATCGTTATTGAGATAACCCAAACCGTGGAGGATGATTTAGCATCAGGGCACATTAAAATCATCTGTACGGCAAATTATGGCGAAGGAATACCTACGGAAACAACTGTGACAACTGTCGAATATGGCAGAGACAACAGACCAATACAGATGAAGTCCGCTTGGCGTGAAAATTATACCAGCATTTCTGGCGTTGGCTATCGTGATATTGTGCAAACTTATGATTTTGTTTGGGGTGAGAATAGTGTGACTATCAACGGCTCTGATGTGGAGACTGATCATTCTGGCAATGTCGTTCAAGGAGAGAAGAGCCACCATGTAGCAAAGATAGAAGGAAAGCGTGTGGTTAGCGGAAGCTATAGTTGGGATAACGAAAGACCTTCACTGTGGACAGCTTCATACGATAGCAATGGTCATCTTCTTACTACAAAGAATCAGGATGGAAAGACTGTTTGGGACTCATATAGCTTAACATGGGATAATTACTTGTTGAAGAAGATAGAAACCTCTTATGGAGGAGTCGTAAATCTGGCTTATTCTGACGAGTCGTTGAGAAACCATCATAGAACTTTTGACCTCAACTGGGTTCTTCCACAGGATATGGAACATTATGATTTCGCAGCAGGCGATGTGACACGCCACTTTGCTGTATTCGGCTTTATGGGGGAACCATCACCGCTTCTTGCGACAGAAATTTCCGAAAGTGACAGTGGTGGCACTCGTTCATGCCGCATGATATACAAGGAAAACTCTATGGAAAGGACTGTCGTCAGAGTGGAATATTATAATAATGGCAGACAAAGTTATTCCTACGAGTATGAAATAAATTATGTAAATGTTTTGTAAACTATTAATAGAACTGAGAAAAATAAAAAGAGAATCACTCATAATATGCAGCTAAAGCATTGTGAGTGATTCTCTTTTTATGTGTTTAAGCTGAAATAACTATCCTATTCAACCCGCTTCAGCAACCGCTCCACATAGGCAGGGAGGGCGAAAGAGCCTCGGTGGAGGTTGGTTGTGTAGTAGTTGGTGATTATGCCACGTTCGTTCCACCGCTTTGCGTCAAGGTCATCCGTGGGGTGATACTTCTTGGACGCGAAGCCGAAGAGCCAGTAGCCGGAAGGATAGGAAGGGATGTGCGCCTGATAGACACGGCTGATAGGGAAGGAGTTGACGATGCGCTTGTGTGCGTTCTGTGTCTCCACACGGTCCTCATCGTAGAACGGCGACTGGTGCTGGTTGACCATGATGCCGTCGTCCTTCAATGCCTTGTAGCATGAGCCGTAGAACTCTCGTGAGAGAAGGCTTTCGCCCGGTCCGTAGTAGCCTGCCGAGTCAATGATTATCACATCATATTCGCCGACGATATGGCGGATGTAGCGGAGAGCGTTCTGCTGGTGGATAGTGACCTTAGGGTCGTCAAGTCCGCCGGCAGAGAACGGCAGGTATTTCTTTGCCGCCTCCACAACGCCGGTGTTCACCTCCACCATGTCAATGCGCTCCACCTCAGGATATTTCAGCAGCTCGCGCACCACACCGCCGTCTCCTGCGCCGAAGACAAGTATGCGTTGTGGATTGGGATGCACAGCCATAGGGATGTGGGTCATCATCTCATGGTAGATGAACTCGTCTTTTTCGGTCATTACAATGTATCCGTCGGCGGTAAGAATCTTGCCGTATTCGGGCGATTCGAATATGTCAATCCTGTTGTTGTCGTTCTCTTCTGAGAATATGTGCTTGTCCAGTCGGATGCTCAGCTGCACATCCTCTGTATGTCGTTCAGTGAACCAGAAATCCATAGTTATTGTTCTTTTCTTTGTCAAATTGACAAATTGACAAAATGTTGGGTTAATATGTGGTGGCTTCCTTTATGACATTAAGCCTCTCGATGTTTTCGTCTTCTGCTCCTGTCATGGAGCACCCCTTCTCCTTTGCATAGAGGATGTAGTCGATAATCTCCTGCGTTATGCGCTCTCCGGGAGCGAGGATTGGTATCCCGGGAGGGTAGGACATGACGAACTCCGTGCATATCCTGCCGTTGCATTCGCGTATGGGCAACATCTCTTCCTTCGGTGCATAGAACGCCTCCTGAGGAGTCATGACGACGGACGGGTTGATGTACTCATGGTCGAACATGCCCGTGCGGTCCTTGTGGTAGCGGCGGCGGATGTCGTAGAGTGCTGAGACAAGGCGTTCCATTTCACGCATTCGGTCGCCGATTGAGATATAGGCGAGGGTGTTGCCGATATCGCCGAGTTCCATCTGTATGTCGTATTCGTCGCGCAGAAGGTCATAGACCTCGATGCCGGCAAGACCGATGTCAAGGGTAAAGATTGACAGTTTGGTCTTGTCGAAGTCATAGACAGAGTCCCTGTTGATTATCTCCGAACCGTAGGCATAGTATCCTCCGATCTTGTTTATCTCCTGTCTGCCGTACTCAGCCATTTCGACCACCTTGGCGAAAGCCTCCTTGCCGCGCAGGGCAAGGTTGCGCCGCGAGATGTCAAGCGAAGCGAGGAGGAGGTAGGATGCTGATGTTGTCTGTGTCAGGTTGATGACCTGCCGCACATAGCCAGGCGATACATTCTCGCCTGTAAGCAGTACAGAGCTTTGTGTCAGTGAACCACCGCTCTTGTGCATGGACACACATGACATGTCTGCTCCTGCCGCCATGGCGGAGATTGGCATGTTTTCTCCGAAATAGAAGTGTGTGCCGTGGGCTTCGTCGACCAGCACCATCATGTTGTTGGCGTGGGCGAGTTCCACGATTTTCTTAAGGTTGGAGCAGATGCCGTAGTATGTCGGGTTGTTGACAAGGATTGCCACGGCGTCAGGATTCTCCTCAATGGCTTTCTCTATCTGTGAGATTTTCATGCCGAGGGCAATGCCGAGACGCTTGTCGGTGTCAGGGTTGACATAGATAGGTGTCGCACCGTTGACGACCAGAGCGTTGATGACAGAGCGGTGGACATTGCGCGGAAGGATTATTTTTTCACCTTTCTTGGACGCCGTGAGCACCATGGTCTGCACCGCACTTGTCGTTCCTCCCACCATGAGGAAAGCGTGCTTTGCTCCGAAAGCCTTGGCGCAAAGCGATTCCGCTTCCTTGATTACGGAGATTGGGTGGCAGAGATTGTCAAGCGGTTTCATGGAGTTGACGTCCAGCTCGATACACTGCTTGCCAAGGAGTTTCACAAGTTCGGGATTTCCCCTGCCACGCTTGTGTCCGGGAACATCAAAGGGCACGACATGCTTGCGTGAGAATTCCTTCAGAGCCTCGTAAATGGGAGCATTGTTCTGCTCCAGCAGGTTCGGTTGAATCTGTTGTTCTTTTGTCATTTAGAATTGCTTGAAGAAGTCATTGCCCTTGTCGTCCACGAGGATGAAAGCAGGGAAATCCTCTACGCGGATTTTCCAGATAGCCTCCATGCCAAGCTCTGGATACTCGACACATTCGATAGACTTGATGTTGCTTGAAGAGAGTAAAGCAGCCGGTCCGCCGATACTTCCGAGGTAGAATCCGCCATGCTTCTTGCATGCGTCGGTGACAACTTGTGTGCGGTTGCCCTTGGCAATCATCACGAGTGAGCCGCCATTCTCCTGGAACTCGTCGGTGTATGGGTCCATGCGGTTGGCTGTTGTAGGTCCCATGGAGCCGCAAGGCATGCCTTCCGGAGTCTTTGCCGGGCCTGCATAGAGCACAGGATGGTCCTTGAAATACTGTGGCATTCCCTCGCCGGCGTCAAGACGTGCCTTGATTTTCGCATGGGCGATGTCGCGTGCCACTATGATTGTGCCGTTGAGGCTGACACGTGTGGATACAGGGTACTTGGAGAGTTCCTTGCAAACCTCTGCTATCGGCTGGTCGAGATCGATAGAGACAGCGTCGCCTTCGCCTGCCTGACGGAGAGCCTCAGGTATGAGCTCGTATGGTTTGTCGTCCATCTTCTCAATCCAAACGCCATCCTTGTTGATTTTAGCCTTGATGTTTCTGTCAGCGGAGCATGACACACCGAGACCGATAGGGCAGGATGCACCGTGGCGTGGAAGACGGATTACGCGCACGTCGTGAGCGAACGCTGTGCCACCGAACTGTGCTCCGAAGCCGATTTTCTTAGCTTCCTCGAGGAGCTGCTTCTCGAGTTCGATGTCGCGGAAGGCGCGTCCTGTCTCGTCGCCTGTCGTAGGCAGTGCGTCATAGTACTTTGTTGATGCGAGTTTCACGGTGAGGAGGTTCTTCTCGGCACTTGTTCCGCCGATGACGAAAGCAATGTGGTAAGGAGGACAGGCGGCAGTCCCGAGGCTCTTCATCTTCTCCACGAGGAACGGAATCAGTGTGCCAGGGTTCTGGATGCGTGCCTTTGTCTCCTGATAGAGATAGGTCTTGTTGGCAGAGCCGCCACCTTTCACGACGCAGAGGAACTTGTATTCCATGCCGTGAGTGGCTTCGATGTCAATCTGTGCAGGGAGGTTGCAGCGAGTGTTCACCTCGTTGTACATGTCGAGTGGTGCGTTCTGTGAGTAGCGGAGGTTGTCCTCGGTGTAGGTGTTGTAGACACCTTTTGCCAGAGGCTCCTCATCCTCGAAGCCTGTCCACACCTGCTGTCCCTTCTCGCCGTGGATGATAGCTGTGCCTGTGTCCTGGCAGAAAGGCAGCTGACCCTTGCAAGCCACCTCGGCGTTGCGGAGCATGGTCAGTGCGACATACTTGTCATTGTCGGACGCTTCGGGAGAGTTGAGGATTTCAGCTACTTTCTCGTTGTGCTCACGGCGCAGCATGAAGTTCACGTCGTGGAACGCCTGGGTTGTGAGAAGCTCAAGAGCTTCCTTTGAAACTTTGAGGATTGGTGTGCCCTCAAACTCACTAACGCTTACGCCTTCCTTGGAGATAAGGCGGTACTCTGTCTTGTCTTCGCCAAGCTGGAACATTGGCGCGTACTTGAATTCCGGATTAGCCATTTTTCTTTTATGTTTTTATTGTTTGTTGTTTATGTGTTGATTTGTAAATAGTTGATTTGCTTTGAGTTGCATGTTTGCGATTTTATGCTGTACGAAAGGTTACCTTTTGTTTGGCAAAAGGTGACACTTTGCACGGTGAAAGGTTGCTTTTTGCATTGTAAAAGGTTACCTTTCACAAAGTGATGTACGGCACGCTGTTTTCTGCAGGATAATTGTTCGGTTTTTCAGTCGTGTGCGAACGATTGTTTTTCAGTAACCGAAGATTTCCTCAAGTGTCACACGCTTCACTGGAGCTACCTGCTCGATGGCCTTGATGTCGAGTTCTTTCTCGTCGCCGAGGATGACATAATGCAGAGGTTTTCCCTTGATGTTGTTCTGCTCGAAGTCAACAAGGGTTTGCAGAGTCATGTCAGGCACTGCGTTGTAGATGTCCTTGTTGATGTCGTAGTCGATACCCATGCGCTGCGCGTTGAGATACTTGTAGATGATGTTCATCTTTGTTGTGCGCTCGGAAGCGATGTTCTTGAGTATGCTCTGCTTGGCGATGTTGAAGTTCGCCTCTGTCTGCGGCATGTTGTCGGTGATGTCCTTGAACGTGTTGACACAGTCCATCATCTTGTCGTTCTGTGAGATGATGTGCTGAACCCAATACTGCGGGTCTTCCTTGCGTGAAGGGGTGGAGTAGAATGCGGCAGCATTGTATGCCAGTCCTCGTGTTTCACGGAGTTCCTGGAAGACGATTGCGTTCATGCCACCTCCGAAATATTCGTTGAAGAGTCGTGTCGTAGGGATTGCTGTAACGTCGAGTGGTTTCTTCTCATTGCTGAGCATACGGAGGTGGATGTTGTTCGCCTTGTACGGTGCGATGATGACCTGCGGAGTCTCAGTGGTGGTCCATGCCCACTCTTTGTTTACAGGAATATCGGCGAGACGCTTTGCAACCTTATGGTTTTTCTCAACAGATTTTGTAATATCCTTCACGGAACGCGGGCCGTAGTAAAGGACAGTGTGCTTCATTTGTGAGAGACCTTTCAGCAAATCGGTGAACACTTCCGGTGCAGTAGCCTTCAGTTCGCTTTCGGAAAGCATGTTTGTGTAGTCGTTCTTTGCACCGTGCATAGCATATTCCCAAAGGAATCCGAAGCATGTGCGCTGGTTTTTCTTGCTTTCGGCACGCTCTTTCAGGGTGTTCTCAACATAGAGGTCATAGACTTTCTTGTCAGCCTTTGAGTCGTTGATGATTGATTCGAGGAGTGCGAGAGCCTCTTCCATGTTCTCGTCAAGTCCGGCAAGGCGCACCGTGACATTGGTGTTGCCGACAGAGATGTTGTAGTCGCAGGCGAGTTTGTAGAACTGCTTCTTAATCTGTTCGTTGGACATCTTTGACGTGCCGAGCAGCGGAATGTAGTCGTTTATGACAGAGTAGCGCACGTCGGCACGGTCTCCGAACTCATAACGGAAGACGAGTTGGAAGAGTCCGTTCTCCTTGTTCTGCACGTAGAGCATAGGAAGCTTGGTCTTCGTGGTGACCTTTGTCAGGTCGGTGTTGAAGTCCACGAACTGCGGATGGATAGGTTCCGTGGTGCGTGCGGTGATTTCGGTGAGGAACTTTGACGCCTTGTCACGGTTTGCCGGTATCGGAGTGATTGCCGGTTTCTCGATTTTCTTGATGTTCTTGTCCTCGCCTTTCAGTTTGTATCCGCATACATAGCCGTCGGTGAGGTGCTTGTTTGCGAATGCAATGATGTCAGCTTTTGTGATTTTTGACATGCGTTCGATTTGGCGGACCTGGTCTTCCCAAGGCTGTTCGTCAATGAAAGCGTCCACCATTGTTCTCACACGCGAGCTGTTGTTTTCCATCTTCTGCAGATACTGGCGTTTCCTATTGTTGATGATGGATATAATAAGGTCTTCGTCAAAGTCACCGGCTTTGAGTTTCTTCACTTCGCCGAGGAGGATGTTGCGTATCTCGTCAAGCGACTGACCCTCCTTTGGTGTGCCGCCCATGATGAGGATGCTGTAGTCCTTCAGTGAGAAAGAGCCTGCTTCGGCACTCTGCATCAGCATCTTCTGGTTGATGTTCAGGTCAACAAGTCCGCAGCGTCCGTTCATCAGGATGTCAGAGATGATTTCGAGAGTGTCACACTGGTGGGACGCGGCGCCGTCGAATCGCCATGCCATCATTATCTGTTCCTTCTCCTGACCGACAACGGTAGTGTCCTTAGGCTGTGTGAACAGAGGCTGTTTCGCAAACTGTCGCGGTGTGGTGTCCTTGCCCGGCTTCCATGAACCGAACTGCTCTTCAAGAATATCCATGACCTTGTCGCAGTCGAAGTCTCCCGCCATACAGATTGCTATGTTGTTAGGTTTGTAGTAACGGTCATAGTATTTCTGTATCTCCACAAGTGAAGGGTTCTTCAGATGGTCCTGTGTGCCGATGGTAGTCTGTGTGCCGTAGGAGTGGGAAGGGAACAGTTGTGCGAACACAGCGTCAAAGAGTTTTGAGTCGTCGTTGGTCAGCGACATGTTCTTCTCCTCATAGACAGCCTCCAATTCGGTATGGAAGCCACGCATTACGAGGTTCCGGAATCTGTCGGACTGTACCTCTGCCCAGCGCTGTATCTCGTTGGCAGGGATGTCCTCCGTGTAGCATGTTACATCGAATGATGTGTAGGCGTTTGAGCCGTCGCCACCGATGGCAGCCATGAGTTTGTCGTATTCGTTAGGAATATTGTACTGTGCTGCAATCTGTGATACGGAGTCAATCTCGTGGTACTTTGCCTTTCGCTCCGCAGGGTCGGTGAGTTTACGGTATTCTTCGTAAAGGGATGTTATCTTGTCGATATAAGGTTTCTCTGCATTATAGTCTGTTGTGCCGAACTTTTTTGAGCCTTTGAACATGAGATGCTCGAGGTAATGGGCGAGACCTGTACAGTCGGCAGGGTCGTTTCTGTGGCCGGTGTTCACGGCGATATGTGCTGTCACGCGTGGTTTCTCCTTGTTTATAGAAAGGTAAACCTTCAGACCGTTAGGCATGGTGTACAGCCTTGTCTGCATCGGATCGCCCGGAACAGTGACATACTTGTGCTCTTTTGCCGCCGCAGCCATGACGGTTGCGAGGAGCGCAAGTGAGAGGAATGTTTTTTTCATTATATGTTTTGTTTGAGTGTTGTTGCTTGTTATTTGAATAGGTCGGAATGTGTTCCCGTATCAATGAGTATTAGGGTCAGTGTCTTATCAACTTTTTCCCAAATCAGAAGCCAGTCGGATTGGATGTGGCATTCCAAAAACCATTCCATTCGCCAGACAATTTATGCGGCTTATACTGCTTTGGCACAGTACCTGTTTCCATGAGGTAGTTGGCTACGACACGGAAATCCTCAGGGTTAAGCCCTCTTTTTATGCATTTCTTGAATGCCTTTTTAAAATGGCGCGAAGTCTCAATCTGATATTTCATGCCATTAGATGATTCATTAATTCGTCAACAGATTCCGCACGGAAATTGTTGCCGGCATGGGCATCCTCAACAGCTTTTTGCATTTGTGAGTGCTTGTCTGATTTGATAATCCTTATTCCTTCAAAAGTGCTTAAAGTTTCCTTCAGTCTTGAAAGTATACTGGGATTAGTAATTTCTATTGTAATGGTAGTCATATCGTTGTTGTTTTGTAATGTACAAAAATGTCTATCCTGCTTGCGTATGCTATTTTATCTTCCCTATAAAGTCTTTGAGAGTGCTGTCCTCGACATCGCCAAGAGCATGTTCGCGTTCTGCATCGCAGCGGATAGAGTCAAGCCATTCCCGGCGTGCGCCGGCAAATTCCTGCAGGAGACATTCGCGGTCATCCTCCGTAAGAGAGTCAAGTCCCTTGTAATCAAGTATGGCGCGGTAGGCGGCAGCCCATTTGTGTTCCGCATAATCATTATGTATATGCTCCAATGCGGCAGCCACATCGCTGATGTCCGCTAACTCTCCGCTACGGATGTCGTCAAGGATGTTGTCCACTTCCGCCTTAGGTGCAAGCATGCCGAGCAGGTCTGTCCATTCTCCTGCACCGACAGTGGAGTGGGGAAGAGCCGCCTCGTGCTCCTCAAGAGCTGCAAGCAGCGCCATTCTCAGGGCAAGGTCGTAGTAGCGGATGCCTTTCAGCAGCGACCGGTTCTTGATTACAGTCCCGTTGTATTGGTATGCCGCAACATTCTCGCCTTGCTCCCTTTGCAGCATTTCCAGAGTCTCTTTGCCGTCGATGCACTGGCGGATGACAAGCGGGTTGAGCCAATCATACTGCACAAGCGATTTCCTTCCGTTCTTCGGACGGCGGTCACGCTTCTGCCATTTCTCTATGTCACGGTACGTTCCCACTGTAGTAAGGTTGCGTCCCGGGACAAGATATGTTCCACTTTCATGCGCTATGAGGTAAGAGAGAGGCAGCTTCCGTGTGTCCGGATGCGACTGAATCTTGCCCATGAGCATGGAGAATGTGCCGACTTGTGCAGGCCAAAGCGTGTGCGAACCGCTGGCTGTCTTTGAGCCACGCATCAGTGTTCCCCAATGGATAGGTCCCATTTTGTAGGCATGATTGGAGAAATTCGTGCCCGAACCGGCATTGTAGAAGGAATATTCCCCTCCGATAAGCAATGTCGATTTGTGATGAGAGACAGAGAAAGGACCGCAGAGAGCAGCACATGACTCACCATTGTCCATGTGGGAATTGGCAAAGAACACAGAGTTTTCCGATGTGAATCCTCGTCCCACGTGGCACGCCTCGCCGACAAAAGAGTCATAGAGCTTTGCGAAATCGGTCACTGAAGAGCCTGCCTGTATGATACAGTTGTCACAGATAACGCCGTCGGAGACGAGTATGCTCGCCTCGGATGTGCTTTTCAGTGTGCACTCCGAGAGCCTTGCAGCACCGGTAATCTCACATTTGTCGCCTATGATTACGTTGGTCAGTTCGCGTGTGTCAGTGATGGAAACACCGTCTCCGATGGTCGTGCATGGCTGCCGTGTGATGTCAATCTCCTGCATAACCATGCCTTTCAACCGCTCCCAAACTGCCGTGTCACAGGCATTACGCACCATAAGTGCCGCCATTTGCGCCGTCAGGTCAGAGTAAAGGACAAGGTTTCCGTCACCTGCTTCGTTAAGGACGCTGATAGTCACGCCCTCGCCGAAGGTCGCTTCTGGTGTGGAGCGTATGATTCCGACATTGATAATCCTGCAGTCCGCACCGATACGGATATGCCCTTCAAAATACGTGTTGTAGATATGCAGAGGAGTGAAGTCCTCCGCCACCTCGATGTTGCTCCAGTCATGGCAACGGCAGCCTTGTGTTTCAAGCTGTTCTTTCTCTATTTCTGTCAGTTCGCGGTACATAGGGCGATATGTTTTGTGGTTTGTTTTTGTCTTTTTATTCCTCGGAATAGTCACCGTAAAGGAAGTCGTTGTAAGGATATTTCTGCACGTGCATCTCACGGACTTTCTTGTAGATAGTCTCGCGGAATTCGTCGATGTTCTCCTTCTCCTTTGCCGAAATGAAGAGGCAGTTGTCATTTAGTTTCGCCATCCACGTCTTCTTCAGGTCGTCCAAAGGTATCTCGTTCTTCTTCACAGGTGTGAGGTCGTCCTCCTCATGCTCTGTCCATGAGTAGGCATCAATCTTGTTGAAGACAATCATCGACGGCTTTTCGGCACATCCGAGGTCGGCGAGAGTCTTCTCGACGACAGTGATTTGCTCCTCAAAGTCAGGGTGTGAGATGTCCACAACGTGCAGCAGAAGGTCTGCCTCGCGCGTCTCGTCAAGTGTGGACTTGAACGAATCCACAAGGTCGGTAGGGAGCTTTCGGATGAAGCCCACTGTGTCTGCGAGGAGGAAAGGCAGATTGTCGATGACCACTTTCCTCACGGTTGTGTCAAGAGTGGCAAAGAGTTTGTTCTCCGCAAACACCTCACTCTTGGCGAGCATGTTCATGATAGTGGACTTTCCGACGTTGGTATAACCCACGAGAGCCACACGGATAAGCCGTCCGCGGTTCTTCCTCTGCGTGGTTTTCTGCTTGTCAATCTCTGCGAGACGCTCTTTCAGGAGCGACATGCGGTTGAGGATTATGCGGCGGTCCATCTCCAACTGTGTCTCGCCCGGTCCGCGCAGACCCACCGAACCGCCTTTTCCGCCCGAGCCGCCGGAACCACCGCTCTGTCGTTCGAGGTGAGTCCACAGGCGTTGCAGACGCGGAAGCATGTAGCGATACTGTGCCAATTCGACCTGAGTCTTGGCGTTTGCCGTCTGTGCGCGCATGGCAAAGATGTCGAGAATGAGTGATGTGCGGTCGAGAATCTTCACCTTCAGCTCCGCCTCGATGTTGCGCATCTGCTTTGCGGAGAGCTCATCGTCGAAGATAACCATGCCCACCGGCTGCGGTCCTTCGCCCTCTTCCGGTGCATGGAACTCCTCCTGCCACTCGTCGTAAGCGTCCTCGCACTGCTTTATGTATTCGGCAATCTCCTCGAGTTTGCCCTTTCCCACGTATGTCACGGACGACGGTCCCTGGACGCGCTGTGTGAATCGCCTCACCACACGCGCACCGGCAGTGTCGGCAAGGAACTCCAGTTCGTCAAGGTATTCTGTCGTTTTTACCTCGTCCTGGCGTGGAGTGATGATGCCGACAAGCACAGCTGTCTCCGACCTCGTCTCTGATATTACAAATTCTTTCATTAAAAAACAATATACATTATAGTATGCAAAGTTACAGAATTTATTTTATAATATGACCACACGCACGCGTTATTTTATGGAATTATAACAAAAATAATTCTTTTGGAATATTGCTTGACAGAAAAGCACAATTCTTTTATGTACAAAACTGCTTTGCTGTAAAGCTCGTGAGAGAAGCGTGAGTTTTCTAATCCACTGTTTATCATAATGGGAAAATTAACGTTCTTTTTGACGAAAAATAGTGGTTGACAACGTGAAGTGATACCATTCGCAATGTCAATGGTATCACTTTATGATGCGATTGGTAACCTTTTGCACCATAAATCAATACGAAAAGTCCTGCAATTCAGTGCCTTTTAGGGTGCAAAAGGTATCGGATTGCAGGACTTTTTATGGTTGTTGATGTTATGGTTTGTGGCTATTTGTTTGATATATAATGAAATAGCGAAAATGTAAAAATATGCGTTATTTTGCAGTTTGCCATTTCTCGTTTGTTTTTGCGCGATTCTCGGAGGGCAAAAACAGCGTGAGTTTTCTTATTTTTGCCCTTTCTTCATGCAGCATTTTCCTGTGCATTCCTGACTGTCTCCTGTGCGTTCCCGACTGTCTCTGTAACGGTATGGCATTTTCACCACTATGACGCGGAGGTTCTGGTCAGGCTTTGAGGTTTTTACTTTGGCAATGTGCCAGTCCTCGGGGAACATGATGAAGAAGCGTTCCGGTGTGGATTCGACGGTCTTTGCCTTGGCAGGGTTGTAGTCGTAGCGCACGACATCATATTGATACTTAGTGTTTTGCGTGGATGTGTTGTGGTCAAGGAAGCGGAAGCCCTCCGTGCCTTTCACGACAAACATGAAGTCGCAGTTGTACCGGTGGCTCTCCGTCTTCCGCTTTTTGAGGTCCTCGTTCTGGCTGTCCTCCACGCTGACGATGAGGTCAGTGCCGGGTATGAGGTGTTTTCCGGCAGGGATGGCGAGCAAATCCGTCTTTTCGAGCCATGCGAAGAGAGCCTTCCACGTCTCCGGTTCGCGGTGGTACTGTATGTAAAAGTCCGTGAGATTCACGCTGTTGTCCGGCTCTGCCTTTGTGAATCCGTTCTTCCACTCACCCGATGCCACCCACATTTGCGCCTTTCTGACGAGTGCTGAATCGGTGAATTGTGCCGTGTAGATTTCCTGTGCATTGGCTGTTGTTATAGCAGCGAGGGCGAGCAGTGATAAGATTGTCTTTTTCATTGTCCTTAGTATTATAGTCTTTATTATGTTTTTCTTTCACTTCCGTTTTGCTTTTCCGACTGCAAAATTACTTATTTTTTCCGTTTGTGCAAACAAAAACGGCGGGAAATAATTACGGATTCATAATTTAGTGGAAAGATAGAAGAGGTGAAATGAAGTAACTTTTGAAAATTAGTTCATATTGTATTTTTTACTATCCCCTACTCGTTGGCGGAATTAAATTTCATGATTCTGACATATACTCCCAAATGGTAATTTGCTGGTTTTTATGCCATTAGGCATAACCTTTGTGTAGTGCAGGGTTTCAACCCTGGGGCAAAACCAGACATCCAACTAAAGAACTCCAGCGGAGTTCCCTCCGTAATACCTTAATAAAGGAAACATAGACCTCTCCACTGGAGAGGATGAAAATATAATAATCCTCTCTCCCAGGGTTAAAACCCTGCGCTACACAGAGTAAACTCCGCTGGAGTTTTCTAAAATTCAATTCCGCCAACAGGTTATCCCCTGTTTTTTTGCCAATGAATGTGCAGGTTAGTATAAATTAATTTCTAACAGTCACTTAGAGACAAAGATTGTTATGAATAACGAGGCAGTTTAGGGTGGCAGCCTCCCGTTGCTTAGGCAGTTGTTCCTATAGTAAGGCGGGCTGTGGAGCACGGCAGAATAGCGGGTACTGTCTGTACTGCTGCCTCGTTTATGGCAAGATGTGTTTTCCTCAATACAGTGAAGCATACGGGAAACGGCCTGAGCAGGCTTCAGCTGTGGAGAGGTGACTGCTATACCAATGCAGTGGGAATAGTTTGAACAACTTCAATACGTTTTTGTGAGTCTCATTGATAAAATTCGCCGGTTTATATATTTTTAACACTTAAATTTGTGCTTGGTCAAGAAAAACGTATAATTTTGCAAATACTTCCCTAAGTACCTTACATTCTTGACGGATGTGCCGATGCGTCAGTCGTAAACCACCTCAGAAAAGAAGGTCACACCCGCGCCGAGCCAGATGGAGGAGCATCGTTCTTTATCGCTGGCATTGTCTGGTGGGAGGGGATTGCTATTTATGGGAAAGCGTTTACATGCGCTTTGTTCTTGACGTCTTGAAACTTCGCAAACTTCCAGATATAGTCACGAACATGGCAACGGTAGATGCTCATGGGATGTTTTTATAAGCATCCCTATCCCCGTGTATTATATGCACTTATTGCATCTTGTGATAAGAGTATATAAATATTGGGGTATAGGGATAATTGTATAAACTATCGGCGTGGGTTCTGCGTTGCTCGTTCAACTATATCGGGCAATGCGAAGGCCTCAAGACGTGGAACGGGCGACAAGTCAGATTTCCACGCTTTTTTGTATATAGCCGTAATCAATATTCTTATTTGAAATGCCGAAGCAGGGAGATCGCAGAGGCTTGAAAAGCGTAGTAAATAGAGTGAATGTGGGTGAGTTTCCCAATGAAAAACATGCTGCGGACAATATAATTGCTCATATAGAAATGTTGCAAGGAATTATTTGCCGAATGTCTGATAACAGTGCCAATTGTAAGACATGGACAGTAACCGTTATATCGGCGCTGATTGCAATCAATGTGAATAACGGACTGTATCCATGCTATGATAAATTATGGATATGTTATATCCCGGCTCTTCTGTTCTTCTTTTTGGATTGCTACTATCTTGGTGTTGAGCGGCGTATAAGGCGTGCGCAGACAAAGTTTGTGCGTCAAGGAAAGAATGCTCACCGTGAGTGTTTCTTGCTAAAGTATGAACACGGGCTGTTACGTGATATAAAAGAAACCTTTAAGGCTATATTCTCTTTTTCCACATTGCCTTTTTATGGTGTTATACTTATTATGATTTATTGTTTGATAAATTATTGATATGGGTAGTGTGAAGAGGAAATATATGGCGGAGATGATACGGCTCCGCAAACAGTTGAAGAAGCCTGTTGCCAATGTTCTTCAGTTGATGGATATAGGATTCTCAGACGAAGAGTTCTGTAATAAATTTGCTTATTGCTATGAATATTTGTGGACAGACATCATAAAGACATATATGTCGTATCGTGATATGGATAAACGGCGTAGAAAAATCGGTTTGAAGTTAAAATATAAATTTCCCAATCCTAAACCCTATTTGTGTTTCGTGGCTTTTCATGGAATGAAAAGAGTACGTAAGCAACATCAGGCCAGACAAGTAATGCCGGATATGGAGCGTGCGCAACTTGAAGCCTTATATAGAAGTAAAAGTGATAAGAAAATGGCTGGGAGGAAAGCGAAAAGAGAATATAACATGAGATATGTTCAGACTGTCACACCATATTATACAAACTATCTTGAGAAAGAATATTTCAGAATAAAGCATAACAAACCGAGTGATGTCACACAAAGATATATCATGCTTCTGGAAGCTGCACGGTATAAATGTGAGAAGACCAAGGCTCTGCTGTATAAGGTTAATGCTTCGGAACGAAATTATAATCTGAGATTTTTCGCTTTCCAAACTCTGCAGAGGTGGGGTGAGGAAGTTAAACTCGGAAAAAATCGGAAAGGAAAGAAACATCTGGGGGATACAGAACATTTCAGTAAGATAGATACTCCAGCGGAATTGTTGAATTTGATATATAATTTACAGATGGAACAAAACAAAGTGTATGATGTTTTCGTGTCGCACAGTTACAAAGACAATGAGCGTATACTCGACATGAAAATGATGTTGAACACAGACGGCCTGAATGTCTATATAGACTGGGTGTGTGACCGTAATGCTTTGCATCGTAGTATGACCAACAAAGATACAGCAAAAGTTCTGGCAGAAAGGCTAAACAATTCTTCTGTGCTTCTTTATGTCTACACGAACGGAAGTGCGCATTCGCAATGGTCACCATGGGAATTGGGACTTTTTCATGCTTCAGGTAAGCCAATATTCGTTCTTGTCGATACGGAAAACAAGGAAGATATGCCGGCATATCTCGATTTATATCCTCGGGCGGTGATTCAGGATGGAGTCGTTGTGCAAGGAACAGATAAAAAGCCATTATCAAGTTTTATAAAAAGAATTTCAAATATAAATAAAAACAAGTAGCAACAATGAAAAAAAGAATTTTAAAATCGCTGTTTGCAATGATATGTATGTTGTGCAGCATTAGTGTGTCAGCCTATGACTTTAGAGTGGATAGGATTTATTACAACATCACTTCGGCAACGGAGTTGACTTGTGAAGTAACATCAGGCTCGTCAGAATATTCAGGTGCTGTAGTTATTCCACAAGAGGCTGTGTACAATGGAAACATATATAAAGTTACGAGCATAGGGTCGTATGCTTTTGCATATTGTTCCGGTCTTGAGAGTGTAGTCATACCTAATTCCGTTACGAGCATAGGGTCGTATGCTTTTGCATATTGTTCCGGTCTTGAGAGTGTAGTCATACCTAATTCCGTTACGAGCATAGGGTCGTATGCTTTTGCATATTGTTCCGGTCTTGAGAGTGTAGTCATACCTAATTCCGTTACGAGCATAGGGTCGTATGCTTTTGCATATTGTTCCGGTCTTGAGAGTGTAGTCATACCTAATTCCGTTACGAGCATAGGGTCGTATGCTTTTGCATATTGTTCCGGTCTTGAGAGTGTAGTCATACCTAATTCCGTTACGAGCATAGGGTCGTATGCTTTTGCATATTGTTCCGGTCTTAGTTCTGTAGTTATAGGCTCTGGTGTTATTTCTGCTAACAATATATTTGGTGGCAACAATCCAGCCAAGGTCATTTGGCTGCCAAATACTCCACCAAGTGGATATGGGGTAGGAGGAAAGGTAAATTATGTAGCGAATAGCAGTTATAATTTTAATTGGAGCACAACTTACATATACGATCATTTGAGTTCAATGTTTGAGTCTGATGGTGTTATTTATGTTCCTGTAAATCCGGCAGAGCGCACATGCGATATTATAGACTGTAGTTATTCGGAGAAGGCAAATGCTATAGATGTAGAAAAGACTGTTAATTACAAGGGCATAGCCATGAATGTTGTGAATATACGCCCGTATGCTTTTTATGACAATGATTATATTAAGAGCCTTAAGATAAACTTTTTTGGAGAAATTCCGAATTATGCTTTCTATGATTGCGATTTTATTCCTGAGGTACATATTGGGTCTGAAATAACCAATATTGGCAACGATGCGTTCTATAGTTGTTCCGGTTTAACTTCTGCAACGATATCGAATCAAGGTGATATTGGCAACGATGCGTTCTACGATTGCTCTTCCTTGGCATACATTGATTTGCGGAACACAGGAAGTATTGGTACTTCTGCTTTCTCAGGATGTACAAGTGCAGCATCGTTGCGCATAGCACCCACGGTAACGGCGATTGGAGATTATGCTTTTTCTGGTTGTAAGAAGATTGGTGATGTGACGATAGAAGACAGGGAGACGGAGCTTACGCTTGGAAGTAACGGCAGCAGTCCTTTGTTCTCAGACTGTCCTCTTGATGAGGTGTATATCGGCGGAAAGATAAAATACGATACAAACAGCAATTACGGCTATTCACCGTTTTACCGCAACACCTCGTTGCGCACAGTGACAATAACAGACACGGAGACCACTGTCTATGACAATGAGTTCTACGGCTGCACTAATCTGAAGAATGTGAAGATAGGCAATGGCGTCACCTCTTTCGGTATGTATGCCTTCTCCGGATGTTCGGCAATAGAAGCATTTGAGTTCGGCTCCCATGTTGAGACCATAGGCGCGGAGGCATTCTCAGACTGCACATCAATGACCAAGCTTGTCAGCCATAATCCTGTGCCCCCAGTTTGTGGCAATGAGGCTCTTGACGATATAAACAAGTGGGAGTGCACCCTTTACGTTCCTGCTACAGCCGCAGAGGCTTATAAAGGTGCAGACCAGTGGAAGAATTTCTTCTTTGTCGATGATGTGGCAAACTATGTCCCTACAGCCATAGACAAAACTGTTGCCACAGGCAATGAAAAGACAGAGACAGCACGCTATGACATGAGCGGACGCAGAGTGACCAAATCTTATAAGGGGCTCGTTATCATACGCTATGCTGACGGTACTACGGCGAAAATGATGAAGTAGCTTTACCAGAGGGAATATATATAATAAATGGTAAGAAGGTTGTCGTTAGGTGACATTCTTACAGAATTGAGTGTCGGTCTCTACTGGGCATTCTCTTACAGATTCGTAGGGAGGTAGCTGGAAAGACGCCTATATTAAGATGTAACTCTGAAAACCATATCGTTATGAAAATCAAACATGACAAGGTTGAGGTGGAACTCACTTTCCCTGAATGGGTGGTATTGCTTGCCTCAATATTACACATTCTTCTTTAACCCGAAAGGGTGGATAGCTCGGCTGAGGCCGGGCTATCTTTTTATTTTCATGAACCAGAAATGTGGATGCACGGGACGACAGTCTGGTAGGAGACTCTGAATGTTAGACTTGAAAGAAACATGATTTCATGACAATTTTATAGTCCGTTTTTGGATTGGTCGCAGGAGAGTTGTTTCATGAGTTGTGGACATGGATAAAGTCAAGATTAAAGAAAAATGAATGGTTGGATTTTAAGAGCATAGAGTCTCTGCACGGAAAAATGAGTATGGATTATCCTAAAAAAATGTTCCCTAAACGCGGTTTTATTTGGATATTAAAAATAAAATAGGTACTTTTGCAGAAACAATTCAATGGAAATGGAAAAAATACTAAGATATTTCCCGGAACTGACGGACAGGCAGAAAGAGCAGTTCGCCCGGCTTGATGCCCTCTATCATGACTGGAATGCAAAGATAAATGTCATCTCGCGAAAGGACATTGACAATCTTTATGAACATCATGTCCTTCATTCTCTGGCGATTGCCAAGGCGCTGCGATTCCGTCCAGGCACCAAAGTGCTGGACTTCGGGTGCGGTGGAGGTTTCCCCGGAGTGCCTTTGGCGATAATGTTCCCGGAGGTGCAGTTCCGCCTGATTGACGGTACGGGCAAGAAAGTGCGTGTGGCACAGGAGGTTGCCGATGCGATAGGGCTGGAGAATGTTGACGCCTGCCATATCAGAGGTGAGGAAGAGAAAGGCAAATACGACTTCATTGTCTCACGTGCCGTGATGCCTTTGCCTGATTTGGTGAAGATTGTGCGCAAGAACATTGCCAAAGCGCAGAAGAACTCCATGCCTAACGGTGTGATTGTGCTGAAGGGCGGCAATCTTGATGCAGAGATTCATCCGTTCATCCGCATAGCGGAGAAAACGGAGCTGACGGCGTATTTCAAGGAAGAGTGGTTCAAGGAGAAATACCTTGTCTATCTTCCTCTTGGATAAGCACTCGTCGGTTCTCGTGCACATTTGCACTGTGGGCGAAGGAGGAAAGGCAACAGCCTCTCTTCCGTAAATAATGCAAGTATTGATTTTCAAGAATATATAAGAAATTACCGACCTTGGACTTTTCAGCTATAACTCAAGTAGACCTGTGGTGGATGCCGTTGCTGGCGGGGGAACATTCATTGTTCTTTGACGAAATGGCACTCGTTCTCACATCGGGACTGACGTGGATACCACTGTATCTCACACTGTTCTTTGTCACAATCAAGAACAATGAGACGATGATGCAGATACTCCTTGTCGTATTGTCGGCGGGAGTATGCATACTTCTTGCTGACGGTATGGCAGACGGAATAGTGAAACCTATGGTCATGCGTCTGCGCCCTCTCAACGACCCGGATGTACGCCCTCTGCTGGACATAGTGCCCGGAGTGGCAAACAAGAATTACAGTTTCTTCTCCGCGCACGCAGCAAACACGATGTCAATCTGTGTATTCTTCTCGCTGATGATGCGGCATTGGCGGCTTACAACGGCACTGGTGCTGTGGTCACTGACCAACTGCTGGACGAGGATATATCTCGGTATGCACTATCCTTCGGACATCATTGTCGGTCTGCTATGGGGCATTCTTGTCGGTACGGGTGTGTATTACGGATACAGGTATTTCTATTTCAAGGTGACGGATAAGCTGCATTTCATCTCATCACAATATACGAGGACGGGTTATGCGCTTATGGACATGAACCTTATTGCTAATGTTTTACTGATAACGGTGCTTTATGCGATTTTCAAAGCACTTATAGTTGCACAATGACAAACGACCCAAAAAACATAAGAATCTCGGATTATGACTATCCGCTCCCTGACAGCAGGATTGCTAAATTCCCGCTTGAACAGCGTGACCAAAGCAAATTGTTGGTCTACGACAAGGGAAATATAAGCCACAGGCAGTTCTTTAATCTTCCGGAACTGTTGCCGGAAGGTGCGCTGATGGTGTTCAACAACACTCGTGTCATCCGTGCCCGTCTGCATTTCCGCAAGGAGACAGGCGCGCTGATTGAGGTGTTTCTGCTTGAGCCACATGCTCCTGCCGACTATGAGCGGATGTTCCAGACTTGCGGAGAATGTGAGTGGCTGTGCCTGATAGGTAACCTTAAGAAATGGAAAGAGGGTGCTTTGCACCGTGCATTCCTTGTGAAAGATGAGGAAACTACACTTTCTGCCGAGCATCTTGGCACACATGGCACAAGCCAGATTGTCAGACTTCGCTGGACAGGCGGTGCAAGTTTTGCCGATGTGATAGACGCTGCCGGCGAGTTGCCTATACCGCCTTATCTCAACCGCGATACTCAGGAGAGTGACCTGACGACATACCAGACGGTCTACTCCAAGATAAAAGGCAGTGTGGCAGCTCCTACCGCAGGGCTTCATTTCACGGAAAGAGTGCTTGCGGACATCGACAGCCACGGCATAGAGCGTGAGGAACTCACCCTCCATGTCGGTGCAGGAACGTTCCGTCCTGTGAAGTCCGAACTTGTCAGTGGTCATGACATGCACACCGAATATGTCTCTGTTCGCCTGCATACCATAGAGCGATTGCTTGCCCATGGCTGCCGTGCGATAGCCGTAGGAACAACCTCTGTGCGCACTTTGGAGAGCCTTTATTATATAGGTTGTCATATTCTGAAGCATCAGGAAGGAGTTACGGACAACGATTTGCATGTCAGACAGTGGGAACCTTATGACGATGCGGAGGAGTATTCGGCGATAAGTGCGGAGGAATCGCTCACCGCCATCCGCGACTATCTTGTCGGAAACGACCTTGAAGTGCTCAATGCTTCCACGCAAATCATTATCGCTCCGGGCTACAAGTACCACATTGTGTCACGCCTTGTGACAAATTTCCACCAGCCCCAGTCAACCTTGCTGTTGCTTGTCTCCGCCCTTGTCGGTGACGACTGGCACAGAATCTACGACTATGCGTTGGCGAATGACTTCCGTTTCCTGAGCTATGGCGACTCGTCCCTGCTCATTCCTGACGGAGAATGATAACAAACAAAAAGAATGATACACGCCCCTGTTTCCGTAAAAAGGAAGCAGGGGCGTGCTTGTGTGTTGGTTAAGGCAAATAGCAAGTGTGGCAATGGTTTGCATGAATGCCCTTCTGCAAGTCTCGCAATGAGCAGTTTATCCTCCGAGAACAGATAAATATCGTTGCAAGGATGCAATTTCCGCTGATGCTACCAACTGTTGGAAATCTGTCGGATTGTTCTCGGTGTGTGAGGTTTCCAATGCTTTGTAATAGTTGATTTTCTCTTCGTTGCTGCCTTTAAGTGTTATCAACGTATAACCGGAGCGTAGCAAGTACAGATTCATCAGAAGCCTTGATGTCCGTCCGTTGCCGTCAATGAAAGGGTGGATGCGTACAAGTTCGTCGTGCATAAATGCCGCAATGATTACGGGATGTGTCTTCTGTCGCTCCATTTCCGCAAACCTTGTCATGAATTGTTCCATTTGCGGCTGTATCAGATACGGCTGTGGTGGCACGTGCCTGCTGCCGGAAATCATTACCGGCACATTCCTGTACCGTCCTGCATTGTTTCTGTCTATGCCATGCAGGATAAGAGCATGTATGTCTTTGATTGTGCTTTCCGATATTTCTATGTCGTCTTTTGCAAAATCCTTTACATAGCTTATTGCTTCCGCATGGTTGATTGCTTCGAGATGTTCTCGCATGGATTTGCCGGCAATGGTCACCCCTTCATTTACAACCAAATCCGTTTCCTGCAATGTCAGGGTATTCCCTTCGATGCGGTTACTTTCGTATGTATATTCTATTGCAAACGCATCCTCAATCTTCTGCAGAGCTTCCGCTGGTAACGGACGAAGCTCCGACAAGCGTTTCTTAAGTGTGTCGCATTCGCAAAGCAACTGTTTTAGTTTCTCGTTCATAACCATCATTCTAATTTTGTTTTATGCAAAGATAGCAATAAGTCCAACAACAACCAAATGTTTTCAAAGGAGATTATACTTTTTCTTAATTTTTCCTTGCTTCCATATCTTTTTTTGATATTTTTGACTATCTTTGCATCATAAAGTCCACAAAAGACGTTTGAAGCAAGGTAATGTTACCACTCATAATGTTCTTTGTGTAGGATAAATTATTGACAATAAATAAGTTATACAAAATAAAGTATGAAAATAGGAGATAAAGTGAGTTTCCTTTTTGACAAAGGTGGCGGAAAAGTCGCTGCAATAAAAGGAAATATAGTATATGTAGAGGATGCGGACGGCTTCCAGATTCCCACCCCGATAAATGAGGTTGTGGTGGAATCTTCCGCCGACAGCTACTCAACCGGCAACATGGTCAAGGCTATGCAGAGCATGGAACGCCGCCGGCAGATACAGTCGGACGGGCGAAGCATGAAGGCATTGCTCAACGAAGGGCTTGACGAAGATGTCGACATGACACGTGACGCCAATGACGACGACCCGTCAATGAAGGACATCACGTTCAAGGCTCCTGTCGAAGAGCGCAAGGGAGGTAACCTTCTCAGTGCCTATCTCGCATTTGTTCCGGAGGATATAAAGAAGGTGACGGACACAAGGTTTGACACATATCTTGTCAATGACTCAAACTATTATCTGCAATACACCTACCTTTCCGCAGAAAACAGCAACTGGCATCTCCGCAAACAAGGCGTGCTTGAACCAAACACCAAGGAGTTCATCGAGGAATTCTCCCAGCGTGAGGTGAACGCATTGAGCCGTGTGTGCATACAGATGGTGGCGTTCAAGGAGGACAAGCCTTTTGCTTTGAAGAACCCTCTTAGTGTGCAGATGCGCATAGACCCTGTAAAGTTCTACAAGCTCCATACATTCAAGCCGAATGATTTCTTTGAAGAGCCGGCGATGCTCTACACCATTGTCGAGGATGATAAGGTAACACGCTCCATCAATCTTGACCCGGACGGACTGAAAGAAGAGATGTATGCCAAGCCGGATGAGCTTGATAAGCTAAACTCAATGAACACAACTCCTAAACGTAAGGGGATGGAAGATGCGGAAGTCATTGACCTTCATGCTGATAAACTCCTTGATAATACTGGCGGAATGTCGTCGTCCGACATACTCAACTATCAGCTTGACAAGTTCCGTGAGGTGATGAAAAACTACCGTCACGAGAAGGGAAAGAAGATAATCTTCATTCATGGAAAGGGCGAGGGAGTGCTCCGCCATGCCATAATCCATGAGCTCAGCTACCGTTACCGCCCTTGCACATGGCAGGATGCATCATTCCAAGAATACGGATATGGCGCGACACAGGTGACAATAAAATAGTGTTCCCACAATATTAATATAAATAGAGAACCAACATCCCTAAACAATACAATCAACATGACAAACCACGGATTCATAACAGTGGCAGCGGCGATACCGTCAGTGCGTGTTGCCGATGTGGCATATAATATAGAGGAAATAGAGAAACTTGTGGAGAAGGCAGAGCAGAGTGGGGTGGAGCTCCTTGTGTTCCCCGAACTTTCAGTCACAGGCTACACTTGTCAGGACTTGTTCCGGAGTGAACATCTGCTTGATGCTTCCGACGAGGCGTTGAACATTCTCTGCGATTTCAGCATAGGCAGAGCCATAACCTTTGTTGTCGGTGCTCCGCATCGCCAGGATGACAGGCTCATGAATTCAGCCGTTGTCATCTGCAATGGCGAGCGTCATTATGTCCATAAGACATTTCTTCCGAACTACAATGAGTTCTACGAGAAGCGTTGGTTCTCCGTTGAGGCTGTCTCTGCCGAGCCACTTCTCTTCCGTCTGCCGTCGGGAGTGACATTCGGCGTGGAGATTTGCGAGGATCTTTGGACAGCCCTTCCGCCGTCAAGCCGCCTTGCAACGGCAGGTGCAGACATCATACTTAACCTTTCCGCATCAAACGAAGTGATAGGAAAGCACAAGTATCTGCTGTCGCTTCTTGCACAGCAGAGTGCGCGCACGATGTGCGGATATGTCTACAGTTCGGCAGGTTTCGGTGAGTCTACGCAGGATGTTGTCTATGTCGGAAATGCCATAATATATGAAAATGGTGTGCAACTCGCGCATTCCGAACGCTTCTCCCTTGACTCTCAGCTTATCATAGGGCAGGTGGACGTGCAGCGACTGCGCACGGAACGCCGCACAAACACAACGTTCGGGCGTGCCCAAGGGACACAGATGCAGCATGCGGAGATTGTCAGTCTTGAACCGGATGACGATGCTTATAACGCGCTGAAGCGCAAGTTTGAACTTGCACGTATGTATGAGCCACATCCGTTTATACCGAAGTCGGAGGACATGAAAGCATCCTGCGAGGAGATTTTCAACATACAGGTCATGGGACTTGCCAAGCGACTGACGCACATCCGGTGCAAGGATGTGGTTGTCGGCATAAGCGGCGGACTGGATTCAACGCTTGCCCTGCTTGTATGTGTGCGCACTTTCGATAAGTTGGGATATGACAGGAAAGGCATCCACGGCATAACAATGCCGGGATTTGGCACTACCGACCGCACGCATGACAATGCTGTATCGCTGATGACAAGCCTCGGCATCACACAGCGCGAGATAAGCATCGTGGATGCCGTGAAGCAGCATTTCACTGACATAGGGCATGACATCGGCAAGCATGATGTCACATACGAGAACTCGCAGGCACGCTACCGCACAATGCTTCTTATGGACATCGCCAATCAAGTCAATGGCATTGTCATCGGCACCGGTGACCTTTCGGAACTTGCTCTTGGTTGGGCGACATACAACGGCGACCATATGTCCATGTACGGTGTCAATGCTTCCGTGCCGAAGACGCTCATACAGTACCTTGTGAAGTATGTTGCGGACTATGAGGTGGACAAGTCTGCCAAGGAGACCCTTATGGATATAATCGACACACCGATATCCCCGGAGCTTATTCCTGCGGACGAGGACGGAAACATCAAGCAGAAGACGGAAGACCTTGTAGGACCATACGAACTGCACGACTTCTTCCTGTACCATTTCATACGCTTCGGATTCTCGCCTGAAAAGCTGATGCTATTAGCACAGAAAGCCTTCTCCGGTGTGTATGACGATGACGTGATCAAACATTGGTTGCGCACATTCATGCGCCGTTTCTTCCAGCAGCAGTTCAAGCGCTCATGTCTTCCGGATGGTCCGAAGGTAGGTTCCGTGTCATTATCTCCGCGTGGCGACTGGCGCATGCCTTCCGATGCTTCCAACGCTCTTTGGACGTTGGAATAGTGTTTCGAAAGGTTTGATTCTTAGCAAGATAGCGTAATTTGTGGACTTGTGCTACATAGTGGCAAACGAAAGGTAACCTTTTGCATTGTGAAAGGTTACCTTTTGTTGTATAAAGTGTTACACTTCATCATGCAAAAGGTTACCTTCCGTTTTTGTGTCGGTTATGGATAAGTTGTAAAGTCATAAATCCATGTTTTTGAAGGTTTAGCGTTTTGTTTTTGGGAAAGTTTGCCGATAATGTGGAAAATCGGTGTAACAACAATAAGAAACCGTAATATTGGTACAACGAACCGAAATTCAGATACAACTCCGAATGATATTTTTTCCTAATTTTGCAGCCGAAACAGAAATGATTGCTAAATTCATGTGCTAAAACAATCAATTAAAATGGATTAATATAAAATGAACAACCATCCATCAATCGTCTTGGGGACATGGTCGTGGGGCTCAGGCTTTGCCGGTGGCGACCAAGTGTTCGGAAACAATCTCGGTGTGGAAGAACTGAGGCCTGTATTCAATGAGGCAATGGCAAACGGGCTGAATTTATGGGACTCAGCCGTGGTCTATGGCATGGGAGCTTCGGAATCTCTGCTTTCCACCTTTACTAAGACTTGCAACCGCAAGGATGTTCTGCTCTCAACCAAGTTTACACCGCAGATTGCAGGGGACTCGGACAATCCGGTTTTGGATATGCTGGCAGGAAGCCTTGAACGTTTCTCTACCGACTATATCGACATCTATTGGATACACAATCCTGCCGATGTGGAGAAGTGGACACCGTATCTTATCCCATTGGTTAAAAGCGGCAAGGTGAGACGAGTTGGTGTTTCCAATCACAACCTCGCACAGATTAAGCGTGCGGAGGAGATTCTCTCAAAGGAAGGCGTACATGTGTCTGCCGTACAAAACCATTACAGTCTGCTTTACCGCTCATCGGAAAAAGCCGGGATCTTAGATTACTGTAAGGAGCATAATATTGACTTTTGGGCATACATGGTATTGGAGCAGGGTGCGTTAAGCGGGAAATACGATACGGCACACCCGCTGCCTGTCGGTAGTCAGCGCGGAGAAACCTACAATCCGTTGTTGCCGCAAATAGAAAACCTCGTTGCCGTCATGCGTACCATAGGTGACAAATACTGTATCACTCCGGCTCAGGTCGCTTTGGCGTGGGCAATGGCTAAGGGAACGACACCTATAATTGGTGTAACGAAGCCTTCGCAAGTACAGGATGCCGTCCGTGCCATGCAGGTCGTATTGACCACAGACGAAGTGAAGGTGTTGGAGGGTGCAGCAGAAGAAACAGGGGTAGACACAAGAGGTTCATGGGAAAATCCGATGATATGAGGTTGAAAACAACGGTTATTAGTGTTGCCTTGTCTGCATTGTCCGTTGGCGGAGCTATGGCGCAACAGGTTGTGGACGTGCATTGCCACAATATCATGCCGGATTTCACAAACTCTCTTGATGCACATGATGCTGCATTGGATGAAACATTTCCATTGCCTGAATGGAATGTGGAATCGCATTTGGCGTTTATGGACTCAGCAGGAATAAGAATATCGGTGCTTTCCATGCCGGCACCGCAACCTTATTTTGGCAATGCAGATGAATGTCGTGACATTATCCGCAGGTATAATGAACAGACGGCGGCAATCTGTCGTGAGCATCCCGAAAGGTTCAAATTCGTTGCAGCCTTGCCATTGCCGGATGTTCGGTTGTCAATAGAGGAAGTGGCTTATGCTTTTGACACTCTCGGAGCTGTCGGGGTGAAACTTGCCACCAACAGCCGTGGTCAATATCTGGGTGATGCGGAGTTGGAGCCGTTGATGCAGGTTCTCAACAAGCACAAAGCGGTTGTCATCATACATCCACACAAACCGGTGCCGGTCAATGACAATATCATTGCTACCGCACCTTTGGCTGTCTATGAGTATCCGGCGGAAACCACACGCACCATAATCAACCTTATTGCGAGGAATGTTCCGGCACGTTATCCCGATATAAAATGGATTGTTCCTCACTGCGGTTCATTCCTGCCAATGGCGATTCCTCGTATGAAAGCCGTGCTTCCCGTGATGGTTGCCAAAGGACTGATGCAGCCTGTGGACTTCGAAGCCAATCTTGCACGGTTCTATTACGACCTTGCAGGTGCCCCATCGGCAGAAGCAATAGAGTCCATGCTGACCATTACAACGCCGGACCATATCATGTATGGCTCCGATTATCCGTATCAGCCTGCGGCAGCACTTGTATCGGGGATGCACCGCCTTGAACAGATGCTTTCAAATAACCGTCATTTGTCTCAATACAAGTCCTTGTTCCTGACGGAGAACGCAGTGAAAATATTTAATCTCCAAGAAAATGAAAAGTAAATCATTGATACTGCCTGCATTGTTTTTCTCTTGTGCCGTGAGCGCACAGAACAGTGCCGAATGGGTAAAAGTCAAGAACGAGCATTACACGGACACATTGTCCATGTTTGAAATGCACAAATCAGACAAAACGTCCACTTATAGAATAGAGTTTCCTCAAGGTGCGCACAATGATTGGCACATACATCCCGATGCCATGCAGACTATGTTCATAGTCGAAGGAGAAGGTGTGTATCAAGAGGAAGGGAAACCTCTGCAACTCATTCGTAAAGGTGATTTTGTCATATCCAAAGCGAATGTAAAGCATTGGAACGGAGCATCAAACCGGAGCCGATGCACGGTACTGACCATATCCGAGATAAGCGACAAACCGCATATCGAATGGTGCGGGAAGGTCGATGAAACCGATATGCTCCAATCCGGAAATCCGAATATAGACTTGGACTCGATGCTCGTGCGAATATCCGAGATAGATGTCCATCCTGAATATCTGGATGAATATATGAAGGCTGCCCTGACTGTCGGAGCCAACTCCGTAGCCAACGAACCGGGCGTGGTGTGCATCTATCCTATGGTGCAGAAACGTGACGGCAGCAAAGTGCGTATTCTTGAAATCTACCGGGATATGGATGCTTACCGTCATCATATTTCAACACCGTGGTTTCAGACTTACAAGCAAAGCACGCTTCACATGGTCAAGCATCTTGACCTCGTGGATATGTTCCCTATGAATCCTTCGGCAATGCCGGCTATATTCCGTAAAATGTAACCGATATGGAATATTCTCAATAGGTAATTCTGACCTCAACGTGTCACAATGTGTATGGGGTGGCGGTGATCCTGCAAACGGACAGCATTCATGGGAGACAAGGCCCTTGTGTGTGAAGGAAAACATAGCGATGCCACCCCCCTTACAGCGTACTTGCAGGAGACCATCTCTCTCGATTAGGCATTGGTATTGTACATGTATGGGCAGGACACGGAAATATAAAGGATATGGAACAATACCAAATAAATGTAATGCCTTTATAATCCAAAATCCTTAAAAAAAATTAATAAGAGGGCAAAATCTGCGTGAATACTTTACAGTTTCAGATTTTTTCTGTACCTTTGCACACGCTTTCTGAGCAGATGCTTTTCCAAGCACCCGCAAAGTGACAAACGGTTTGGAAGGTTGGGTGAGTGGCTTAAACCACCAGTTTGCTAAACTGACGTACGGGACTCCGTACCACTGGTTCGAATCCAGTACCTTCCGCACTACGCAAATTGCAACGTAACTCGGTGGATTCATCTAAGGGTTAGGATTCAAGATTCTCAATCTTGCCATAGGGGTTCGAATCCCCTATCCACTACAAAAAGAGCAGGGCGATGCATTTTTTGCACCGCCTTATTTTTATCTTTTAATTGTCTATCATGATTCGTAAAGCATACCTCATTATAATTCTTGCCTTTATTCCATGCATCCTGTCAGCGTTGCCTCCTGTGAAATGGAACCAGCGCTATCAAAGCTATATAGATAGATATAAGGATTTGGCCATCTGCGAGATGTTGCGGCATGGCATTCCTGCAAGTATCACCCTTGCCCAGGGAGTACTTGAGAGCGGTGCGGGCGAGAGTGAGCTTGCACGCAGGAGCAATAATCATTTCGGCATCAAGTGCCATGACTGGACAGGGGCAAAAACATATCATGACGATGACGAGACGGGAGAATGCTTCCGTGTGTATAAGTCTGTCTATGACAGTTATGAGGACCACTCGAAGTTTCTCGGTCGTAGCCGCTACAGCCGCCTGTTCTCTCTCTCACGTACAGACTACAAAGGGTGGGCACGAGGTCTGAAATCCTGTGGATATGCCACAAACCCAAAGTATGCACAGTTGCTCATAGACATTATCGAATGTTACAATCTGTCTCCTTTGGACAGGGCGAAGTCCTATAATCCGGCGAATGTCAGAGGTGGCAGCTCTTCGGTTGTTGTATCAAGAAAGAATAGTTCGGGAGGGACATCTGTTGCAAGAACAGGGCATGAAGTGAAAATGAACAACCGCAACTATTATATCATAGCGCGCCAGGGTGACACTTTCAAGAGTATAGGCAAGGAGTTTGACATATCTTACCGCAAGCTTGCACGCTATAACGAGCGTGACCGTCGTGATGTCCTCAGACCGGGTGATATTATTTATTTTGAGAAAAAGCGTACAAAGGCTGATAAGAAATACAAGAAGCGCCCTCATGTGGTGCGTGCAGGCGAGTCGATGTATGACATAGCGCAGAAATATGGAGTGCGCCTGAAATCACTCTACAAGAAGAATCACATGACACCGGCCAATACAATCCGTGTCGGGGACAGAATCAGGGTTTACTAAATGTCGTTGGTTTCCGTGGTGTTTATGCCGGTGGAATAACCGCATGTTTTCTTTAAATGTGAGATATAAATGACGTTTTTTTTGCCTGTTTTGGGAAAAATGTGTAACTTAGCAGCAAAATAAGAGTATATATATGAAAGCATCACTCAGAAAACCGCCCGTTGGGCTTCAGACATTCTCCGAACTGCGTGAACGCAACTTGTTGTATGTCGACAAGACAGGACTTGTCTATGACTTTGTGCAAAGCCCTGCAAAGTACAACTTCCTCAGCCGTCCACGCCGCTTTGGCAAATCCCTTCTTGTCAGAGTACCCTGAAGAGTTATTTCGAGGGTCGCAAGGATTTGTTCGAGGGGCTTGCCATTGCCGATTTGGAGACAGAATGGAAGGAATATCCAGTCCTGCATTTTGATATGAGCCGCAACAAGCATCTGGATGAGGAGCAGTTGGAGTATTATCTTGGATTGCAGGTTGGTGAATATGAACGCATTTATCATTGTGAGAATGGTGTAATAGGTAGTGGCAATAGGTTGGATATATTGATTCGGTGTGTTTATGAAATAGACCGGCAAGCAGGTTGTTGTGCTTGTTGACGAGTATGACGCACCTTTGCTTGATGTTATGCACGAGGAAGATAATCTGCCTAAGTTGCGCAACATTATGCGCAATTTCTACAGTCCACTGAAAGCCTGTGACCCATATCTTCGTTTTGTATTCCTTACAGGTATCACAAAATTTTCACAACTGAGCATATTCAGTGAGCTGAACAACATCAAGAATATCAGCATGACGCCGCAATATGCGTCCATCTGTGGCATAAGCAGTGATGAGCTTCAGACACAGATGCGTCCGGAAGTTGAGAATATGGCTGCAAACATGGGCTTGACCTATGAACAGTTGATGGAGAAACTGAAGGAAAACTATGATGGCTATCATTTTACTCCTAACTCTCCTGACATCTACAATCCGTTCAGTCTGCTGAATGCCATATTTGATAATGCCGTCAATTCCTATTGGTTTGGCTCCGGCACACCGACTTATCTTATAGAGATGTTGTGGAAATACGGTGTGCGCCCATCAGAGATTGGTGGCGTTGACGCTATGGCGTCAGATTTTGATGCACCGACAGAGAAGATGACAAGCATCATGCCATTGTTGTATCAAAGTGGGTACATAACCATAAAAAGTTATTCACCAACAACTGAAATTTATCATCTTGATTTCCCTAACAAAGAGGTTAGGACAGGACTGATGGAAAGTTTGCTGCCATCATATCTGCAACAGTATAAGATGAAGGGAATGGTTACAATAGGAAGAATGTATGAGTGCATATACAATGATGACCTTGAAGGTGCGCTTGGACATTTGAAGACATTCCTATCCACTGTCCCCTATTGCGATAATACTGACCATGAAGGGCAATTGTCGTGCGAACCGAGTACAGAGCCAAGCTTGCTTGGGCTATGTCGAGGTGAAGCCGATAATGGGCGAAGCCAATGGCAGCAGGTTCTCTACATAATAATGTAATTAGGACAGCATTTTTTTTTAATACCGCTATAAAACTGACCAATATCTCTTTTGATATTGGTCAATTTTTATAATATCCTTAATATGTTTTAAAATATTGGGAGATATTTTGGAGTTTACAGAAATAATACGTAATTTTACCCCTGAATCTAAGACAAAGATACAAAAATCTAATAACCTAATATACGAATCGCTATGAAAGTATATCAATCTAATGAGATTAAGAATATCGCGTTGCTTGGCAACGACGGTTCTGGTAAGACAACCCTCACTGAATCCCTGCTCTACGAGGCTGGTCTGATTCAGCGTCGTGGCCGTGTAAGTCTCGGCACAACGGTGAGTGACTATTTCCCTGTAGAGCAAGATTATGGATACAGTGTGTTCTCAACTGTATATCATGTTGAGTATAACAACAAGAAACTGAATATCATTGACTGTCCGGGTTCAGACGATTTTGTCGGTGCAGCAATAACGGCACTTAATGTCACAGACACTTGTGTGCTGCTGCTTAACGGACAATATGGACCGGAAGTTGGTACACAAAACCATTTCCGCTATACCGAAAAGCTGAAGAAGCCGGTAATATTCCTTGTCAATCAGCTTGATTCCGAGAAGTGTGATTATAGTAATGTGGTGGAGCGTCTGCGCGAGATTTACGGTAACAAGTGCGTTCCTGTACAGTACCCTGTGAATGAAGGACCGGATTTCAACTCCATAATCGATGTCCTTCTCATGAAGAAATACTCTTGGAAGCCTGAAGGCGGAGCACCTGTCATTGAGGACATTCCGGCAGAGGAGATGGAGAAAGCGCTGGAAATGCATAGGGTTCTTGTCGAGGCAGCTGCTGAGAATGATGAGGAACTGATGGACAAATTCTTCGATACAGAGACTCTCACCGAGGACGAAATGCGTGAAGGCATACGCAAGGGACTTGTCACACGCTCAATATTCCCTGTGTTCTGCGTATGTGCAGGCAAGGATATGGGCGTGCGTCGACTCATGGAGTTCTTGGGCAATGTAGTGCCGTTCGTGGATGAGATGCCTAAGGTGCACAACACACGTGGTGAGGAGATAGAATGTAATTCCGACAAACCGACATCGGTTTATTTCTTCAAGACAGGCATAGAACCTCACATTGGAGAAGTTGCTTATTTCAAAGTGATGTCAGGCTCGATAAAGACCGGTGACGAATTGACAAACGTTGACCGTGGCTCAAAGGAACGTATCGGACAGATTTATGTATGTGCTGGTGCTCAGCGAATTGCTGTTGATGAACTCAAAGCCGGAGATATCGGCTGTGCAGTCAAACTGAAAGATGTAAAAACCGGGAACACCCTTAACGGAAAGGACTGCGAGAACCATTTTGATTTCATCAAATTCCCTAACTCAAAGTACTCACGCGCTATCGTTGCTGAGAATACTGCCGACACAGAGAAGATGATGGCAGCCCTCCTGAAGATGCGTCAGGAAGACCCGACATGGATTGTTGAGCAGAGCAAAGAGCTCCGTCAGATTATCGTTCATGGTCAGGGAGAGTTCCATCTCCGTACCTTGAAGTGGCGTCTTGAGAACAATGAGAAGATTAATGTGAAGTTTGAGGAAGCACGCATCCCTTACCGTGAGACAATCACAAAGGCTGCACGCGCTGACTATCGTCACAAGAAACAGTCCGGTGGAGCAGGACAGTTCGGCGAGGTTCACCTTATTGTAGAGCCATACGCTGAGGGAATGCCTGACCCAACGGTATACCGTTTCAATGGTCAGGAGTTCCGCATGAACATCAAGTCACGCGAGGAGGTTGATCTCCCTTGGGGCGGAAAGCTGCAGTTCCTCAACTCTGTGGTAGGTGGTGCCATTGATGCACGCTTTATGCCGGCAATCCTGAAAGGCATCATGGAGTGCATCGAGCGCGGTCCGCTGACAGGTTCTTATGCACGTGACGTGCGTGTTGTAGTCTATGACGGCAAGATGCACCCTGTTGACTCCAACGAGCTTTCATTCATGCTTGCTGCACGCCACGCTTTTGCTGATGCGTTCAAGGAGGCAGGTCCGAAGATTCTTGAGCCTATCTACGACCTTGAGGTCTATGTTCCGGCAGACTATATGGGTGATGTCATGTCCGACCTTCAGGGACGCCGTGCACTCATTATGGGTATGGACACAGAGAACGGATATCAGAAGTTGCAGGCAAAGATTCCACTTAAGGAACTTTCCAGCTACTCCATTGCTCTCAGTTCTCTCACAGGCGGACGTGCATCGTTCACTACAAAGTTTGCTTCCTATGAGCTTGTACCGGCAGATTTGCAGCAGGTACTCATAAAGGCTCATGAGGCAGAGAGTTCAAATGAAGACTAAAAAATATATGTATTTCGGGAAAAGTAAGGAGTTCCCGGACATATATTCAAACATCATGTGATTTTTTTTACAGAGGTGGTTATGCTGTGACAGCACGACCACCTTTTTTCTATATGATGGTTTGTTTTGTGAGTTCAAATTTTAGGAATACATTAGGTGGCATACGTTATTCTTGTTTTATATCCACCAAAGTCAGTGGCATATCAGAGTCTGAAATGTTCATTTTCTTGATAATTTTGCTTGACAGCATAAAAAATATTCAAAAAGTTTCCAAATTTAAGAATAATTCATTACTTTTGTATCTGATTTCCTTATTGTCCTTTTTGGAAGCGCCACCTCGGCTCTCCGGTAAAGGTTCTATAAGCCCACGCCGAGCTGAAGCAAGTCTCCTTTCACAAAAAGCATGACTGCAGAAGCGGGTAGGGAAGGGGAATCACTACATATTTTGAAGGCGTTTAACTGACGCTTTGGTTTTGACAACCTAAGAACTTCGCAACTTCAAACGATTAGTCAAAAAACAAAGCAACGTAAACGCCCTATGGGATGTGTATTATTGATATGCAGCCTTTTCCTTTCTTTGGCAGCCCTACTGGCTTCCAAAGAACTGAGGCGTATTGATATACATGCATCGGCGTGGGGCTTTGGCGTTGCTCGTTTCGACTAATCGGGCAATGCGAAGGCCTTTAGGTTGTGGGACGGGCAGCAGGACTGGCTCCACACCTTTTTTATATGTATGTATAATAGAAATCAATCAAAGTTATCATAGTAGGCAAAGGATAAATACAGAGTATAATATTCCTTGAATCTGCCATACCTTTATACAACATCTCTTATAACTCAATACGAACTTGTTCAAACTAATTTATATTCGTTAATGATTCGCTAAAATACAAAAAATACAGCGTATTTTCCAAAAGGTTTATTATATTATT
>NZ_SRZC01000029.1 GCF_004792655.1 Palleniella muris | reverse complement strand
CAACTGTGGATAGCTGGAAAGGGTGGAACTATCTGGCATTCATAGTCATGTTTGTAAAAAAATGTCTTAAATCCAAGTAGTTTAAACAACTTCACTATGCCTATTATCAGGCGATTGCAAAAAGTGCAACGCGTTAAATCACCCTAAAATGCAACGTTGCATTTTTTGCAATCACATGAAACTCGGAAAAAATGTGTATTTTTGCATAAGATAAGCTGCACCTCAGCATATATGAATAAATTCTGTCTGCATTCGGTTTGCATTATCTTTGCATAAGAAACAAGCTATACTATGAAAAACAAAACCTACCTTTCACTATTCATCATCATGCACATCCTTTTAGCAGGATGTCATCAAGGAGTCATGCAAAAGCGTCTTTCAGAGATAGACCACCTTGTTGACAAGGAACTGAAAGACACCACAGCCTATAACATGCTGATAACCTGCAAATCATTATCGTACTTACAGGCATTGCCATAATGCTTTGTGGCTGTGCCGTGTATTATAGGGTCATGACTCTTAGAAAGCATAAGGAATTGGACGGCAATAATGAAGAGATGACAAGGAACATGGAGCGCATCAGTGCATTGGAGGAAGCAGAAAAGGAGTCATCCAAAGAAATGGCTATATTGAAGAAAGAGAATGATATACTCAACAACATGCAATCGGAAATGGTTCGCAAAGGAAAATGCTTGTATGACAGCATCATGCATGGAGAGAGCATAAGTCTTTGGGAACGTGACGACTACACATGTTTCCTTGAATACTACCGCAGTTTGGATATGGGGTTTGTCAGAAATCTTGAAAACAATTATGACAGGTTAAGCCTACGCCAAAAGGTGTTCATGATTCTATGCGGCATGAAGGACAGTGACGATGAGATTGCACGGATTATGGGAATCGAGATAACATCCTTGCGGTCAATGAGGACAAGGACCAAGCAAAGGGAAATCAGATGGAAGCATCTGTAAATCCGGATTCCGACTTACCCGAAGAAATAATGTGTCGCTCTAAGAGTTGCTATTGCTCTAAGAATCCAAAGACAGTGCAAACCGAACACAGTTGAGCTTGCTTATGAACTGCTGATATACTGCGTTTTTAGTATGAACTAATTCCCGACAGTTACTTACAACCAAAGTTTTGGCATTCACCAAACGGAAAGGCTTTATTATATTTTCGCTTAAATATAAAAGCAAGCGGCAAGTGCTTCCTCATTCATGACAGCAAATCAGTGAGTTGCAGGAATTCCCCTAAATGGAGGTGGTTGATGCCGTCAATATTACTGCTGCTTGTCCATTCGTCAAGGGAGACTACATATTTTGGGTAGTTATCAGGTACAGAGCGCAGATTACCAAATTCTCTGTTAACCGTTTGCTCGCTTGACAACAGGTAGGTTGCTTGTGTGTAAATACGCTTATCACCTTTCACAGCGACAAAGTCTATTTCCTGTTTCCCTATCTGACCGGTGTGGATGCAAACCCCGGGGATAGAGTGCAGATGGAGGAATACAGCGTTCTCTATAAGCTTATGTATGTCCCTTTGGAAAGAAAAACCTATGTTGCAGTTGCGCAAACCGATGTCTTCGAAGAAATATTTGTCACCGATTTCAAATTTCCTCAGCCCCGCAATGTCCATCCTGCCAACTTTGTTTATCAAGTAAGCGTTGCAAAGTGTCCGCAGATAATTAACCACTTGGAGAGTGGAGATATTAACATGCTGCGACTTCAGGTATTTGCTGATATTATTGGCGGAGAACAATTGCCCGATGTTGTCAGACATATACAGCGCGAGTGTTTCCATAAAACTGATGTTGCGGATATTTTCACGCTTCACAACATCCTTCAGGACGATTGTCGAATAGACATTGCGCAAATATTCAAATGCCTGATATTCCTCCAGTTCAAGGTTCTTAAGGAATGGCAGCCCTCCAAAAGTAAGGTATTGGCGCAACGAAGAGTTTGAGGCCTGGAGGCCATGGAACTGAAGGAACTCGCTATAGTTCAGGCTGTGGATATGGAATTCCACATATCTTCCGGACAGACAAGTTGCCAATTCACCGGACAGCATAGTTGCATTTGAACCTGTGATAAATATGTCGCATTCACCTTGCGCTTGCAGGCTGCGTAAGGTTTTCTCAAACCCTTCTATGTCCTGTATCTCGTCAACAAACAGCGAGTTAGGCACACCTGTCTTTAATTGCAGTGAAACATAAGCTGTGAAATCGTTATGGTTGCGAATAGTTGCAAACTCTTCAAGCTCTTTGTTTATGTATATGATGTTTGTGGCTGGATTCACAGAAGCCACAAATTGTTGTAGCTGACGGAGTATGCAACTCTTGCCCACACGACGCTGTCCTGTAAGCACTTTGATGATGTTTTTGCCAATGAACGGCTTGATAAGTGTTGAATAATATGGTCTTTCTATTACTTGCATAAGCCTATTTTTATTACTTACGGTTAATAAACAGCACAAAGATATACAATTTTATTAATCGTACCAAATAAAAATGCAAACATTTTGCATAAATTTGCAAACCAAAGGCTTATTGTGGTGTATTTGTAAATTATACCTTATGAATTTTCACAATTACCTTTTAAGGAGGTCTCCCGGTTTCTTTTGCCACCTGATTTTTCATTGGAGAGAAAAGCTATCCACAGAAATCTTCTTTATCCGCATGAGGCTAATCAATGCGAAAAAAATGCATGAGTTTTCTAATGCGCTATTTATCATAATGCGGAAAATGCGCCTTTCGTAGACGGACAATCACGTTTTACAGTGGAAAAAATGACCTTGCACGGTACTAAAGGTTACCTTACAGGCTGCCGAAGGTAACCTTTAGCAGTGGAAAAGGTAGCACTTTGCACCGCAAAAGGATAGGAATTCCGCGCTAAAAGGTAACGAAACGCAGGAGTTTTTGTGCACAAAAGCACGTCAAAAGAGCACAACACATTGATTCCCAACATAATAACCAAACCACAAAATTCCTGCAATTTTCCGAGATTTCCCTTTCAAAAAAATCTCCAGGCGATTCTCTGAGGGCGAAAATGGCGTGAGTTTTCTTATTTTCTCTTCATTTCCGTGCAAAAAAGAAGCACACCTGATTAAACAATAAATGTTAATTTTCAAGCATTTTACGTAAGATTCTTTCACAGATACAAGGATTCTTTATACCTTTGCACCTGAAAAGCAAAGTGCTTTTTAAGGGGTGCCCACTTGTTGGTGGTGCTGAGAACAAACCCTCAAACCTGATCCGGGTAATGCCGGCGTAGGAATAACGATGATGACCTCCAAGCGGCTCGTGAGAGCAGATGGGCAGGTTTTAGTCAGCTACAGGTTTCTCTCCCTTTTTTCATCAACTATCATCGGATAAAAGAAAAGATGAAGAAATTATTCTTTGCCGCCATCGCAGCATTTGCCACAGAAGGCGTTGCGGTGGCAGAAACCCAAGACACTCTCCGTGTGCAGCAGCTCGGTGAGGTGACCGTGAAAGGCGTGCGCGCCGCAAAGGACGCACCGTTTGCAGTGGCAAACGTCAAGAAGCAGCAGCTTCAGGAATTCTCAAAGACAGGTCAGGAACTGCCGTTCCTTTTCGCACGCACACCGGGCGTGCTGGCATGGAGCGAGAACGGTGTGGGAACGGGCACGACCTACATGCGCATCCGTGGTGCGGCAGGCTCGCGAATCAATGTCACGCTTGACGGTGTGGCTCTCAATTCGCCGGAGGACCAGTGTGTCTTCTGGGCAAACATGAACAGTTTCGGCTCGCTCCTCGGCAGCGCACAAATACAGCGCGGAGTAGGCACATCGTCCAACGGCGACGGCGCTTTCGGCGGAACAATATCGCTCATGACGGCGCTGCCGCAGCATAATCCTTCGGCAGAAGTATCCGCATCCTACGGATCTTATGACACATGGAACTTTGGGGCACAGCTTTCCACCGGACTGACCGGCATCCGTCTGCCACGCCATTTCCTTGTTCTCGAAGGTGCATACCACCAAACGACCACAGACGGGTATATCCACGGAACGGGCGGAAAGTCAGGCAATTACTATGGCGGACTGACCTTCCTTAACCAGCGTCAGAACTTCAAACTCAGTTACAAGAACATCGGTAGCTTTGAGTCTACGGGGCAGGCATGGAACGGTGTGACCGCAGGCAACGGTGATTACAGCCTTAACAGCTATGACGGCGTGAAAACGTACAAGGACATGTACAATCTCGGACTTGGAAAGTACAACAGCCTTTACGAGAACTTTATCCCTGACTGGGAAGGAGGATGGACTGTCGAGCGTTACAAAATGGCTGACGGCTCATTCTGGGACAAGACCACGGACAATTTCTGGTACAACCACAACCTGCTCTCCATGGCATGGCAGATAAACGACAAATGGAGCACTTCTGCCACAGCTCACTATACACACGGTCACGGCTACTACGATGAGTTCCGTTATGACAACAAACTGTCGAAATTCGGACTCTCCATGACGCCCGAAGCAGGCATCAGTCTGCCAAAGAAAACAGACTTTGTGCGCAAAAAGGGCATGACGCAGGATTTCTACGGACTGATTGCCAATGTCAACTACGAGGACAGCCGGTGGGACATCATCGGCAACATCTCTGCCCAACAGTTCACCGGCAACCACTATGGCTACCTCACATACATCGCGGACGAGGATGTGCGCAAATATTATCTTAATGGCAACGGTGAGTATCAGTACTATGACTCGGATGCCGACAAGACAGATGTCAGCGCATTTGCCAAGGCGACATATCACATCACGCCTGCTTTCGATGTCTTTGCCGATGTGCAGTACCGCCATGTCAAATACACCACAAACGGTGTGAACGACAAGTTTTATGAGAACAATGACGGTTCTTTCACCAACCAAAGGCTTGACATCGATGCGAAATACAACTTCCTCAACCCGAAAGTCGGCATCAGTTTCCACAAGAACGGACACAATGCGTATGCGTCCTATGCACGCAGCAATCGCGAACCTGAGCGCAACAATTTCACGGACAACGGCTCCTACCCTGCCCCGGAGGCTGAGTCGCTCAACGATTTCGAGCTTGGCTACGGCTATCAGGCTAAGAAATGGTCGGTCAATCTGAACCTTTACTACATGAGTTACGACAACCAGTTCGTGCAGACCGGTGCACAATCGGACATCGGCGAGAACCTTACGACAAACGTGAAGGACTCCTACCGCATGGGCATCGAACTGAGTGCGGGCGTCGCTCCTCTCCCATGGCTCTCCATAGAAGGAAACGCTGCACTGAGCAGGAACAAGATTAAGGATTTCGACGAGTATGTCGATAATTGGGCAGGTGACCCCGAGCTTGTCCATTACGACAATTCCACATTGTCTTTCTCACCATCGGCAATCCTCAACGGCTTCATCGATTTCCATTACAAAGGTTTCCAAGGTGTATGGCACACAAACTTTGTCAGCCGCCAGTACCTTGACAACTCGGAGAACGCTGACCGCTCGCTCCCTTGCTACTCCGCGACAAACATCAGCCTGAAGTACACTCTCGGGCTGAAGAAGCTGAAGGCAGGCATAAAGGAAGCTGTGTTCGGGCTGAACTTCAACAACATCTTCAACCGTCACTATGCTGCCGGTGGCTGGGTTTATTCAGCAGTTGACGGCAACGACTATACAAACGATAACCGCTACTATCAGATTGGCTACATCCCGATGGCAGGATTCACCGTCATGGGCAACGTCACTCTGAGATTCTAACCGAAGGGTTGTGGGTTGTTGGTTTTGGGTTATATGTTAGTCTTTTGAAACCATACCAACCTTAAACCAAAAACCCATAACCCACAACCTTAAACAAAAACCCACCCAATGACCGAATATTTGGCAAACAACTGGATGGATGTACTTGGCACGACATTGGGACTGCTGTACCTCTATCTTGAACTTAAAGAGAACATACTGATGTGGATAACCGGCGCGATAATGCCGGTTGTCTACACCGTTGTGCTCTACCGTGCAGGAGTGTATGCAGATTGTGGCATGGAGTTCTACTATTTCCTTGCCGCTATCTACGGCTTTTACTCTTGGCGTCGGAGGAAATCAGGCAACAAAGCCAAAGCGACAGCCATCGCCATAAGCCATACGCCACTGTCAACAGTCTATGTCCTCATGCCGTTGACTGCGGCATTGTGGGCGGCATTGTGGGCGTTTCTGCATTTCTGTACGGACAGCAATGTGCCGGTGCTTGATTCTTTGACTACAGCATTTTCTATCATCGGGCTGTGGATGTTGTCACGGAAATATATCGAGCAATGGTGGGTGTGGCTGGTTGTTGATGCCATCTCCTCCGCATTATATATATATAAAGGTATATACGCGCGTGCACTGCTCTATGCCATCTATACTGTCATAGCTGTCTACGGCTACTACGCATGGCGCAGAAGAATGAAAAACGCGGTATAATTTCCACAAACAACCTTGCTTGTTTCACGTTCCTACATTCTGACTTGACGATAACATTTTATCACACAAACAATCCACATAATAAACAAAAGCCGTTTATTCTTCACGAAAAAGCATATTAAATAGCAGTACAATTGACAAAGCGTAAGTTTTGTGTATAACAATGAAAATAAAATATTTTGTATTTTTATCTGATTTTATTTGGTCATTACAATAAAAAACTGTATTTTTGCCATCGAAAACATAATACAAAATCTAACCCTAAAACTATATTACTATGGATGTACAGAAAATCATGCAGCAACTGGAGCAGAAGCATCCGGGAGAATTGGAATATTTGCAGGCTGTACGCGAAGTGCTTAATTCTGTAAAGGATGTCTACAACCGGCATCCGGAGTTTGAACACGCAAAAATCATTGAACGCATTGTCGAGCCGGAACGTATCATCACTTTCCGTGTGCCATGGGTGGATGACAACGGCGAGGTGCATGTGAACCTCGGCTACCGTGTGCAGTTCAACAGTGCCATAGGTCCTTACAAAGGCGGACTGAGATTCCACCCTTCCGTGAATCTCTCCATACTAAAGTTCCTTGGCTTCGAGCAGACATTCAAGAACGCCCTCACTACTCTGCCTATGGGTGGCGGCAAGGGTGGCAGTGACTTCTCTATCCGCGGACGTTCCGACAATGAGGTTATGCGCTTCTGCCAGTCGTTCATGACTGAGCTTGTGAAGAATATCGGTCCTGACGAGGATGTTCCTGCAGGCGACATCGGTGTCGGAGCAAGGGAGATTGGCTATCTCTTCGGCATGTACAAGAAGCTGACACACAAGTGGAACGGTGTGCTTACAGGCAAGGGACTTGACTGGGGCGGCAGCCGCATACGCCCTGAGGCTACAGGTTTCGGCGCGCTCTACTTTGTCAATGAGATGCTGCAGACCCACGGCATAGACATAAAGGGCAAGACAGTGGCTATCAGTGGCTTCGGCAATGTGGCATGGGGTGCTGCAAAGAAGGCTACCGAACTTGGCGCAAAGGTTATAACAATCTCCGGTCCTGACGGTTACATCTATGACCCGACAGGCATTTGCGGTGAGAAGATTGACTACATGCTTGAGCTTCGTGCAAGTGGAAATGATGTCTGCGCACCTTATGCAGAGGAGTTCCCTGAAGCTACATTCTTCCCCGGCAAGCGTCCATGGGAGCAGAAGTGTGACATCGCGCTGCCTTGTGCCACACAGAACGAGGTCAGTGGCGAGGATGCTGACATGCTTTTGGCAAACAAGCCTTTGTGCATAGCCGAGGTGAGCAATATGGGGTGTACAGCAGAGGCAGTGGATAAGTTCATTGCAGCAGGAATGCTCTTCGCACCGGGCAAGGCAGTAAACGCAGGCGGCGTAGCGACATCAGGACTTGAAATGACACAGAATGCCATACGTCTGTCATGGTCTGAGGCAGAGGTTGACGAGAAACTGCATTACATCATGCACTCTATCCATGGACAGTGTGTCAAGTACGGCAAGCAGGAGAACGGCTACATCGACTACGTGAAGGGCGCGAACATCGCAGGCTTCATGAAGGTTGCCAACGCAATGATGGCGCAAGGCGTAGTATAAATGCATCGCCCCAAGGCTGACACATGGAACACAACCGCCCTATAAGGCGGCAGATAGATAACAAAAATCCGGATAAAGGGTTATGGGAAAACCATAAACTCTTTATCCGGATTTGTCGTATATTACAGATTCATCCTGCCGCCACACGCTCTTTCTTTTTTTATAAGGAGAGCTTGTTGGCAGGAGTTTTATTTCGCAGTGCTGTCCTTTATTTCCTTCTTTATCTTGTCGATAAGCTGGTTTAGTTGTTTGTCTGTCACAAGAGCCTTCTTCACTTTCTTGCAGGAATGGGCGACAGTGGAATGGTCTCTGCCACCGACAAGTCTGCCGATGCGGGTTGCAGGCATGTTGGTAAGCGTCTGTGCAAGATACATTACAATCTGGCGCGCCTCTGTTATGTCCTTCTTCCTTGACTTGCTGTTTATGTCCTGGGAAGTGACATTGCAGATAAGGCATACACTGTCAATGATATTGTCCAATGTCACCTGGGTGTCATCCACAAAAGAGACAATGCGCTTTATAACTTTCTCTGTCAAAGGCATGTCAATCTCCGTATTGCCTGCAATACTGTACACCATCAGTGAATTGATTATTCCCTGCAAGTCCCTAACACTGCCGGTGACCGTTGTGGCAATGTATTCTATCACCTCATCGGAGAAAAGACCTGTAAGTCCGTCATGGGCTATCTTGTTCTTCAATATGTCAACACACAGTTGTTTGTTAGGACGCATCAATTCACAAGTGGCACCGCAAATAAAACGTGTTATGAGTCGCTCGTGCATGCCTCGCAACTGCGCCGGCGAACGGTCAGAAGCAAGGATTATCCTCTTGCCTCTTCGGAACAAGTAGTCAAAGATATGGAAGAACGTATCCTGTGTTTTCTCCTGCGAAGCCCACTCCTGTATGTCATCCACAATCAGTATATCCAAAGTTTGGTAGAAAGCAATGAAATCATTCACCGTATTCTCTGTGACGGCTGTTGTGTACTGCTGGCGGAACGTGCGTGCAGAAACGTACAGCACACGGAGGTTAGGATAAAGCTCCTTCGCACGCAATCCTATTGCCGTGACAAGGTGGGTCTTGCCACAACCTGACGGACCGAAGATGAAGAAAGGATTAAACTTGGAACTTCTTGGATGTTCCGCAATGTTCAGACCGACAGAGCGTGACAGCTTATTCGACTCGCCCTCTATGAAATTCTTGAAATTAAGGCTTGGTGCAAGCTGAGGGTCCACCTCGGGAAGCTTTGACTGTTTCTGCGATGCGTTAGCACGTGGAGCAACCATTTCCGGGTCAGAAGCCTCAACGACAGTCTCGTTAGCCTCCTTGACAACAACAATACGGTAGTTCAACTTCACACCTTTGCCATAAGCAGCGATAAGTGCCTTGGCAAAAACGCGAAGATGATTCTTCTCAATATGATCTATATATGCTCGTCCCGGGACACGCAAAAGCAACTGGTGAGTTTGCGTGTCAAACGATTCAAAGGTTACAGGACGGAACCATTTGTTATACTCTTCCTCCTTACCTTCTGCTGACAAGTCAGCCAGAATACGCTGCTGCGTATCTTCCCAAAGTAGTTTATAATCTGCCACTATTATACCTTAAATTAAGCACACTCCACCCTTTGTCTCCTCGGGTGGCAAGAGAGAAAACACATTATTTATCCTTCTTTCCGAATACAGAGAAATGAACATAACGCTTAGGATGAGCCTTCAGGTCAATCATCAGAGAGTCAGCGTCACGTATAGTGGCATTCAAATTATCATAGAGAGAAGAGTCATTCAGTAGCTTTCCTATTGTTCCTGAATTGGAATTCAGTTTGTTTGTAAGTTCCTCACAGTTTTTCAGCGTTGCATCGACACTTGCCATTGTGGACGCTACATCCAGTTTCGCAAGGTTTCCAGTAAGCTGTTCCGTGTTTGCCATTGTCTTGTCAGCCTTCTGCAACAGTCCCGGCACCTGTCTGTTCATCTGTGCAAGCAGTCTGTTGAGTTCTGCTGTTGAGGTGCTGAGGTTGGCTGTCGTGGTCTCAGTATTACGGAGGATTGCCACAACAGCAGGGTCAGCGAGAAGCGTATTGACACTTGTCATGATGGAATCCAGCTTCGGCACGATTGTCTCAAGATAAGGCACCAAGTCCGCCAACTTGTTCATCACGCCGTCTGCTGCACGTCCCATGATAGTGCCTCCCGGCTCTATACTCTTTGAAGAAGAAGCAAGGACAAGGTTCATCTTCAGGTTGCCCATAAGGTCAGCATCAACTTCTGCTATGGTTCCTTCAGGAATGCGCATGCGCTTGTCCACATCTATCGTGACAGTAATGCCTTTCGCCATATTTGAAAAGTCAACAGTCACGTCACGTACAACACCGACCTGCAGACCATTGGCATACACAGGGTTGGACTGAGTAAGACCGTTGGCGTCAGCAATCTGCACCTTATATGAATAGTCATCAGAGAACAACATGACACCTTTGAGGAAATTCATTCCCACAAAAAGGACTACTATTCCGGCAAGAACAGCCAGAGCGATGCGCACTTCTTTGGTAAAATATTTGTTCATATCGCAATTTCTAAGTTTATTTTCCTAATTAATTATCTGACACGTTGTCCGTTCTGGAACTTTATGACAAAGGCGTCAGGGAATTTCTCCGCAATTTCACGTTTAAGCTTTACAGCCTCTGCCTGTGTCTCACAGCATCCTATGGTATATTTATAGACACCGCCGTCTTTATAATGTTCTGCCCCTGTCACACCTTTGAAAACGCTTGCGCCCTCCTTAAGTACAGTCGACGCTGTCACGAACTGCACCTTGTACACCAGCTTGTCAGAACTTTGCTCCTGCCTGTCATGAGATTCCGGCATTGACTTTTCCACGGTCTCTTTCGCCTTTGCCTCTTCATCGTCCGCCTGCCTCTTGCTCTTTGACGGAGCGGAAGTCTTCTTTGACGGTGCTACGGTAGGCAGTGCTATATGGCTTTCAGCATCGGGCTTGTATGGAGTGACGACAGAATTCTTGTCCATATACTTCACAAAACCGACATATATGCCATACCCCATCTTGTCGATAACCGCCTCGTCGTTCAGCAAGCGTTCCTCATCGGGAGTGGAGATAAAACCAAGCTCCACAAGACATGCCGGCATCGAAGTACGGCGCAGCACATGGAAATTATCCTGTTTGACACCCTTGTTTGGACGGTTTGCCGATGCGCACAGGCTTTTCTGTATAGACTTTGAAAGTTCCACGCTTTTTGCCATGTTCTCATCGTGGATGTACTCAAACATTATTGCCGATTCATCAGACTTCGAGTCATAGCCCTCATAACGCTCCTCGTAGCCTTCCTCATAGGTTATCACCGAGTTCTCGCGCATGGCAGCTGAGAGTTTCTCTTCCGAACGGCGCAAAGTCATGGAATAAGTCTCAACCCCTCGTCCTATATGCCCCTTTGGGAGAGAGTTTGTGTGTATGGAGACGAACACATCGGCATGGTTCTTGTTGGCAATGTCCGCACGCTCATAGAGTTGGAGGAAAGTATCCTTTTTCCTCGTATATATGACTTTCACGTTTGGGCAGTTCCTTTCCACATACCTTCCGAAGCATAGAGCAACTTTCAGGTTTATGTCCTTCTCCTTGGAGAAAGAGCCCACAGCGCCGGCATCTCTGCCGCCATGACCGGGGTCAATCACCAGAACATATTTTTTCCCTGCCGCCATTGATGCAACGGCAACAAGCAGGAATAATGCTATATGGAATATTCTTTGTTTCAAGATAAGTCTAATACCACAGAATTTCTTAACAGTAAAACGCTATGACATCAGCGTCATTTTTCGCGCATTCACATTTCATTTTTCACGTCCTTCATCACGATATGCACTCCGGCACCGTCACAATCACACTGCATCGGCGGGGCAACCTTGGTGATTCTCAGGTCTATAAATGTGCATTTCGGGAACATTTCCTGTATCCTTGCCGTTATTCTGCCGGCAACATGCTCCAGAAGTGCAGAAGGAATGTTCATCTGCCCTTTGACTATGTCCGCAAGTGCAGCATAGTTGAGCGTGTCATCGACATCATCGGTCACAACGGCCTGCAGCCATGGATAGCCTACCTTTATATTAACAAGGTAGTCATTCCCCACCCTGCGCTCCTGTTCCAGCACGCCATGAAAGGCATGCATGCGAAGGCTGTCTATATGTATGTACGTCTCTGTCTCCACAAACCGCAATGAGTCTATTCGTCAGTAGAGATATACTTCTTCAGCGCACGTTCCACTCCTGATGCCCAGTTGTTGATGCTGTCGGTGTTCATCTCCATGGAAGAGACGAGCTTCACGACATGCTTTATAGGCATACCATAACGGAGAACACCAGAAATCAGCTTGGCATAGTTCCAGTATTCCGGATTGAACTTCTCGGAAAGCCCCTCCACAGTGGTCTTGTAGCCACGCTTGTTCTCAAACTGGAAGTCATACCTTTTGGTGCCGTCAGCATTTGTGCACTTTATTATATTTCCTTTCTCGACGCTTTTCGGTAGTGCTATGCCTTCCTCATCATCTTGCAGACCGGTGAAAATCTCGTAAGGATGTCCGTCAAGAAGCCCTACGAAAGCCACCCATTTTTCCTTGTTGTTCTGGAAACGGACGACATCGCACTCAAGGATTTCCGGTCGCACCTCCACGACAAATTTCCCGCCTTGCACTGTATTGTTCTCCATTGTTCGGTAGACTGTTGTAGTTGATAGATGCAAAGTTAATAATTTTAATCAAGAATCAAGAATCAGGAATAAAATAATTATGATTTCTTTACATAAGCAACTGCTATGCCCGAAAAAGCAGTTTGCAAAACCGACAATAATTTTTCATATCATGTTAATAACCAACGGCTCTCCTTAACCTGCAAGAATCGCTGCTGAGATATTGGCACTTTGCAGCACATGATAAATAAAAGAATGCGGTCTTTGCATTATTTTCGATGACCGGATTGTCAATGTTATATTTATGTAAACATCATAATTCACGGTTATGCCAACATCCACCTCCAAGCAGGAATCACGCGTACAGTCTTACCTGATAGTTCAATGTTTTCTTCTTCATTATATGTAATAATCAGAAGCTCATTACAGTTTGTTACCTTAGCGCATTCCAACAGACCACCGATTTCTCGTTCACGTGTTCCGCCTTCAAGCAACGACCATGTCACTTGTATGAGCGTTTTCACACAATCGTATTCTTGAACAACAAAGTCACATTCTTTCTTGTCTGAATAATAATACAATTTTGTAGATGGAGACATATTGCGGCGCAGATGCAAGTAAACAGCGTTTTCAAGCAGTTTGCCTTTTTCCTCACTCTGTGGCGTAAGAACAGAGCGCCATAGTCCACTGTCAACTACATAAAACTTTGGGAATGAAGAATTTTCCTTGACAATGGATTTGCTATATTTTGGCAAACGGAAAAACAAATATATAGAGCAGCATTGTTCTGCCAATCCGTACAATCTCTCACGCGCAACTTTTATGCCTTGCGATTTCAATTCGTTGTAAATAGAGTTTATTGATGTTGGCTTTGAAAGGTTAGTCATCACTCTTTTTATGAAATAACGCACGGCAGGGAGGTTGGTCAACCCATATCTGTCAACCAAGTCGCGAAAAAGCATTGCATTGAAATAGCTCTGCAAAAGTTTGTTCTTCAATGTCTCGTTTGCAGACAGCACAACTTCCGGATAGCCGCCGTCCATAAGAAACCCTTGGAAAGCACGAACCAAATAGGCTTGGCCTTCTTCTGAAAACATTTCCACTGCTACATTTCTGAAACGGCAATATTCCGCAAAACTTAGCGGAAACTCTTCATACTCAATCGGCCACCCTCGTAAAGCTGTTGACAATTCAGCAGACAACAGGCTGGCATTACTACCGGAGACAAAGATATTTTTACAATATGATTTGAATATGCGTAAAACAAACAATTCCCACCCATCAACATATTGAATCTCATCGAAGAACATATATACATCTTTCATCTCTATGTCAGGATACATCTCCATGTAGCCTGTTATAATGTCGTTCAGGTCGTCGGATGTTATATTGCGAAGACGCTCATCATCAAATCCTATCCACAGGATACGGCACTTATCAATACCACGTTCAACCAACTGAGAAACAACAAGTTCCATTAAAGATGACTTACCACAGCGACGTACACCGGGCACAGTGATTATGTGTCCACTGTCTATCGGCAACTGTAAGTCACGCTCAAAAAGTCGCGAAACCATATCTTTCTGCTTCAGACTGATAATTGATTGGAATGTTCTCTTTTTATCCATAGCTTACTATATTTTTGTGCAAAGACAATTCAAACCGAATGCAGTAAGAGTTTGCTCTTAATTGCAGAGGTGGAGTTTATTTTCTGCAAAGATAGTAAAAGTTTTCTTTTCAAACGAAAACTTTTCTAATTTTCTTTCTTTTCAGACGAAAACTTTTACCATTTTCGATATTGCAATATGGAAAAACATAAGGTATGTATGCGTTTAATGGAAGAAAAAAATCCGTAATGCGCAATTCTTGCAGAACATTTTCATGAAGAATTGCACAATACGGAAAGTTATTTATTGCTCAGTGCCTTATATGGCAATAACCATTGGCTCGTCAACTGAAAATTATCGTTTTGTTATGGCAAGTGAGGATTTTGCGCTCGATATGCTTCTTGACGGCACGCGAGAGGACTATCTTCTCAAGGTCCTTGCCCTTCAGGACAAGGGTCTCGGGAGTGTCCTTATGGGTGATGCGCACGACATCCTGCTCGATGATAGGTCCTGCGTCAAGCTCCGAAGTGACATAATGGCTTGTCGCACCGATAATCTTCACGCCTCGCTGATATGCCTGATGATAAGGCTTTGCACCTACAAATGCCGGCAGGAACGAATGGTGGATGTTGATGATACGGTTAGGATACTGCTGTATCATCTCTTCTGAGATAATCTGCATGTAGCGTGCAAGGACGATAAACGTTATGCCCTTTTCCCTCATCAGTTCCATTTCCTCACGCTCAACCTCCTGCTTGTTGGACCAGTCTTTCTTGATTGACCAAACATAATACGGGATGTCAAACTGCTCGGCGACATACCTGAGATCCTCATGGTTGGAGACAATGCACGGAATCTCAACGTCAAGTTCCCCGGCCTTGTAACGTGCAAGGAGGTCATAAAGGCAGTGCGACATCTTGCTTACGAACAAAGCCATGCGCGGTTTCTCGTAATTGAAATATATCTGGAATTGCATGTTGTAGCGTTGTCCATAGAGCGTCTCGATGTATTCCGACAGTTTTTCCGCAGGGATGGCAAACTTCTCAAGCTCCCACTCCACACGCATGAAGAACCGTCCGTCAATTTTGTCAACATATTGGTCAAGGTAGACGATGTTGCCATTGTTGTCGGTGATGAACTTTGTTATCTCTGTAATGATGCCCAGCTTGTCAGGGCAGTGCAGTAATAGAATAGCTGTCTGTTGCATTTGTCACTCCTTTTTGCCGTTAAACTTATATCTTGATTTCATTAATCACACTACTTTTTATTTCCAACAGACAGACCTGAAAAACACAGGCTGTCACTCCGTTCTGCAAAAGGTAACGGTTTACCTTGTAAAAGGTTACCTTTCACCACATGAAAGGTAACACTTTGCATGGCAAAAGGTAACCTTTTGTTTATCGATGTGCTAAATATAAGGTAACAAACTTAATATCAACAATTTGTCATCTTACATCTTTCATTAATTGTCCATATACCCTTTTGTCAGAAGGTCATAGCTTATCGCCTCAAGTTCGCTCAGGGAGAGTTTCTGCAAAGCATGCTCTATGTTGCGGAGCAGCTCCTCACGGCGGTATTCTTCATTCAGTCGTTCAAAGTTCATTTGCGTCGCTTGAAATAAAGTGCTATTATTACCAAAAGACAGAGGACAAGGATTCCGAAGGCTGTGTATGCCACAGTCTCCGTTGTCTTGACGGTCTGCGGGTGGAAATCCAATACAATCTTGTGCTTTCCTGCCTTGACATTCACGGCGCGGAGCACATAGTTCACTCTGCCAAGCTCCACTTCCCGGCCATCGACTGTACATGTCCAGCCCGGATAATATATCTCGGAGAAGACTATCACACCGCCCTTTGACGACTCTGCCTCATACTCCAAATGGTTCGGAGCGTACTTTGTCATTGTCACGACAGCCATGGAATCCTGCTGCACCGACTGAGAAAGCTGTGCCTCAAACTTCTTGTCGGCAACGGCTTGCCTGCTCAAATCAATCTTTGCCATACCGTCAAGTTCCTCGTTGGCGTTATTGACGAAGAGCACATTATCCACGTACCATGCGTTGCCAAAGGCATTAGGATTCTGCACAGGCATAGTCTCACCCCCCTGGAGAGGAAGGATGAAATACTTTGTGTTCAGCATGTTGAGCACAGGACAGACATCCTTGCCGAACATGGACATGTCACCCTGAGCCTCTACAATGGCAGACATTGTCTTCTGCATCTCAGGAGAGATATACTTCTCGATAAGCTCCTGATAGCGACGCAGCTTTGCTGCATGGTATCCGCCGACAGACTTATGGTAGTAGCTTGTCTCGTTCTCGTTGAACGTGTTTGACGCAAGGTTCAGCACACGGTAGTCCAACGACTTGTCTTTCAGTATCTCCATGTCAGTCTGTGTCATAGGCTGCGGAGCCGTGCGCTGTTCCGCATTGACGAACATGGCATCATTCAGATAGCGTTTGTCCACCTGCCACATGTCGAAGAGGCAAAGGAGAGCCATTGCCGTGACGGCATAGACAGGCTTCAGTTTGCGCATGCGCATGGCCACAAGCAATGCTGCACCGGCTGCAATGACCCAGAATGAACGCCAACAGTCGGCTGCGAACACAGCCTGACGCATCTCGCGCAGGTTGGAAAGCAACGGATTGAGCTGTTCCTGAGGTATCTGCCCAAGCATTCTCAGCTCGTTCTGTGAAACGAAGTCCGTGAAAAAGAGTGTCGGCATAAGGGCGAAAAGCACGCAGATGCCTGCTGTCAGCACGAAACTTATGCCTATCTTTTTCAGCATTTTGTCCTTGCCCTTCTCAGGTTTCGGAGCCTCGATGACCTTCGCCAGTGCCATAATGGCAAGAAGAGGTATGGTGAACTCTGCAATGACGAGTATCGATGCCACCGTGCGGAACTTGGCATACATCGGGACATAGTCAATGAAGAAATCCGTCAACGGCATGAAGTTCTTGCCCCAAGAGAGCAGTATGGAGAGCACTGTGGCAGCAAGGAGTGCCCATTTCATGGGACCCTTTACGACCATCAGACCGAGAACGAAGAGCATAACAACGAATGCGCCAACATAAACAGGACCGGACGTGCCCGGCTGCTCGCCCCAATACTGTCCCATCTGCTGGTAGATGCCGACATAATCGTTATTGGCATGAGCCATGGCTGTCTCATTGGAAGCTATCGCGTCCATGGAAGAGCCTCCCTTTGTGTTAGGCACAAGCAGCGTCCATGTCTCACTTATTCCGTAGCTCCATTGCGTTATATAGTCGCGGTCAAGACCCGAAGATGTCTGATTTGCAGAGTTTTCCTTCACAAGCTCGCTCTTTCCGCGCATGGACTCGTTCTGGTATTCCCATGTGTGGTAGAGGTTTGACGCGTTCATCAGTATGCCCACAAGAGCCGCACAGACACATGTCGCCGACGCTTTTGCAAAGCGCAGCAGTTGTTTTTCCTTTATGGCCTCGACAAGATAGGCTATGACCATGAAGAAGATGATGAAGCAATAGTAATAAGTCATCTGCACATGGTTTGCCAAAACCTCCATGGCTGCGAAGACAGCGGTGACAAGGAAGCCCACCAGGTACTTGCCCTTGTAGGACAATGCCACACCGCCAATCATCGGAGGGAGGTAAGCCAACGCCATCACTTTCCATATATGACCCGCTGCAATGATAATCAGGAAATAGCTTGAGAACGCCCATATCACCGAGCCCAGTGCCGCAAGGTACCATTTGAAGTCAAAGGCGCGGAGCATGATATAGAACCCGAAGAGGTAGGCGAACAAGTACCAGACATTCTCCGGAAGCCAAAGGTGGAACGCGTCGGTAACGGCATTCAGCGGCTTCTGACTGTCATAGGAAGGTGCAGACTGATAAGTAGGCATTCCTGAGAACACGGAGTTTGTCCAACGGGACACCTCCCCGGTCTTCTCACGATAGTTTGAAACCTCCATTCCTGCACCGCGTCCTGCGGAGGAGTCGTGGCGATAGAGTATCCTGCCTTCTGTGTCGGCAGGAAAAAAATATGCAAACGCTATGACGACAAACGCCAGCACTACAAGGATGTCCGGCAGATGCCGCTTGAATAACTGTGTCATTTTTCTACTATATTAATACAATTTTGTTGCAAAATTACAAAATATTTCGGAATTATTTGTAACTTTGCATAAAATATTACTTAACCCACAGAAAGAAAATGTTGCAAATACGCTGTACGAACAACAATCAGACAAAGAGTTTCACCGAAGGCAGCTCCCTTCTGGATATATTCCCGGAGTTCGGGCTTGACTTCAAGCATCCTGTGGTCTCAGCCAAAGTCAACAACACATCGCAAGGACTGAAGTTCAGGTTGTGGCAGAACCGTGACGTGGAATTTGTGGATGTATGCAACCCCAGTGGCATGCGTGCCTACATCCGCTCACTGTGCTTCGTGCTCTACAAAGCGGCACAGGACGTGTTCCCGGGCTGCAAACTGTTCATCGAGCATCCTATCTCACGAGGCTATTACTGCAATTTCGTCAGGAATTTCAAGAACATCACCGCAAAAAGCCCTGAGAACAAGCGCGGACTTACTGTCGAGGAGGTTGAGAGAGTGCGCCAAAGGATGCAGGAAATAATAAGCCTTGACATGCCGTTCCGACGCAACGAAGCTCCTACGGAAGAGGCTATCCGCATATTCAAGGAGCGTGGATTCACCGACAAGGTGAGGCTTTTGGAGACTTCGGAGAAGGTGTACACCGACTATTACACTCTTGGCGACACAGTGGACTATTACTATGGGGCATTGGTTCCGTCGGCAGGCTATCTGAAGGTCTTCGGACTTGAACAGTACGGCGAGGGCATGCTGCTGCGCGTTCCTGACAAGAACAATCCGGAACAGCTGGCGGAGATGATACCGCAGCCTATGACTTTCGATGTCTACAAGGAGCAGGTGAAGTGGAATGTCATCATGCGCCTGTCCAATGCCGGTGACGTCAACAAGGCTTGCCAAAACGGAAGGGCACCGGAACTGATACAGGTTTCGGAGGCGTTGCAGGAGAAAAAGATTGTAAAGATTGCAGAGGAGATAGAACAGAGGTACAGGGAGCAGGACCTGAAGGTTGTGCTTATCACAGGTCCGTCAAGCTCGGGAAAGACAACGTTCTGCAAGCGTCTGTCCATACAGCTCCTTGCTTGCGGACTGCGACCAATATCTTTCTCTACGGACGACTACTTTGTCAACCGTGTGGACACTCCGCTTCTGCCTAACGGGCAGTATGACTTTGACAATTTCGAGGCTGTCGACCACAAACTCCTTGGTGAGCATCTTGTGCAGCTTCTTGAAGGAAAGGATGTGGAAGTGCCGGAATATAACTTCACTACCGGTATGCGTGAATGGAACGGAAAGAAACTGCGCATAAAGGACAAGCATATCCTTATCATCGAGGGCATACACGCACTGAACCCACGGCTGACAGAGAACATTCCGGAGGGCAACAAATACAAAATATATACTTCCGCACTTACCAATGTTTCTCTTGACGACCACAACTGGATTCCGACACGTGACAACCGCCTGTTGAGGCGCATCATCCGCGATTACAACAAAGGAGCATTCTCTGCTCGTGAGACAATAAAGCAGTGGCCTAATGTATGTGCTGCGGAAGAGAAGTGGATTTTCCCTTACCAGGAGAATGCCGATGTGATGTTCAACTCAGCATTGAGCATTGAGTTCGCCATACTTCGCAACCACGCCGAACCTATCCTGCGCTCCGTTCCGAAGAACTGTCCGGAGTATGCCGAGGCGCACAGACTGCTGAAATTCATCCATTATTTCACTCCGGTGTCAGACAAGGAGATTCCTCCGACATCAATCATGCGTGAATTTGTCGGCGGCTCATCATTCAAATACTGATACTTGCACGTTTCCGCATAAACACTTGTATAAAAACAGAATAATACATGAAACACAACATAGAGACATTTATCGGCTGCGATGCCGAATACGAGGATGCGAAAGTGGTGCTCTTCGGAGCGCCTTTCGACAGCACAACGAGTTACAGACCCGGCGCACGATTCGGTTCAGCGGCAATGAGGCATGAGAGTTATGGCATAGAAACCTACTCTCCTTATCTCGATCGCGACCTTGTTGACCTTAATGACAAAGGGGAATATGACGGTATTGCTGTCTTTGACTCCGGTGATTTGGAACTTCCGATGGGTTCGGCAGAGATGGCTCTTGACGCTATTTCCCGGCATACTGCAGAGATTCTTGACGACGGCAAGATACCATTGATGCTTGGCGGAGAGCATCTTGTGACGCTCGGAGCTTTCCGTGAGGTGGCAAAGCGTTATCCTGACGTGCACATCATACACTTTGATGCGCATGCCGACCTGCGCAATGATTATCTCGGAGTGCAGTTGTCCCATGCCTGTGTCCTACGCCGCTGCCACGACATCATTGGCGACGGCAGGATTCATCAGTTTGGCATACGCTCCGGAGAGCGTGCTGAATGGCAGTTTGCACATGCCGGACACACTGACATTCATCCGTTCTCTCTCAAAGACATTGCCAACCTTGTCCATGGCGATGATAGCGAGGGCAATGGCAAAAGCAAAGGACTGGCATTGCCGAAAGGCACACCGGTCTATTTTACCATTGACCTTGATGTGCTTGACTCGTCAGTATTCCCGGGCACAGGAACACCGGAAGCGGGCGGCGTGACATTCGATGAGCTTCGCAAAGCTATCTACGAAATATGCTCAAACTGCAACATTGTCGGCGCGGACATCAACGAGCTTGCACCGAATATTGACACCTCAGGCATATCAACTGCCGTAGCCTGCAAAGTGCTGAGGGAATTCCTGCTGAGCATAAAGCAATAAAAACCAAACAAAAAAGTCTGCCACCGTTTCTTATCCCACTACACATGAAACAAGAAACGGTGGCAGATTCTTTTGTATTATATTTGTCTGAACTTGTTTGTTCTTCTGACTTTGATGTTTTTCAAATCCTGTCAAGCACAAGGCGGATGAGGTCATCAATCTTGTTCTTGTACTGAGTATTCATCTCTTTGGCATAGCGGTTGGCAATAACCATGCAGCATGTCATGGCACGATGACCGAAGAGAGAAGCCAAACCGGCAAGCGCCGATGACTCCATTTCAAAGTTGCAGACCTTCAAGTCACCATAACGGAAAGACTCGACCTTCTCATTCTGGTTCGGATCCTGTATGCCAAGACGTATCTGACGCCCTTGCGGACCATAGAAACCGCCACAGGCGATGGTGATGCCGCGCACCATATCCTCGCCGGCTATCTGCTCTATGAGTTCAGGACAAGCAGTGGCAACGTATGGAGCACCCTTCTTTGCACACCAATCCATGTGCTTCACAAACGCCTCTTCAAGTTCAAGGTCGCAGACTTCGTCACGCCCTGCATAGTAATTGAGCAGTCCGTCAAAGCCGATGCTTTTTGATGAAGCGACAAAAGTGCCGATAGGTGTCTCAGGCTGCAAGCCGCCACAAGTACCGATACGCACAAGGGTGAGTTGCCGGAATTTCTCATTCTCCATGCGTGTCGTGAAATCTATGTTCGCCAAAGCGTCAAGCTCAGTCACAACAATGTCAATGTTGTCACAACCGATACCTGTGGACTGCGCCGTAATCCGCTTGCCTTTGTATGTGCCGGTGATAGTGCGGAACTCACGGCTTGCCACCTCTGCCTCTACGGAGTCAAAGTGTGCAGCAACCGTTTCCACACGCCCCGGGTCGCCAACCAAGATGACTTTGTCGGCAAGATTCTCAGGTTTCAGATGAAGATGAAAAGCACTGCCGTCAGCATTTATCGGCAGTTCTGAAGGAGGAAAGTGTTTCATAGTAATGTCTTTTTTAATTGTTCTGTATATTGTTTGTCACGAGCCACACCCCTACAGCGTGGCTTCCGCCCGTTAGTTATTTCCAATCATTGATGTTACAGCGCCTCTCCAGTCTTGCTTCCAGTTTGTCATCAAGGTCTGCAAAGAGGTCAAGACCTGTAAGAGCCTCTATGTTGTCGACAGCTGTGCACGCATGGCGGTAAGGCTGTTTCTTAGAATTGTTCGCATAATAGAACGCGATTGCCTTCTCATGCCCCTTACGCAAAGACAGCACAGCCTTGAAGAAACCATCCGGAACTTCCACGACATGGCTCACACCAATGCGCTCATGCTTGCGGTTCTTGTACACCGGACCACAGACAATGTAGATCTTTCCCTCCGTCTTCGCCCACTGGCGGCAGGCTTTCTCTAGACTTGCCCATGAGCCGGAGTTGAGTGCCGGATCCTGCGGACACATGTTTGACATGTAGAAGCATTCCTTCATTGCCTGCGCGTTCCACTTGTTGTCGGCAGCAGGACACATGTGGCCACGGTCATAACCTGACTCCTTGTAGTCATAATATTCCACGCGGTAGGCACGAGGAATCAGCGGGTCGGCAAGAAATTTGCTTGCCCTTGGCACAGGACCATCGGTATGGTTCGCCGTCAAAGTCCACGCCACCCAATTCGGAGTGTTGCGCGATTTGTTGTAACTCAGTGTGTATGCTTTATGCCTGACAATCATTTCAGAACCTTTTGACAAAGGCTTCGGCAAAAGAATCGCCAAGATAGCAACAAGAATTGTTAATATATGCATCGTATGATGGTTTTCTTACACATTATTATATATAGTGACTGTACGGACTGCAATCATGCACCGACAGTTAAATGCTAAACGCTGAATAATGTACATTATTGTCAGTTTTCTGCCATTTTCTTTGGAAGATTAGGATTATTTTAGTAATTTTGTTACAAAGTTGTACAAACCGAGAGCAGTTGGAGCTTGCTCAGAATTGCCGAGGTGTTGTTTGACTTACCAAAACTCACACAAGAAACCCAAGAAAAAGATACAATCGAATGGCAAAACTCAATGTCAACATCGGCAAACTGGAACTAAAGAATCCGGTCATGACTGCCAGCGGCACTTTCGGCTACGGTCTCGAATTTGCCGACCTCGTGCCTCTCGATGAGATTGGAGGCATCATCGTCAAAGGCACAACCCTCAAACCACGACAGGGCAACGACTATCCCCGTATGGCGGAAACGGCACAGGGTATGCTCAACTGTGTAGGACTTCAGAACAAAGGCGTGGACTACTTCTGCGAGCATATCTATCCGGAGATAAAGGACATCGACACACAGATGATTGTCAATGTCAGCGGTTCTTCACCAGAGGACTATGCCGAGTGCGCCACACGCGTCAATGCTCTGGAGAACATCCGCGCCATCGAACTGAACATCTCCTGCCCTAACGTCAAGGACGGCGGCATGGCTTTCGGCGTGACCTGTGAGGGTGCGGCAAGCGTTGTGAAGGCTGTAAGGAAAGCTTACGACAAGACTCTCATCGTAAAACTATCGCCAAACGTAACAAGCATCACAGACATTGCCAAGGCTGTCGAAGCGGAAGGAGCGGACAGCGTGTCGCTCATCAACACACTGATGGGTACAAGCATCGACATCGAGAAGCGGAAATTTAATCTTTCCATAGGCACAGGAGGACTCTCCGGTCCATGCGTGAAGCCTGTGGCACTCAGGATGGTCTATCAGGTTAGCAAGGCTGTCAGCATTCCGGTAGTAGGACTTGGTGGCATATCCACTGCGGAAGACGCCATAGAATTCCTTATGGCAGGTGCTACGGCAATAGAAATAGGCACGGCAAACTTTCTCGACCCTGCCGTGACAAAGAAGGTAAAGGACGGAATAAACCTGTGGCTTGACAACCACGGAATAAAGGACATTCACGAAATAATAGGAGTGCTATGAAACAGAAACACTTGTTAGACCTTACGGTGAAATGCGTGGAACGCATCAACGAGAAATATATCCTCATCAAACTTACCGACAACGCCCCACTCCCCGATATGGCTCCGGGGCAGTTCGTGGAGATACGTGTCGACGGCTCGAAGACCACTTTCCTGCGCCGCCCTATCTCCATCCATTATGTTGACTATGAGAAGAATGAGCTTTGGCTCCTCATCGCACTTGTCGGTGACGGCACACGTGCACTTGCAAAACTGAAAGAGGGCGACATACTTAACGTACTCCTCCCACTCGGCAACGGCTTTACTGTAGCTCCAGCCTGTGAGGAAGAGACACAAAAAGATTATTCCGTGCTTCTTGTCGGTGGCGGCGTGGGTGTCGCACCGTTGCTCTATGCCGGTGAAGTGATAAAGAAAAACGGTGGCACACCAATGTTCCTGCTTGGTGCACGCTCAAAGTCTGACCTTCTCGAGCTGGACAATTTCCGCGCCATCGGTGAGGTGTTCATCACCACAGAGGACGGTTCGGAGGGCGAGAAAGGGTTTGTGACAAACCATTCCGTATGGAACACCCACAATTTCTGTCAGATAAGTGTCTGCGGTCCGAAGCCGATGATGGTTGCCGTGGCAAAACTTGCGAGGGAGAAAAGTGTTTATTGCGAAGTCTCTCTTGAGAACAAAATGGCATGCGGCGTAGGGGCTTGCCTCTGCTGTGTGGAGGACACTCAGAAGGGAAATGTCTGCGTATGCAAGGACGGTCCTGTGTTCAGCATCGACAAGCTGAAATGGTAAGCAGTGTAAAATCTATTGGCATAAAATCCCAAAGACAACAAATGACAAAATGAAGTGTTACCTTTGGCACTATAAAAGGTAATGCTTCACTTGATGAAAGGTAACCCTTGGCAATGTCAAGTGTTACCTTTTGTTTTATCAACCGTTTTTTAACATACGTTATTGTTTTAATTTACGAAAACGCCCGTATATCCGACATATAGCAAGCATTTATCCCATTTTTGCTTACACGCCAGCAGAAGCAAATCAAAAACAAAAAACTTTAACTGATTTAATTTAAACCTAAAACATTATACTGTTATTGGCAACTTTCTGTATCTTTGCATAAGATAAGCTGCACCTCGGCAATAAGAGCAAGCTCTTGCTGCACCCGGTTGGCATTCTCTTTGTACTCGAAACCAAAAACAGAGAACTATATGAGCGCATTATTTTCAGTACTTATCATCCCTGTCATAGGAACGACAATAGGAGCCGCATTTGTCTACACGATAAAGGACACCATACCACTGCTTACGAAAAAAGCATTCATGGGCTTCACTGCCGGAGTGATGATAGCTGCCGCCGTCTGGTCGCTGCTCATTCCTGCCATGAACATGTCGGGAGGGGAAGGCGTGAGCCGCATCATGCCTGCCATTTCGGGATTTGCGGCAGGCGTGGCTTTCCTTCTGATTATGGACAGTGTCATACCGCACCGGCACGGAAACGACTCCTCCGACGAAGGACTGAATTGCGACATGTCACGAACATGGAAACTTATACTTGCCATTATCCTGCACAACATTCCGGAGGGAATGGCTATCGGCGTGGCGTTTGCTGCCGTTGCGGAAGGCAACGCCTGCCTGCCCGTGACAGGGGCACTCGCACTGTCTGTCGGCATTGCCATACAGAACGTGCCGGAAGGAGCTATCGTCTCACTCCCTTTGCGCGATGCAGGCAACACCAAAAACCGCGCTTTCATCATCGGAGTACTGAGCGGTGTGGTTCAGCCGGCAGCGGCACTGCTCACTATATGGCTTGCCTCCGCCGTTGTTCCGCTCATGCCTTTCCTGCTTGCCTTTGCAGCAGGAGCAATGCTCTATGTCGTGGTGGAGGAACTTATCCCTGCGGCATCGCAAGGCTCTCACTCCAACCTTGGGTCTATCGGGTTCACCGTCGGCTTCCTGCTGATGATTATCCTTGACGCTGCATTGAACTAACCCATGCGACTGTTGGAAAAATATGATACAAAAGTAATAATATTTCTGCAATCTGCAATAGTTTAACGTATTTTGCGCCGTGTCATGAATAATCCAAACACCATTCAACATCTATTCACATAAAAACAGCACCTTTATAGACCGGCTACAAAGGTGCTGTTTATTTATGGAATACTCTAAGGCATATAATCGGCAGAAAACCAATCATCTGCTATAAAAATAACTGAGCATGCCCCTCAAACATAAGAGGCATGCTCATACAAAAGAGCGGCAAACGAGGCTCGAACTCGCGACCCTCAGCTTGGGAAGCTGATGCTCTGCCAACTGAGCTACTGCCGCAAATGCATTGCAAAGGTAATAATAAATTTCCATTTGCACAATATTTTTCACACATTTTTTTATTGTTGCCAAGTAACGGCACAGTTTTTTGCTGCCGCAAATGCTAATCAGGCTGTAAAACAAGCCTCAAAAAAGACGGAATGCCATTCCCTCACGGAGCAGCATCCCGTCAGGTTACTGCGTATCAGAATATTCAACTTATGTAACCCAAAGCAAAGATGTTATCCCGAATCGGCAATCAGACAATAAACAGCAGTTGCCATTGAAGCCCGCATAATGCCTGATTGCCGATTGGGGATTATATCCAGTCTGTCATGATGCCTATTCCCCGGAAGCCGTACAATGCTCCTCAAACCAGTTTGCGAACGCGCGGTTGCACAGGCGTACACCACCCGGCGTCGGATAGTTGCCTGTGAAATACCAGTCACCGCCATGTCCGGGGCATGCCGCATGGAGCCCCTCAATGCTTTGGAAGACAAGCTCAATCGGAGTGGAGACATCCTCCGTACGCAGCAGCCTGACCATCTCCTCGTTCAATTCGTCCACGTTGAATGCGGCATAAAGCTCCTTGACCGGCAGAGACTGCTCCCATGCAGACTTCTCAAGTTCTTTCATGCACTGTTTGTAAACATCCTCGATGAGCTGCTTCATGCCACGCCTTTCCAGCAAGGAGACGCAGGCACGGAAAGCGATGAACTCCTCCATTCGTGCCATGTCTATGCCATAGAAGTCGGGATAACGAATCTGCGGTGAACTGCTGACAATGACAATCTTCTTCGGATGCAGACGGTCAAGGATTTTTATGATACTCTCTCTCAGTGTTGTCCCTCTGACTATAGAGTCATCGATTACCACAAGGTTGTCCTCGTAAGGGCGCACGACACCATAGGTAACATCATAGACATGGGCGGCAAGGTCGTTGCGCAGAGCATCTCCAGTGATGAATGTGCGCAGCTTGATGTCCTTCCACGCTATCTTCTCGAAGCGGACATCATGCCCCTGCCTCATGAATCCGTGGAGCATGCCATAATAAGCCACTTCGGCAGTGTTTGGAATGAAGGAGAAGACCGTATTGTCCACGTCACCACCCAAGGCTTCTGTTATGGCAGGCACAAGTTGCTCGCCAAGACATCTTCGCTCACGGTAGATGTCCCTGTCGTTCCCACGGCTGAAATATATCCTCTCAAAACTGCATGGTGCGAGTGTCTTCGGCGGCATAATCTCCAAGATGCCTACCTCACCATTGCGCCTTACTGCCAGTGAACAGCCGGGGGCGAGTTCCTTCACGCTCTCCGCATCGAGGTTGAATGTCGTCTGAAGCACCGGACATTCGGATGCCACCGCCACAAGTTCTTCATCACGATAGTAGAACGCAGGGCGGATGCCCCACGGGTCACGCATAACAAAGAGTTCTCCGGAACCTGTCAGTCCGCAGACAACATAGCCTCCGTCAAAGTCCTTCATTGTCGTCTCCAAGACATTACCGATTTCCATGTGCGCATCGATGTAGTCCGTTATCCCTGTTCCCTCCAGCCCTTCCGCCTTCGCTGCCGAGAAATTGCGCTCCACCTCACGGTCAAGCCGGTGCCCCATTAGCTCAAGCATTATATACGAGTCACTGTATATGCGTGGGAACTGCCCTTGCGCCGTGAGTTTGCGGAAGATTTCGTCAATGTTCGTCATGTTGAAATTTCCGCACAGGCAAAGATTCTTCGCACGCCAATTGTTGCGGCGCAGGAAAGGATGTACGAATGTCAGCCCACTATTTCCTGTGGTCGAATAGCGCAGATGCCCCATAAGGAGTTCACCGGCAAACGATTCGTCGACACGCGAGAATATCTCCGTTATAGCATCCTTGCCCTGCGCCTTCTCACGGAACATGTACTCCTTCCCCGGAACAGCGTCAAGGTGGACAGAGGCAATACCTGCCCCCTCCTGACCGCGGTTGTGCTGCTTCTCCATCATCAGGTAGAGCTTTCCCAGACCGTAAGCCCTTGTCCCATACTTCTTTTCGTAGTATTCCAGCGGCTTCAAAAGGCGAATCATCGCTATGCCGCACTCATGTTTCAGTTGTTCCATTTCTTGTAATTATCCTTTATCATAGTCAAGGGTAACCTTTTACCCTGCCAAAGGTAACCTTTTACAAGGCAAAGTGTAACCTTTCACATGGCGAAAGGTTACCTTCTGTTTGGCTTAAGAGAATCCCCTGTTTTCCTATCTCCCTATTGCCGCTTTTATGAAGTCCATAAACAGCGGATGAGGGTTAAGTACAGTGCTTTGGTATTCCGGATGGAATTGTGTTCCGACAAACCACCGCAACTCCGGGATTTCAACAATCTCGACAAGAGATGTCTCAGGATTCTTTCCTACGCATTTCATTCCGGCATCCTCGAATCTGCCAAGATAGTCATTGTTGAACTCATAGCGGTGGCGGTGGCGCTCACGGATAAGACGCTCTCCGTAGACGGTCTCCATGCGTGTCCCTGCCTCCAGTTCGCAGTCATAAGCACCAAGGCGCATCGTGCCGCCAAGGTTTGCAATGCCCTTCTGACCTGCCATAAGGTCAATGACAGCGTTCTTTGTCTCCGCCATCTCCGCGCTGTCAGCGTCTTTCAGCCCAAGGACGTCACGTGCAAACTCAATGACCATCATCTGCATTCCAAGGCATATCCCGAAGCACGGGACATCATTCTCACGGGCGTATCTGACGGCAATCATCTTGCCTTTCGTCCCTCGCTGCCCGAATCCGGGACAAATCACCAGCCCGTCCTGCTGCTCCAGCAGTGAAATGTCAAGATGCTCCGAGTCGATGAAGGTTATCTCCACCTTCCTGTCATTGTACGTGGCAGCATGGGAAAGGCTCTCACAAATGCTCTTGTATGCGTCCTGCAAAGCGTATTTCCCCACAAGTCCGATGCGCACAACCTCCTTTGCGCGCTTGCGAAGCTCAAGGAACCGGTTCCATGGACCAAGCTCCGGAGTCTCACCGACAGGTATCCCCATTTTACGGAGAATGGCGGCGTCAAGCCCTTGGCGCTGCATGCTGACAGGAACCTCGTAAATGCTTGGCATGTCCTCGCTTTGTATCACGCACTCCAAAGCGACATTGCAGAATCCCGCAACCTTCCGGCGCAGATTGTCGTCAAGATGCCGTTCTGTGCGAAGGATAAGGATGTCCGGCTGTATTCCCACGCTTTGCAGCTCTTTCACACTGTGCTGTGTAGGCTTTGTCTTAAGCTCTCCGGCGGCTTTGAGATAAGGGACATACGTCAGATGAACCGTCACAGCATCCCTGCCAAGCTCCCATTTCAGTTGTCGGATGGATTCAAGGAACGGTGCGGACTCTATGTCGCCTATCGTTCCGCCTATCTCTGTTATGATGAAGTCATAACCGTCCTTCTCCAGATACTTCATCCTGCGCTTTATCTCGTCCGTGATATGCGGCACCACCTGTATTGTCCTGCCAAGATAATCGCCACGACGCTCCGCCTCAATTACCGATTGGTAGATTCGCCCGGTTGTCTGCGAGTTATGGCGTGTAGTGGTGATTCCCGTGAAACGCTCGTAATGTCCGAGGTCAAGGTCTGTCTCCATGCCGTCGGAAGTGACATAGCATTCGCCATGCTCGTAAGGGTTCAGCGTACCCGGGTCTATGTTTATGTACGGGTCAAACTTCTGTATCGTAATCCTGAAGCCACGCGCCTGCAGCAGCTTTCCTATGGAGGCAGAGATTATTCCCTTGCCTAATGACGAGACGACACCGCCTGTCACAAAGATATATTTGCTCATATTTTATGTTATTGTTTGTTCTTTTCACGTATATGCTCCTCATACTCGGCAAGCTCGCGCTCATCGATATGCGCCAGTCCGTAATGCTCATCGTGCTGCGAAAGGTCAAGGCCTACCCTCTCACTCTCAAGGGAGACGCGCATTGGAACCAGGCGGTCGATAAGCCAATAACCTAACCGCCGGAAGGCTCTGAGCCTAGTTACCATATTGGTGTACCCCATGGGGAGGTTGGCTTCCTTAATACGACAAAGGTAAACATAACCTCGGTTTTTTATGTTATCAAGATAGATATATTTAACATATATTATTTGACACTGCAAAGGTAAAGTTACCATATGGATTGTGGCTCCGCCACATCTTATGCGAAACATTCCATATGAAAATCTGATTTCACAACAACTTGTGGAGTTTTAGCGGACACCTATAATTTCAGATATTCATCAACCAGCAATGCCGCTTGCTTGCCGCTCGCCATGGCACGCACAACAAGGGAAGTTCCGGAAGCGGCATCACCACAGATGAAGACATTCTCCGGATACTGCGGATGCTCCGGTTTGAGGAATCCCATGGCAAGGAGCACAAGCTCAGCCTTGATAACCTCCGGCTCGCCTTTCTCGACCATAAGCGGACGCCCGCCTTTCGGATTCGGCTGCCAGTCTATCTCCTGCACCCTCACACCTGTGACGCATCCTTCCTCGCTGACGAACTCCAGCGTGTTGATGTTCCAACGCCGCAAGCATCCCTCCTCGTGGCTTGATGTTGTCTTGAAGGTGCGTGGGAAATGCGGCCACGGATTCTTCGGGTCATCAGGACCTTCGGCGGGGCGAGGCATAATCTCTATTTGCGTCACGCTCAGTGCTCCTTGTCGGTGGGATGTCCCTATACAGTCGGAACCTGTGTCGCCACCGCCGATTACAAGGACATTCTTCCCTGCCGCCGTGACACGCTCTTCCTTTGTGAACTCTGCTCCTGCCAAGACACGGTTCTGCTGCGCAAGCATCTCAAGGGCGAAATGCACACCTTTGAGTTCCCGTCCCGGAACATTCAGGTCACGTGCCTGTGGTGTTCCCATGGCAAGAACGACAGCGTCAAACTCGCCGGCTACGGCTTCCGGAGCAACTTCCTCATTGTAGCGGAACTCTATCCCCTCCTGATCCAAGAGCTTTATGCGACGGTCGATAATCTCCTTGTTCAGCTTGAAGTTCGGAATACCATAGCGCAACAGACCTCCTGCCGCCTCATTCTTCTCAAAAACCGTTACCGCATACCCCATAAGGTTCAGGTCGTGGGCTGCTGCAAGTCCGGCAGGACCGCCACCTATGACCGCCACACGCTTGCCGTTGCGTTCAGGCAGGTGCATATCGATGAAGCCCTCCTGAAAAGCCATCTCTGTGATTGCCGCCTCGTTCTCGCGATTGGTTGTCGGCTGATGGTCGTAGAGATTGAGCACGCAGGCTTTCTCACAAAGGGCAGGACAGATGCGTCCTGTGAACTCCGGGAAAGGGTTTGTGCTGCTGAGCAAACGGTAGGCAAGTTCCCAATCGCCTTTGCTCAAGGCATCATTCCATTCCGGTGCCTTGTTTCCCAAAGGGCATGCCCAATGGCAGAAAGGCACACCGCAGTCCATACAGCGCGATGCCTGACGGCGGCGGTCTCCGGTGTTGAGTGTCTGCTCTACTTCTCCGAAATCATGTATTCTATCGTGTATCGGACGATAACCTGCTTCTTGGCGAGGCACATCCAAAAATGCTGTCTGTTTCCCCATATTTTCTTTTTCCTTTTTTTTAGAACTCTTACATGCACAATAAACATAGAGGGTCTTCTTTATCATACAGGATTCAATAGTCGCGCTGCATGTCCGCAATCTTCTTCTGCAGCTTTCGCATCTGCTCTTCCTGCAGCACCCTCTTGTACTCGATAGGGACAACCTGAATGAAGTCCTCCACGTAGTGCTGCCAATCGTCAAGCATTGTGCGCGCAAGCTTTGAGCCTGTGTAAAGATAGTGCTGGCGGATGAGTTCGTGAAGTTCCTTGCGATAGCTTGTCTCCTCAACAAGATTGATTTCCACCATGTCCATATTGCAGAAATAATCAAATGTGTGGTGCCTGTCCCAGACATAAGCCACACCGCCCGACATGCCTGCCGCGAAGTTTCTGCCCGTCTCGCCAAGAACAACAATGCGACCACCTGTCATATACTCGCAGCAATGGTCTCCGGCACCTTCTATCACGGCAATGGCACCGGAGTTGCGTACTCCGAAACGCTCCCCCACCTTGCCATTGACGTAAAGTTCACCGGAAGTCGCGCCGTAAAGTCCGGTGTTTCCTGCTATGATGTTATCCTCGGCGGCGAAATCCGAACGGACGGGAGGAAGAATAGCTATGCGGCCACCTGAGAGTCCTTTGGCAAAATAGTCGTTAGCCTCACCTTCGAGTTTGAAGGACACACCGTTAACAAGGAACGCTCCAAACGACTGACCAGCCGAGCCTTTGAACTTCACGTTGATTGTCGCGTCAGGCAGTCCTGCACCTCCATATCGCTTGGCAATGTTCCCGGAGAGCATTGCCCCGACAGCGCGGTCAGTGTTCTTGATTACATAGTCAAGATTGACTTCCTCCTGACATTCTATCGCCGGAGTGGCAGCGTCAACCATCTGCCGGTCGAGCACAGTCTGCTGCATGCCGAGAGGAATGTTCCAGCCATCAGAATTCCTGTAACTCAGCACGCCCTCCTCTTTATGAAGCAGTCTGCTCAGGTCAAGCATGGAAGGTTTTACCTCTATCAAATCGGAACGACCTACAATTTCCTTTAGGCTGCGGAAGCCCATGGCTGCAAGATGTTCGCGCACCTCCTCTGCCAAGAATGTGAAATAGTTGACCAAATGGTCGGCCTTGCCAAGAAAATGCTTACGGAGACGTGGGTCTTGCGTTGCCACCCCCATAGGGCATGTGTTGAGGTTGCATTTGCGCATCATCACGCATCCAAGGACGATAAGCGCCGTTGTTCCGAAGCCAAACTCATCAGCACCAAGCAATGCCATAAGGATGATGTCGCGACCTGTCTTCAACTGACCGTCAACCTGCAGACGGGTTCCGCCGCGAAGCCCGTTGCGTACAAGCGTCTGCTGTGTTTCCGCAAGACCTATCTCTGGCGAGATGCCGGCAAAACGCATCGAAGATGCCGGACTGGCTCCCGTTCCTCCCTCCGCACCGCTGATGACTATGAGGTCAGCTTTCGCCTTTGCCACGCCGGCGGCAATAGTGCCGACACCACTCTCTGCGACAAGTTTCACGGAGACGGCAGCGGTCGGGTTAACGTTCTTCAAGTCAAAAATGAGTTGCGCCAAATCTTCTATCGAATAAATGTCATGATGAGGTGGAGGAGAAATCAGCGAAATGCCGGGAATGGAATGGCGTGTCCTGGCAATGGTCTCATTGACCTTGAACCCCGGCAGCTGTCCACCTTCGCCCGGTTTTGCCCCCTGCGACACTTTTATCTGCAATTCCTCTGCATTCACGAGGTACTCTGTCGTCACTCCGAAACGTCCGGAAGCAATCTGTTTTGTCTTGCTTGACAGGCTCACACCGTCAATGTTTGTATGGAAGCGTTCTGCATCCTCGCCTCCCTCGCCGGTGTTGCTTCTTGCGCCCAAACGGTTCATCGCAAGACAAATGGCTTCATGTGCTTCCTTGGATAAGGCACCAAAGGACATGGCACCTGCCACAAAATGCCTGACGATTTCAGAGACAGACTCAACTTCGTCGATACTTATAGGATTGCGCTTCACATCAAGTAAGTCACGGATGAATATCGGCTGCTGCTTTTCATCGACAAGGCGTGAAAACTCCTTGAACTTCTTATAGTCCCCTCGACGGCATGCCAACTGCAATGTGGCGATAGTCTCAGGATTCCATGCATGAAGTATACCGTCTTTCCTCCAATGGAACTGTCCGTCATTCTTAAGGAACCCTACATCATCGTCATTCTGCCTTTCGCTGAAACAGACAGCATCATTGGCAATCTTCTCCAAGCCGACACCGCCGATTGTGCTTGTCTCTGTCCCGAAATAAGAGCGCAACAGGCTCTCACTCAATCCTATGCTCTCGAATATTTTTGCGCCACGATAGCTTCGGATTGTAGAGATTCCCATCTTCGCCATTATCTTGAATAGACCTTTTTTCACGGCTTTGATGTAGTTTGACTCGGCTGTAGAGTAGTCCTCCTGTATCTTTCCTTTCTTTACAAGGTCATCCAATATAGCGAAAACCATGTAAGGGCACAGGGCGGAAGCTCCATAGCCAAGCAACAAGGCGGCATGCATTGTCTCGCGAATCTCTCCACTCTCCACAATCAAAGCAGTCTGTACGCGCTTCCCTACTGAAATAAGATAATGATGAACAGCAGAAACCGCCAGCAAAGACGGAATGAAAGGACCGCTCTCGCCCCTGTCTGTAAGGATGATATAGTTATAGCCTTCATCTACCGCTTGTTCCGCATCTTTGCACAAGCGGTCAATAGCCTCACGAATATCGTCCTCAAAACGCAATGAGAGTTTAAGTGTGTTGAATCCCTTGTAGCGTATGTTGCACAGGATGTCCAATTGTGTATTGTTCAAGACAGGATGAGGCAGGCGCACCATCTTGCAGTTTGATTCGTCAGGGCTTAGTATGCCTGAGCCGACACGTCCGATATATTCTGTCAATGACATGACGAGATTCTCACGGATAGAGTCTATCGCAGGGTTTGTCACTTGGGCAAACTGCTGCCTGAAATAGTTGAAGAACACCTGAGGACGGCTTGACAGGACAGCCAGCGGAGTGTCATTACCCATGGATGCTGTCGGCTCCTGCCCATTGACAGCCATTGGTATAATCGTTGAGGAAATGTCCTCATCTCCATATCCGAAGAGCTTTTCCTTACGCAGCAAATCAGGCACGGCATTGTCCACATGTCGACCGCTCTTCAGTTTCTCCAACTGTATGCAGTTCGTGGACAGCCACTGATGATACGGATGTTCAGAAGCCAACTGTTGCTTGATTTCTCCGTCATAGTATATCTTTCCTTCCTGAGTGTCGACAAGAAGTATCTTTCCCGGCTGCAAACGCCCTTTTCCGGCTACCTCCGAAGGGTCAAAATCCATAACGCCGACTTCCGAAGCGACAACCATCATGCCACTTTTAGTAAGCGTATAGCGTGCAGGGCGCAGACCGTTCCTGTCAAGCATACCGCCTGCAAAGCGTCCGTCACTGAACAGGAGCGCGGCAGGACCATCCCATGGTTCCATCAATATGGAATTGTACTCGTAAAAGGCTTTCAAATCTTCCGATATAGGGTTCTTGTCATTGAAACTCTCCGGCACAAGCACACTCATGGCATGTGGCAGTGACAGTCCTGACATAAGAAAGAATTCCAGGACATTGTCAAGAGAGGCAGAGTCACTCATGCCCTCTTGGACTATTGGTGAGGTGTCACGGACATCGCCTAATGCTGCACTTGACAACACACTTTCACGTGCCTTCATCCATCCACGGTTGCCACGTATGGTGTTAATCTCTCCATTGTGTGCCAACAGGCGGAAAGGCTGAGCCAGCGACCAAGTGGGGAATGTGTTTGTACTGAAACGGGAATGCACCAATGCCAGTCCACTCGTAAGATAAGGATTAGAGAGGTCAGGATAGTACAGGCGGACCTGCATTGATGATAACATTCCCTTGTAAATAATGTTTGTGTTGCTTAACGAACAAATGTAGAAATCTTTATTATGGACACGTTTCTCTATACGCTTCCTTATTGTGTACAAGATACGTGGGAACATGTCCACCTTGTCATCCTGCACACCTGTGACAAACAGCTGCTTTATGTCCGGCTCGCTTGTCAACGCACGCTCGCCAAGACATTCCGTGTTCGTAGGAACAGAACGCAGATGCATCAGTTGCAGTCCTTCACGCTCCACCTCTTCAATAATGATGCTCAGTATCTCTTGCTGCGCACCACTCTCTTTCGGAAGGAACACCATTCCTGTGCCATATTTCCCTTTCTCCGGCACCGGGATGCCTTGCAGAAGGATAAACTCATGCGGAATCTGAATCATAATGCCGGCTCCGTCACCGTCTTTACCGATTTCCGCACCACGATGACGCATATTCTCCAAAATCCGAAGCGCATCATCTACCAACTGATGGCTTTTGCCGCCATTGATATTCACAACCATACCTACTCCGCAAGCGTCATGCTCATACCGGCTTTGGTATAGCCCTCTGTTCTTACATTCTACCATATCACCTTTGCTTTATCTGTCATTTCGGATGCAAAGTTATCAATTTCCAAAACATTTTGTCGGCATTTCAAATGTTTTTCTATCAACACAAACAACAGACGTTACAGATTATAACTTTTCTGCAAGATAAACATCACAAACCATAACCGACCACCTCGAATATCTTACGATTTATCACTTTCATCAAACAACAAAGTAAATCTCAAAAGATTTTTCTTCTCATTTATTACAAAATATGTTACCTTTGCATCCGGAATAAAAACAATCAGTAAGCAAATCCAAAGAAACACCAAACAGAATGACACAGGAAATAGGTTTCACAAAGATGCATGGGATTGGCAACGACTATATTTATGTTGACTCTACATTATATAATATAAAGAATCCCGAGAAAGCAGCAATCGCATGGAGTGACCGCCACAAAGGTATCGGCTCTGACGGATTGGTGCTGATTGGGAAAGCCGACATTCCTGAAGCAGATTTCACGATGCGCATATTCAATGCCGATGGCTCCGAAGCCATGATGTGCGGCAATGCCTCACGCTGTATAGGCAAATATCTCTTTGAGAAAGGTCTGACTAAAAAGACAAGCATCAGACTTCTCACTGCTGCAGGCATCAAGGTGCTAAACCTTACAGTAGAAGGCAAGGTCGTCAAGAATGTTACTGTCGATATGGGCGAGCCTGTCCTTGATAATGAAAGACAATTTGCAAATACAGATGCCAATGGCAAGGAGACAACATTGAAAATCAGCGAAAAAAACATCTTTGGAACATTTGTGTCTATGGGTAACCCGCATTTCGTAATCTTCACAGACGACCTTACAACTGACAGCATCGAGCATTACGGTCCACAACTTGAACATGACAGCATGTTCCCGGAAAGGGCAAACATTGAGTTTGCCAAGATACAAGAAGACGGGAGCATACGCATGCGAGTATGGGAAAGGGGAAGCGGCATCACAATGGCTTGCGGAACAGGAGCCTGTGCCACAGCTGTCGCAGCATGCCTTACCAAGCGTACAGGAAGGACGGCAACAATCTCCATGGACGGCGGCGAACTCCAAATATGCTGGAACAAGGAAGACAACCATGTCTATATGACCGGCGGTGCAGAATTTGTTTTTGAAGGATACATTCATTTTTGATACAGGAAAAAGATATATGGCATTAGTTAACGAGCATTTCCTAAAACTTCCGAACAACTATTTGTTCGCAGACATAGCAAAGAAGGTCAATATCTTCAAAGCCACGCACAAAGGAGCAGAAGTCATATCATTAGGCATTGGTGATGTCACTCAACCTCTCTGCCCGGCTGTCATCGAGGCTTTGCATAAGGCAACAGACGAGATGGCGACACGGCAAGGTTTCCGGGGATACGGACCGGAACAGGGATATGATTTCCTGCGGGAAGCTATCCTAAAGAACGATTTTCTTCCGCGTGGCATTCACCTTGACATCGATGAGGTATTCATTAACGACGGTGCGAAGAGCGATACCGGCAACATACAGGAGCTTATCCGCTGGGATAACACTGTCGCTGTGACTGACCCTATATACCCTGTGTACATAGACTCAAACGCTATGATTGGAAGAGCAGGCATGAAAGGAGAAGACGGACGATGGTCAAATATTTACTACATGCCTTGCAACGCCGAAAACGACTTTGTTCCGGAATTGCCGGAAAGGCGCGTTGATGTCATATATCTCTGCTATCCTAACAACCCTACCGGCACTGTACTGACAAAAGGAGAGTTGCGCAAGTGGGTGAACTACGCCCTGAAGAATGAGGCTATAATATTCTTTGATGCAGCTTATGAGGCATATATCCAGAATCCTTCCATCCCGCACAGCATCTACGAGATAAAGGGAGCGCGCAAATGTGCCATAGAGTTCCACAGCTATTCCAAGACAGCAGGATTCACTGGAGTGCGCTGCGGATACACCATAGTACCAAAAGAACTCACAGCTGCCACTCTAGACGGAAGGCGCATCCCTCTTAATCCGCTGTGGAACAGACGGCAATGCACAAAGTTCAACGGCACAAGCTATCTCTCACAGCGTGCAGCAGAGGCTATATACACACCGGAAGGAAAACGACAGGTGCGCCAGACAATAGACTATTACATGGAAAACTCCAAAAAGATGTTGGCAACCTTCAAAGACATGGGCTTTGACGTCCAAGGTGGAGAGAACGCTCCATACATATGGATGCGTGTCCCAGAAAGGTCTGACTCATGGCGATTCTTTGAGGAACTGCTTTACGGAGCCCATGTGGTGTGCACACCGGGAGTAGGTTTCGGACCGTCAGGCGAGGGATATGTCAGATTCACAGCCTTCGGCTCAAAAGAACAGACGGAGGAGGCTTTAGAGAGAATCAGGAAATGGCTGAAATAGAAACATCTGAACAACACAAATAATACAATAGCAATATTATGGCAAATTTAAGATTCCATGCGGTAAAAGAGGCGCTTTCAAGAAAGCCTCTCGAAGTAAAGATTTCTGAGGAAAGACCTTATGAGTACTTCGGCAGAAAGGTGTTCAATCGTGAACGAATGTACAAATACCTGCCCAAACCTATCTACGAAAAGATGATTGACGTGATAGACAATGGGGCGCGACTGGAGCGTGAGGTGGCTGACGAGGTGGCTAAAGGCATGGCGCAATGGGCAAAAGAGAATGGTGTCACACACTACACTCACTGGTTCCAGCCACTGACGGAAGGCACGGCGGAGAAACATGATTCCTTTGTTGAACACAACGGCAAGGGAGGCATGGTTGAGGATTTTTCAGGAAAACTGCTTGTCCAGCAAGAACCTGATGCCAGTTCTTTCCCTAACGGAGGAATACGAAGCACTTTCGAGGCGCGCGGCTACTCGGCATGGGATCCGACATCTCCAGTGTTCATCATCGATGACACACTGTGCATTCCGACAGTATTCATCAGCTACAGTGGGGAGGCTCTCGACTACAAGGCTCCACTGCTCCGCGCACTCCATGCTGTGAACGTGGCGGCAACGGAAGTGTGCAGATACTTTGACCCTGAAGTGAAGAAAGTGACATCCAATCTCGGATGGGAACAGGAATATTTCCTCGTTGATGACAGTCTCTATTCTGCACGCCCAGACCTAATGCTGACAGGACGCACACTCATGGGACACGACTCTGCCAAGAACCAGCAGATGGACGACCATTATTTCGGAACGATCCCTGACCGTGTGCAGGCTTTCATGAAAGACCTTGAGATACAGGCTCTGGAGCTTGGCATTCCATGCAAGACACGTCATAACGAGGTCGCTCCCAACCAATTTGAGCTTGCTCCTATCTTCGAAGAGACAAACCTTGCGGTAGACCATAACATGCTGCTCATGTCACTCATGAAGAAGGTGGCACGCAAGCATGGCTTCCGCGCACTCCTCCATGAGAAACCTTTCGCCGGCATCAACGGCTCCGGAAAGCATAATAACTGGAGTCTGTCGACCGACACAGGCACACTTCTCCACGCACCGGGAAAAACACCGGAACAGAATCTACGCTTCGCTGTGTTCATCGTTGAGACACTCATGGGTGTCTACCGCCATAACGGACTGCTGAAAGCGTCAATAATGTCTGCCACCAACGCTCACCGCCTTGGGGCAAACGAGGCTCCTCCTGCCATAGTCAGCTCATTCCTCGGCACACAGGTGTCGGAATTCCTTGACCACATAGAGCGTGCAGACTCCGACCAGTTGTCATTGGCCGGGAAACAGGGCATGAAGATGGACATCCCGGAGATTCCGGAACTGCTTATCGACCAGACTGACCGCAACCGCACATCTCCTTTCGCCTTCACCGGCAACCGTTTCGAGTTCCGCGCCGTGGGCTCAGAAGCGAACTGTGCATCAGCAATGATTGCACTCAACTCTGCTGTGGCAGAAGCACTTGTGTCGTTCAAGAAACGTGTTGACACTCGCATAGAGGAGATTGCCGATGACCCGAAATTCGCGGAGGGTACAGGACATACCGCCAAGTTCCACGCCATCATCGACATCCTGCGCCAGGACATCACAACCTGCAAGCCTATCCGTTTCAACGGCAACGGCTATTCCGATGAATGGGTCGAGGAGGCGGGACACCGCGAACTTGACACAGAGAAATCCTGCCCACGAATCTTCGAGAACTACCTCAACAAGGAAAGTGTGGAAATGTTTGAAAGCCTTGGAGTTATGACACGCAAAGAACTTGAGGCACGCAACGAAGTGAAATGGGAGACGTACACAAAGAAGATACAGATTGAGGCGCGTGTGCTTGGCGACCTGACAATGAACCATATCATCCCTGTTGCCACACGCTACCAAAGCCAACTCCTCGTGAATGTAGAGAACATGAACTCTGTGTTCCCTATCGACAAGGCAGAGCGTCTCTCAGCACGCAACGTGAAAATCATTGAGGAAATCGCTGAACGCACCTCCACCATAGAACGCCAGGTGGAAGAACTTGTCAACGCACGCAAAGTGGCTAACAAGATTGGCGACGAGCACGCAAAAGCGATTGCTTACCACGACACAGTGGCACCGAAGATGGAGGAAATACGCTACCAGATTGACAAACTCGAGTTCATCGTCGACGATGCATGCTGGCCGCTCCCGAAATATCGCGAACTGCTATTCATAAGATGAAGTTGTTTAAACTAATTGGATTTAAGACATTTTTTAACAAACATGACTATGAATGCCAGATAGTTCCACCCTTTCCAGCTATCCACAGTTG
>NZ_SRZC01000028.1 GCF_004792655.1 Palleniella muris | reverse complement strand
TGTTGCGCAGCATGCGCTTCATTGCCCAGTCAAATCGGATGTAGTTTGCCATAATAGGTGATGTTAAATTACTGTATGCAAAGATAATGCAAACCGGACACAGTTGAGCTTGCTCAAAACTGCTAAGGTGCAGCTTATCTTATGCAAAGATAATACAAAAATACTGTCAGTCAATCAGTCGCTGCTGCAATTTAATCATTTTTATAAGTAATCGCTTGGCAATGACCTCCCAAAAACAAAAAATGGAGAAGCCATCACGGCTTCTCCATTCATATAGATTGCGAATAGTACTATTTTATTCGCCTTTCCGGAAAAAATGTATCAAGGATTATTTCACGCGCTGACCAGCGATGTTGAAGTCACCAATCATAATCTGACCGTTCTTCACAACCTTCTTAGGAGCTACCTTTGCAGCCTCAGCATTCTCAACATTCTTGATGCCTGTCGGAACTGGAGCAGAGAATTCGATTGTAGCAACATTGATGTTGCCGGTTCCACTGTACTTCTGGAATGTGTGTACACCTGCTTCAATGTCGAATTCGATGACGTTTCCGTTCTCGGCAGTGATGTCTTCGTTACCGTATGTCGTACCGTCAACATTCACGAAAGTCTTTTTCTCGTCGACATTGTCTGATGTAATGTTCTTGCAAGAATTCTTTGAAACAACAACTTTCACATGTACAGACTCGCCCTCGTCAACCTTGAATGTCAGGTTTGGCTTGTCCATCTGGAGATAAACCTGCTGCTCGCCAATCTGGTATGCAGCGTCCATAATGCAGCTGAACTTAGCATCAGGAACGAGATAGAAGCATGGGTCGCTGTCATTGCCGTTAATCAGCAGCTGCGCATCCTGTGCCTCATAGGTTGGATTGCCTGTTGTTGCATCCGGCTCTCCTTCAACAGCAGTTCCAGTGATAGTCAGAACCTTCTTTTCCTTGATTGGGTCTATGACATAGATAGGCTTGGAAACAGGGTTGGATTTCCATGTTGCGTATTCACCGTTCTTGATTTCTGTATAAGCGGTGAATGTGCCTGAAGCTGTAGCAGTGAATGTGTTGCCGGCTACAGCCTTAGCGTCGCCGAATGTATAGTAGTTTGTAGCATTGTAGTACTCTGTAGCGATAGTTGCTGTCGCGCCATCGACAGTCAGTGTAGGAGCATTGAACTTGAACTCTGCAGTACCTTCGTTGTTTGCACCCTCGCAAATCATGCCCATGTTGTATGCCTGGAACTTGACAGTCATGTCCTTGTAGCACTTGATAGGTTCTGTGTACTTTGTGCTTGCGTCTGTAGGGTCAGAACCGTCAGTCGTGTAGTAAACGTCTGTCTCACCCAAGTCTGCACCGTCGATGATGTAGTTGTTCGGTGTACATACAATCTCCTTGTAGTAAAGTTTCTTAGCATCATCATACTGGAGGTCTCCAACCTCTACAGAAGGAGTTCCGGCTGGCTCGTCAGCCTCAACGATGATGTAGCTATAGAATGCGTCACCATTGTATGTACCGATGTAAAGAGGCGTCTTGCCATCGAAGTCTGCAGGGACAACAAACTTGTAGACATACATGTTCATCGGCCCCCAATCCGCTGCAGGAGCGGCGTTGAGAGCGTCTGACAAGTCTGCACTCTTGGAGAACTTAGGGATACGGCTATCCTTGCCAGACTTGTTGTTGCCATTTCCGAACACATAAATCTTGGAGCCTGCTGTAGGCTTGACGGCGATGACGTCCTGGGCGTTCTTCAGACGAAGAGAGTTGATGTGAGTGCCATACTTGCCGTATTTTGCCTGCAATGCCTTTATCTCGTCATCAGTGATATTGTCCCGGTGTTCAAGAGGAGTTTCGGTGCCCTTGTTGTCATAGGTCATTGTTGCAAGGTCAATTTTTCCCTTGTTTGTGGCAATTGAGCCACCTGTAACGTCCAGTGCATAGTTGCTTGAGAAAAGAGTGCCTTTGACACGTGCAACAGTGCCATTGCCTGTGTAGTTGTCAAAAACAATTACCTGGCTGTGAACCATAGGCTTGATGTCGTCTACGGTAGACTGCGCATTAGCAGCCACTGTCATACCCAAAAGAGCGAACAATGTTGTAAAAATTTTCTTCATAAGAATAAATTTTTAAGGATTAATAAATATAAGTAATGAATAATTATAGTGTTGTAAGGCATGGTGTCCCTGAACAAGGTTAGGGACACCATGCTGTTTTGTTTTATTGACGGACAAGATACGTTTGGACAGGGGTGTCACCGTAGTGAACCAGTGTAATCATGTCACCATACTTGGTGCCTGATACAACAACTCCACTGAAGATTTCCTTCTTAGAATGGTTGCCCTTGTCATCCACATATTCCTTCTTAATCTTCAACGAGCCTGTTTCTTTGACATATTCACACTCGTATGGATTATCAACCGTATTGGTCTCGTCGGCACCCATTGTGCCCTCAGTCTTGCCTTGGCTCATCTTGACTACAACAGAGTTGTCTGCAATGAACTCCAGACTCTCGACAAATCCCTGGATTTCCTCACCATAGGCATTAACCTTGATTCCTTCGCCACGCAGCCATTTGCTGCCGCCAAGAGACTCCGGATGAGCGATGCCCTCAGGGTTGTTCCCTGTCCATGCAGGGTTGTTAGTCTCTGCATCCTTATACTCATTGGCATCTTCACACGCGGTGAATCCTAAAGCAAGAGTCAGCATTGCAGCACCGGCAAGGAATGTTTTGTTGAACAATTTCATATTTCTTGTTTTAATATTGCTTATTAACTAATTAGAATTACTGACGCCAGTAAGGAGCACCCACATTGTTCAGGAAAATCTCGTTGTCCTTGTTCTTGAAGAACAGGTTTACATTGTAGTCTGTAGTCGCAGTTCCGTCCAATGCATCAGCACGGTGCATGTTCTGGTCGCTTGATGTCTTGGCAACATGAGGAGGGCATGGCTGCTTCATCAAATCCGTAGAAGAGATTTTTGCGACATTAACCTCAAGCGTGCCATTAAGGATTGCTTTGTTCTCCTTGACGAGCTTTCCGAAGTTGTTGCTTGTGGCAGTCCAAGGGTTGCCTGTGAATATCTGGCCATTGGTCAGGTTGTCGTTTGTCGACCAGTTGTTGTCGAAGTTCAAGGTAACAATGCCGGATGTGCCGTCTGCCAGTGGCATGGTCTCACGGATGTCTGCTCCATAGAACTCGAGGACACGCAAGTCATTAGGCTTCTTGGTAAGGACGAACAGGTTGTTCTGGACATTGAACACAGAGCCGTTAGGCAGGTTTCTCATCTTGAAGATAGAGCCATTGCCGCGAGTGTTGAAGTTGACCAACGTGTTGTTTGAGAACGTGATGTTCCAGACAATGCCGGCATCCCATGTGACACTCTTCTCTTCCTTGAAGAAGGCAGGGAACGGACTGTCATAGAATGTGTTGCCAATGACCTTCATGTTCTTGTAAAGGTTGGAGGAGGTGTTTGCGCCTGAACCGTCAATCCAGCAATATCCGCCTGCGCCGTTGCTGTAATATCCGCAGTCAAAGAACTGGTTGTCCTTAATCAGCACGTTATTCCACTTCTTATAGTTGACACCCTGCTCACGGATGAATCCGCGTACGAGACGCTTGAAGGTGCAATTCTCGATGATAAGGTTCTCAAGTGTCACAGCCATGCCGTTGGAGTACATATTGAAGAAGTAGTTGCCACAAGCAGAGCCTTTTCCTGCAACATTGTCACCATAGTTGAACGCCATTGGGTTGTCAAAGTCAATGTCATAGAATGCAAGCGTCTTCATGTAGATTTCTCCTCCTTCGCCTGCCTCCGGCTGACGGCCGAACGTGAATATTGAGTATGAGCCCTGCCACTGTTCGCCGTTAGGGTTGTTGTTGTAGTACTGGCTGCTCTTGCCTATTCCGCAGATGACACGTGCACGCAGGCCTTTTGCCACATCGTCAGGGTTGGTGCGGAGGATGAATCCCTTACATGTGATGTTGTTTCCGTCAATATAGTATGTCTTGCCACCTTCAAGAAGGAATGTCTGTCCCTCCGCATAGTTGGTGTTTGAGATGAAGTCGTCAAGCACAGGAGAGATAGGAGCTGCATCATATTTTGCTGCCATTTCACCATAAACATCAAGACGCTTGTGTGTAGAAGTCGGGGAAATCATCATATCAGCTGTATGATAAGTGCTTATCATCTCATCATGCTTGAGAAGGATAGGCTCGCCCGGCTTGCCGTCAGAACGTGCGGTGCAAGTGTTGTACTTAGCATCGATTGCAACAGGCACGGTAGGGTCGATGACATCAATCACATATACAGAGTTTGGCGACAAGCCGTCAACAACCACATGACCACGCTCACGGTCAGCATCAGTAATCTCGTAATAGTTCCACTTCGGATTGACCTTGGAGTCCGGGTTGCTTGGAGAAGGCTTGACAGTAAGGTACTTATACATGAAGTTGCCTTCCGCATCGATATTGAAGTTCTCACGGTAGCTCTTCTCGTTTTCTGCATCCTCAGCGGCATCACCGGTGGAAACATCCTTAAGATTTGTGTTCAGGTAGATAGTGAGAGTTGTCTCGGTTGTCTCTGCCTGGTTGGCATAAACCACGAAAGGTGTAGGATAGCGGTCTCGTGTAGAAATTCCCATCCACTCCTGCCACTGTCGTCCGTTGCCGTGACCATACCACTTTGAGGCATGAGAGAAGTCAGTCACATTATCGTCCAAAGGAGACAGTGCACGGATGGCGAAACGATAATCTGTGGAGTATTGAAGGTCCTTTATCACCATGTCAAGCTGCTCCGGTCCTACGATTTCGTTAAGCAGCAGGTCGTCAGTACCCTGGATGGCATTCCAGGCATCTGCACCATTGGACACTTTTGACTGCAAAGCCATCTGAATCTGGTAGCCGGCACAGTCCTTCACACCATACCAATAAAGGTGTATGGTGTTTCCATGCGGATAGGCTGCGTCCAATCCACAGTTGTAAGGATAGTCGTCACCCTTTCCGCGTGTATTGTCTGTAATGAACATGGTCATGAATTCGCGGTCAACGCTTGTACCTGCGATATCGTCATCATCGCTACAGGATGTGAATGTCAACGCAGAGAATCCCGCCAGCATCAAAGCCATGAAACTGAATATTTTTTTCATGTTCTGTTATCTTTATATTATTATTTATAACCGTAATAATTCTTGTATACTCCGGCAGAACGCTGTATAGCCTCCTGCGGATAAGGCAGAATGTATCTTACTGCAGGCAAATCCTTTATGTCAGCGACATTGGACGGAAGTCCCACCAGTGTGCCGTTTTTGACAAGCCAGACATTGCCGTTAATGTCGCCACGGATAAATCCATAGAATGAGTAGAGGCACTGATCTCTTGGAATACCATTGTTTGTGTCACCCCACTGATAGAAGTCAGCCTTTTCCCAAGCCGGAGCTGTGAAGCCACCAACTGTGATAAGAGACTTAGTCGGTTCACGTGATGCGCGTTCGTAAGCATTGTAGATACGCAAACTCTTCAAACTCTGGTTTGGATAGTTCTTGAGAACAGATGTTCCTGAAATCTGATAGCCATAAAGTTGTGGAGCAAATGCACGGAATGCTCTTTCATTAGCTTCTTCGATTTTATAAGAGTGGTAGTAGATACGCTCAGGAAGGTTGTCAATGTACTGCTTGCCATCGTATGTGTTGATAGCATCCTCATAGCCACTGCCACTGCCGGCATTCTGCATGCCTACGGAATAATAGCGGAGGAAACTGTAAATGAGTTCGCGGCTATAGGTGTTGGTGCGGACAAGGTCACGCCAGCGTGAGTTCTCACCGGCAAACTCCCATTTGCGCTCATCAAGCACAGCTTTCTGGAATGCCTCTTTGCTTGTCTTTGCCTCTGCGATGAATGTTGGGTCACCGTCAGCAAATGCGCGGTTATGAACCATTTCAAGACATTTCACAGCCTCGTCTGTAGGACCATTGTTCAATTCATTGGCAGCCTCAGCATACATCAGCAGCACGTCAGCATAACGCATATAAGGGAAGTTGATGCCTGTTGAGCCGGATGTCTTTGAACCCAATGCATTGCCTTCTGCAGTCCAAAGCTTTGACCACTTGTTGTTGTGGACAGTGTAGTCGTTGCGGACATAGACAGAGTCAACAAAAGCGCCATCGCTGTTCTGGAAATAAGAATAATACCACAAACCGTTCACGAATTCACGACGCAGGTCTTTGTCGCGGAACAGGAAGCGATAGAATGCGTTAAGGCGTCCACTGCCTTTTGCCTCACCCCAAGGACCGACAGTGCTTCCTTCGTAAGCAGAGTATGTAGGACCCTGAATGTAACCGGTGTTGCCTGTTGATTCCTTTGCAAACGGCAGTTCGAAAATCACGTCATCGTTGTTAACCACCTGATAGTTGCACTCGTTGACAAACACATCCTGATAATCCTGCACGAGCTTGTGAGTGCCGGCGGAAATAACTTCATAAGCATTATCCCTTGCAATCTCGTAGAACTCCTCATAATTGTCAGGACGCTTCATCTCGCCATAGCTGTTGACATCGTTCTTGTCCGGGTAGAGTGAATATCCTCCCGCAGTCAAGGCTATACGAGCGATAAGTGCATAAGCGAACTCCTTAGAGCAGTGCTCCACAGTCACGGAACCGCTTGATGCCATAGTCGGAGCAGTAACCTTCAAATCATTGATGAGTGCCTTCTGGATTTCCAGGCGGTCAGCCACCGGTGGAACATACTCCGAGCCATGCTCTGAAGCAGGAGCAAAGAAGAAAGGAACATCTCCAAACATCACCACAAGGTCATGGTAAGCCATGGCGCGGAGACATTTTGCCTCACCTACCTGCTGCACTACGTCAGAGTCACCATTCTTGTAGAAAATGCTCTGCTCCGCAGAAGCGATGAATTTGTTAGCATACTCTATAAGGTTATAGGCAGCCTTCCATAATTTGTTGATGTCACCGGCAGTATAGTCGCAGTCAAAACGTGCAAACGAGCCTGCCTCATGAGCACTGTTGGAGCTTATCTGCATGTCAACATCACTATTATAAATGAACTTTGATTGGTAAGCATTACCATAAAGGTCACCTACAATTGCTTGGGCATATACTCCGTTAAGGGCACGGGTAATCTCCGACTTCTGGGAGAAGACAAACTCTTCTGTCGCAGAAGAAGGCGCATCGACATCCAGAAAGTCATTGCAAGATGACAATGCCAGAACAGAGACACCTGCCAAGAAAATATTCTTTAGTTTCATATCTGTGCTTATTGATTAGAATGTAATGTTTGTACCGAATACGAAGCTGCGATTACGTGGGTAACGGTTGTAATCGATACATGGTGTAAGACCTGACTGGATGTCAACCTCAGGGTCATATCCGGAATAGCCTGTAATGATAAAGAGGTTTGTCGCAGACACATAGAAACGTGCCTTTGTTACACCCCATTTCTTTGTGAGATTAGCCGGGAGCGTGTAGCCAATGGTAAGGTCATTACAACGGAGGAAAGAACCGTCCTCAATGAAGTAAGAGTGAGTAAGGTTGTTGATAACGTCTGTCGGATTCCACAATGTGCGTCCCATGTTGGCTCTTTCGTAAATCTCGTTACCATTTTCCACATAATACAGCTTGTAGAGAATATCTCCGGGAGTTCCTGTAAGCTCACCGCTGATGTCATTGTACTGCCATCCGTCAGAGAACTTTGACAATACATTGTAGAACTTGTTCTTGTTGCCCTTTGATGATGACAGCGTATATGCAGTAGCATTGTTGATGTCAAAGTCAAGCATGTAAGTGAAGTTTGTAACGAAATCGAAGTTCTTCCACTGTCCGCTAAAGCCGAAGCCTCCCTGGAAGCGTGGGGTTGTCCTACCGATTACGGTGCGGTCCTCAGCTGTGATACGACCGTCACCGTTCAAATCCTTGAACTTGACTTTGCCAGGCAATGTTGCTATACCTGAGTTGGATGTGCCTGACACTTCATTGATGATTGTCACATAGCCGTCCTCGCGTGGAGCCTGGTTCTTGGATGTTCCGTTGTCTGCGGCAGAAGAGCCCCAAGGCACAGCCTGATAGTTGTTTGTCGGGTCGAAATAGAATTCGTCAAAGCCATAAAGACCGTCATAAACGAAACCATAGATAAGACCTACTTCACCGCCTTCCTTCAGCATGTAGTCGTTGAGACCGGAATCCCACTGACCGCCTGCGATTGCTTTTTCTGTGAAGGAACCATTCAGACGGTCAACCTTCATCTTGTTCATGCCGAAGTTGAAGTTGGCACTCAGCACATAGTCAGAACCTCTGAGGATGTCACCACTGACAGCAAGCTCGATACCCTTGTTGGTCACCTGACCGATATTCTGTTGCTGGCTTGTGTATCCAAGCACAGATGCGATGTCTGCATCATAGAGCATGTCCTTTGTAGTGTTCCAGTAGAACTCCGGTGTGATTGTCACTCTGCCGTCAAACAGTTGGATGTCTGCTGCAAGGTTTCGAGTCACGACAGTCTCCCACTTGATGTCCCTGTTGAAGAACTTGTTACCGGAAGCATTGGCGTAATACTTGTCGCCATACTGTGTCATCTCACCAAAGCCCGGACCTCCAGTTGACTGGATAGCATAAAGCTGACGCCAAAGGTCGTCATTTATACCATTATTACCGGTAAGACCGAATGCTGCACGAATCTTCAGTTGGTTCATCCATTTAACCTTCCACCATGATTCTTCCGAAATTGTCCATGCACCGGAGACAGAAGGGAAATAGCCCCACTGGTTGCCCGGAGCGAACTTTGTACTGCCATCGGCACGGAGAGTGGCTGACAGCAAGTAACGATGCTTGTAGTTGTAGTTTGCCTGTCCGAAGAAAGACGCTGTTCTGTTTGGAGTGGAGAGTGTTGACGTAATCTGCTTTGGAGTACCGTCGGACATGTGGTTCCACGCATCACGGGAAGTGAATGCCACAGGGAAATGAACAACCTTGACCAAATCCGCACGCTTGTCACTGTGATAGATTTCCTGACCGAGGAGGAACGACATGTTGTGTGTGTCATTGAGGGAAAGGCTGTAATTGGCAGTATTTGTCCATACGTAGTTCATGCTACGCTCATTCGTAATCTGAGCGACAGGAAGATTGTCATTCTTGCTGCCCTCGTCAGTCAGGGCACCCCAGAAACGGCTGTTGTCAAGCCATTTCAGACTGATAGTTCCTTCAGAGCGGAGAGTCAGGTTCTTGATTGGCTTCCACTCGACAGAGAACGCATTTGTTGAAGTATATGAGTGCTTCAGCAATTCGTTCAGCATGATGTCGTTCTTTGGGTTTGTGTACTTGAACAATTCCTCTTCAAGCGGGTCTGCATAAGAAGGGTCAACATAACCGAACTCTCTGAGACCGTTTGTAGGACGATACTTCAACACATCGATGATACCGCCGGTACCGATATTCTTACCACCTGCGCCCATATCACGACGATATGTGAACTTAGGGTTAATCTGGATGGTAAGCTTGTCGTTCACCTTGATTAAGGACTTGATGTTCATGTTAGTACGGCGAACGCCTGAACCCATGATGATACCCTTATCCTCACTCTGTGTGAGAGAAGCATTGAAACGGACTTTCTCCGAACCACCGCTGATGTTCACATTGGCAGAATAGTTCAGCGGAGTCTCGCCCATAACTTCATCCTGCCAATCATGAGAAGGCAATGTTGAATACATGTCAAGGTCGTATGGGTTGCCGAAGTTTGCACGGAAGAACTTTCCGTTGCTTGAACGTGTACCGTTGCAAGAGTGCCACTGGTACTGATACTTTACAAACTCAGAAGCATCCATCAATTCAAGTTTCTTTGACAACTTGCTCACGCTCATGTTTGCATTGAAAGAGACGCTGACCTTGCCCTGTCCGGCACTTTTTGTTGTCACGACAACAACACCGTTACCACCCTTCGAACCATAGATGGCTGTAAGGGATGCGTCCTTCAGCACGTCGATGCTGGCAATGTCAGTAGCAGGGATATCGTTGATGTTGCTCACCTGGAAGCCGTCAACAATATAAAGAGGCTCGTTGGTCTGTGTCACAGAAGAACCACCACGGATACGGATGTTGACATCAGCACCCGGCTGACCATCGACTGTCGTAACCTGCACACCGGAGATTTTTCCCTGAAGGGCTACAGCTGCCGATGACACCGGCACCTGCTGCAGTTTGGCACCGGAGATAGAACCCACAGAGCCGGTAAGATCCTTACGTGCACGTGAGGTATAGCCTAACACAACCACTTCTTCCACTGTGGCAGCGTCGTCCTGTAGCTTGATTTGCAGACCTGTGCCTGCGTCAACCTCCTGGGACACCATACCGATGTACGAAATAACAACTTTCTTACCTTGGGCAACCTTTATTTTAAAGTTACCATCGATGTCTGTGATGGCAGCATTCTTGGTGTTGCCTTTTTCCACGACAGTGGCACCGATGACAGGCTCATTGGCCGAGTCGGTCACAGTACCTGTACATTCCACCTGTGCCCAAAGGGCTGACGGAAGTGCAGTGAAGAGCATTACCAACATGCATACCCTGCAAAAGAGTTTCTTTGCTTTAATCATGTTTTGGTTTTGTTTTGATTTAGTTATTTGTTAAATGTATGGACTAAATTGATGATGTTATCGTCATAGTCTTCGTGAGATATATTTTTAGTTACATTAAAAGTCGTATCTGCTTTGTGTATCAAAAACCACCCATTTCATCGTGATATTCAACTCCATGAATATCTTGGAAGACATGAACCTCTTTGCAAGAGGAATGCACAGGTGAACACTTTATGGATGGTCTCAAACAGTGAAGAAACAATCTACTGTTAGGTTTATTTCAACAGCTCTCACTCTGAATGTGTCTGGCAATCAGAAAGATGATGAGTTCTTTGCCAATTTATTTATAGTATATACTGTCGTTAAGCATCTTTCACAAAAGTACCAACTTATTTGTAATCATAGATAATATATGTCAAAATTTTTGGCAAAATTAAATATTTTTATTGACATATCAAAATTTTTCCATTGATTTTCTTGATAAAAGTTATCAAATACAACAAAAAATACCCTATAAGCGAACATTTATTATCCTAAAAAGATATTACCCCACGTATTCCTTTTGCAAAGAGGTTCATGTCTTCCAATATATCCATAGAGTTGAGTATCACGATGAAATGGGCATTTTTTGATATACGAAGCAAATATGACTTTTTATGTTTAACTAAAAATATTTTCACAAAACTATGACTGTAAAACTATTACGCATTGCGTTCATAGCTCTGTTCACGTGCATCGTGACAACGCTTTCAGCGCAGACCATTACAGGTAATGTGAAGGATTCCAGTGGTGAGCCGATACTCGGCGCGACCATCATGGAGACTGGCACAAAGAATGGTACCGTTACCGACATTGACGGTAACTTCACCATCAAGCTACAGTCTGCCGGCAACCTCAGCATATCTTATATAGGTATGAAAAGCCAGGTTGTCAAGACAGCAGGCAAGACAACCATCAACGTGGTTCTTCAGGATGACAATACCACTCTTGGTGAAATCGTTGTTGTAGGCTACGGTACAATGAAGAAATCCGACCTCACTGGTTCTGTAAGCTCCATCGGCACAGAAGACCTCAATGCGAAGGGTGCGGCATCCGTAATGGAAGGTCTGCAGGGAAGCGTTCCGGGTGTGAACATTACCAAGACTTCCGGTCGTGCAGGTGGTGACTTCAACATCGAAATACGTGGCAAGTCATCTCATAACAGTAGCACAAAGCCTATTTATGTAGTAGATGGTGTCATCTGTGATGATATACAGTTCCTTAACCCTCAGGACATTGAGCGTATTGATGTTCAGAAGGATGCCTCTTCTACAGCGATTTACGGCTCACGCGCTACAGCAGGTGTGGTTATCGTTACCACAAAGAGCGGTGCAAATATCGGTAAAAAAGTATCCAAGCCTTCTATCTCTTATGATGGATACTATGGTGTTTCGAAGATTGCTCGTATGCCGGACTTCATGACAGGTCAGGATTTCTATAACTTCCGTTTCATGAAGTTCCTTTCTCCTATTGACGCAACAGCGGTGAACGGAAACCCAAGTTACTTTATGGGAAACTATAACCAGATGGCTCTTGTGGCAACAGATGACAATGGCGAGAACCCATACTCTGTGCTCAAGCAGATTATAGCCAATGGGCAGTCTACAGACTGGGCTGATATGGTCACACGTGACGGCTCACAGCAGAACCACTACCTTGCGGTTAGTGGTGGCAGTCAGGATATCCACTACCACATGGGTTTCGGCTATAATCAGGAAAAAGGAATCTACGAAGGTGACCAGAAAGATCAGATTACCGTCAAGGCTTCTTTGGATGCGAAGATCAACAAATATATCTCTGCCGGTTTCTCCACGAACATGGCTTACATCAAAAATGAATATGCCAACGACAAGGGCGTTGAGCTCGCCTACCGCCTAAACCCGTTCTGCCAGCCTTATTCCAAATCTCCTGATGCAAGAAACGGATACATCTATGATGCAAACGGCAATATTCCTGACGAAGGATACAGCGGATACTACTACAATGCAAATGGCCAGATTATGAAGAACTATCGCCCGGGCGACAAGTATGCCATGGGGACAACTTCCACAGGAAACCAGTTCTCTGACCAGTTCAACCCGATGTACCTGATGGACGCCTATGCACGTGAGCGTCAGACATGGCGTCTGCTCGGCAGCTTCTATCTCCAGGTGGAGCCTATCAAGGATTTGACAATCAAGACTGTGTACCAGCCTTCCTACACATACTATCGTGATGGCACATTTCAGGATATCGTTCTTGACGACAAGGGCGCACTTCTTGACAAGAGCTTCGGCACAACAGATGCTGACGGTAATCCAATGAACTATGCTCTGCGTAAGACACAGCGCTCTTTCAGCTGGACATGGGATAATATCGTCAACTACAACAAGACATTCGCTGATATTCACAGCATCAACCTTATGGGACTGTTCTCTATGTTGCGCAATGAATCAGAAAACGACCAGATACGTTCCCTTGGTGTACTTGCCGGCTCACTGTGGCATAACATGAACAGCGGAACTGTTGACCCTACAGAAACAAAAACCGGTTATGGCGACAGCTCTATGATTTCTTATGCCTTCCGTGCAAACTACACATTGATGGACAGATATATGCTGACAGCCACAATGCGCTGGGACGGCTCTTCCAAGCTTGCTCTTGGTCATCGTTGGAGCTCATTCCCTTCTGTTGCCGTGGCGTGGCGTGCTTCTGAAGAAAAGTTCCTAAAGAATGTTGACTGGCTCTCCAATTTGAAACTCCGTGTGTCTTATGGTGAGACCGGCAACAATGGCGGTATAGGCAACTATGACTATATGGTTGGTTTCAGTAATCCTGTTTATTACCCATTCGGCGGAATATATGAGACAGGACGTTATCCAAACGGTATTGTTGACAAGACTCTCTCATGGGAGCGTTCTCGCGAATGGAACTTCGGTCTTGATTTCGGTTTCCTCAACAACCGCATCAACGGTAGCATTGACTACTATGAGAAAAACTCTGAAGACCTTCTCTATAAGGTTAAGCTCCCACTTGAGGCAGGTGGCGTCACTATGAGTACTAATGTCGGCAAGGTACGCAACCGAGGTATTGAAGTTGCATTAAATGCAGTCCCTGTACGCACAAAGGACTGGAACTGGGAAATTACAGCAAGCTTCTCTCACAATACGAACAAATTGCGCGAGATTAACGGTTCCGGCACAGACCTTCCTTCCGACCAGCTCTTCATCGGCAAGTCAATCAACAACGTATATAACTACGATTGGATAGGCATCGTCTCTGATCGTTACATGACAGTCCCTGATAATGAAATTGCACGTAGCATAATGCCCGACCAAATTGGTCAGCAGGTACGTGAGTACGAGTACTACAACAAGTGCTACGGACTTTACGAAGGACAACCAATCATTGATGATGTCAATGGTGACGGACAGTTCAACGATACGGACAAGAAGGTTTGGAGCGCAGACCCTGACTGGATTGGCAGCCTTTCAACTTCTGTGTCATGGAAGAGTTGGGACTTCTCAACTTCTCTTTACACACGTCAGGGAGGCAAGATGAATTCCGGCTTCTACAGCAGCTATCTTGACTATAAGGACCGTGGATGGATGCACCTTAATGTGGATTATTACATTCCGGCAGGTACGCTCATCGACTGCGATGGCATAAACCCTGACGGCACATACATCAATCCGGTTTACCAGCAGCAGACACAATATGGTGAATATCCTTTCCCTAACGATGGTCTTAACGGTGGTCTTAACGGTTCTTCAACTTATGCGTTCAACCGTGACGGTGCACAGTGCCAGCAGGTTACAGACGCTTCATTCGTGAAGATCAAGCATATAACCCTTGGCTACACATTCCCTAAGCAGTGGCTCAACAAAGTTGGTATCAACCACCTCCGCCTCTATTGCACAGTGACCAACCCATTCGTATGGTCTGACTATAAGGGCTTTGACCCAGAATGGGGCGGAAATGGTCTGAAGAACGACGGTCCAAGTACTGTTACATGGGAGTTCGGTGCAAGTCTCAAGTTCTAATCAAATAATACTGTAACAATAATGAAAAAGATAACATATTTCATAGCAGCGTTTGCAATGCTCACAGCCACAAGCTGTTCCGATTTCCTTGATCCGGAGAACAAGGGGGCAGGTGAATATCCTGACGCATCAGAGTACTTCGAAACTCCAGAGGGACTCAAAGCATTCCATGCAAATGCTTTCACATATCTGAGGAGTCTGGCAACTGCCCACGAGATTAATGACGACGGCACTGACCTTTACGAGCCATGCCGTGGACAGTCTCCATCCGTGTTCCATAACTTCTCACTCTCATCAGAGACCAGTGGTGTGGAGAGCTACTATACCGCTTGTACAAAACTCATCAACAACGCTAACGGACTTATCAAGTATGCTGCCGGCAAGAACGACACATACGTTGCGGAAGGTAAGTTCCTCCGTGCTCTTGGTTACTATTATATGACACAGCACTTCGGTTCTGTACCTTATGTAGGTGCCTACATCGAGAGTTCCACACGTGAATACCCGAAAACTCCGCTGGAGGAGATATACACAAATGTTGAGAAAGACCTGACAGAGGTTATCGCCTCAAGCGTTCCTGAGAGCTCCACAGATGGATCTGTAAACAAAAGAGCTGCAAGAGCACTCCTTGCAAAAGTATATCTTGCTCACGGATGGGATATCAACACGACTGTTACCGATGCGGCTGCCGGTACTTACTCGGTGACAAGCAAAGAATATTTTAGCAAAGCAGCTGCGATGGCAGAGGATGCTCTCAACGGTATGACCCTCACACAGAGTTTTACCCAGAAATGGAATCCTTCCAATGATGCTACTAATCCTGAGACTTTCTTTGCAGTGCAGTACAACCGCGCGACATATCCGGGTGACCTGACAGAAGGCGGGCACGAACTTTGCAATTATTATTGCCACTACTATGGCTCAGGCATGAAGACTTCCACTTCCAACAAATCGCTGAACACACGTTCTCTCGCTATGTGGGAGAAGGGTGATGAGCGTTGGGATGGCACATTCATGACCACCGTCTACAACTTTGACAAGGCAGTGGCTGACTGGTCTAAGGCCGGCTACTACGCTTACTACAATAACGAGGTAAACAAGAACAACCTCCATGTCTGGATGTACTTTGCCCCTACTTATGTTACAAGAGCAGAGTTCGAGGCATACCTTACAGCACACAAGGCTCAGTTCGTTAAGACTGCTGACGACGCGAATGTTCCTCATGCAAACCTTCTGCTCAACGGACAGATTCTCAGATATGAGTTCACCGCTGACGGCTCATTCAAACAGCCGACAATAACAAACCAGGACCTTTCCACAAACAACAAAGGAACAACTCTTGAGGTCGCTCCATGTGTGAAGAAATATGATGACCCTGCAACTCCTAATGCGGGTAAGACAAACTCTTACACCAACATTCCTCTGCTCCATGCTTCCGAGGTTTACCTTACAGCGGCTGAGGCGTACTATATGGCAGGCGAAGAGGGCAAGGCTTGGGAGAAAATCAACGAAGTACGTAACCGTGCAAAGGCTCCGAACCTGAACAATAATCTTGCTAATTACGATGTGGATGTCAAGTTCTCCAGTAATTTCACGCTGCTGAACCTTATCCTTGATGAGCGTGCACGTGAGACTTATGCAGAACTTACACGTTGGATAGACCTCCGCCGCACAAAGCAACTTGTACGTTACAATGTGGCTTACAACCAATTTATCCACAGTGTTGCTGACATGTCAAACCTTGAAGGCGAGATTAAGTGGTATCGTCCGATTCCGGAAACAGAGATTTCCTCCAACACGGCTTTAAGCCAGGAAGACCAGAACCCTGGGTATTAATTCATGAATCAAAAACATAGATATTATGACAATGAAAAAGATAATGTATTCTTTGATGGCACTCTTTGTGGCATTCGCTTTCACCGCATGTGATGACGACCCTGATATGGGAGCTGCCATGCCGTCTAATCCTGCAGCAGACATAGCAGGGACATATTCCGGCGGTTGGCATCAGGTGCTTACGAACTCTTCCGGTGAGGTGCAGGATGAGAAAGACGGTGTCGGCTCTATAGAAATTACTACTGTCGAGGAAAAGACTGATCAGGTGACAGTGACCATAAAGACTGTTGATGGGCTTATCGCCAATGAGCTGTCTGACATAGCCAACTGCGGTGCTCACATGGTTGAGAATGATGTCTACTACTTTGTATTCAATACAGACGCCGCTAAGAACATTGGCAAGTTCTCCGCTAAGATTGAGAATGGACAGTTGTCATTCTCATTCGTGACGACCGTGAAGGTTGGCCGTAAGACATACACAAGTACAAATACTTTCTCAGGAGGCAAATAACCCTGAAAAGAAACATGGCAGGCATTGCGGATTTCCTATAGTCCGCAAGCCTGCTGCCACTAAACCTTTTTATTAACCTATTTACAAACAATTAAAAAAACAAAAACAATTATGAAAAAGTTTTTACTTTCTACATTGGCATTCGCAGCTGCAATGACAGTAAACGCACAAGTTGCACAGATTGATGGTAAGGCATGGGCTACAGCCAATGGCTCAGCTGATGAGGGTTCTACAGCATGGCCTGTTGCAGCAGGTGTGGTTATTTGCGAGAATGACGGTGCCGTTATGGCAAATGGTGCTGATACAAATTTCAAGATTGCAGGCAGCGAGGCAAACGGATATGATGCTATCGATGCTGACGGCATGATTGTGGACGCTTCACTGCAGGCCGTTCAGGGGCAGGACAATCCAAGAGATGCTGACGGAGGAAATGGCTGGGAGACATTCAAGGCTCCTGCAACAGGTGCTTTCCTGGCAATCACAGCAAAGAAGGACGGTTATCTCGCAGTCGTGGCTAAGTACTCTTCCAACAAGAATTACACAGTGTTTGAGGAAGGTACATGTATTCCTTACACACTCTCTATGGAGTGGGGTGACGGTGTTAAGAATGGCGCTCCGGCAGCTAAAAACCCTCTTACCTATACTCTTCCTGGTGTGGATGCAGGTGACGGTGTTATTGTTTATGACCAGGAGGCTGGTCCTATTAAGTGGCCTGAGCAGATTGTTCTTGGTGCTGAGTCTGCAATAAAGAAGAATGGTCTTGGCGTAATCATCTTCCCTGTTTTCGCTGACTGTGTTTACAAAGTTAATGCATGGGGATCAAAGATTGCTCCTCAGGGTATGATTTTCTCAGAAACTCCATTCCAGACAATCAAGGCTGTTGACGCTCAGGGGGACACTGGAAATGCTCCTGTGGTTCTCTACTCTGCAACAGGTGCCGGCATCCAGAATGTTCAGGGTGCAGAGAACGCAACTGTTGCTCCTAAGAAGGTTGTGAAGAACGGTCAGATCATGATTGGCGACTTCAACATCGCAGGCCAGCGTGTAAAGTAATCTTCAACGTTTTCGTTAAGCAAAATTGGCAGAGCTAAACTTGTTTCTACTTTGCCATAACTGGAAAAAGCAGGATAAAATCCAACGAAGATTTGAAGAATAATGAATAGAGCAAACGCTTATATATAATGGAGAGGGCCGCAAGGGCTTCTCCATTATAGTTTTTTGTGGTTTAGCGACTATTTGGCAGTCACACTTATGGAAATGCTTAAATTACGACAAATACTGCTTGACTGACAGTGTTTTCGCATAAGACAATCTTGCATCTTTGCAGTATTGAGCAAGCTCAACCGCATTCGTTTTGCATTATCTTTTTAATCCGTAATTTAATGCCACTTAATTATGGCGGGTCACATCCGATTTGACTGGGCAAAGAAGCGCATGTTGCGAAACAGAGCACCAAACCACAGCTTCAATATTGTCCTTAAAGATTTTTCAATGTTTAACTAAAAAATATTTCACAAAACTATGACTGTAAAACTATTTCGCATTGCGCTCATGAGTTTGTTCACATGCATCGTGACAACACTATCGGCGCAGACCGTTACAGGTAATGTGAAGGACTCGGGTGGCGAACCTATTATCGGTGCCACAGTCCAAGAAAAAGGGGGTAAAGGAGGAACCGTCACTGACATTGACGGCAACTTCTCCATTAATCTTTCCGGTGGAAAACAGCTTGTCATTTCATACATCGGTATGAAGACAAAGACTGTCAACGTTGCCGGCAAGAACAACATCAATGTAGTCCTTGAGGATGACGCTACCGGCCTTGAGGATGTCGTTGTCATCGGTTACGGTACAGTAAGGAAGAAAGACCTTACCGGTGCTGTCGCTTCAGTAAATGCCAAGCAGATTGAAAATGTGCCTGTTGCCAATGTCAGTGAGGCCCTTACCGGCAAGATGGCCGGTGTGAACATCACCACCACTGAAGGTTCTCCGGATGCGGATGTGAAAATCCGTGTCCGCGGTGGCGGTTCACTCTCTCAGGATAATTCACCTCTTTATATTGTGGACGGTTTTCCTGTTGAGAGCATCAGCGACATTGCCCCAAGTGAGATTCAGACTATTGACGTACTGAAGGATGCCTCTTCCACCGCTATCTATGGTGCACGTGGTGCAAACGGTGTCATCATCGTGACAACAAAGAGTGGCTCTGAAGGCAAGATGCAGGTGAACTTCAACGCCTCTGTAGGCTGGAAGAAGATCACCAAGGAAGTGAAGGTCATGGATCCGTTCAACTATGTGGCTTATCAGCATGAACTGGGCAGTGAGGACTATGGAAACTATAATGACCTTGAAATATGGAAATCCATTGAAGGCGATAATTTCCAAGACCAGATTTTCGGCAGAACAGGTGTCCAGAAACAGTATAACGTTAATGTCAGTGGTGGCAGCAAAGACCTAAAATTCAACGTAGGCTTCAACCACAATGACGAGGAAAGCATCATGGCAGGCTCTGGATACTCAAAGAATAACATCAATGCTAAAATCAATGCCAATCTTAACAAATGGCTGACAATGGACTTCAATGCCCGTCTTGCATTCACAAAACTTGACGGTCTGAGCGGTGGTGCCGACACTAACGAAAGCAATGCAGCAAACTCATTGGTGGCAAACACTGTGGCATGGCAACCTGTACAACAGTTGTCAGCAAACCTTGATGATGATGAGGAGAACTCCGGTGCGACACGTCGCACACCATGGCAACGCATACAGTCCACATACAAATATCAGGAGCGTTTCCAGCAGAACTATAATGCCGGACTGAACTGGAAACCATTCAAGAACATCACTTTCCGTACAGAATTCGGATACCAGTGGAGGTACAACAACACAGACCAGGCATGGGGCAGTGATGCTACACAGAACTCAAACCTTGGTATGAACGGTTATCCACAGGCAAGCTTCATAACTTTGAAATACCAGAACTGGCGCAATGCCAACACTGTTACTTATGACAACAGAAAACTCTTCGGCGGACGTGACCATATCAATGTGATGATTGGCCAAGAGTGGAGCTCTTCAAAGCAGACACAGCGCGAAAGCACTTCCATAGGCTTCCCACTCAACTTCACCATTGACGAAGTGCTTAATTTCCCTTCCAATGGCACAGCACTTCCTAACGCAGGAACAATACCGGCAAAGGAAAACATGCTGTCATATTTCGGACGTATCAACTATACAATGGCAGACAAGTATCTGCTCACATTCACAATGCGTGCCGACGGTTCTTCAAAGTTCAGCAAAGACAACCGCTGGGGTGTCTTCCCTTCATTGGCGTTGGCATGGCGCATCACAGACGAGAAATTCATGCGCGGAGCAGAGAACTGGCTCTCAAATCTCAAACTGAGACTAAGTTTCGGTACAGCCGGCAACAACCGTATTCCAGCCAATCTTCTCGAGCCTACATACAAGATGTCAAGCTCTACAGGCAAGGGACCGTTCTATGACGAAAACCGTGCACCTATGCTTGAGCACCTGTCAACACTCTACAACCCGGACTTGAAATGGGAAACGACTATAACACGAAACATTGGTATCGACTATGGCTTCTTCAAAGGGCGTATCAACGGTACTTTGGACTTCTATTGGAACACAACAAAAGACCTGCTCATGCAGTCAGGCATTCCTACAAACACAGGATATAGCGCACAGTATCAGAATTTCGGCAAGACATCCAACAAGGGTGTCGAACTTGCGTTCAATGCTGTTGCCATTGACAAAAAGAAGTTTGGCCTGAATTTCACATTCAACATCTCTTACAACAAGAATAAGATTGAGGACCTTAATCTCGACAACCCATGGCAGAGCTCAAACTGGTCAGGAAGCACAATCTCCAAGTATGAGGATTTCCGCATCGAAAAGGGAGGAAGACTTGGAGAAATATGGGGATTCAAGCAGACCGGTTACTTTACAGTCTATGACCCTGCAACAGGGAGCGGCGACCTTGTGCTGAATGCAAAAGGACAGTGGCAGCTGGTCGACGGGCATGCTCAGGACAAGAGCCAGACTCTGTTCGGTGGCAATCTCTATCCTGGCGTGCCAAAGGTTGAGGTTGATGAGAACGGCGACCCTATCAAGCAGCGTCTCGGCAACACCATCGCTCCTACAACAGGTGGCTTCGGATTTGACGGGCGTGTCGGCAACTTCGATTTCAATGTGTTCTTCAATTACTCACTCGGCAACAAGATTGTCAATGGTACAAAACTGGCTAACGCATTCTATCATGGCTCAGCACGCAACTACAACCTTGTCGACGATTTCAATCTTGACAACCGTTACACATGGATTGACCCATCCACAGGCATGAACCTTGGCAGACCGTCCACAGGTACTATTGAAGCATACGAAGGTGTGGAGAACATCATGGCACGCCTTAATGAACTCAACCAGGGCAAGAGCATGTACAACCCTGCCGGAGTGACAGCCATGCAGCTTATCGATTATGCCGTGGAGGACGCTTCATTCCTTAGACTGCAGAACGTAACAATCGGATACACTCTGCCAAAGAAATGGCTTAAGCATGTGTTCCTGTCCAATGTCCGCATCTACTTCACAGGATATAACTTGTTGTGCTTCACAGGCTACGATGGTTATGACCCGGAGGTGGACACATCTTCAAAAAAGAATCCTATGTGCCCGGGCATCGACTATGCCGCCTATCCAAAGAGCCGCTCATTCGTTGCCGGAATAAACGTAACTTTCTAAAACATTAAAAACACTGAAAAAAATATGAAGAAGACAATATCATCCATCGCACTAATGGCGGGCATGTTTGCCATGGCTTCATGTTCAGACTTCCTTGACCAGGAGTCACCGTCATCGATGGGACAAAATAATGTGTATAACTCCACATACTTCACAGAACTGCGCATCAACAGAATCGTAGGCGACCTTATGCAGGACCGCAGTTATTCACAGGATTTGGCGATTGTATGGAACATGAACAGTGACGTGGAGCTTGTGGACGGCCTTGGAGACAACGCATTCAACACCGGCAGCGAGCGCGGAAACATGAACTATAACCTCAGCCCAAACTGGACACGACTGAACGATACGTGGAAGCAGCTCTACGCCACGGTGGAGGACTGTAATGATGCAATAGCAGGAATCAGAAGCAGTGAACTGTTAAACAGTGAGAAGAACAGTGACCGATTGGCCATGAGACGCTATCTTGGTGAGGCATTGACATTGCGTGCATTGACATATCGCGACCTTACAAAGTTCTGGGGCGATGTGCCGATGAAGCTTGAACCATCCAGTCCGGACCTCAGCAACGCTTATCTTGAGAAAACGGATCGTGATGTCATCCTTGACCAGATGATGGAAGACCTTGAGGAGGCTATAGAGTATCTGCCATGGGCTGACGAAGTGGCCGGCTACACCACTGAACGCCCTACAAAGGGATTCGCTCACGCCCTCTTGGCACAGCTTGCTTTGACACGCGCCGGATATGCTATCCGCGAGCAGGCAAAGGAAGGATATGAGACAAAACAGGGCTACTCAGACCCGACTTATCCGACACAGCGTCCTGACGCAGCTACACGCAATGCGCTCTATAAGAAGGCAGCAGAACATTGCTATGCAGTGATTTCAGACAACCACCATAGCCTGAACCCGTCATTCGAGAATGAGTGGTTTCTCATCAACCAGCTTGTCCTTGACAAGAACTACCATGAGAATCTGTATGAGATTCCTATGGGACTGAACTTCGCATCAGAACTTGGATACACCGTTGGAGTGCGTCTGAATGGCATCACCTCCAAATATGGCTTCAACAACTCATCCGGCAAGATGAAGGTGACAGCTCCATTGCTTTATTCTTATGACAAGAATGACACACGACGCGACATAACATGTGCAAACTTTGAAATCAAAGAGGATGCAGGTGTCACAAAGGAGATGATGCTCAAGAACGCACCGTTTGGTATATATGTCGGGAAATGGGATCCACGCAAAGAAAGTGACGAATGGCTGCAGCAGAACCTCAAGACAACATCAAAGCACATGACCGGCATCAACCCTGTCATCATGCGCTACTCTCAGGTGCTGCTCTACTATGCAGAGGCAATGAACGAGCTTGCAGGTCCTGACGGTATCATAGAAGGATGCACCCTCACAGCGCGTCAGGCATTGGCAAGGGTGCACACCCGTGCTTTTGCAGATGCCAACAAGGCTGACGCACAGGCATACATTGACAATATTCCTGCCAACAAGGAGGCTTTCTTCAACGCTATCGTTGACGAGAACGCATGGGAATTTGCCGGAGAAGGCTACCGTAAGTTCGACCTCATACGCTGGGGCATTCTCGCAGAGAAGATTTGGGAGATGAAGGAGAAATACATCAACGCACTCGTTGCCGGCGACTATCCTGCAACTCTCTATTGGAAATGGGCTGATGCTGCACAGACACAGATTGACATGAGCTCTGTAACTTTCTACGAGACAGGACTCACTGATAATGATGCCTTGGCTCTCGGCTACTGCACTGTGAAGACAAACGAGACTACAGGTGAACAGACAAAGACTGTCAATAAGGTTGACGGGTTCGGAAAGTCTTCTGTTGATAAGACCGATGACAGTCAGGTGTACACCAACCTGCCATCTATCAGCTCAGGTCTCGTAGGCAAAGGCAACCCATATATGGGTGACAACATGGGTGACGGTGTCACAGTCAAGAACAGATACATCATGCCTATCGGTGCTTCAACCATATCTGCATCCAACGGCAAGTTACATAATTCATACGGTTATTCCGATTAATAAACAACAACGAATATGAAGATTAATAACATATTTTTCAAAAAAGCAGCGTTCATGCTACTGGCTGCCCTCACAGCAGTCAGTTGCACCGACGACAACGACTGGACTACAGACTCTTCCCTATCCCGCCTTTTTGGTGTGAAAGACAACATCTCTGTAACGTCAGGCGACACTTATGCTGAGATTACGTTCAACTACGTGCCTGAGGCTACTCACTATATAGTTGAATTGTCTACAGACCCACTGTCTGACGATGTGCCGATGGGAGGAGCTAATGCTTTGGTGTACGGAGAGGACGAATCCATAAAGCCACAGTCAGGCTATACAGGAGTAGAACTCACTGTCCATGGACTGCAGGGTGCTACCGAGTACTATCTCCGAGTGAAGGCGCGCTCTGACCATAAGACAGAGTCAAGATGGGTGTATTACAAAGAGGGGCAGACTTTCAAGACTCTTGCAGAACAGGTGTTCAATATCCCGACTTCAACAGACATCAGCGACGAATGGGTACGCCTCTCATGGAACACTGACAACGTGACGAATATTCTTGTGCAGGTTCCTACAGACCAAGTTGACGATGAGGGCGAAACCATCTTGAACACTATCCGGAACATAACGCTCACTGACGAGATAAAGGCTGCACGCGAATATACTGTTACGGGGCTGACGGGCTCAACTTCTTACATTTTCACTATCACGAACGGAGATGTGAAGCGCGGCACACTGAACATCAGCACCGCAGCACCTATGCCGGCAGGAAACCTGAAGTATGAGTTGCCGGCAATGGTTACAAAGATTGACAATGCTCTGCTTGAGGAACTCTTTGAGCAGGCCAAGGAATTGGCAGGTTCTGACAACGCTTCTGTAACTATCGGCTTGCAAGGCGGTTCCACTGTCGAGCTGTCAACTCTCAGCGAAACAAATGAAGTTGCAGGAGTGAAGATTCCGGAAGGAATGTCAGTGACATTCTTCGGCATGCCGGGCGAGACTCCTACTTTGGTAGTGCCAAAGAGCATGAATATCGACGGCTCACACAACTTCATTAATTTCGAGAACCTGAAGATTACCGAACTGAGTGGTGCTAATTATCTCATTAATCAGGGAAAGGCATGCAACATCAATGACATCACGTTCAAGGGATGTGAACTCTTCGGATTCGGAAACACACCGTTCCGTCTGCAAGGTTCAGACATCAAGACTATTGGCAACCTGACAATAGACAACTGCCTGATACACGACATTTCACATGCCGGTGGCTACAGCTTGATCCATATTGATGCCGGAGGAGGAAAGGGATATGTCAACAATATCCTGATTCGGAATTCCACAATCTATAATGTGAAAGCTGCTAACGCACGTTGCATCGTTCAGGTGAAGGACACTGACATGGAGTCATGCAAGTTTGTCAACTGTACTTTCCGCAACATCTTGGGTGGTGGACGTTACTTCTTTGACTCTAACGGCACAAGCAAGGGCACATCCACTCCTGTGGTCATAGAGAACTGTCTGTTTGGGCACATGAATACAAAGGACACTCGAGGCGGACGCAACAAGACTGGCTTCGAGGTCATTAATTCTTATGTGACATACGAGCAGGACGGTTGCTTCTGGCATGAGCAGGCGGAAACCATCAATGGCACAGAGTTCCCTAAGACAGCTAACGCCATCCCGGGATTCGATAACCTTGGAAAGGCTGATACAGACATATTCGCAGACCCTGACAACAACGATTTCACAATCAAGGACGAGAAAATCAAGAATATGAAAATTGGTGACCCACGCTGGTTAAACTAATGACTATACTTGATCCTATCAGTTAGAGACAATCATGCCCGGCATCCTTCATTTGGATGCCGGGCATTTTCCCAAACAAATGGAGTTTCAATCTGAAGAATTTGTTTGACGAGGTCTAAGAACCCACATAAGAAACCATTAATGGCAACATCGGCATTAATCAGCATAAGACAACTTTATATTTATGTAAAAAAATGTTATCGCCTTGTTTTCCAACACATTACAGCAGACATAACAAAAGGTTGCCTTTTACAGTGCAAATCGTAACCTTTTACCAAGGAAAAGGCTACCTTTCGCAGTGCAAAAGGTAGCCTTTCAGGATGCAGGGGAATGGCGTTACTTGAACAGCTCGTCAAGATAGGTGTAGAAAGCAGGATCTTCGCCGACGACAGTCTTCACTATCTTGCCCTGTGGGTCAATGACAATCTTTGTCGGGAAGCCCTGGATGCCATAGTTCTTCATGATGTCCGTGCCCTTAGGATTATAGACATGCTTCCATGGGAGGTCAAGCTCTTTGACAGCAGCCTTCCATTTTTCCTCGGTGTCACCGCAGTCTACGCCAAGGATTTCAAACTTGCCGGCATACTTCTTGTAATAGTTCTTCATCTCCGGCATGCCCTTTATGCACCATCCGCACCATGTTCCCCAGAAGTCAAGGACAACATACTTTCCTCTGAGAGAGCTCAACGCCAATGGTTTCCCGTCAATGTCGGTCAGCGTAAAGTCAGGAGCGAGGGTGGCATCGTCAGCCTGTGCCTTGGCCTTTTGGTTCGCCTGAGTCTCCACAGAAGCAGGCTTTGCGCCTTTATCCGAGTTTGAATTCGCGTTGCATGCGCAGAACATTGCTGCACAAGCAAAAGTAAGGATTGTCTTTCTCATTTTGATTTCATTTTTATTTGTTAGTACTTTATTGTTCTATATCCACGGATGCAGGTCTCAATGATGCTGCAATTTTTCCCGATTTCATCGGAAAAGCACCGTTATTGAGGGTCTACATCATAATAGACTTGCAGACTTGCATAGCGTTTGTCCTGCATGATGATTTGGCGTATCTGACGCAGGCACAGGCGCACCCTTGGCAAATCTATCCCCGGTTCCAGTTTCAGGACTATCTTCCGTATGTTCATCGATTTCACACGGGCTACGGACGGGCGGTCGGGTCCTAACACACGCGAGCCGAAAACCTGTCTCATCCTGCCTGCCATCTCTATGCCTGCCGTTTCGACTACGGGGTCTTTGGCATGGCGGAGATAGACATAGATGAGCCGATGAAATGGGGGATATTTGAACATCTGACGCTCTTCGCACTGCGTTTTGTAGAATGTCCGATAGTCGTTTCTTACGACCTGTCCGATTACCGGCACATCGGGCTGCTTCGTTTGCAGTATGACAAGCCCCTGCCCTTCTTTCCTGCCTGCCCTGCCCGACACCTGCGAGAGCATCTGGAAGCCGCGTTCATAGGCGCGGAAGTCGGGAGTGTTGAGGATAGAGTCGGCATTCACTATGCCGACAACGCTCACATTGCCGAAGTCAAGCCCTTTGCTGACCATTTGGGTGCCTATCAGCACATTCGTCTTTCCTGCGGAGAAATCGGCGATTATGCGTGCATGGGCGTTCTTTGTGCGCGTTGTGTCAAGGTCCATCCTTGCCACTTTGACCTCAGGAAACAGTTCCATGAGTTTCTCCTCGACCTTCTCCGTTCCGTAACCGTGGTCGCGGACATCGGTGCAGAAGCACGACGGACATTTCTTGGGTATCGTATATGTATATCCGCAGTAATGGCATGTCAGCTGCCCTGTCGTCTTGTGCATCGTCAGCGAGACATCACAGTTCTCGCATTTAGGCACCCAACCACAGTCACGGCATTCGACAATGGGCGCGAAACCTCGGCGGTTAAGAAACAGGATGACCTGTTTTCCGTCGGAAATCGCCGATTTCATCGCATTGACAAGCCTTGGCGAGAATGGTCCGTACATCATTTTCCGGCGTTGCATGTCAGCCGTGTTGACAATCTCTATCTTCGGCAGCTGCAGCCCACGATACCTTTCCGTCAGCTGAACAAGGCGGAATTTGCCGGAAAGTGCATTATTGAACGACTCCATCGAGGGTGTTGCAGTGCCAAGCACGACTTTCGCGCCATGCTTTTTCGCCAGCATCATCGCCACACTGCGTGCATGATAGCGCGGTGCAGGGTCTTGCTGCTTGAACGAAGGGTCATGCTCCTCATCGATGATTATCAGCCCAAGGTCAGTGAAAGGCAACAGCACGGCACTGCGTGCACCAAGGATAATCTTGTATGGATTATCGGAGAGTTGCTTCTGCCATATCTCCACGCGCTCCGCATCACTGTATTTTGAGTGATAAATGCCCATTTCATCGCCAAAAACGCATTGCAGTCTCTGCATTATCTGGACAGTAAGGGCTATCTCAGGAAGTATGTAAAGCACCTGTTTTCCTGCCTTTACAGCGTCCCTGATAAGGTGGATGTATATCTCTGTCTTGCCCGAGCCTGTGACGCCTTGCAGCAGTACAGGAGTCGCCCCTGCGGCATTTACTTCGTCATAAGCCTTCGTCTGAGCTTCCGACAGTGGCTTGATGCGCTCCATGTGGCAGCCGCCACCTGTGCCAAGCCTGCCCACCGGCACTTCGTAAGTCTCGAGTATGCCACGGTCGATGAGAGCCTTTACGACGGCAGATGTGGCATGTGCCGTGTTCATGAGTTCTTCCTTGGTGACGCCTTCGTTTTCCCCGATTAAATCGGCAAAAACAGAAAGCACCTGCGACTGTTTGGCAGCACGCCGCACCATCTCCCTTGCTATGGCTTGTTCCTTGGCTCCTTGGTAGCTTTTTGTGAAGCGAATCCACGTTTCTGTCTTAGCCCTGTAGCCGTCCTCCTGCTTCAGTCCGGCAGGCATTGCTGCACGATAGATGTCGCCAACAGGACAGATGTAGTACTCTGCCATCCATTTCCATATATCGTACTGTGAAGGAAGCAGCACCGGTTTTTCGTCCAATGCATCGATGACCGCCTTCACTTCCACGCCTTTTGGCTCTTCATCATGAATCCGTACGGCAAGGGCTGTGTACGTTTTTGACTTGCCCAGTGGGACAAGGAGTCGCACAAAGGGGCAGACACGCTGCTCCATTCCCTCCGGAACGGAATAGGTCAGGAGCCCTTCCACTCCCAATGGCAATATGCAGTCGACGTATTTCACAATCTGATTCTTTATGTAATCTTCTTAAAAGTTATGTCCGGCAGAGCTTATGGCAATGCAGTCCGGGGATGTAACGCGTACAAAAGTAAATAAAAAAAAGCAGACTTCTTATGCCGAAGTCTGCTTTTTATATTGTGTTATGATATTTTTAGAAATACACAGCCAAGCCTATCTGCCATGCGCCAGTCTTTATGTTGCTTACGGCATCGCCTATACCGGCTTCGGCTGTCTTGCCGCATGGGATATTGTAGTTTGCCTTTACCTCAAGGTGGTTGAGGAGCATTGCACCGAGACCGACGTTCACACTGAATTGGCTTGATTTCATTGTCCAGTCCTGAATCTTCTCATCGCCGACACGGAAGGCAAACTGTGGACCTGCAAAGACGAACACACTTGCCTTGTCACCGAAACCGAACCCTTTGCGGACGTTCAGGGGTATGGCAATACTCTTTGATGTAATGCTGAAAGATTCATTGTCATCCACATCAGTGAGCTTGCCTTTGCGCTGGTCATAAACAGCGGAAGCATCGATGTCAAAGCCGAGAGGAAGACCGATTTTCACTGTCGGTCCGACATAGAAGCCGTTACGGTTGGATGCGTCAAGCACACTATTGTCCAGGGACATGTGGGTGATGTTCATACCACCACGAAGACCGAACTTAACCTTTGCCTGTGAGTTTGCCACGAAAGCAAGCATCACAATGGCTATAGCTATAAACTTTTTCATTTCCACTAAATGTTATTATGTTTTCAATTGTTTAATGACATCCATTCCTTATCTTTAATGACGCTCACGCCTTACCGACACTCTTGCCGAGCCGGAAGATGATGCAGAGCTGCGCTTTGTTGAAGGTTTTGCCGATGAAACCGATGTTTTTTTGCCACCACGGCGGTTATTGGAGCGACGCAATTTCTTGGAAGCCTTCTTGTCAAGGTTAGCCTTTGCGATACTGTCAAGAGAGTCTTTCCGTGCCGGATCGCCATAGACATTTGTCTCAAAAGCCTTCAGTTCCGCCTCAATCTTCATCTGTTCCTTCTTCATTGCAGAGTCATTGGGGCAGTATTGTGCCAAGGTTCTGCCAAGCATGTTGTTGGTCTTGTAAATCTGTCCTTGATACATGTTCTGCGTAAAGTAGTCGTCGGCAGACATTGTCGCCGCATTGTTGAGGTCGCTTGTCATGACAACCTGCTTGGAAAGGTGAGGAGCGAGGTCGTCATACTTCACCCAGAACAGCGGATATTTGGCGGTTCCATCGCCGAAATCATCCTCGCGTGACATTATAGGGCAGAGTGCAAGCACTTTCTTTCGGAACGAAGAGTTCGCCTGGTCGTAATACGCTGCTTCCTTGATATAGTAGGATTTCACCTCACGTGAAGGAATGTCGGCGTTCTCTATGTGCAGGCGTCCGTTGTCATCGCGCGTATAATATATATGGTAATTGTCAAGGATAGACAATGGCTTCACCCTTGCAGCGTCATTGAACACCTCATTGCCGTCAATGCGATACTCATAGGCAGGGACACGACCGGAGAGCACAAGTTTAAAGATGTATGTGAACAGGTTCATCTGACTGCCCACCGGCTCTACAGGATAGTACAGTCCTGCATTGGCACTCTCCATCAGGTTCAGTTCCCGATAGATGTCCCTGCGCCAGACAACATCCTCGTCCATCGCCACTGATGTCGGGAAAGAAATCTGCGCACGAGTGGTGAGATTGTTGGCGTTTGACGCCGCCTGTTGCTTCTGCTGGTTGCGTCGTGCCTGCGGCTGTGCGCCTGCCGTAACGGCAAACAGCAGCATTGCCATAAATATAAGTGACTTATTCATATTCAGAATATTGATAGCCCCGTCATCATTCGCTTTCGGGGAAGGTTCTGTTTGTATTATTCAAAGAGGTCTGCATTGCTTTCCCATTGCAGGAAACGTGTCACACTCTCCATTCCTTTACTTGATAATCACCTCCATAGAGGCAGGGAGCTTGCGCGAGATGCCGTCAGGTCCTACCGCTGTTATGCGTGAGATGTAGAACCGCTTGTTGCGTGAGAGCTTGCGGAACGTGTCAATCTGCCGTGCGGAGAATGACGCACCGGAACTTACCATAGGCACTGCGTTGCCCATATTGTCGAAGAAGACAGCCTCAAAACTTGTGACCTTGAACTCAATGTCAAGCAGTCCGTCGTCTATCGCGGCACGGATTCCGCCGGCATTCATGAGCGTAGCCTTTGGCAATCCTCCTCCGCGGAAGCGGTCTGTGCCAAGAGGAATGTAAGCAGTAGGGTCAGGCAGCTTGCGGACATGGAACGTGTACTGCCCCATCTGCTGCGGTTTGCCTGTCTGCATGGAAGACACCGTGATTGTGACATCCTTGCCCACACTTGCCGGGCGTGCGATGTACTTGCCTGGTCCTGTAGGCTGGAGCGTGCCGCCTGTCATGGTTGCAGTGACTTTGTTGAGGGGTACGCCCGGAACTGATATGCTTATAGGGTTGGAATAGCCGGCATAGAGCACGTTCATGAGGTCGGCACTGACTGTCGCCGATGGGTCTACGACAGTGTATTTCTGCTCAAAATCACGGCGTACGGTCTCACCGTTGCCATTGAGCATTGTGAGATAGCCTGAGAGAGTGAAATCGCCGGTCTTTCCGGCAATGAACTCATAGGTGTTGTTCGGCAGGTTCATCTCGCGCCCACCGATAAAGATGCGCGGCTGCTGCGTGGTGTCCACCGCCGCCATGACTATCTTTGCAGAGAACTTGTCGCCACGGACAACGGTCTGAGCGTTAGGGATTACGAATGCCGAGAGCTTGTTGACGCGGATGTCCTTGACATCGATATTGCTGACAAGCGTATGGAGCACTTCACCCTCCGCATAGCGGATGTCGTTCTGCAGCTTGCTGAGCATGGTTACGGCAGCAGCGACAGGCATGCCCTCGAAGGTGTATTCCTCCCATGACTTGTTATAAGGATTGGACTTTCCGGTAATCTTTGTGGCAAAGTTCCCACTGATAATCCTGCGCTGGTTATCATCGGCTATGAGTGTGAGGATGCGCTCACGGTAAGCGTCGATTGCTTTCCGCAACGCCGGTCCCTTGCCGCTTCCCGGCGAAAGCATCACCTGGTTGGCAGCCTCAAGGTCATCCACGCGCTCAATGTTGTCCACATCGCCGTCGTCACCGTCCGCCTCTTTGACAATAGCCACCTTAAGTTCCTGCGCCATATTGTACAAAGAGTCACTCATCTGCTTTACCCAATGCGCCTTGGCAAACCACTCCCTGACCTTCTGAGGGTTAGCCTTCATCTGCTCCTCAAAGTCCTTATAGATGGCGAGGTTCTGCTTCTGCGCATTCTCTGTGGTACGGTTAAGGCTCTCATCGACAAGGCTGAACCCCTCAAGCACCTCATTGGAGATGTTCATCGCCAACATTGCCATGAGGACGACGTACATGAGGTTAATCATCTTCTGGCGAGGAGAGGTGTAATTCTTCTTTATAGCCATTGTCGTTACTTAGCTTGTACATTCATATTCACAGACATTGCCTCAATCATTCTCGCATAGATAGCGTTAAGATCGGCTATCTGCTGAGCGAGTCGGCGTGTCTGGTCGTTGATTTCATCCTGTGTGGTAATCTGCTGTGAAGCCGACTTCAACTGCATCTCATAGACACGCGCGATGCCTGTCAGTGTGCGGTTAAGGTTCTCCATCTCCTCAGAGTCGGTGGTGAGACGCTCACTCTGCGCACCCACTTTCAGCAGCAGTCCATTGAGTTCGTTCAGGCGATCGACATAAGTTGTCGTAGCTTCCTCCATAGCCTCGGCTGTCTCCCGGGTTACAGCAGGTGCAGGTGCACCGACCACTCCGCCACCCACAATGACCGGGGCTGTGCCCGCAGGCTGTGCATTTGCAGGAGTTTCGGCTGCCAATGGCTGTCCCGCCACTGTTCCGCCGACAGTTCCACCGCCGAAGATGATAGTGCCGCCTGCCACGGAAGGTGCTGCTTCAACTGAGCTTTCTTCTTCGCCGGCATTCTCCTCCTCGGCACGTTCCGCCGCAAGCTGTGAGTCTGTGGCAAGGTCACGACCTTCCGCTGTCTTGTCAAACGGACGGTCGAAGGCTGCGATGAAGAACACAAACACCTCCGTACCCATACCGATGAACAGCATGAGGTTGGCTCCAGGCAGGTGGGTGAGCTTGAACAGGGTTCCAAGGATGACGATAGAGGCGCCCCAAGAGTAAGCATAGTTCATGAATGTCTGTCCGGCTACGCTGTCCATCCACTTCTGCAGCAGATATACGAAATTGAATTTACTGTATTTTGCCATTGTCCTTTTTCTATTCTATCCGTCACGGAATGCCATGCAAACCGTGGCGCAGGTTTCTGTTATGATATGTCTGTTCTCTGATTACGGATACCTCCGCACATTATCTCTTATATCTCTTCTGCTGCTTTTTCGTGGCATTGCTGCTGCTTGCAAGTGAGCGTACGCAACGGAAACCGACATACGAGCGCGGCTGGTTCTGGTACTCCCAAGAGCGCCATGCCGAGCGTATGAACGACTCCGGGTCTTTCCATGAGCCGCCGCGGACGGACTTTTTCTTCAGGCGGTATGGGTCTTCCTTCGCCGCATTGTACTCAAGCTGCGGGTTAAGGTCGTTCATGGCCGTCACACCCGCCTCGGTATAGACCGTAGAAGTCCATTCCGCAACATTGCCCGCCATGTCGAACAGTCCGTGACTGTTGGCGCCATAGCTGCCGACACGTGAGGTTATGAGGTTTCCGTCCTCAACATAATTGCCCTTTTCAGGCTTGAAATTGGCATAGAAGCATCCGCTTTCGCTCTTTGTGTCCACTTCGTTCCAAGGGAACTCTGTACCGTCCTTGCCACGTGCGGCATACTCCCACTCCGCCTCTGTCGGCAGACGGTAGCGCTGGACATAGCGTGCCTGAGGGCCGAGCCCCTTCAGCAGGTACTCCGTGCGCCATGCACAGAAGGCGTTTGCCTGCTCCCATGTCACTCCGACGACAGGATAATCGTTGTAAGTAGGGTTGGAGAAATAGTTGCGGAGATAGATTTCGTTGTCCGCATTCTTGAAATCGTTGACCCAACAGGTGGTGTCCGGGTAGATATTCACAATATATGTGTTGAGGAAATCCCACGGTCCAGTCAGCTGACGGTTGATGGTCTCGCGGACAATGCGTCCTTCATCATCGATGTAGGCCGTATCCTTGGAAATCATGACAACCTCGTCCGGATTGACAGTGATGTCGGTGTTCAGATTGCGCTCTGCCGGATTAAGACGGTTACGGCGCAATGCGGCAGCCGTATAGTCGTAAATCTCATAGCGGTAGTTCATCTGGCTTGCGTCAAGCATCTTCTCCCCTGTCACCGGGTTGTATGTGTACAGGGACTCTATGGCACGCTGCTCATCCTCGTTAGGCTTCCTCGGCAGCTGCTTCTTCCAGTTAAGATGCGGCGTAACGGCATTGCCCTCCTTGTCCTCGGTAATCATATAGCTCTCGTCACCTCCGTATGCAGGGTCGGCAAGGCGTGTGCGCAGAATGGAGTCGCGCACCCACTGCACAAACTGCTTGTACTTGGAATTGCTCACCTCCGTCTCATCCATCCAGAAACCGTCAACACTGATTTCCTTCACCGGCATCTTCTTTCCCCACAGACTGTCCTGCTTCTCAAGACCCATCTTAAGGAATCCCCGCTTAACGAGCGTCATGCCGTAAGGCACCGGCTCAGAGAACGGACGCCCTCCGCCGACACCAATGACTTCTCCGCCTTGCCCTGCGGATGACATCTTCTTGCTGCCCATACAGGCGGAGAGCATCACCGCCATGGCACAACACATTAATATATATAGTCTTTTCATAATCGATTGTTTTTGTTCCTTGTTCATTTGCCGCATCAAAGTATGCGGACAGCCTTGTGCAGGTTCTTGCCTTTCTTGCCGAGATTGAGGTTCATACGGTAGCCGACGAACAGTTCGTGGGAGCCGTTGCCGGGGTTTATGCCATTCGTGTAATACTCATAGCTGTAGCCGACATTCACGCCGCGCAGCTGCATGCCGAGGAGTGCCGTCACGGAGTTTGTCGGACTGTAGGACAGACCGCCATAGAAGCTGCGCTTCTCACTGGTGTAGACCAGGCGCGCCGTGACATCCGCGCGGTACATGACGCCGTCAGTCCTGCCTATGGCGGAGGTTTTCAGGCACAGCAGCGGGTTGCGCAATTGGAACGTATAGCCTGCCGTGGCATAGTAGGAGCGGTCTATCTTCAGTTCGTTGGCCTCCCCAAGATGCACCGTGGGTGCTGTCAGATGCAGCGCCGAGACACCGACGTAGAAACTCTTCAGCGTGTAGTACAATCCGGCGGACACATCCACACCTGAGCCATTGACATCACTTGTCGGGAAAGCGGGGTCGGCACTCTCCTCGAGGTCAAGCCCGTCACGCGAGAATTTCTCGGAAAGCAGCCCTCCCTGCACGCCGATGCTCAGTTCGCCGCCAAAGAGTTTGTGCTTGTAGGCATACTGGGCTGAGATGCGCATGTGGTTGAACAAGCCAAGCTTGTCGTTCAGAAATTGCACCCCGACACCGTGCTTGCTCCTCCCGATGAGGAACGGCATGTCGGCAGCGACATAGGCTGTCTGCGGATTATGCTCGAAGCCTGCCATGTCCATGGCGTAGGCTCCCGTGATGTTCAGTTTCGTCTCCTTGCCAGCTGCGGCAGGGTTGAAACTCGTCTCCATGTCGAAATAGTGGCTGAAAAGCACGTCATACTGCGCTCTGGCTCCCACCGGGAAAGCCATTGCCACAAGAATCATTGCTATTTTCAGACGATACACCACAACATTATAACGAAGTATTATATTGATTATTGTCTTCTTGCCCACATTTTTGTTCGTATAATCGCATCTTGACCGCATTTTCCTTACCTTGAGAGAACAGAAAAACGACTCAGGAAAGTGTCACGGCAGGGTTATCTCCAGCACAAAGGCAAACAAACCTGCACAATTCATTGACTATCAACACAATAACCACAAACAACAGAAAAGATAAAAAGGCGTCCTGCAAATCGTTACCTTTTGCCATACGAAAGGTAACGATTGACATGGTAAAAGGTTACCTTTTATGGTGTGAAAGGTTACCTTATGCAAAACAGTTTCCCCATTATTGATTACCCATACATCACAAAGAGGCAAGGAACGGCTTTAACAGCACCGGCAAAAGGCATATCCCGCACTCACATAATGGCAAACAAAAAGTCCACTACCTTTTGTAGATAGCGGACTTTCACAATCATATTGTCTTGAAAATCATTATTATACTATATCCTGACTATCCTGCTTTGGTGCATCACCATTAGGCTTCTTGTTCAATACGAACACACCCCCAACACTTATTACCGTTGTGGCAAAAACAATTCCAGCCAACCAATCATGCCCTTTGTAACCTAAGAACAACGCTATAAGACCGAAAAACACTACCAATGCAGCTCATAAATATTGCCCGCGAGCAGCCATTTTCAACTTTCCGTCAATAATCTTGTCCTCTTGCTTTATCCTGTACTCTATCTGGCGTTCAGTCATCCTTAATATACAATCTGTTGCACCCGGCAGAGTCTTTTCATATTGTGCGAAATCTTCCGGAGCAGGAAGCGGACCGCTATAGACCTTTTGTTCCAAGGCATAGAAAGCCGCCTTTATCTGAGTACGTTGCTACTCAGGAATTGATTCCAGCACCTCCTCAAGCTGAAGTACGGAAGCAGGCTTATTGTCAGCAGCATTGTTGTCTGTAAATTCCTCTGCCATATTATTTTACAATTAGGAGGTTACGCATGGATTTACGCATATCAGCACCAACAATCTCCCAATCTTTCCGCAGGTCATTGAGATTGTTGCCACGCATATAGCCATGGAACGATACTCTCGTTCCACTTATATTGCCTAACGAAGAGAACCCCGAAATCATGGATTTCGCCATTCCTCGTCTTATTATACATACCTTTCTCATAACCTTAAATTTTAATCTGCCTTAATAAATAATGCTGCAAATATAGTAAAAAGTCCGCAAAGTTTGTATATTTGCGGACTTTTTCGTATAATAATGGATTACATTTCTATCCCTTTTGATAAATGTTGCAAAAGCATTGTGAAACAAATCTGCCAAAAAGCAGTTATCTCTCAGCTATATGCAAATTGGGAAAAAACAAATACGAATAACCTTGTTGACATACTCATTTCCCGTCACAAAAATGGCGACCGGAGACTTTATGCGCAATTCTTAACAGGCACACACCTAACGGCACAGGCAACACGGACAGAAGCCAGCCAAGGACTTTCTCGGGAAAGCGGACATTAGGAGTGCTCCAGATGTAGTTTGTGCTTTCGGGGAAAGCAGTCTTCCATGTCCGCACGGCATCTTCCGTAGCACTGAACATAAGCCCTAATCTGGACTTCACTTTCATGTACTTTATCAGTTCCTCCGTTCTCTCTATACCTTTCTCCTTGAAGAATGCCTCCAGCATTCTTGTTCCGGCAATTCTTTCTTTGTACGCTGACAAGGAGAATGTCTTCGTCATGGAAGTGTTATTGATGTTGTTGTAGTGGTAGAGTGCATCCTTGACAATAACTATCTTATGCGCCATCACACGGAGCCGTGTCGTGAGAAACACATCTTCCCAGGCTGATATTCCCTGCCATGGCACTATTCCATTGTCTTTGTATATGGAAGCACGCACCAATTTGTTCCATACTGCACCATTTATGCCACCGACATGTTTCGGCGAAAGCGTATCTTTAATTGTCTCATATTCATAGTCATACGTGGCTTTGCCACCGTACCCCCCCCATTCCATTATGACATTGCAGCAGGCAATGTCGGCATTTTCTGTCACAGCGGTATTATAGAGCTTCTCGCAGTAATCAGGTTCCACCCAGTCATCACTGTCACAGTGTATCCAATATTCACCGGTGGCATTGTCCATTGCTGTCCGGCGTGCACAAGACAGTCCTTTGTTCGTCGCGTGTTCGACAATGCGCGCATTGACATCAGGGTACTCACGCATGACCTCTCTCAGCACTTCGACGCTCTTGTCCGGAGTGCAATCGTTGACAAAAACAAACTCCACATCTGCCATTGTCTGGCAGAACAACGAGCGAGCGCATCGCTCTATATACTTTTCTACTCCATAGACCGGAACGAGTACCGATACTGCCGGTCGTGTTCTCTTCTCTGTTTCCTTCATCGCAATGTGTCTTTTATAAGTCCTTTCAAATAGCGCATGTAAGCTATGATTACCATTTTCGCCCGATAGTAGTTGCGGACGAGAAACGGAGAGTCATCCTCCTTAGAAGAGACATTATGCACGCCTGTATAACGATGCAATGCAAGATGCTCGGAAGTAAAGGAAAAATTCTGACGGAAGGATGCCACTAACATTATGAAATTGTCATGATGCGGAATGTCCGGCATAGGCAGGAAAAGTTCAAGTTCCCGTCGTGTGAAACCGCAACAAAAGCCATAGAGCTGATACTTACGCTTAAGCCGCCACCGCGGTTCTTTCTGATATTCCATAGAGCCGAATATCTTCATACTGTCAGTGACTACATCGAAGGCGGTCGCCGCTACCCCCCCCCCTTATTTTCTTGAAGCAAGTCAAGCGTTTTGGAGACCTTCAACGGCAGCCAGACATCATCCTGGTCGGACAGAAAGATATAGTCTCCTGTGGCTTTTGACATGGCATGCCCGAAGTTCGCCGTACTGAGGAAAAACGGTCGCGCATACTTATGCCTGTGCTTGTCCTTATCCGTGTGATGATAGATTTTTATCCTGCTGTCATTGTATGACTCAAGGATTTTAACCGTATCGTCAGTGGAAAGGTCATCGGAAACTAACAGCTCCAGTTCCGCATCAGGATACTTTGTCAAATCCTGATTCAGTATGGAGTCAACCTGCTCCCTTAGGTACTTGGCACCATTATAGGTTGCCATGCAGACAGATATTTTCATTTCATTCGTCTGAGATTAATTTTCATACAAGAAAAAGCAGCTGCTGCATATTAAAATATGTGGGAGTTGTATGGAATAACTGTATCTTTACACAGAAACATTCTCCAACTGTTATCCATAGATTAATTTGCAACAGCCACTTTTTCATGGCTTTTATTTCAATCCGCGCTTGCGCAGCAGACCGTCAATCTTCGGGTCGGCACCGCGGAAGTTGCGGTACATGGTCATGCCGTCGTCAATGCCGCCCGGAGTGAGGATGTACTTGCGGAAACGGGCTGCCACATCCTGATTGAAGATGTCGCCGGTCTCAACGAAAGCGTCGAAGGCGTCACAGTCAAGGACTTCCGCCCAAATGTAGCTGTAGTAGCCGGCTGTGTAGCCGCCACCCATGGTGTGCTTGAAGTTTGTCACACTGTAGCGTGGGCGAATCTGACGAGGTATGCCGCGCTCGGAGAGCTTCTGTGCCTCGAACGCCATAACATCGAGGTCGGCAGGGACATCCTCAAGAACGTGGAGATCCATGTCAACATAGGATGCAGCGAGATACTCCACTGTGGCGAAGCCCTGACCGTACTTGCTGCAGGAGCTGTACTTGTCAAGGAGTTCCTTAGGCATCGGCTCGCCTGTTTTGTAGTGCTTGGCATAGACGGCAAGCACTTCCGGTGCGAACGCCCAGTGCTCGTTGATCTGGGAAGGAAGCTCGACGAAATCGCGCTCCACACCGCTCACGGCGTTATAGTGGACATCGCGCATGAAGGAATGGAGGGCATGGCCGAACTCATGGAACATTGTCTCCACGTTGTCTATGGACTGGAGCGCAGGGCGGTCTGCCGATGGAGGTGTCATGCTGCACACATTGACCACGATAGGCTCCACGCGCTTGTCGCCGTCATACTGCTGTCCGCGGAACGATGTGCACCATGCGCCTGCTCCTTTGCCGTCGCGTGGATAGTAGTCGCTGTAGAAAACGGCAAGGAGAGTTGAGTCGCGGTCGTAGACTTCCCATGCGTTGGCGGTCTTCTCGTAGACGGGCAGCTCTGCCGTAACGTCCTTGAAGGTCACACCATAGAGCTTGTTGGCTGTGTAGAACACGCCTTTCAGCACGTTGTTTATCTCAAGATATTCGGAGAGTTTTTCCTCATCGAAATTGAATTTCGCCTTTCTCGCACGCTCGCTGTAGTACATGTAATCCCAACCTTCAGGCTCACAAGTGAGTCCATCCTTCTTCATCTCGGTGCGGATGTCCTCGATTTCCTCATTGGCTTTCTTCACGGCAGGAGTCCAAATCTGGTCAAGAAGATTGTAGACTGCCTCGGGAGTCTTTGCCATACGTGTGTCGAGAATCTGCGCTGCGCTGGTCTTGAAGCCCATGAGATGGGCGCGTTCAAGGCGGAGACGCACAAGTTCGGCGGAGATTTCCTTGTTGTTGCGGTCGTTAGCTTGGTTGCCACGATTGCAATATGCCTCATAGACCTTACGGCGCAGTTCACGGTTCTTGCAGTACTGCAGAACCGGATTGCAGGAGGCACGCTGCATGTTGAACATCCATTTGCCCTTTGCGCCCTGTTCCTCCGCCATCTGTGCGGCACGCTGGATGTTGGATTCCGGCAGCCCTTCGAGGTCGGAAAGGCGGTCAACGGTGACGTATGTGTTGTTGGTCTCTGCAAGAAGGTTCTGTGAGAACTGTATCTGCAGGGCGGAGATTTTCTGGTTCAGCTCGCGCAGTTTCTGCTGGTCGGCATCTGAAAGGTTGGCACCGCTGCGGAGGAACGCCTTGTAGATTTTCTCTGTTGCCTTCATCTGCTCGTGGGTCAAGACGGTGGAGTCCATCTCGTCATAGACTTTCTTCACCTTATCGAAGAGTTGGCGGTTCATGTAGATGTCATCGCTGTGTGCGGAGAGCAACGGTGAAAGTTCCTTTTGGAGGTCACGCAATTCGGCTGTGGAGTTGCTGCTGGAGAGCGGACTGAACGTCATAAGGGCGCGGTCAAGCTCCGCACCTGCCTTATCCATGGCATTGATTGTGTTCTCGAAAGTCGGTGCTGCTGTGTTGGCAACTATGGCATTGATGCGCTCTTTCTCCTTGCGCATACCGACGTTTGCGGCATCACGGTAGTCGTTGACTGTGATTTTGTCAAACGATTCTATGCCGTGTTTGTTTCCGCTCTTCTTCATCAGCGGATTGTTCTGCACGTTTGCGGTCATCTCCTCTGAGGTTTTGATGTCCTCGGCTGTCTCCTGTGACTTGCATCCCGGCAGAACCGCCGCTGTCGCAAGCATAAGAAATACTGCTGTTTTCTTCATTAATGATGTTGTTTTTATTATCTGTATAATTTCTCTGTCATAATAACATTATTGTCTGGCTAACGTAACAAGGGGTTTGCTTTCCGGCTCTATCTGGCGAAACTCGTAGCCGCCGGACAGTTTTGTAAGTTGGAATATGGTTGTACCGTTAGATAGTATTTTGCCTCCGTCTTGGGTGTCGCTGACATTCAACGTGTAGTCATTTATTGAGTATGTGCTTTCATTTCCATTTACCCAACCAACACCTGTTTCTTTTACAATACTGGTAGTCTGTTGGTAATTTTTCAAGTCTACACACCTTCTGCCATTGAGCATTATTACATCACTCAAGACATTTGCGACAAAATGCTGTCCATTAAAATCAAACTCATAAGTTCCTGGCTCGTAAGTGTAGGTTATTCCTACAACATAACAATATTTGTGTTCCACAATTCGTGCCTTCGTTATTGTCAGGGTTGCTGATGACCCATTCAATACAAGGTCGTACCGAGCACGAGATAAGACATCAGTAACTTCAAATGTTTCATTATCTTCCTCTGAAGACATTGAACACGTAAACTTGAAATGCTCTCTCACAGCTCTAAGATTATCTTTTTCCTCGTATGGCGACAACCTATAGCTATCATCGAAGAAGCCGGTATAGGCTCCGTCTGTGCCGGGATTTAACTCAACAGACGTGTCGTCATCACTATCCGAACATGAGACTGCCAATAATGTCAAGCATAGAAATAATGCATACTTGATTCTTTTCATGTGTAATAATGAGTTTATTTAAAAGGATTATTGCATATAGCATTGTGACAATCCATATTCATACAATGTGAATCATCAAATAACTATATGCAATAATATTCACAAAGAAAATCCATTTAATACTCCTCTTCGTCCCAAAGGAAGTCATCCTTCTGTGGATAGTCAGGCCAAAGGTCTTCGATGGTGTCATAGACATCACCTTCGTCTTCTATTTCTTCAAGGTTCTCGATGACCTCTAAAGGCAATCCTGTACGTGTGGCATAGTCAAGGAGCTCATCCTTTGTTGCCGGCCATGGTGCGTCTTCAAGTTTTGACGCGAGTTCAAGTGTCCAATACATATCCTATATCTTTGTTAGGTTTGATAATGTTGTTTTATACGGTTCGCCGTATTCGCGCGCAAAAATACTATTATTATTCGAATCCTGCAAACATTGTTACACTTTTTATCAAAAAAAGTTCAGTTTGTAATGTTGTTTATACATTTCCTTGTCCAGAAAGCATATTCCGAAGTAATAACAATCGAATGTAACACCTATACGGTCATCCTCCTTGACCTTTGTCCAAAACTCTTTTGTACATTTGTCTTTGTTTATCCCCTCAATGATGATTACACCCTTACATGTGGCTTTCTCTACCGCAGATGAGAGCTCTTTCTCGACATTATACACATCTATAAGTTCCATGGAAGCGGGATATACAAAGTTGCTTATACGCAAAAGGAGCTTCTGGAACTTCCTCTCGCGCTTTGTATGGCATCTCCTGTCTATCTCTTCATAAGCATAATAAGGACAGCACTCCCCGATAACTTCGGTCACGAACCTGTAAGCCCAAGGCGATTGTATTCCGAAGCCACGGGACTTGCCAACTCTGCTTATGTATTCCTTTATAGTCACGGATTCTATTTGTTTGGTAACGCATAAAAGAATTCCCCCGCCGACCTTTCAGTCAGCGGGGGAACCTTTCTGTTAAAGAAGGCGGCCTCCTACTCTCCCGCATTGCAGTGCAGTACCATCGGCGCAGGC
>NZ_SRZC01000027.1 GCF_004792655.1 Palleniella muris | reverse complement strand
CGGTTGTAGGATACGGCGGAAGGGAAATCCTTGGCAAGATGCCCCTTGATGAAGAGCATGTAGTAGTGCTTGAAATTGGCGAATGTTCCGAAATGGTAGCATACAAGGATTGTCATTATCTCGCTCTCAGACATCATGCATTCACACTTCCTGCGCTTGCGCCCGTCCATGTCAGAAAGGCGCAAATACATGTTTTTTTCAAGTTCTGCATGCAATTTCTTGGAAAACTCGTCGATAATACAGAAAATTTCAGTAACTTTGCAAGTGGTAATCATCGCTTATGTTTTTAGTATGTTATTGATTTTCACTTACAAATATACAAAATATTTGCGAGATTACCAACTTTTTCGGGGACTTTCTTATCCCGAACTCGCGTACGAATTGTCAGACATGACTATACAGACCGATTTATCGGTCGAATATTGTATGCTGTATTCCTATTTATTCGACCGATAAATCGGTCGTGCACAGAGTGTTACAATGTTCCGTGGGTGCTACCCACGGCTACTTTCTTGTAACCGCTAACGCGGTTTCCGCATAGAGATGGATGAGAAAAGAATGTGCACAATTAACAATACATTGTATTTTACCAGACAGTCAAAAACCAATAATCGTTAAATGATGTGTCAGAACACCTTATTTTTTAAGATAAGCACTCAATTTTGAAATAAAATAATTACCTTTGCAACTGATAATATTTTATCTTTATCCATGTAAATACAATAGATATGAACAATATATTATCATTATTGGAAAACTACACCTTTGACAATGCCGACGACATTGCCAAAGGATTGGCAGAGGATTTCCGCAAACGCAGAATCGAAAAGAACCTGACTCGCGCGCAGATAGCTGAACATTCTGGTGTTGCAATGGGCAACATTGTCAGATTCGAGCAGAAGGGATTAATCTCACTGAAGAACCTTATTGCCTTAGCTACGGCAATGGACTACACTTCGGAGATTAAAAACATTTTCAGCCAACCAAAATATTCCACAATGGAAGAGTTGACACAGATTCGCAAGAACACTGGTAAAAGCCGGGCTTATAAAAAGAATGTATGATTGACAGACTTACAGTAAAATATCATGGCAAAGCTGTCGGCACTCTCTCGCAGACTCCCGACAACCGACTTTGCGCCTTTGAGTATGACAAAGCATGGCTTGCAGACGGCTTCAGCCTGTCCCCACTTGAATTGCCGTTGAAACCCGGTTTGTTCATTGCCAATCCTACACCTTTCTATGGAAACTTTGGCATCTTTGAAGACAGTCTTCCTGACGGATATGGCAGATACCTCCTTCACAGAGCCTTGCTACACGAAGGAATCGATGACAGAAGTCTGACTTCCATTGACCGACTGTGCTTGGTGGGAAACAATGGCATGGGAGCTCTTTGCTATGAACCTACGGACAAAACCACAACGATGCCCAACTTGTTTGGTCAATACCCAGCAACAGGAATCACCGAAGTCAGGCACGGAACAATTCTCGGCAAAGAGAGCACAGATTTTGACTTGTTACAAAAAAAGGCATTGGAAGTGCTGAAAGAACAGCAGGACACAGATGCGGGATTATTGCTTTACAACAGTGGAAACAGTGGCGGATGCCGTCCAAAGGCTGTTTTCTCAGACAATGAAGGTCATTGGCTGGTAAAGTTCCGTTTGCAGAATAAAGTGAGTTAGGCGAATTTGCAACTATCCGAAGAATGAAGAAAAACGCTATCAAAGCACCGTTTTACGATGTTTTTAATGGTATTTTTCTTTTAATTCCGATATAAAAATTCGTTGAACTCACGTTAAATACAGTTATGGCAAGTGGTGTCCGCTAAACATACATAACACATTGTAATTCATCAGCTTTTGGTGTAACAAGCCTTTATCCTCGTGCACATTATCAGAATCTCGCTGTAAAGTGTGGCGGAGCCACATATTATGCGAAACATTTTCGATAAAAATATGATTTCAAAATTACTTGTGGAATTTTACTGGACACCACTATTATGGTATAAAACATGCTTTACCAACCACATCTATTCTATCAGCAAATTCAGATACCCCTATTTATACCCCATTGGGATTTGGAATCGCATGTGAATTGTTGTACCTTTGCATCGCGAAGATAGGCTGCGCCTCAGCAATTAAAGTAAACTTTATCGCGTTCGCCTTGCACTATCTTTGCATCGTCTTTGTTACAAACAAGCGTTCTTTGACATGTTTAACATAAACACATGATAGTATGGCAATCACATAGTGACTATTATCAGAAGCGCCACAAACGGAATGTGCGCCACATCCAATGGTACAGGCGGAACGGAGGTTCCCACAACACCTCCTCCGGATAGCTGCGGAGATACCTGAAATTATGCCGTAATTTCTGCCAAGCATACTGTATGCGCGTCATGATGTCCGAGTCCGGTTGCAGATTCCACACCCTATCGGAATCATATTTGCCGAAGTTTCCTCCATGCAGGATGTCTGCAAGCAGCATTTTTCCTTCCGACTCACAAGAAGGACACAGAAATTTGTCTTCAGACATAGCAAACACTTGCTGCATGACATACATAACCGCACCGGCGAATTTCCTAAGCCCGAGTTTCTCCAATGTATGACGCAGACTATCCTTTCCGGATTTTTCGATGTCAAGGTTTTCCAAAACATAATAGTAGTCAAGCAGCTGGCGCAAACCGATTCCTTCCTCAAAGATATGTTTGTAGAGATGTATCAGCTGGAACACAGCATTGAACTCTACTGTCGGCACACCATACCCGTCATATTCCACAATAGAACGATGAGAACGGAACCACCGTTGCAGTTTTCTGTCTCTCAACGGTGAGAAAAGCCAAGTCGGTCTGTAATGAACCTCAACAGGAATGTCCTTGAATATCGGCCAGTCAAGGTTATGATAATATACGAATTGCCCTTTCCTGCGGGCGGTACAATATTCTATCACATCACTGACAGAATGTTTCGTGTCATTGTACACAAAGATGTCTATATCTCCGGGCATTCTCAAAAGACGCAAATGCGATGGGTAATAGGAAAGATTACCCTGCCCTTTCAGTATCATGGCATGAAAACCGGCTTGTACAACACCTTTATATAATATACGGCAGAGTTCATTCGCCCTTTTGTTACGTAATGCCAGTTTGTCGGCATACACTTTCCACTGTATAAGGCGATTGCGTGAAGGCAGCTGCTCACGAGGCAGGCGTACCACACCTGCAAAAGCGATTCCCACCATTGCCTGTTTTTGCACTATGGCATACAGTTGCTCCCACTCTTCCGCCGTCAATGCGCTGGAGAGTTCTGTACGGCAGTCGATAGCGACCTGCAACAGTTCAAAGAAGATGCTTTCTATTCTTCCCATTGAGTAACCGTTTCCTTTAGAAAAGCAAATTATTGATGTCGATAAAACGCAAAATGCATCTCTGATTGTGTACGCACTGTACGGATGTTTCTGTGCAGAGAACCGCGTCAGCGGTTCCCAAGCCCCCTTTGAAGCAAAACTTCATAAGATGGTGATATGCAGGAGCTTTGCTGCTTGTCATTGTTTTTTACCAGACAACAATAAAAGCAAATACTGCTCATTCCCACTTCCTTGGTATAATCTTGTCATGCAGCCGCCGTATAGCCTGCTGTATAAAGCGTTTGTAATAATCTTTTCTTCTGCATCCTGAAACATCAAGCCCGAACTCGCGTGCCATCTCACTTCCTGTATCGAGTACAGATGTGTCAAATGTCATCTTCACATCATTATCCACATTCGAGCCATGGACGACCTCCACCCACATAGGCCATCCGATGTTTTTGATATGGCAGACATTTACAGCCTTGGTCTTTTCCAAAAGGAAATGGCTGCCATAACCGTAGCATGTACGGACATTGCGGACATTCTCAACAAAGGTCATGAAATGATTGTTCGGATAGGACACTCGTGTCGCAAGATTAAGTTCGGTGAAATATTGCAGACCGTAGTCATAAGAAATGGCAGTGCCCACGCCTGATTTTGCTGCTTCCTGTCGTACAAACTGAACATACAACGGATGCAGCATGTCATCATTGTCAAGGTAGGTAGTCAGGCACAGGTCATCATTCTGCAGACTGCGCTCACGCAGCAACTTGATAGTAGCATTACGGAAAATGGAGGCAAAAGCCCTGCCATATTTGTTTCGTACCCATACGGGACGTATCTGAGGACACAATCGCTTGTACTCCTCCATTTTTTCCTCTATCCATTTACCGCCCTCTTCAGTGCCGGCTTCTTTCTCACATAACAATACCCATGTGAAGTCCCTGCATGTCTGTGCCTTTACAGACGGCAGGCAATAGGTCTCGAACAGCTTCAGTCTTTCCCGCAACCATTCGTTACGGTCAATGCTGCTGTCATTCTTGTCCTTTGTCCAAAGAGTAAGATTGAAACGTGTCAGTATGAAATGATGTATAGCCATTACTACGAAACAAATCCATAAATAACGTTTGAAAGATAATGTCTGTTAGCTTTGTGGACTAACTTTTTCAGAACAGATACACTGTATCTAATCCCTGCCGTCATACATTTCCTTACAATATGCATAGAAAATGCGTGGCATCGAATCTCCGAATCCCCATCCGCATTGTGAACTCCATTCCAATACTTGGTTAATCCTTGGAAGGAAATTCCTTACGAGATTATTCTTGCTGATGAACTTCATTGCGGCATCGAAATTGTTCTCGACAGAGGTATAGTACTGTCCCCACATGTCTCCATACGTGGCTGTAAATTTTGTGGCTTGCTCTACAAGGAAAAGCATCAGGTCGGCAAGATTCTCCGGTGAGGGATGGAGCTTGCGGTAATCGGCAATGGCTTTCCTGCAAACACTGAAACGGCATTTCTCTTCTCCGCGTTTTGGAAAGAATTCATTCTTTATGACAGTCTTATACTCCTCTAATTTTGCCTTCTCATTAGGATTGACATAATAATCCAAATATTCCTTAGCCTCTTTACGTACATCATAAAGTTCAAGGACCATTTCGATTATTTCCTCCCTGCTCATTGCAGAAAGCAATCTCTTTACATTTGACTTTGACATTCTATCTATACATTAATTTTGCACCCTATTCTCTGGGCTATATACATTAAAGAGTACAGTAGGCGCAAATAATTAAGTTGAAGAAGTTTTATCGGCAGTTTGTATTTCAAAGGAGCTTTCGCAAGTTCTATTCTCTTGATAGCTTCACTAACGGGCGCATAGGATGCATAATGCCTGAAAAGATTTATATTCCCCCTGTATTTCTCACGAGAAAGTTTTATGCATAGCTCTAAAGCTGAAAACAAGAGACTACCGTCATAACATCGTGACATATCCTTGCCAAACTGCTTTATGCACAGTTCGTTGATGCTTGTACGCTCTTCTGCCAGTTGCATCTTGCTCTCAAACAACAACTTCGGATTAGCCTTTATACGTTCCAATGCTCCGGAAGTGCGCTCATAGTAATAATACAGTTTTTCGTTAATGACATTTATCTCTTTTGCATAACATAAATAGCGCAGAAATAACATTGCATCCTCACCGAATTTCATGTCTGCCCGAAAAAAGAGATTATTTTCTTGCAATACAGAGTATTTAAGAATATAATGCCACACATATCCTCTGCATAGGAAATCTGAGACATAAGGAGATTCCCCTTCAAAGAATCTGTCAACATTCATTTGTGACAGCCCGAACAAAGGTGTTATCGCTTCGGTAAAAACAGCATCATCTTTTAGTACTCGAAACTTCTTGTCGTCTGCAAGGTTCCTTCTAACAGTTTCTTTTTTGTTTTCGCCCTTGACATATTCAAAATCAAATACTATGGCATCAGCAGGGTTCTGTTGCAGTGATTTGAATATGAATTGGAGGCAATGCTCGTCCACTTCATCATCGGCATCAACAAACCAGATGTACCCCCCCCCATTTATATTTGCCAGACCATGGTTTCGTGCAGCAGAAACGCCTTGATTCTCTGTTGTCAAAATCTTTATATTTGTCCCATATTGCTGCAATATATCAAGAGTACCGTCGGTGCTCCCGTCGTTTACCACAACGATTTCACAACACTCCCTATCAACCTTTGCAACAGCAACAAGCAATGAATCCAAACATTTGCGTATGTATTTCTCTGCATTGTAGCACGGAATCACTATACTGAGTTTATTTTTCATTGAAATAGTTTTAATATTTTGGACAACAGCCCATGTCAATTAACAGTTGAAAACAATTCACCTCATTCCGAAACATTCCAATACCTGCCAACACGTTGAAGACGTCCTTCATGAGCAAGAGAATCAATGCGACGTTGGACACTACTTTTTGAAATCGCCAAAATCCTTCCTAAAGCATCCATAGACATGTCCGGATTTTTTCCCAACAATTCCAGTATTCTTGATTTCTGTTCTGCTATCAGTCGGTTTCGTATCGGTTTCGTATCGGTTTCGTTAACATTTACAGCATTTCCTCCTCGTATAGCCATAAAACGTTCGCGAGGAATATTGGCTGTAATTCCACCCTGTTCTAATACGAATGTAGGACGAACAAGATTCTCTGCATCAAAAGCTGTCATGATTTTCTCATATCCACGTCCCCATGACTCAATAAAGCCTGCCTTGAAAAACACATTTGCTATCTTCGGGTTTCGAGGCTTTGAGGTATGTTTACCAAGCAAAGTTTCTACTGTATAGTTTTCCGGCAATTCGCCTTCATTCCACAAACGGATATGACTATCGTATATGCTCATTTGATTCCATGTGCCAGACTGCACTTTGTGGACAATAGAATTGAAAATCATCTCACGCAAGGCACTTTCCGGAATCTCAAACGGTTCATGCCGTTCAAGACCTTCATAACGGATAGGACGGATAAGATATTTATCACTGAGCACCTGCATTATTTTGTCCGTCATCTGAATAAGATTTCCTTCTATCAGGTCATGGCTTAGTAGGTCTGCATCATTCATGCCAAAGCGTCCAATCTTGAAACCTGAGGTAACAAACTTGCGCTGAGGGAACTTGCCAAACAACAATACTGCAGCATTTGTCAGTACCCCTCCAACCAAAAGACCAAGATTTGACAGCACCTCTTCTTTGGTTGAATTTATCACTTCCGGATTCATACGCCCCGAAATGATGGCTTTACGCAGGAAATATGCAACAGCCTCATCATCAATCTCATCCAATGTAATATCTGCACACTGAATGTCCTCCCAATTAAGTCCCATCTTTTTAAGAAGGAACTGATGAAGTGCCACGCCACGCAGTTCTTGCTTTGTGGCTCCTGAACGGTAATAATACACGCCTTTATAGGAAACAGGCATGCCACATGGTTCAACAATAATTTCAATAACATCCTTATCGTTCATTACAAGATGGTTTGTCTCCGGCATTATACCGAGAATGGAAACTATCTTGTTAGGAATATCCTCAAGTTGCTGATGGCAGATGTTTCACACCAACAACAGTCATATCATCGTCTATACCAATAAAGATTCGTCCGCCATACGCATTCGCAAAGCCACATACCCATTTTAGGTAGTCATCCTTCCAAACACGCTTGTATTCTGTATTTTGATTTTCGTTATTCATAAATACAACAGCAATGGTCAAATTCAAGACTGCAACTGTTCATATATCCCACAGATGTCACGGTTTATCTTATCTGTGGAGAATGTCTTCAGAACAAATTCGCGAGCATTCTTCATCATGTCATTCCTGAGATTCTCATTCTCTATCAGGAGTTCAAGTTTCTCAGCCAAAGCATCAGAATCTCCAAATGGGAACGTAAGACAGTTGCTCCCCTCCTCTATCACATCGGGAAGACCGCCGACCGGTGTCGTGACAACACAGATGCCATAAGCCCAAGACTCAAGCACAACCATAGGAAAGCCTTCCTCATAAGAACACATGCAGTAAATAGAAGCCTTACGGAAATAGTCTTCTTTCGCCTTTCCCGTGATATATCCCATAAACTTTACTGCGGAAGACAAAGACATGTCTTCTGTCATTTGCTTGTATCTCTCGACCTCACCATTGCCAAGCATCCGAACTTTCCAATCCGGATATTTGTCCTTCAGTTTATGCCATGCCTGCAACAACAACTCCGGAGCTTTGTTGTCAGTGAAATATGCAGCCATGATTATAAGTTTCTCTTTTTCTGCCGGATAAACAGGCGAAACTTCCTCACAAGCATTGTACAATACTGTGGTTCTTGTTTTTATGCAAGAATATTCTTCCTTGAAAAGCCTTTCCCACTTTTTGGCAAGGAGGGTAACAAGGTCTACCTTTTTAAGATGCCATAGAAACAGTTTGTTGTTTGTATGGTTACGCAACTGGTTTCCCATGTGAATATGCATTATTATGCGCTTCCTGCCAACAAGTGCAAGCAAGAAAATCGGCATCTGTATTATAAGGCATATTCTATCCGGCACTGTATGGAAATGCACTATATCATATCTCCATACAATAATCAGTGCCACAAGCCATGAACGGAGGGCATAAAAGAATTTCCACAGATAACTGCGCTGTATCTGTGTGCCCAGCCAATAGCAGGAGTATTCTTTCCATACAGGCATCTTCTCCATCAACTTTATGGCAGAGGAGACACCGCCGGCTGACTGACGTGCCGAACCTATGACAAGAACTTTCTTCATTTAACTTCAGAGATGGATGAATTTATATAAATATGGGACAGATTCCCTATATCTACAGCAAATGTCTACGAATTTAATCCCAAGACCTACAACCTGTTTACAGCCGCTTCGTGCCGTGTTATTTCTTCATCTGTGAAACGCCGTTTCAGCAGACGTGCCGGCACACCGCCGATAATGGAGTATGGAGGAAAAGACTTTGTAACGACAGCACCGGCGGCGACAACAGAGCCACGACCTATGGTGACACCTTTGAGTATGGTGACATTAGCACCGACCCAGACATCATCTTCAAGAACGACAGGCTGGTCGTTCTCCTGAAGTTTCTCCTTGGCTGTGACATCTATTATATATTTTCCTATAATATCAATGCGGTGATCGCCGGTGATAATTGTCGGGCAAGGGCCGAAGATTACTTTACGCCCTATTGTCAGCGGTGCTTCGGTGCAATAGAAAGTACTGCCTTTAGGAATGGATGTGCCGTCACCAACAGAAAGATTCCACAAACCTTTTATATCACTTGACATGGGACGGAGGTAGACATTTCTGCCACAATGTTTCATGCACCGTTTCCACACAGATGCCCACATCATGTCCCATAAATATGAAGGCAGGAGACTGGCCTTTTGCAATATTTGAAATAATCCCATAAATTTAATGTCCCGTATTATCAAGAGCGTCCTTATACAGCGAAAGAATCTGCTCAGATTTCCTTTCCCATGACAGTTCCACTGCCTTTTTCTTGCAGTTTTGGGAATATCCGGCAAGAAGGCTTCTGTCACGATACATGCGGTTCAGCTCTTCGGCAAAATGCATTGCTGACTGTTTCGGGGATGTCAATGGGATTTTTACACCGACATGTTCATCCACAACCGACGCCATGCCACAAGTGTCAAAGCAAACAACCGGCAGTCCTGCACAGATGGCTTCAAGGACAACAGTTGAGGTGTCCTCGTCAACAGAGGTGAACATGAACACATCTGACTCAAGCATTGCTTCATGGACATCCTTTGCCCTGACATGCCCCATCATCTCCACAGTCCCTGACAATCCATGCACTTTAAGGAATTCTTTGGTCTCTGCAACTTGGCGGTCATTGCCAGTACCGTATATCCGCAATCTGATATGAGGATTGTCTGCACAAATCATTGCATTCAAGGCTATATCAAGCCGTTTCCGATATGAAAACTTTCCAACCCAAATAACATTCAAGACATCACCCTTAAAACGTGACGGAGATGTCACATGATTGTCCATGTCACATGCATAGAATCCGGTCTCAGGAATGAGGGCTGACTCTCTGCCATAATATTTCTTTATGGCAACATAGCTGGCAGGAATAGAACTGATTAGGACGGATGCATGGTACAATGTCCTGCGGACACGTGGGTAAAACACCATTTGCAAACGGTTCACGACATTCTTGACAATATAGAAAAGCTTTATCTTTGCTCCATTGGCATAAGACATCGGAAACAGCTTCATGCCTCCTATCGGTCCCCAGACCAATGGAATTTCACAACATTTTGACACCCCGGCAAGATAGCCCGGTTCACGAAACCCTATCATATTCAGCTGGTGAATGAGATCTATGTCCTGTCCCTTGGCATGCTGCTCACTGATTATCCTCCTTGCTATCTCTGCTGTCTTCTGCTGCCATTTCCTATAACTGAAATAAAAGCGCCAATCACCCTGGTTCCAGCATCTGCGACGAATCTCCGGTGTCACCTCATTGTAATAGAAACGTATCCTTGAAGCGAGTTCCGCATTCTCTGTGCAATTCATCCATGCTTCTATCTCTGGGCGGTACTCACCTTCCGTAATGACATAGCACTCGCTATGCTTGGCTATAGCCAGAATCCAGTTCCAGCCCATCCCCTGCTCGCTACCCATCCCCGGGCAACAGGCGTATAAATTAATAAGTATCCTTAACATTACATTTTGGACTTATGCCCATTTTTTCCTTTGTCTGTGGTTATTTTTAATTTATCTCTCTTTAATGTAGAATCTTCAATGGCATGCAACCTCTCATGATATAGATTTGCAACACAAAGTATCGTCTTCCTCCAAACATTCCTCCTCAAACTCTTCTTCGTCGTCATCCTCTTCCTCCTCCATATTATCATTGGCGTTAAGACACAAGGCTATCAACATACAGAATCCCATTCCTTTGCCGGAGAGAAACGAAGAGTCTGCCGTCTGTTCCATGGCAAGACAGAAAAACGACATCATTGCGACCTTGTAATATCTCATGTCCTTTATCCGGCTGAACGCAACAAGACGGCGCTTCCAAAAGATGAAGAAGAATACCACTCCGACAACACCAAACTGCGCAAGTGTCGGATAGTAGGCATCACAAATGAAGCCGCCACCGGCATCCAAGCCCCAGACTTCATCCAAACCATACTCTGGATAGATTGGAGAATAAAATTTCCATGCACCATTACATGCAAACGACCCCATACCGGAACCAAAAGGGAAATAATCCCAAAGAATAGCCCAAGCAGTCTTGTATGTCTCCGGACGCGCCAACTTCACGTCATTATTCCAACTGGAAACATAATAAGCGTCAAAACGTTCCCAAGTGACATAAAGCACTGCAGCCATCAACAGTGATATTATCAAAATAGTCTTAAACGACTTGAAATCAAGTTGTTTCTTTATAAAAAACAGCATTGCCACAAACGCAACGACCTCACCCATAAACTTGAATTTCGGAGCTATCAGTCCTGTACAGACCAACGCAAGGGCAATAAACTTGTTCTTCTGCGACTCTTCCGTGAAAAGATACCAACTCATACCGGTACATATTGCCAGCTGTCCCAAAACAGGGAATTCCGCCGACACCCCAGATTCCGCCTCGTATTCACCAACAGGATGGAGAACTATCCAGGAGAACAGCGTGACAACCATTGCAGAAAGCATGAGTCTCTTCTGCTTGTCTGTGAACTGCGGGTTGAGAATCCAAGTGCAATATATAACAGAATAAGGGCGTATCTCCTGAATAAAGTCCAACCATACTCCGTCAGGATTACGCCCTATTGTCAGTCCATAGACTGTAAAGAACATCAATATTACCAAGAAGACGTAATACTCGTTCCAAGGCATTTTGTTTGTCGACCACACATTTCTAGTCAAAAAAGTGTACCCCACCAGTATCAATGTCATCACCTCGTCCACATACATGAATCCCGGTAAGTCATTATATGCAATACAGGTTGGGAAATACACCACCCAGAATAATGTGAAAAATTTTGCTATCTGATTCATCTACTCGTAAACTTACTTTTCAAATTGCTGAACGCCACAAGCAAACTTTCCGGCAACCAGCGGCGTATCATTCTCTTAATAGAGAACGATTCCTCTGCCCATGTTCCTGCATAATGATGTATTGTCCTTGTATTCTCCGTAATATGCATACGTCCAGTTGTGACCTTTATCGGACAGAAGTATTCCGAAGGGTAAACACACACTCCGTCCACCTCCTGTATGCCCTGTATAGGGCGCAGTCCAGACTCGTTCAGGATCTGCGTAGCGATATGAACAACGGTAATCTGATTTTTCATCACCTGCTCATAGACAAAATGCCGATTTTCATAAGTAGCAAGCATCTTCTCAACCAATTTGTTACCGGATACCATTCCAATACCAAGACCAGGATTTACACTTCCTGCCAACCTTTTCACTGGGTCAGTCTCGAAACCCATAAAGTTTCCTTTTTCTATTATATCATCCAATGGGCGTATCACCTCCACATCCGTATCGAAATAGACACCGCCATATTTGTACAATATCCAGAAACGTGCATAATCACTCACAAAGGCATATTTCCCTGCTTCATACGCCTCAGCTGTATACGGAATGATATTCACATCAAAATTATCCTCATTCCATTCCTTTATCTCATAGTCCGGAAGATATTTCCTCCATGACGCAATGCACTTTTCTGCCTCCGCAGGCAAAGGATTGCGCCCAAACCAGCAGTAATGTATTATCTTTGGTAACATTGTCCTTCCTTTCATTCATCATTAAGAGCAATTATGACTCATACGGATTCTCCACTCCTGTTTTTATCCTAACAAAATAATCAAGCATCAGATGCTCCTTCCATGCAGGATAATTATACCATCTGTCAGGCGTAACTACTATTTTATCTTGATTCTCACACAGATACTGAGCCCACCAATGTAAAGTACTATTACTTATAACAAAATGCTTACAACTTCTCATAAGGCGGAAAGTTTCCCAGACAGGATCGTTTCCTGATTCATAAAAGACACTTCCCCCCCCCTATTTTTAAATTAGCTTTCACCCATGCTATATCATTGGAAAATACTATAAAAGTTGGATTTTCTACGTTCTGCCGTATGTAATTAACGGCTTTCTGAAAATATGTCAGGTCACATACATAAAAATTCTTTTTGTTCGCCTCTTTCATAAAATCGCCTCGCCTGACAGCCAAGCATACAGTGTTTTCACTTCTAATTGCATCATAAAGTTTTTTATTCGCAGGAATCCCATCACAAACAGGAGTAAACTCTTTACTCAGGATTTCCTTTATTTCATTAAAATAATTTACATTTTCAAAACTTCCTATTGGGAACAGATTAGGAACTTTCATATTGCAGTATAGCCTCTCATTATCCGGGTCTTCTGAAATCACGATCCCAAATGCACCTAAGATTCTACATTTCAAATCTAAGGCACTACACTTGCACAATCCACCCACAACACTGAATACTCTTGTAACAACTGCATATACAATTATTTGGAGAAAAGAACCTTTCTCCAGCAAGACCCTCCTACAATTATACTTACTATGCTCTGTTATGCGAAAATCATTCAAATCTCCTGCAAAACCATGATTTTCTATTGCAGCATAGTTTATTGCCAACTCATCATTCATTCCTTGTTTGCGCCTTCTCTCATGTAAGCACCGGGCGTAGGCATAACGAAAGAACTGATTTCCCAGCCCACCTGAAATTTCACATCCAATCATTTTATCCGTATATTAATTTTCTTAACAGCTCACTTTTCTTTGCAATCATCCCTATAGCTATCGTCATATATGCAATAGGCAATGAAATAACGCAAGCTAACACAAATAACAGCAAATCATTAGACGTACTCATCCCCCACCAGCCTATACTCTGCAGGTTCAATGACGTTACAATGAAATAATGAAGTACATAAACATCCAATGTGTGGATGCCTATAAAACTTAATGCTCTGTCAAGAATGGTATGTCTCCCTTCACGGTCAACCATTATTCTCTGCAATATAATTATACCACATAGCGGCACTATCAGTCTGTTGGACACCGTATAAACGATTCCAGAAAAATGCAATAAGTAAAATGCGCATACAAAGCCTACCAATGCTGCAGTGAAAACATTATCAGACAGTAATTTCTTTTGTAAATTATATTTTCGAACCAGATATCCAAATATAAAGAATGGGAAATATAGCACACACATATAGATACTCACTAAAGACGAATATATGCCCAACGTTTTCCATAAGAAACAAAACACCGTATATATGCCAAGGGCTAAAGCAACATCTTGTACCCAACATTTCAGTTTACATAGCCTAAACAACCGCTCACTTATTGTAAATATGGCAAGTACCCACAGATACCAATATCCGTTTTTTATATCTGCGAAAAGAAACTTATCCACTATATGATGATAAAGTAACGTTTTACCCCCCCATTTTCTTTTGTCACAAGAAAGCAAGTAAACAATATTCCATAAAAGAAAAATGGAGACAATAAGCTCCTTATTTTACGTCTGAGTCTGCTATTCCAAACATTTGTATATGGCATGGTACTTTCTGGTTTGTACATCAAGAAACCTGACACATACATAAATACCTGAAGCTCCATAGACATTACAAGCCTAAAGCCATCAAAATTACTGTTGCCATACGAGAAGATATAGATGTGACATATGATCACAAACAGCATGGCCAAACCTTTTGTTTTATCAATATAACTGAAATGTTCCATTATCTTATCCTATAGTCCAAACTAATCAGCCATTCCATTATCGCTGTCATTCTTACCTTCCAGTCTCCAAGTTCCAATGCTGTCTTGCGATTTCTGTCAACTAATGGCTGATACTCCTCTATGTGTGCGAGAATTTCCATTATCTGCTCATTGGCATTGTTCCCGTCCAACTCTATGACGGGATTGTATCCGATTAAATCTGTAAGTTCCTTCGGAGCGCGGCCAATCATAATCATGCGTGACAACATAGCCTCCCAATAACGCTGTGTCAGAGTTTCAATGCCTCCGGCTATCTCCGGCTGAGTGTCACACCGTGGCAAAGCGACTGTAATCTTCGCATCTCCCATGGCGTGAAACAACTGCTCATTATCATAGAGATACTTACCATTTACGTTAGTGCATATATGATTTATTGTTTCCGGCAATACAGAATTGAACACTCTTTGATTGCTTCGTCCAAACTCCAGAACATCAATTATCCTGTCTGTAAGTTCTTTTCCTCTATCATATAAATATGTATCTATTCCCTCAGTAATAGTGAGAATATTCACATCAGGCAATCTCCGGCGCATCTCGTCCGCTTCCTGAGAAGATGTAAATATAGCCGTACGGACATCATACTTACACATCCAGCGTTCCAGCTTGTCAAAATAACAAGGCCAGCAGTCCCATACAAGAGGTATAATCTCATACCTCAGATAATCAGGGAATGTATCAAACCTTATAGACACCGGCTCTACAAAGCGCAGACGGGCTTCCTTACTGTTCTTCATCACAGACGGCAAGTCATAGCGGAATGCCAGACCATGCAGTGCACGGGCAGGATAATGGCTATCCGCAGTCAGTCCGCCGGCCTTTATCCATGCTTCATACGCAGCAGTCTTGAAGTTCAGATGTCCCGGATGGATATATGGAGCAACAGCCTTAACTATCTTCATTTCTTCCTGAAAATATCTCCGAAAACGATTTCATTTACAAATTTGCTCTTCCTAATGAACTTTCCTGCATATACAGAACAGTAAGTTACAGGAACCGTTATAACAATGGCAAGAGTTGTCGCAAGCAAGGCATTGTCTGTTTCCTTCAGCCATAAACCAATTACCTTTAGATTTATGCTGAAAACGATGAAATAATGTAAGACATAAACATCAAGCGTGTGTTTCCCAATAAATGACAATTGACTTTCCAACAATGACGATTCATTCTCCCTTTTTTCAAAGAAATATAAACAAATCAATATTCCTGTTATAGGTTGTATGAGTCTCCACGAAAGTGTATGCATGGCATGGTTCTTCGGTTCAAAAGCAAAGAGAACTATAAAAGTCAGCAATGAAAGAGTGAATATCCAATTCTGTTTACGCAGCCAATCCATCATATTATATTTCCTCACCATATACCCCATTATGAAGAACGGATAGAAGCTGGCAGCATTAAGCAGACATAACGTATCGGCAAAGGTATCGTCTCTCATCCAGCCTATATAAAACACGACCTCTATGCCAACTGCCAGAACCATATCCAGCCACCAACGATTTCCTTTATTCAGGGCATATAACGGCATGGTCATATAAAATAATGACAGAACGAACAGATACCAATACCCCATTTTATTATCAGAAGTTATAAAGGTCTCTATAACCTCAAGACATCAGACATATCTTGAATATGCATTATATACATAGAGAAGCACAATCCTATGATAATCAACGGCAACATCAAGCCTCCTATTCTGCGATACCAACGTTTCAATTGCATGGATGATTCTCTTTTTAATACAAAACCAGACAGGAACATGAACAACGGCATATGGAACGAACCGACGAAACGGCTCAGCATCTCAACACCTTCCTGAAAACAGAAACCTCCCACATGCCCCATGACTACCAATATTATGGCAAGCCCTTTTAGTCTGTCAACATATTGTATTCGCATTTTTAATAAAGTGTTATTACTATTATATATGTCTGATAACCTTTGCAGGATTACCCGGCGCAATACAATCAGCAGGAATACTTTTTGTCACAACACTTCCTGCACCGATAATGGAACGTGCTCCAATAGTTACACCTTTCAGCACGATACAATGGGCACCAATCCAAACATCATCCTCTATTTTTATAGGAGAGGATTTCGTTCCTTCATTGGAAAATCTACGCACCTCATAATCCATTGGATGACAGTCTGTATCTATCAATAACACATTACCACCAATCTTCACATTACAGCCTATTGTCAATGACTCTTTTATCCACATACGAGTTGACGACATCCCAACATTATCACCAATCGTTATTCTTGCCCCAGGCTCTGTATAAAAACAGCCTTGGATATTACTGCATATCGGATTTACAGAATTACCACTTGTCATCAGGAAATTCTCACCGATAGTTATCTTTCCCAAATTTACTATGCTGATTTTTCCGAGAATGCGCATATTTTTCCCGAAACTCACACCTTTCAACCAAAATAACAGACGGTAATAGTCTGGCGATAATCTGATGCGTAATGTATTAAGAACATTAAAAAACTTTATTATTAATTGTTTTATCATGCTGTCTTGCTTATTCTCTGTGAGAATCTATGTAAATCTACGGAATTATATCCACAATTATTAAGAAATGTACACAATATTGCTTTTTATCCCCATATCACAATATGCTTTTGCATTTTGAACAGATGGATATAATTCATTCATGTTTAAACAGGGAAAGCCCAGACAAGCGCAAATACAGGTTCCACAAATATTTACTTTTTTTCAAATTGCTAAAAATCTTATATATAAGGAACAAATCATAACGGTAAAACAAATGAGGATATAATTCTTTTACCTGTTCCATATAATATTCACGCTCTTCTATAAACAATTTATATAAAGACAAACGCTCCCAAAAACATTTTCCGTTAAAGTCAAGATATCCTAAGAAGTCTTCAGAAATGTCTATACGTTTTTTGCTTGCAGAAACATAAGATGCATTAAAAACCATTACAGGACGAGAGTCCAAATAGATTGTAGCAGACCTGTACATTCTAAACAATGCATCAAAATCCTCATAACGTCGTATATCCTCATTAAACATACAAGAATCTACAAGTTCTTTTGTATATATACATGTTCCAGTGCGAGGGAGAAACAACCCAAGGAAATGGGCTTTGAACGGATTCTTTACAAAACCATTCCTGCACTGCCAATACAAAACTTTTGATTTGCCGTCATTGACATAAAAAGGACATGCGAAGAAATTTGCTTTTCCATGCGTCTTTATCAAACCATCAAAATATGACAAGGTAGCAGGCAACAATTCATCGTCTGCATCAAGAAATACAACCCATTCACCCTTAGCATTCCTCACTCCTGTATTTCGCGCCTTACTCGGCCCGCCGTTTTCCTGCTCTATAATACGAACACGAGGGTCTGTTATTGAATGGACAATATCGGCACTTCTGTCTGTAGAACCATCATTAACTACAATAACCTCAAAGTCATCGTAATCCTGAGACAAAACACTTTGTAACGATTGCCCAATAATCGCTTCTTTGTTATATAATGGAATGATTACACTTATCATTTCTTCTTTGTATATTTATGTAACCTCTCCAACCAGCCTGCAACCTTAACCATCAGCCAGCTGGCAGCACCACCGTCTTTGTAAATACGGTTAAAAATATTTCCTGCGGGAGAAAAAAGGAAATAAATTTGTTCCTTACCAACTGGCATTGTTGGAGATACAAAACTTTGCTTACAGTTCACTATCATATCTGCAATATGTGGTGTTACAGCCTTTACCTCCTTTAACTCTTTATATATTTCCAATGAGAAATATGGAGAATAGTCTTGATTCTCTATAAAATCCATGTGCCACCAATGCACAATGACTGCATCTGCAAAGTATTTAAGACTCATAGCTACCTGTGCATTGTATATTCCTGGCAGTTCTTCTATCAAATCCTCAAATTCCACATTCGTCTTCCACAACGCTGGCTGGTCTTGACTAAAGTTCTTCTCAAAACATGAATATGTCCAATTCTCATTCCACCTCTTATAAAATTTGCGCGTCTTGACATTATCAGACACATACATCACTCCCGAGTTGAACCAATATTTACTGTCAGACACATTTATACCGAATATTCGTTGCATTTGGTCAATAGGCGGGAACATACAGGATTTTACAGGCAAATGTCCATCCGGCACTGCCGCAATATCACAACTCAGATTATCAATATCATCCAAAGGTTTACATATTACAGTGTCTGTATCAATAAAAAGATAATCTCCGTCTATAACATTGCGTACTGTAGTTTTAATCTGTCGTGAACGTTGCTTTGCATTATATGCTTCTGGAACAGGCACTACACAAATTTCAGTTACCATGGCACAAAGCTGCGGGAAGTATTGCAAATACTTCCCGGTACAGTCATCTACAAGAACCTTTACAACAACATCCGGATGATACCGTCTCAAAGAATACAATGATACCCATAATTCCTCAAGATACAAGTTTTTCCTGTTGGCTACAAGTACATATACAATTTGTATATTCATCTAATAATATTTACGGATACTCCTTTCTTAAGAGAACCCTGTGTAATATTTGTTTTGTAATCAATTTAACTATTCCAAAAGCATCACAGCCTATAATTGTCAACACTATCCACCAACAATCCGTTGTTTTCTGCATTAATATCAACAACCCCTCATTATACGAATGCAACATGACCGAGTCCTTCTTATTCATATTAAAAACAGCAATTATCTTTTTCGTGGCTTTTGCCATTAAACGATATCTATTTTTTTGCATATCTATAGGCACACTCCTATGACTTAGACTATTCGAATCTGTGGAATCATGTACATAAGTAACATCAGAAATAGTCGCTATTCCTCTCGTATGCACAAGATAATTATAACAAAATAATCGGTCTTCTGAGATTGAAAGTTTCTCATTGAAACGTATGTGGTTCTTTTTTATAATATCAGCCCGGAACATTCTATCCCATGGAATCATGTGCCACAACACATCTGTATCTCTTAAGAAATCACGAATAGAGTTTTTTCCTATATATACAATATCATTATATGAATGTGTAATGACTTTATCTATATATGTATCTTGATAACCACAAAATACTATATCTACCCCATCCTTATCTCTTTTCAACAATGATGACAAATGATTCGGCTTTATCGTATCATCACTGTCCACAAAACAAAGCCATATTCCGTGCACCCTGTCCAAAGCCATATTCCGTGCAGAACTGACCCCACCGTTTTCTTTATGTAAAACAAGAAAACGCTTATCATTCTCCGCATACTTTTTACAGATTTGTAAAGAATGGTCAGTACTCCCGTCATCAATAAGAATACACTCATAATTTGAGTAATCTTGATTTTGAATACTCTCTATACATTTTCCAATAGAAGACTGTCTGTTGAACACAGGAACTATTATTGAAAATTTTATCATTTCTCCCAATAAACATTTTGATTTATGACCCTTGCAGGAACACCGCCTACCAAGACATTATTATCCTCAATAGATTTCGTAACGACAGCACCTTGAGCTATGATACATCCATCTGCAACTTTGACACCCTTTGTAACAATAACATTTGATGTCAGCCATACATTATTACCAAATTTTACAGCACCAATACAGTCGGAACGAGTTCCATTATGTACGATTACATGCCCATCATTAGTATTTATTTGCACATTCCATCCAAGAGAACATTCGGCCCCAAATTGTATCAACTCCGAAGAACGCAGAAAACAATTCTTATTACAATAGAAATTATTGCCCAATTCTATAACAGAATTTTTATCACATCTTAAAACAGTACCTTCTCCAAGAACGGTCATTCCATGTAAAATCAATTTAGCCCCCTCTGCAAGATATAATCCACCGTGAAACTGTTGTAATCCAAAACTACCACAGTCTCCCAAAAATACACTTCTTCGATATGGTTTGCTAAGCACTAACTGTCCTCTGCTCAGTTTATACCTGAAATTTGTTGTTATCCAAATCGGCAAATATATCGCTTGACCCAAAGGAAGATAACGAAAATTAAAATATATTGAACGTAACAGATTAAGTAATGTCATTTTTTAAGAATTTATAACATTAGTATGCCATCTGGCATCCAACTTTTGTCCAAAACCTGTAAAAACATCCCACAATGGAGATAAAATTTTGTCTACACAAATAAATACCAGCATTATAAATAGAGAGTATGCACAGATACAAGGAATTGTGAGATAAGGAGTAGTCAAAATGGCATCCAAGTGCCGCACAGGTATAACAAACAGATTCTCCCATAAAATACCTGGACATTGGAGAAGATAGCACGCAAAAATGGAGCCTCCAGCCCAATTTACAAATTTATTCGTTATATTTATCTTACTAAAAATAGCAAGTACAAGGATGCAATTTATATACATTATCGGACTATTGTAACCAAAAGCATATTTCCATATATTCCCTTCCATTAAAGGAATATACATTACTCCAAGAACAAGGAAAAAGTTTAATAAGAAATACGCTGCAATTATTCCTCCCATAGATATCCTATTAATCTTATACTGATAATTACGCACTGTATCACCTACAACATACAGCAGCATGAAATTTGTAAGATTTTTTCCGTCTACAAGCGCACTGTCACTATGTGTCACATTGCCTATATATTGCCATAAATGCTAATGTACACAGTAGATATATCCTATGCAGAGTCTGTATGTTATTAAGAAATTTATTAATTACAGGAGCAAACAGAAACAGATATAGGTAAACATTCAAGAACCATAGGTTATTAAAACCTATCACCATGGCATTTTGAACAATATTTCTAATCCCTATATTACCAACTACAACACATGTCAATACCGCCAATGAACCAAATAACACATATGCCTTAGACAGAAGTCTGACCAAACCACGCAAAGACCATCTTATACGGAAATAGCCACTTATCATTACAAACAAAGGCACTCCTATATGACAAGGTATCTGCAACGCTCGATATATTTTCGTATCAGGATTCAGCTCCATTAAAACAAAAATAAACAAATGATAGATAATTATCAAAAACATTGATAATATCCTTAATAGCTCTATATTACTTTGACGCTGATTCATACTTTTAATTAATGAAGATGCACACGTAACCAATTGTACATACTTGTAACTTTCGAGATTCCAATTTCCATGTTACTCCTATTGAGCAAACGTACGAAATCCCTACAGCTACAATGTTGCAAGTTATTTTCTATATTACGAATGAGCTTTCGTTTACAATCTGTTAATGCCATTTTCATAAGCCATGGTTCCGTTCTACAATCCATATCCATTATATAGCCATGAACCCATTTCCAAAACAGAAGTGATGCTTCAACTTTCTTACAGGAATCATCCGCATCCCCCCAAGTATTTGAGATACTAATGTCAGACATTCTATATGAGAACAATAAATCTTTTGTATTAACACATCCGTGTTTTGCCATGAGCAGATGTGTAGCATCATCAGAAAACCATGCAGTTGGAAATACAACAAAACCACCATTATTTCTCAAGACATCCGTTTTATAACAATAATTAGCTTCACAAGATATAGAATTACTTGCAAATGTCTGACGAAAAAAATGTTGATTATCAACATATTCTTCATAGATTGCATCATAAAATAGAGTTTTCCCCTCTTCATTAATCATTCTGACACGAGAACGAATCAAATTTGCTTCTGGATACTTCTCCGACATAGACTCTACTCCATGCAGGAAACCTATATCATACACATCATCATCACTTGCCATAATAAGGTATTCCGTATCGCACATATCAACAAGGAGATTCCAATGAGAGACAAGACTCTTGCTTCCCATGTTCTTTTCGTTACGACGATAAACAAAACGAGAATCATCACCAACGGTCTTGTCAAATACTTCCTTTATATTCTCCGGAGAGCAATCATCAGACACTATGCATGTAAAGTCAGTAAACGTCTGTCCCCTTATACTGTTCAGAGCTTCAGCAAGAAACTTTACTTTATAAGCTGGTAAACAAAATGTATATTTTGTATCTCTCATACAATATGTTTTTCCTTAAAAATACTTTTTCTAACAATTTGACATCCATAAGTAAGTGACAATGGCAACAGTATTCCACTTATGACATATACTATCCACCAACCATTTCCTGCGAAATAATGGAGGACAGGAAATTCTCCCAAATGTTTAATATCTATGCCATAAATACATATTATCCATAATGACACAAATTTAAAACACAAGAAATGCCAAGTCAGTACCGTCATCGTATTCTCCCCTATATATTCAAAAATGGATTTCACCAAATCATTAAGCCTATGCCACGGTAAGCTGTACAAACTCCAGACAATGAGGACAGCTGTTATCATATAAGGTACAATTACCTTATTACTGAAATTAACATACGAACCATCTGCAAGACTCACTGACCATAAAAAAGAGCCAATAACCAACGCTACTAAACTAACGATTATCATACAGACATTAAATTGTCTTATATTATATGCAGAGAATACATGTCCTATCATGAAGAATGTCCCTCCGATTGTAGCCTGAGCTCCTATATGCACAACAGGAAACCAAAAATCATATTTATCAACCAATAGTGTCACAACAAACAAAAATACTCCGCCAATTATAGAGCTCTCTTTTTTACCCCCCCCGATTTTTTTCATCAGAAACATCATCCCAAATGCCATAAGACTGCCAAAGAACAGTGCATTCAAGAACCAATATCCTCCCAAAAGTTGGTCATGCCCACTCATAGTTGTCAGTATAGCCATTGCACGTTGGGTAATTTCTTCTACTGAATAAACATGAGCATTCGTAAAACCATACTGGTTGTTATAAATATTCACAGCAAAGAATACATTGTGCAACGCAAGAAACAAGAGACTCCATTTTACATAAGGGATATATATTCCTTTTGTTTTCCTCCATATAAACACTAATGGAGCGTCAAGATATTTCGGCTTGAAACAGAACCCGGACACAAAGAAAAATAATGGCATGTGGAACATATAAATAATCTGCACAGCATAAGGAACTGAACATCCACTATGCCCGATGACCATCAATATTATTCCTGTTGCCTTTAGATATGTAACAATGAAATTATTGTGCTGTTCGCTCATGAAAGTACACTGCTGTAAATATCCATTCTGTTCTTTGTCAACGCTTCCAAAGAATAATTATCTCTTACCATCTGATAGGAATTTGAAACTAAATCCTTTTGATGTTGGAGGCAATCCATCTTCCTGATATATGAAATAAACGTGTCTGCATCATCCGCTATATAGCAATGTTTGCCGTTATCTACCGGAATGCCTTCCGCACCAACAGTCGTACTCACAAAAGGAATACCCATCGAACAGGCTTCAAGTATCTTCATACGTATGCCACTTCCTACGGTAATTGGAACAATCATCACACTACCTTTCAACACTTCATACAGATTGTCAACAAATCCCAGAAAATGTATATCTGGATATTTTTCAGAGAATAACATTCTGTTATCCTCACTCCATGTCCCTATGATGTCAAGAGTATATTCTCCATTTGCCGCTTTTAATTTGCCCCAGCAATTTTCCAAGAACCATTTTATTCCAACAAAATTTGGGGTATGGGCGTCGGGACCGATAAATGTCAAACGTTTCTCAACTTTTGACGGTAAAACGAGTTCTTTAGAAGTATCAACTATTGCAAATGACGTATGGATGGGAACAGTCACTCCGGCTTCATGCAACTTTTCGCTATCTATAGGCGACAACGAGACAATTGCATCATATTTGTTCAGCTGCCCTATTTCATTAAAATCAGCAAAACTTCTACAAGCCTCTGCATAAGCATTATTCCCTGCATTTACTATTTCAAGTTCTCTTCTTACGAAACCTAATTCATGATGAACAAAAATCTTCTTGACATTGTTCGGCAAACAGAATACATCAGATATCATCCATGGCATTTCCACTTGTATAATATCGAAATTATATTTCTTACAAAGCGCGTCTATATGCTCTGCCCATTTCCTGTCCGTTGGCGTTACAGACTTCAACCACCAGTTTCCTAAAGTGGCATCAACAGTCTTAGTATGTGAATCCGTAGTTCCCAACAGTCTGTCCAATATATGCCTAACAGTCCAAATAAAACGGATTTTCCATGACGGACGCTCCGGCTTTGGCATAAGGCAAGGGCATGAAGTGACATTTGGCAATAATCGCAGGAATTCTTGCTGTGCAGAAAAGTGATCTTCATCATCCACACCTTTATAAGCCACAAAAACATTATAACTGGCATTTACAGCCATAATGCCATTAAACAATGCCTGATGTCCTCCACTTGTCAAAGGATATGGAAGAAAAGGCAATACAAACAATATATATTTTTTTTGTATTTCAGCCATTGAGACTAAACGTTTTTTTTAGCAGTAGTTGCACATTCGTTAATATCTATCTCCGCTTGATAAAGTATTCATATCTCTTACTTTATAATAAATATTTCTCAGGAAATCCGAGACTCCAAGATAGATAAATGGCAATATGATAATACTATACCTGCTCATGGTCACAATAATAACAGTTGCCGTCATTGATAGGATAACAGGAAGCACAATATACTGTGTTTCTTTCTTTCGCCAAGTATGACACACCCAACCTATAAAAAAAAGCATATATATATAATAGATATTTCGTATTAAAACCAAATATTTCACATATATTTGTGGAAATGCGAAATAACTTGACTTTATATGTTTCGGTTTTGTTGAATATGTCAAATAATATGGCTTAAATAAGTTCTTTATCTTATATGGGATTTGAGCCACATACAATTCAGGATTATTGATAATCCAATTCATAGCTCTGCATTTATATATACTATCATATTGATAGTAAGTGTATTTATTTGTCTGTCTGTAAAAATACACATCTTCTGTTGCATATTTTAGTATATTTGTTACCCTTGAGCTATCAGTTGCCCCTTCAAGATACCCTAATCCACCTTTCTCTCTTGATGTCTCACTAAAGCCGCCCTCTATATTTTCTGAATCTGCTATCATTATTAAATTAACGCCACCTGTTGTTGATTTATATATGTAGTCCGGGAAATTAATATGTGTGACAAATGCAATCATAACAGAAACAGAGATTATTCCGAATATATATGAAAAAGCATAACTTATTTTTTTATTATAGAATACCAAAAGTAGGACAGCAGGTATCATCCAGGCTAAAGCAAGAGGTCTGATCCAGTTAGCAACAGCAATAATCCCCCCTGCAATCAGAATAGTATACACATTTTTACATTTCCATACAAGGTAAAACGAAAGTAATATCAGGAATACAAATGGAGGTTCAGTAAACAAGTGATTCGACATCGTGAAAAATGTCGGTAGCAACATATATAAATAACATGCCAGATAACCAACATTCTTATTTTCAAAAATACTACGTCCTGTAAGATATAAGATTAATATAATACCTGAATCAAATGCGACATTAACCAATGGAAGCCAATTTACCCCCCCCAATAATTTTATACCCAAAATAATAAAATTAACCCACCCTGGGGCAAATATATACTCATCATGATAGTTTGAGTAATCAGGGTACATTGTGCCATGCTTTACACATTCCTCTGCATAATAGACATACCAACCGGGGTCAGAAACCAATATCTCGTCAGCATATTTTACCACATATAGTATTTCCAAAATAACATAAAGGAAAACTATGCTAAAAAATACACGCTTGGTAAATATTATCCCTTTGACTGTCTTCAAAAAATCAATTAGATTTGGAACCATCTCTTCTGCTGTTTATTATCCAATAATTCTGAAATACATAATAACTAATATCACTTCATACATTTCAATTGGAGATTCTTGTAAAGTGACCTGCCTATCTATAAAAACTGTGCAATATTATGTCCAATTACAACTAATAGAATCGCGACTCCATTCACGGAAGCTATCTATACAAAATATGTTCCAGTCGACTCCATTTTTTGATAGTAAATAGGTTATCTAACACTATCTTTTTCTGACAAGTGAAAGTAAATCATGTAATTCCTGAAACTTGAATATATATGCTATACCTATATAAAAAACACTCCCTATGATGCTTCCTACTATAAGTTGCGCAAAGGTATCTCCTATAAACGAATTTACTATAAACACAATTCCACACATAGTTGAAGCAAGAAAAATAGATGGCAATATCTCTTTATACTGTTGAAATACTCCAAACTTTGTTACTTTACCTGCATAATATGCCATCCATGAAACAGCAAGAAATCCACGAAATATGCCCACTGCTGTAATGAAATTTATACCAAAAGGAAGACATGGTATAAGTATACAAACATTTATAATTTTAACACCTATATTACCTTTCAATACAAGTTCTGATTTTCCTACTGCATTAAACAGTGCCATGTTAAGAGACTGTAGTGGCCAAATAACAGCAGCTATGGCTACCATTTGAAGAATGAATACACAATCTATCCATTTGTCTGTTATGAAGAAAACGACCAAAGGTTTTGCCAAAGCAACCAGCAGTAAATTGATTGGAGCCTGTACAAATATCACCAACCTAAGGAATTTTCTGAAATAATTATCAAGTTGTTCTTTGTCATTTTGCACACGACTAAAAATAGGAAACATCAGTGGTCCGATAATTCCACACAATTGGTTATGCGGCAAAGTCGCATAACCGGTTCCTCTGTTCAATATGCCCAAATCTCGTGGGCTATGCACTTTCCCTACAAATACAGGAAGAATATTTTCATACACGATATTAATAATACCTGAAGCCAACAACTTACTTCCATAGCCCCAAAGATATGTGAAAGAAGCCTTTGACCATTTGCCTTTAGGACGCCAGTCTGACTTCATCCAGACAATGGCAAGCGTCAGCAGACTTCCTGCAATACTTTGAAAGACAAGTGCCCAAACACCAAAACCAAGGAAAGCCAATCCGATGCCGACAGCACCAGTTGTAAATTTAGTGGATACAGAAATCAGAGCAGGGGTCCTAAAGTCAAGTTTCCTTGAAAAAAGTGCAAAGTGAACTGATTGCAATGGACCGAACAAAAGTCCCAAAGCTATGACTTTCAAGACATCACTTAATACCGGAGTATTATAGAAATCTGCAATAATCGGAGAGAAGAGAAACAATAGCGCATAGAAGAAAATGCCGACACCAATATTGAAATAGAACGCTGTCGTCAAGTCATCCTCTGTCAATTTTTCCTTACGTACCAGTGCTGAGCTAAATCCACTATCAATGAAACACTGTGCTATCGCAAGAAATATTGTCGGCAACGCTATGACTCCATAGTCTTCAGGAGACAATAAGCGTGCTAATACAATTCCTATAGCAAACTGTGCTCCTTGATTGGTTATATTCGAAAATGTATTCCAAAATACACCTTTTTTAGCTTTTTGTTTTATATTTTGACTACTATCTGCCATTGCTATGAAAAACAATGATGAATATTGTTACAGAACAAATTATATCTATTTAGCATATATGTGCGCATTTCTCCATGTCATCCACACAATTTCCTAAGCCCCTTTGGTGTTTATTTTATTTTTCACACGAGATTCCAACAAAACAAATCACCAAAAGCTTTCATATATAGTTTGTTAATACCTGAACATTAGTCGCCAACCCAAGAAAGACTCTAATGACAAATTGCACAAATATTTACACAGAATACAGCTAAATGACATAAAAAGCATCATTTCACTGCATCCACCGAGACCTAATACCATAATGCGACTCACTGTGGAATAGGATAACAGAACTGTAAATAACCGTACACCATAATACAATGGCAAACATCATTCCTCGATTTCTTCCAGATGAAAACCGTCAAAATCGAAAAAGCCTTCTTTTGCATCTCCTTCTACACCGGGAGTTGATTCTGTCGGAATATTCATTCCTGTATTTGGGTTATCACTGCCTGCAAGAAGGTGATTGCCATCGCATTCGATGGACATAACAGTTATGGTGGGAGGGGTATATTTCTTTTTCATGATTTCTATTGTCCGTATGAGCATGGAGGCATATTTACATATTTCCTGCCGTTTCTTATCAGTATGCCTTTGGCTGCCGGTGTGACACGCTGCCCGGTAAGATTGTAAACTGCGGGCAGGGATGTGCGTGAAGCACTGTACACATTTTCGATGCCTGTAGGAGTGCCATCCAAATTGAAACTGACGCGCTTGGCTTCTACTGAGTGTGTTGGCGATGTGGATATTTCGTCGATTTTCAGATAGGCACGGTTTGCGGCAAGGGAACTGTTGTCGCCACAAAGGACAAGGCGGTTGCCTGAGAGAACTACGATATTGTCACGCTCATTGATGCTTATTTTCTCAAACGTGCCATGGAGACCATTCTTGGTTCCTGCCTCTGCTACAGGTTCTCCGGAATATTTCGCAACAATCTCTGTTGCGTCATCATTTGCGAAAAAGATGTATGGCATGCCTGCTTCAAGGCGATTCACCTCTGAGAAATAGAGTTTTCCGTTTGCCACATGGTCTGTCTCATAGCATCGTGCGCCTGAAAAGTCACCGGGCTCAACAGCATAACGCAAGCAAATTGTCCCTACTCTTCCGGGAATAACTTCACGAGTATAAGCCTGAGTTTCAGAGTCACTCTCGTAATAAACCGTGATTAAAATTAATTGAGAGTTCATCCCTACCGTAAGCGGAAATTCCTGCACAGGTTCTTCCTGTTCCCAAATCAAAACATTATTTTCATCATAAACCAGCTTACTCCCCAAACTTACCTGCGGACTTGAATCTTTATGCCCTTTGGCATATTCAATTTCCACCTTTGATATTAAGTTTGTTGTCGTGCTTTTTATGGTTATAACATTGCCTTTATAAAGAGAAACACTTTGGTTATTTATATAAAATCTCGGAGTACTCTTGTTATTACCTTTCTCAAATACAGCGTCAAACGACATTCCGGAATATGTTCCGATAATTTTGTCACCAGACGCCCTGTAATACACATCTGTAAAGTCCACAGTCTCACTTTCCATAGGTATAGGAGAGAAACTGTTGTGTTCTACAAGATAGTTTTCATATTCAAGTGACCCTGTATTGTCCAAATTGGCAACGGCTTCACCCAATTTCCCAGACACTATGACATTGTCTTTTACTCCAACCTCTGAAATATCCGTCCATTTCTCATTGTCTGCACCTTTATAGTTGCGCAGTAACCGTAGCTGTTTGGATTTCCTTTTTCCATCATCCGAGATGTCATAAGTAATCCAACCATCCGCTGCAACATTACCACTGACAATCTGACTCACAATCCCTTTCACATAAGCCTCCTGCCCTGTGTGCCCTTTCTCTATCATTTCCACTGCTTCAGCGACAGTATAGACGGGAGTGTCGGATGTTCCTTGTGCAGATGCGCAAACAAACGGCACGAGTGCAAAAACAAAGGAAATGATGAAGGCTTTCAAAATTGTATAGAACATAAAAGAAGTGTGGCAAATGGTAAGAAAAAACTGTCTTTGGGCATCACGTATCTGTATTTCTCAGGGACACCCCTTTATCAGCGCAGAGACCGATTCGGCAGTTGCATAAGAGACAAATCTTACACGAAAACCCCAATATAGGGGGGGGGAGCAAAAGGAACATTTATGTGTGACAATGTCTCCTTCAACATGATAATTACCAAATAGCACACAATCAAAAACCACAATATATCGTATGCCTCAATGAATAATCATTGCAAAGGTACTAAAAAAAAAGTTAACTACGAAAGTGTTTCTCCATTTTTCTCAATACAAGTGCAAAAAAACATGCAAATAAGTTGTTCCGCAAGTCAGGACACTCGTTTGCATTACAGTTTTCCTGAGTAAAACTGCAAGAATGCTGCGGTTGGGATTATGCCGAAAAAGGGTGACACATTGTCGTGCGAAAGGTATCCCTTGGCTTGGTAAAAGGTGACATTTTGCACGGTAATGTGTCACCTTTTGTTTATACTCCATTACTGCCTGATTTTCAAAGCTATACATTTTCTTTTGACTTGTAACAGGCAGGGGATTTGGAAACTGTTCATAATCTGCCCTTATGTCAAACGCTTGTATAATCGGGAGAATAAGTAAAATATCCATAAATTCTAAGCCGGTGATGACATTATTATATGTTTTTTCATTAACTTTGCATAAGAAAAGCGGCACCTCAGCAATTTAGAACAAGTTCTATTGCGTTCGGTTTGCATTTTCTTTGCAACATAAAACCACAATTGGTGTCTGCAACCATATAAAAAAAACACCTTTCAAAAACACAACACCTCACAGAAGAGAGAGCAGATATGGAAAATATCACAGACAAAGAGGAAAAGCGCAAGCTCGCCAAATTCCAAAAGGAGACCATGGACGGCTTCCTTTCGCCGGACTTCTGTCAGCAAGACGGAAGCCAGTGGTATGTGATGCGAGTCACTTACGGACGTGCGGACAAAGCTGTAGCGCACATCAACAGTTGCGCATTGGAAGACAAGAAAAACAGAGAAAATGAAAGTGCCCCATATTTCGCCTACACGCCTCATGAGACAAAATTTGTTTTCAAAAATGGCAAAAGGACGAAACAGTATGTGGCATGCGTCCCCGGATTCATATTCTTCTATGGCAGCGAGCAAGACGCCTTCCTGTTCACCCACCGTTCAACAGATACGCGAGCACAGCCTTTCATGAATTTCGCTTATGACCATACTACAAAAAACTCATCGGGGACAGACACCATCATGACTATTCCTTGCCATGAGATGCTTAATTTCATGCGCCTTGCGGAGATTGAGACAACAAAAGCCTACTCTGTCTCCGCCGAAGAGTGCCATTTCCGCAAAGGAGGCAAGGTGCGCATCATCCATGGTGCATTCGAGGGGATTGTGGGACGGGTGGCAAGAGTGCATTCCCAGACGCGTGTCGTAGTAACATTGGAGGGCATCGTCTCCTATGCTACAGCATATATCCCTGCAGCGTTCATGGTGCCGGCTGAGGAATGATTCTTGGAAATAATCCAGCCAGTTTGGAATATCTGCCAGTTTTTATCAAACAACTTTTCGCAAACAATAAAATACAATGCGGAACCGCCTGTAACAAGGTTTGTTCCGCATTGTATTTTATTGTTTGTAAATTCATTATTTATCACCGTTGGCATAATGGTCTGAATATGCCGTACCGTAACCATAGCCACCATAGCCATAGCCATAGCCGTAGCCATAGCGGTAACCATAACGTCGGTAGCCATAGCGGGAATTTGCCGTCAGAGTACCATTAAGGATGATTCCAAGGTTGTTGAACTTCTGCTCATTGTAATATTCCTCAATAACATGCAGGCAGTCCAGCTCCATCAGACCGACACGGATGACAAAGAGTGTCATGTCAGCATATTTCGCTATGATTGATGTGTCAGCGACAATCTCCACCGGAGGGCAGTCGAAGAAGACATAGTCAAACTCTTCACGCAACTCCTTTATGAGTTCCCCGAAACGGTCATAAGCAAGAATTTCCGCCGGGTTAGGGGGAAGAGTGCCGACAGGAAGGACATACAGATAGTCCGAGTTTTCTGCTTTCACAAGGATGTCACGCCAATCCTTCACTGCGCCATTTATATAATCAGATATACCTTTTGACGGCTTTCCCACATAAGAGGAGAGGTTTCTTCGGCGAAGGTCAAGGTCGAGCGCGACAACCTTCTTTCGCTTCAACGACATGCAGAGTGCAAGGTTGTACGACACGAATGTCTTTCCCGAACCCGGATTCATGGAGGTAGACATGATAACCTTCGTGTCAGACTTCTTGCCTATCACAAACTCCACATTGGTGCGAAGGACACGGAACGCCTCATTGATGACATTGCGCGAGCCGGATTCCACAACTATACGGTTGATATGTTCCTCCTTCACATCCATGCGTGAGTTCTTCCTATAGAAACGTTTCATCCAGTGCCACATCCACAGCAGATTGACGGTGTCCAGCATTTTCTCCCACAAGGACGGTGTTTTGCTTTCATCGAAATCAATGTGCGGAAGTTCGCCAATGAATGGTGTCGTGAGCTTCTCAATGTCCTTTCTGCCACGCACTTTGCTGTTCGACCACTCACGGATGACGATGAACAGGAATGGGACGAGAATGCCTATACTGAATGCCAGAAGAAGTACATTTCTGACATTCGGGAAAGACTGCTGGCTTGAGCCACCGGCAGGTTGCAGGATACGGGTGTTGTATGCGGCAAATGCCTGGTTCAGTTCGTTCTGCTCGCGTGTCTGCAGGAGATATGTGTACAGCTGTTCCTTTATCTTAAGGCGGCGTTCGATGTCACCATACAGCTTCTTCTTCCCCGGAGTGGCATCAATACGCGCATTGTTTTTCTCCGTTGTCCTGTTCAGCAGCCCGATTTGCGTGTTCAGCGTCCCTATATGGTTTTCCACGGTGACAAGTATGCCATGGCGGAGAACGCTGAGCTGCTTGTCAAGGTCAGAGACAAGAGGGTTTGCTTCCGACGATGCAGAGATAAGGTTTGCGCGCTGGAGCACGAGAGCATTGTATTGGTTGACCTGTTGTGCCAGTGCCGGATTATTGATTCCCGCGCTAAGCGGCAGTGTCTGCGTTATGTCCGCCTTGCCGTTTATATAGTCACGGAAATACTTTGCCAGAGTCAGTTCGTTGTCCATCGTCACTCCCTCAGCCTCATACTGTGCAGAGCGTGCCATGAACGATGCGCCCTCATCAGTATAGTCAAGAGTGCGGTTAGCCACCTGGTAGGATGTCATTTCATTCTCCACATCACCAAGCTCCACCTCTATAGCCTGAAGTCGCTCATCGATAAATTTCTTTGTGGCCACAACAATCAGGTTGCGGTTCTCCACCCACTTTTCGTTATATACGGCAATCAATGTGTTGAGCGCATCATCCGCACGCTCTATGTTCACGTCTGAGAAAGACAAGTCAATCACAGAAGACTCGTCATTGGTGTTTGCCACTTCCAAGCCTGCAAGGAAGCGTCCGGTCGCCCGATTGACAGTTGTCTTTGTCACAGTGATTTCATCATCGGTGCGCGCCTTGAAAGCCATTGTTGGCTTTATGGTTATATATCCGAACGGCATCTTGACAGAGCGGTTCAGCTGCACCTCCAACTCTTTTTCCTTGCCGTCATCATCATAGATGACGATTGCCGTGTTCTTATCCTTCACACGTACATTGAACTGCAAGTCGTCAAGGGCTTCCCTGTTGGAGAACTGCACTTCGATAGGCAGACTTGAGCCATAAAGAGCAGTATTGCGCAAACGTCCGCGTATCTCATAACCCACATCCAGGTGCAGCCTGTTGACGACCTTTGCCATCAATGACGGCTGGCGCAGGGCTATCATCTCATTGTTGAGGGACACCGAAGTCTGTGAGCGCGCTCCACGGTATTTGCTGAAAACGTTGTCCAGTTCACGTCCGCTGGCATCCTCCTTGACAATGATGGATGTGGAACGGGTAAAGATCGGCGAAGTGACACGAAGATACAGTGCTGCGGCAATCATTGTGACAGCAAGGCACAAGGCAAACCAGTACCAGTTGCTCATGCAAAGCCCGAATATATCAACAAGATTCAACGTATTGTTATCCTCTTGCTGCTTCAGCAACTGTTTCTGCCGTGCGGTAAGTTTCTTTTCCATATTTTATTTTCACTAAAGGTAGGTTCTGTAAAAATCATGCATCAAAGCACTCCGGAGATGGACAATATCGTCAGTACAAGGCTGAAAGCTCCGGTCCAAAAGCCCCAGCTTTGGAACAGGTTGCCATTGACGGTAGAGTTTCTCTTTGTTTTGTCGTTCGGCTCTATATAGACGATGTCATTCTGATGGACATAGTATGCAGGAGAGTCATAGACGTTCTTCATCATTGTCATGTCCAGTTCGTACTGGCTGCGCACACCGTCCTCCTCACGGATGACAAGGATGTTCTTGCGAAGGGCATCGATGTCCAAATCCCCCACTTCACCGAGAAGTTCGAAGAATGTCATGTTGTCCCTCTCTATGTTGACACGCCTGCCGCCGCCTTGTCCGAGGACTGTCACATAAAGTCCCGTATACTCCACCTTGACAATGGCATCATCCACCAGTTTTGTGGTGCGGAGCACCTTTGTAAGGGAGTCGGTCAGTTCCTGGCGGTTCATTCCTGCCGCCTGTATTTTGCCGAGCACAGGGAAATCGACCTTGCCATTACTGTCGATAAGGTATCCATATTTGTTCCCATTCTGTGAACCCTGCATACTGTTGTCATTGATGTTGAACTGCTTGGTCAAATCCTCATTGCGCGACTTGACATATATGCTGACGCGGTCACCGGGACGCAACTTGAAAGGGATGGACTTATAAGCTGCCACAGCTTCTGAGGTACCCGGTCTCTTGTCCTGAAAATATGCTATGTCCTTTGGCGTGGAGCATGACCACATGCCGACAGCAACGAGAATAATGGCAAATGCCTTTACTATATTGTTCATTGTTCTTATTAATATGTATATTCTTGATTAATTTCGCGCACCCTTCCTTCCAGCAACAACGCTGCAATCGCTTTTGCCTGAACCATCTATAGGGGGGGGGTGGGAATTGTCTTTTCCCGATTTCCCGGAAGCAGCCTCTCACGGAGCATTGCCATGACAAACCTTGTGTTGCCTATTATATAGCGGCGCCACATCCTGCGCGGGTCGGAACAAAGGCGGTGCAGCCATTCCAAGCCGAACTTCTGCATCACCAGTGGAGCACGCTTGCTTGTGCCTGCATAGAAATCAAAGACGGCTCCAATGGTGCAGACATTGCAGTTTATGTCCAGCATCCTCCAATGCCTGCTTACCCATTTCTCTTGTTTCGGTGCCGTCATTCCTATCAGGAGCAAGTCAGGATTGGCATTGTTGACAGCCGCGACCATGCGTGCGCTGTCCTCTTCCGAGAACTCTTCCCTGAACGGCGGGCTGTAAGTGATGACGTCAAGCCCGGGATATTCTCTTGCCACCCTTTCGCGGATAGCGGAAAGGACATGTTCCGAGGAGCCCATGAACATCACTGTCTTGCGCTTCCCTTCATTTTCTTTTGCGGAAGAGTGCAGCTTCTCCATCTCATACATGAACACATCCCACCCCGGCACGCGCTGCTGAGGAGGATTAGGATTGCCGACAAAGCATGTCGCCATTACTATGCTGACACCGTCCGGCACCAAATAATCGCCACCCATAAGCGCCTCTGCAAACTCTTCATCTTTCTGTGCGCAGACATAGGAATATGCGTTTATGGTATTAATCAGTATCTTTCCTGAGGGAATCTCTCTCAAATCAGACCTGCGGCTAACAAGATTAAGTTCTCTTAATTTCATTTTTTAACGTGCAGTCACAAATAAATACATCTGCAAAAATACACATTTTTCATGAGCCCACCAAATAATCGGCACTAAAAAGGCAAACTTATTGCATTTTAACACAATTTTCTGTCATAAGATTTGGAATAAGCATTAATTTTCGTAACTTTGCAAAAGAAGAAAGAAAAACCAAAACATCACACAACAAATATGGCAAAGAAAGAAACAGAAGAGTTGGCTAACGACCCTAAGGCAGCAAAGTTACAGGCGTTGAAAGCCGCCATGGCTAAGATAGAAAAAGATTTCGGAAAAGGCTCTATCATGAAGCTCGGGGAGCAGCAGGTCGAGAAGGTGGATGTCATCCCGACCGGTTCGTTGAGCCTTGACATCGCCCTCGGCGTAGGCGGCTATCCAAAGGGGCGCATCATAGAGATTTACGGACCGGAGTCGTCCGGTAAGACAACACTTGCCATCCATGCCATTGCGGAAGCGCAGAAGCAGGGTGGCATGGCGGCAATCATCGATGCGGAGCATGCCTTTGACCGCTTCTATGCCGCCAACCTTGGTGTCGATGTGGACAATCTGCTCATCTCCCAGCCTGACAACGGCGAGCAGGCCTTGCAGATAGCCGACCAGCTCATCTCCTCCGCTGCCGTGGACATCGTGGTCATCGACTCTGTGGCGGCACTGACCCCGAAAGCGGAAATAGAGGGCGACATGGGCGACAACAAGGTGGGCTTGCAGGCACGACTGATGTCACAGGCTCTCCGCAAGCTGACTTCCACAATCTCAAAGACAAACACAACCTGCATCTTCATCAACCAGTTGCGTGAGAAAATCGGCGTGATGTTCGGCAACCCTGAGACAACCACCGGCGGTAACGCGCTGAAATTCTATGCCAGCGTACGCCTTGACATCCGTCCCTCCACGGCAATCAAGGACGGCGACGAGGTGCTCGGCAAGCTCACAAAGGTAAAGGTCGTCAAGAACAAGGTGGCTCCTCCTTTCCGCAAGGCTGAGTTCGAGATACTTTTCGGACAGGGAATCTCCAAGATTGGCGAGATTCTTGACATCGCTGTCGACAAGAACATCATCAAGAAGTCCGGCTCGTGGTTCAGCTATGAGGAGACAAGACTTGCGCAAGGACGCGATGCTGTGAAGCAGCTCCTTCTCGACAATCCTGAACTTTGCGAGGAAATCGAGGCAAAAGTGCGGGCTGCACTTTCTGAATAAGAAGTTAACATAGCCCATTCCTATTGAGACAATACAATACATTAATGTAGGCAAATGCAAATCATTAGCATTTGCCTACATTTTTCATTTGCAGTTATCTTGTTTTGCTATAGTAGGCTGAAGCAGCAATAACAATCAGCCAAGTATGCAATGGCAGCCAACACACAAGACAAGCCCCGCATCCGGCATAGACAACGTCTTACTTAATCACCACTTTCTTTGAACCATTTGACGACCGGAAAACGTATAATCAAACAAAATTGATTTGCGAAAACACTCATTGTCTTATTGTCAACATTTCCATGCAAAATGTGGCGGAGCCACAACCCTTACGGTAACTGCGGGCTTCAGCCCTGCAGACAGTAAAGAAACTCTCTTATACTGTGTGGTGGAACCACATTCCTTTACAGCTAAGACAGATGGCACGAACCTCAACAATCCACTTTCATACACTTGTGCGAAGATGAATCATAAAGGAGTGTGGCGCTGCCACACGTTATGTATGGACTATTCACTACTTGTGTCTGCCCGATTTTTTATAGAATCAGTAATATGCACATGCAGTGTTAATATATATGTAAACTGTATCATTCTCCGTTAAACTGTATTAATAAACCGGGGGGGGGTAGTTAAGCAGTTGTAAAATTGCTACCTTTGCATGAATTTTAATTTTGCATTTGTTTTTATTATAATGTATGGGAATTTAAGGGATAGGATATTAATCGGATTACGGTAGGATACAAAAAGAATAATTAAGTTTAAGCGAGTATGAATTTTAAGTTTGCGAAGATTTGCATGTTTCTTGCCATTTTAATGGCATGGGGAACTGCATGGGGACAAGAAAATGTCCCCAAAGAGTCTGTGCCTGCCGCACGGCAAAGGAAGTCCTGACGCCTGCCAACCGCAGGACATTGGTAGGCAAAGATTGTATGCTGAACAAAATCTATGGCGGTAAGGTTGATGTCATAAGTGGCATTAAGGATGTCGGAGCTCTTTGTGATACTGATTTGGAGAACTGCATGTCTTTTGAAAGTGCGGTTACTGCATCAATTGGTGCAAACCCTGTCCTGTCTGTCAGAGACGTTAGTCATCATTACAAAAATACTTATGCAGGCTTTCGTGTGTCAGATGCCACTGCAGCCATAGGATTGGATTTGGCAGCGGCAGATGGTTATTACATCCAGTTTTATTGCGAGGGCGAAAAAGTAGGAGAGCCTGTGAAAGCCACGAAAGGTGTATCTTCTTTTACAACATTGAGTTTGGGTGTTAGTGAAAATGTGGTGAACAATACTTTCACAGATTTCTATGCAATGTCTCCGGCAGATGAGGAATTTGATGAAATCGGTTTCTTTGTAGTTGTCGGAGGAGTAGGTGCAAATATCCTTTATCAGAAATTCAATGTGCAGTATGCGTATGTCGGACAGACTAATGAATTTAACCTTGTCAACGATGATTCTGCAAACAACTTGAAGGATTATGCAACTTATCTCAAGAATAACTGCAACATTGAGACAAACCCGGAAAAATGGGTGGCTAAAGGAACTGTAATTACACCGTTGGGGGCTACTACTAATAAACCGGATTTGGTATTGGCAAATGGCAGTAAGGTTGTTCCGTTGTCAGGTAATGAGTATAATGTCTCTGTTAAATCAGATAATGGGGAGTGCTTCATTCCTGACGGCACTGAAGTTGGTTTCGTTTACGACCAGGTGAAGGTCGTTGGTTTGGAGCTTGGTACATCTGTTTCATTTGTGCTTTATCCTAAAGATTATACAAAAGATCCTGTGACATTGAAAGTCTCTACGGATACCTTAGCCTTAGCCTGCTATCTGTTGGCAAGGGACTCAAATCATCTGTAATAGCACCGTTTGATTGTTCAAGTTTATCTTATAAAATTGGCGGTATACAAGTGCCTGATATGGGTCTGCATTATGCTTTCGCCCGTATAGCACCTGATGTTTCTGACAAACATCATTGTCCAATCAACGCTACTTTGGATGTGGAGGCAAGCGAGTGTGACGACAATGTTGTTTTGCGTGCGAGCATGCCTGTGACATGGGAGTGTGTGTCTGCTCCAAGTGATGAGGCTAAGAATCAACTAACCATTAGCAATGTGGCTGATAATGACGGTGTTGTTGAGGTCACAGGGTTCACTATCCATAGGCAGTATGTCTTCCGTGCTACTGCTGAAGATGGTTGCCATGAGGAGACAACCGTCAATTTCGGTACGGCAAAACCATACAATCCTAATCCACAGGAGAATGGTGAGATTTATCTCGTCAATACAGACGCCATGCCGGACTACAAGCTTTCAGACAAGATGGGTGGCGGCATCATATTGGGTCCTTCCACTACTGATAATCCGGACAGGATACTTACAGCAAAGCTGTCAGACTATGCTACTTTGGGTGCAGGAGTGGATCTTGCTGCAAATGCGGGAATAATCGGTGTGAGAACAACCAATCAAAACAGGAACCTTGCGGACGGCTTTAATGGAAAGTTCCGTGTCGGCTTCGTTGTCTCTTCGGGCGTTAATGTGTTGGATGCCGATGCCTTGAAGTTTATGAACATAATGCTGCTCAATGATGGCGTTGAAGTACACCGGGCTGTTGTCAAGCAGGAGAATGCTGTCGATGCCTCGCTCATTGGTACAGACAATGAGCAGAAATATCGTATAACGATAGAGGTGGACCAACCAGACATCAATTTTGACGAGGTTGTGCTGTTCAGTTCCGGTGTGTTGTCTGCGCGCTTGTCTGCACTAAAGATATATCATGTCTTCGTAGAGTCAACAGAGTATTCTCAGTCACAAGACCCATATTATGGCTCTACCGTTGTGTCCACCACTTCAACAGGTGCAAGTTATGATTGGAGTCAGAGCGGAGAGTTCAAACTTGTTTCTATAAGCAGCGGAACTCTCGGATGGTCAGCCCTCATTGATGACGACCTTAATACATGCGTTGAATTGCCAACAGGTGTGAATGTGGCAGGCGCACAGTTGCTTGCCGTGAATGTGGGCAGGACTGCCAGTCCGCGCCAGCAGCTTACTGTTGTCATGGGCGAGCTTGACATTGCAAGACTTCTCGGTGCTAATGTCACTGATGTGATAAAGGCGGAGACATATTTGGACGGCGTTCTCCAGGAGGAGATAAACTCATGGCATGTTCTTGGTGCCAATGTGCTTAAGATAAAGGAGAACCACAACTATATGTCGTTCACTCCGAACGTGCCATTCAATCAGATTGTCCTGAAATTCGGCTCCGGTGCGTCTGTGCTCGAAAACCAAAAGATATACGGTCTTGTCATAAGGGATGATTCCAATAATGACGGTATTCCTGATATTATCGACCCGCATCCATATCCATGTGATGTGACACCGGAGCTTGTGCTTGATGAGAATTACGACTTGGATAAAGATGGAAAACAATATAGCAAGGCTAATCTTTATTTCCAGCGCAAGTTTGTCGCTGACAAGTGGAACTCACTGATTATGCCTGTTGATTTGACTGCAGAACAGTTTGCCCAGGCTTTCGGTGCGGATGCGAAGCTCTCGGAGATAGAAAAGATTGCCGGCAAGACTGATGGGAACGGAAATGTTGTCATCAGGTTCAAGGATGCCAATCCGCATCTAAACGGACTGAAAAAGAATGTGCCTTACATCATAAACATTTCGGGAAAAGAAATCGACAAGAAGCTGAATATGTACACTTCCGGAGATGCGCTCATCAACGGAAACAACCATGCTGTGGCAGCAGATGATCCCAAACACACGCCTTCCGAGACTTTCACGGGTACAATCTTTGTGGTGACTTCCGGTGGTGTGGACTATAATACCGGTGATGGGTACAAGGATTATACCGGTATAGTCTCTGTTGGTGTAGCTAATGATGGTAATGTCCCGGAAGAGATTATCAAGACCCCGATAGTGTTCAAAGGCAGCTTTGCCAGCAAGCAGTTGCTGAAGGCGGGTGACTACATCTTCAACAATGGCGACATGTACCACCTTACAAAAGACACCCACTGGATGCGTGGTTACCGTTGTTGGTTCACTTCCGCCGATGACGGGAAGCCTCTGCCTACGAAGATGACATTCTCTCTTGTGGACGATATGGGCAATGTCACGGCGATTGACAGCATTGACGGCGAGGATGTCTCTACGGACGCTGCAGTCTACAACATCAATGGTCAGAAGGTCAATGGCGATGCAATGCTGCACCGTGGCATATATATAAAGAATGGAAAGAAATTTGTGGTAAAATAATAAATGCAGGAAATAATGAAGAAAAAGTATATAGCTCCAAAGATAGAAATCATCGAGATGGACGAGTGCACGCTTTTGTCATCAAGCCTCAAATGGAAGCCCGGTGACGGCAGTGGGGATTTTGATGTGAAAGACGAGGATGACGACCTCGGCGATGAGATTACGGGCGCCAAGGACAACGTAATATGGGATGATGAGTTTTAATACGGTTTTATAGTGTGCAGGAATAGTTATTCCTGAATGTAGGGTGTACCATATTTCAACGTGGTACACCCTTGTCTTATCCCCATCTCCCGGCAATGCCGGTCTGCATGACGATTGAAGGATTATGTGTCGGATGATGTCAGAAATCCATGTTCACTCCTATGGCGAACACAGCATTCGTGCGCTCGTAAACGTCCTTCTTCGCAAGTTCCATTCCGGCGGCGTTGACTGTTGTCTCCACAGTTTTGTCCTTGTAGAAATTGTGCATATAACCAAGGTCCACGCTGATTTTCTCCGAAGCCTTTAGCCTTACTCCAATGGCAAGCATATTGCTGCTACAGTTGAAGCTCATGTCCTGCATGTATTCGACCGAGAGTCCATAACTTGTGTTCTGCCATCCGCCACTGACAGTAAGCCATTTCGTGGCGTCCCATTCCGCCCCAAGGAGAAATTCCACTGTGCCGTGATCTATGAGTTCTTCCTCGTTGTTGTATTTCACGGTATTGCAGTCATCATAGAAATGGAAGCCACCGTTGATGCGCACGGTACTGATTGGGGAATATTGCGCTCCAAAGGTTATGGTTGTCGGAATGTCATCGCGTATCTTCTCGTTCTTCCTGTCATTGAACTTGTCAAGGGTCGGCTGCGAGCGTGCAAAGTCATTCATGGTGGAATTGTTCTTCAAAGCCATCTTTGTGCGGAACTCATACTTCGCAGCTATGTTCCAATGGTCATTTATGCGCCAATCGATTCCGACGACCGGAGTCCACCCTATGCAGCTTTGGTCTGTCGTCATGTCAATCTCTCCTGTGCCTGACGGGTCGCCCATGGCTTGCATTATGGGGCTAAGGTATGCCTGCGGCAGTTTCGTACCGTCAGCAGCGTGCAGCGCGATGTCCTTGACATATCCGGTATAAGTCGCCGTTCCGATTATGGCGCGCAGTCCGGCTGAGACGGCAAGGCGGTCATTTATTTTGTATCCGGCTCCCATTTGTATACCGAGATAGTACTGCCTGCCCTTCATGAAAGAGTTGAGGGAATAGGCCTTTGCCGGTATTTTGTTCATTTGTGCCACAGAGGGCAAGAGCGAGAAAATGCTTTCAATGCTTCCAATGCCGTTGTCAAACTCGCATTTTCCTCCTCCGCCGGAGAATGCGAATGATGCCATTGCCGTCCAACGCTCCCATACATAAGCAGCCTGAAAGCTGGGAACTATTGGCGCAGACGCCTTTCCGTGGAACTTGTGTGTACTCTCCCCAAGATGGTTGATGTTCTGTGCGAGAGTGGGGAATGTCGTGGTGATGTTGCGCTCCTGTTCGGGATGCTGCAAGGTAAACCCGAGGTGGAACCCGAGTGACATGAAGGATATGCCGGCAGGGTTTGTGTACACGCCGTCAATGTCTATCACGGCATCGCGTGCAGGGTTGCGAAGGAATGATGCACTCTGGTTTGAGTTTGTCACAAGTCCTCCGGCAAGGACATTGGATGCTGTGAGAAAGCACAGCGAGAGGAAGACTGTTTGTTTCTTGAACATACTTTTTCAGATGATGATAATGCTGTTTTTGTTGCGGGTGCAAAATTAGCCTTTATTATCTCCATGTCCAAAAAACTGCTATAAAATCACTTGTTTGGAGTTGCATTTCGCCTAAAATATGCTATCGCATGGATAAGAATGTTCTATCCTATAAGCCCGTTTCTGTACTCCTGCGGCGCGAATCCGATGTTCTTCTTGAACAGGCGGATGAAATAGGACGTGTCCCGGAATCCGACGGCTCTGCCTATCTCCTGCACGCTTTTGTCAGTGCTCAGCAGGAGAGTCTGTGCATGCTGTATCTTTTTCTTTATAACATACTGCAGCGGCGTGACACCCATGCCTTGACGGAAAGTCCTCACAAGGTGGGATTCCGTGAGGCATGCCCTGTCGGCAAGGTCCTTAACGGTTATTGCCTCACTGATATGTTCCATGACATAGCCAAGCAGCCGTCCTATCCTCTCGTCCTTAACGATGAGGCGCGCCTCGGCATGCTTGACGAAATAGGACATCAGGATTTCGACAAAACCATGCAGCTGCATCTTCTCATAGTCCGCCATCTTCATGTACGCCTTTATGTACGAATGGTATGACGGGTGCTTGTCAAACGCTTCTGCGGTAATGGTCGGCAGATTAAGCTGCGGATAGAGGTTGCAGTAGTTCTCAAACAACAGTTCGGTGGCGTGGTTGCCTTGCACTGTCGTTGGGAAAGTATAGGTGTCGAACATGTCCGCCGTGTTTCTGTTGCTGACAAGGAAAAACAGGTAATAGAACTCAAAACCCGGGTCGCAGTCGTAGGAGTGCGGCATATAGTTAGGCACCATATAGATGTTTCCTGCCACAGCCTCCAAGTCCTTTTCCGGAAGATGCAGCACGGCACGCCCTTTCCTTACGTAGTATATGCGCAGGAAAGGTGATGAGATGTCGCGATTTTCCCATTGGTGGATTGTCCTTGCAAACCCGAAATTGAGCACGACGAAATCGGAAATATTTATTTCTGCATTGGGCGTTGTCATAGTGTCTTGAAAGAGATTAGGTGTGGAAAGTTACATAAAAGCCGACATTCTGTATGGCGAGAAAGGGTTACTTATTTAAAAAGCAGACTCAGGAATATTCCCAAATCTGCTTTTCGTGGAGCTGGGGAAACTTGAACCTTACGCTCCAAATGTACACATATCAACGAGTTGCAATTGGTTAACATTCGTGTGTAGCGAATTTGCAACCTAAATTTCTATATCCTCACGCAGCCGCTCGCCACGTGACCCAAAGGGATTCTAAGGGTATTGCAAAGTTAATGCTTTTTCCACTGATATTCAAGTCCGAGGGTTCATTTTAGAAAATTTTATGACCGGTTGTTAAAATATTATGGCCTCGCAACGAGACCGGAAATCAGTCTGGTGAAATCCGATATGTCGCCCCGGACGCTTGCATTTTCAAGAGCGGACATATATTCCCGACGTTTCTCTAACGGTACAACAGTCCATGGATAGCCCCCCGAGGCAAGCATGGCGTTAAGGATAAAGCGTCCCATACGTCCGTTCCCATCCATGTAGGGATGTATGAATACAAACATAAAATGCCCCAGCACGGCTCTTACTCTCGAATCAGGCTCCTCACTTATCAGTCGGAACAATTCCGGCATGGCGTCCGACACAGCGCGGGGATTAAGAGGAATGTGCTGTGAACCTCGAATATAGACCTGATTTGTGCGATACCCGATGAGGTCTGACGCTGTAAGAATACCGGCGGTGACAAACGGCATCCACATCTGGCGATACCATCGGGAATGATCTTCTTCCAAAACGCCGCCCGCATTTTGTCCCGCAAGTATCTTTCTGACCGACTCCTTTACCGACTGAAATGCCTGATAATAGCCACGCGCCACAAGTGCGCTCTTTTGTTCCTTGTCGTCACTGTCCGGTTTCCAATTGCCCGATCTAACCTTTTCGATAAGTTCTCTCGATACCTGATAGCCCTCTATGGAAAGAGAGTGATAGGCGTCTTCAAGATATTTTTCATCCACATGTTCGAGATACGATTCTATGTCGGCGACCGCTTCAGGAGTTTGCGGAAAATTTTCCAATACCTGTTCCCTCATTGTCGCCCACATCATTCTTATACGTGCCGCGTATGGCGATTTGGCATATATGGCTGTCGTGTCTGTCTCGGCAGAAAATGGGTTGTACTCAGAGACAGCATATCCAAAATCTCTCATCGTCAACAGTATCTCATCTGCAATAGCCCCTTTGCCGACACTCCGAAGCGCACCGATAATGCGTCCGGCTCTTGTCGTGGCTCCTTTATCAGTCAGAATCTTCAACAATTCGCTTGCGTTGTCGATCATCGACAGGCATATCCGTGCAGACATGGGGTCATTGGAATAATATGATGGGGAAGCGTATACTAATGCGGATTCAAGGCTATAGAGACGCAACCCATATATGGGGTCTACGACAATATTTTGTGTAAGTTCCGATTTAAGCGGAAGCAGGGTGTGGCCGTATGGAAGACTGACTATGTTATTGCTTGCTTTTGGAGATTTAAGAATCAACTGGCCCGGAACAGTGGTCTTGCCGGAATGGAAATCAAGTGAAGAATCGGCAGACAGACTCCAGTCAGAGCCGAAACGTGAATCGGCGTAGGCACGCACAAAATGCCAATATGACGTGTACCACACGGTGGTGTCGCCCTCGCTTCCCGGTCGTGAAGGAATATACCATCCCTTCATCACTTCCTGAAGCCATCCGTTTGCCAACAGACGGTTCAAATGGGTACGCGAAATGGCCTCCGTACCGCGCAGGATTAAATTTGGTTCTTTATCCTGAAGCTGCCGAAGCACCTCCAGCGAATCAGCCAGCAATTCTTGAATAGTCGCCATATTGTCACATCTTATTAGTCTTTGTTCAATGAGAGTTTCTCGTATTTATTAACGGATGATTGCTCGTATTTGTTGTTGCAGAGATACTCGTATTTGCTGCAAAGGTAATCATAATTGCCGAATTAACAAAATCTTATTCGGTTCATTATCGTATCTTCCCGTTTATCATATCAAGCTCTTATTTTGTAATCTCAATTGTTTCTCCAACGGTTGATACGATCCCGGATTTCAGCCTTCGGTAGTCGGGCGTTGATGGCGAATAATTCTTCAAGTCGGTCTGCCGCCATTGATGTCGATATGATGTCATGCCTGACCAACTCATCGAATATGAAGAGGATGCCATGCACCTCGATTGACTGTTCTTCTGCATAGCGTCTAAGCCGTCGGTCGCCCGTCAACATTGGTACGTTATGCTTTCTTGCGAAATAGCATACCGAGCAATCGGGTATGGAGAGATTGCCGGAAACTGACGAGTGTTCCTCAACAATTTCAATCACTTCATCAGCAGTGAATCCATCGACGGATATTTCCCCTCGGGCAACAAGTTCATCAAAAATTCTTCGCTGGTCGGCATCTGCAATTTCCGCCACCACTAAATCCACAGTGTGAATTTCGTATGGCAGCCTGCACATTTCTTCCAATAGACCTACCGAATGGAGGTCAATGAAGATATTTGTATCGTTGACTAATATCTTCATCGTTTATACAAGCTGGAGTTGTGATCTCACTCTGTCAACAGAGGTGTTGAGAAGCGATGCCGCCTTCGACAGCGAGATAATCTCATCGGCAACCGCGCGATATACCATCCTCACAAATCGGCCTGACGTCTCCGAGATAAAAAGCGATTTCTCGACTATCGCGTTGAAATCCGGGAAGAGCTTTTTCTTTTTAAGGTATCCCTCATATCTTCTTCCGGTTATCACTCCGAGTTCTTTCAGCGACAACATGATGGTATCTATCGAAGCACCATACTGTTTCTGAATATCGCATAATTCAGCCAATGAGATGTCATGGCGAGTATTGCCGAGGCGTCCTTTCAGCACCGATGACGGCACCAGCATTTCCGAGGCAAACACATTGCACAGACGTTCAATCTCTTTTACATCGTATCCTGCGGGAAGCCCGATAATAAGATGTCCGAGTTCGTGGAGCAGCGTAAAACGCTTCTCCTCCGAAGGCAGATTCCTGTTTACGACAATTACAGGTATATTGTCGTTGGCATAGCCGCTGAGACCTCCGAATGACTTGTTTTCGGAGATCTCGATAATCTTTATGCCGTTATCTTCAAATACCTCTATCACGTTTGAAATGCCGTCATGCCCGAGTCCGAGCATAGATCGCACCTCACCGGCATATCTCCTCACATCGTCAGCATTCTCCACATCTCTTTTTTCAAGGGTGTAATCAGTTCTGATTCCGCATAATTCCTCGATTTCGAGGTATCTTTCCAATTCCTCCCTGACTTTTTCGCGTATTGATGAGACTGCACGTTCCGATACTCCGGTCTTCTTGTTGAACATTATCTTGTCAACGGCGACGGTAAACGGACGGAAGAAATAATCCGGTTTCACTCCCAACGCCATACTGAAGGCTATCAGCATCCGGCTGTCTGGCATGGTCAGTCCCTTCTCGTACTTGTTTATGGCCTGACGGGTCACGGCGGGCTGAACTTCTTTCCCAAGTTCATCCATCGTAAGCCCTTTGATAAGGCGGGCTTGATTTAGCCGACGCCCGAATATGTTGTTTGAGTCTTTAGTCATATTGCAGAATCTTTTCAGTTGACAAAGTTACAAAATGAACTTGTTCAAACTAATTTATATTCGTTAATTATTCGCTAAAATACAAAAAATACAGCGTATTTTCCAAAAGGTTTATTATATTATT
>NZ_SRZC01000026.1 GCF_004792655.1 Palleniella muris | reverse complement strand
CCTTTATGTATCGGAGAATCTTGCAAATTGGTGCGGTGTGCCGGCTGACAAAATCAGGGAATTCGGTTACCAAATTTATGTGGACCATGTACCGGAAGAGGAGCAAAAGATGCTCATTGAAATAAACAGAAGCGGGTTCAACCTCTTTGGGACCATTCCGGTGGGAGAACGTCTTGACTATACCATTTCTTATGATTTCCACTTCATCACAGGGCGAAAAAGACAGTTGATAAACCACAACCTTACCCCTATGATACTGACAAAGGACGGAAGAATCTGGTTAGCGCTATGTACTGTGGCAATGTCCTCACGCAGCACTCCGGGACATATTGTAATGAGGAAATCGGATTCAGAAACATACTATGAGTACTCACTCGACAAACACAAATGGATTGTAAAAAATAATGTAACCTTAAGCGGCATAGAACGTGACGTCCTGATACTCTCCGCCCAAGGCTACACTATGAATGAAATTGCTGACAACCTATGCAAATCCATTGATACGATAAAAGCCTGCAAAAGAACTTTGTTTGTGAAACTTGGAGTCAGGAACATCGCAGAAGCCCTCTCTTATGCCACAAACTACAAACTCATATAGTTATTCCCAATCAACGTGCAGTCTCGCACATCAATGATGACAAATAGAATTTTGGGAAATACTTCACCTCCTTGCCTGCAACAATGTTATACATGGCATTGACACAATGACCGGCTGCAATCCAAGAACCAACAGACAATTGTGGAGGTGGCAGCACCGCAGCTTCACGCTTGTATTTCTCAACAATGCCTGCCAGCCATTGGTTTGGAAGATTCCAGAAGGCTTCATAATTCGATACATACTCGGCGACCTTCAGTTCAAAACCACGATATTCTTTTGACAATTCCGTCAGCCGGTAGCCTTCAGGCTTGACTATTGTAAGGAATCCTGCCCATCCGAAATTATAAGGATGGAGCACAGGAATATGTTCCCGCGAGCATATTTCGTCAAAAACAAAAGGAATGTCGCTCTTGAAATCCAAAGCATTGATGGCTATGTCATGTCCTTTAACAAGGCTTTCCACATTCTCATGGTCAATGAAAGAATTCACGAAAGCTATGCCGGCAGAAGGGTTTATGCTCAGCAGTCTTTTGGCAAGTGCTTCTGCCTTGCATGTGCCAATATCCCCCTCAGTATAATTCTGACGGTTGAGGTTGCTCAACTCCACTTTGTCACCATCTACAATGGTGATATTCTCAAAACCGAAGCGCAAAGCGCATTCCGCTATGATGCTGCCAATACCGACACCTCCTAAAAGGATACGGGTATTTCTGACTTTTTTCTGCTCTTCCGCATTGACGTAAATGCGATTCCTGCTGTATCTTTCCATAGGTTTTATGTTTTGTTCGAGTGCAAAGTTACAAATGGTTTTGAAACTTACATAGAATAAAAGTGATTTTTTGATTGATGCTCTGCAAAGTATACACAAAAGTGTACTTTAAAATGTTAACACAGCATATTGAAATCAAGAAAAGACATTTTTATCTCCACTATAATCATATTTTCCGATAGCCGCTATTCGAACAAACGCATACAGGAGCTTCCACAATCCGACGGCAAGCGGTAACTTTGCACCCGAAATCATAAACAAGACAACATTCAATCATGACAGCTACAATCCAAAACCCTTACGCCGCATGGCTCATCATAGGATGCGCGGCACTGGTACTGCTCATCGTTTTCGGAAGCACAGTATGCCACCGGCTTGCCATTTTCAACCACAAGCACCACATCGTGGAGTGGGACGACAGTGACATTTACGACTGGGAGGATGAGGACGAATAAGGGGAGCAATGCCGGAATGCTCGGGACATTCCTGTGCAGCTACGCCACCACACTGCTGGAATGCGGCGCGGCGACGGTGAGGATAGAGAAGAATGTCGGGCGCATGGCGGAGGCTTACGGCGGCAATGCGGAAGTGAGCATCTACCCGCGGCATGTGGAAGTGGTGCTGAAGGACGACGAGAGCGGAACGACGGAGGTATGCAGCAAGGCCATCAGCGGCAGCGTAATCAACTATTCCACCGTCAGCGCACTGAGCAAACTCAGCTGGAACTGCCTTGACCGCCGCACACCGCTGCCTGTCGCCATGAGGCAGTACCGAAGAATCACCCATGCTGCAAGGATTCCCTTGTGGGCGGTGACCTTGCTTGCCGCCCTCGCAAACGCATCGTTCTGCCGTCTTTTCGAAGGCGATGGGCAAGCTATGGGCATTGTCTTCCTTGCCACTGTCTGCGGCTTCCACCTGCGAAGTGTGCTCTGCAGGAGGCATGGCGTCGACATGCGCATAGCGACAATTCTTGCAGCCTGCGTCTCCTCGGTGCTCTCCTGCTCATGCTATGTCTTCGACATAGGCAGCACTCCCGACATAGCGTTAGGCACAAGTGTGCTCTATCTCATACCCGGCATTCCGTACCTCAACGCTGTCAGCGACCTCATCAACGGGCATCACATCTGTGCCATGAGCCGTTTCGTCCATGCCATAACCATCACCGTATGCCTGTCCATAGGGCTTTACCTCGGACTTGCATTGATGAGTTTCCAAGGATTCTGACGAACGACAATAGTAAAGATATTACATTCTATTTGTGTCCGGTAAAAAACAATGACAATCAGGAAAGCTCTTATATATCACCATCTTATGAGGTTTTTCTTTCAAAATGGTCTTGTCTCTTGTCACCGCTAACGCGGTTCTCTGCACAGAGACATACGGATATTGCATACACAATCAGAGATGTATTTGCGCTTTACCGGGCAACAACAATCACATTCCGATAATCAACACATTACAGACAACAAAGCAAAAGGTAACCTTTCGCGCTGCAAAGTGTTACCTTTTACCATACGAAAGGTTACCTTTTACAGCACAAACCGTTACCTTTTGCAAAGAGAAAGATTTCACTTTATTTCCCCACACATAACGACTACCACAACATGTTACCAATAATCGAAGATTCATTCTTTGCCGCAATAGCCGCAATAGGCTTCGGAAGCATAAGCAATGTGCCTGTCAAGGCGTTCACAGGATGCGCCATCCTCGCCGCTGCGGGCCATGCCACAAGGACTCTGCTGACAGGGCAGTTTGGCGTCACTATAATCCCCGCCGGCTTCATCGGCAGCCTCGTCATAGGTCTGCTGTCAATCCCCGTCTCGTCTCATTGGAAGGCACCGGCGGAAAGCATGTCCTTCCCTGCCCTCCTCCCTATGATTCCGGGCATGTATGCCTACCGCGCCATGCAGGCACTCATCGCCTGCGTGCAGCATACCTCAGAGAGTGAGTTCATGCACCAGCTGTATCTGCTGAACTATAACGGGCTTGTCTGCTGCACGATAGTGCTGCTGATGTTCCTCGGTGTGACAGTGCCGATATTCTGTTTCAAACGGTATTCCTTCTCTGCCACACGCTGAAAAAACGCCACACTGTTGCTGTTTACGGAAAAATACATTACCTTTGCATAAGACAAGCTGCACCTCGGCAATTCAGAATGAATTCTATTGCACTCGGTTGGCATTATCTTTGCATAAAATAAGCTGCACCTCGGCAATTTAAAATGAATTCTATTGCACTCGGTTGGCATTATCTTTGCACACCAATAAAAAAACTATTGGCGTCCGATAAAACGCAAATACATCTCTGATTGTATATGCAATGTCCGGATGTTTCCGGGCAGAGAACCGCGTTAGCGGTGGCAAGAAAGTAGCCGTGGGTAGCACCCACGGAATGTAGCAACGCTCTGTGCGCGACCGATTTATCGGTCGAATAAAAGTGAGTACCGTAGGGCTGTTCGACCGATAAATCGGTCGTTGTTTGGTGTTTTGTATTACAATCTGCGGGTGCTACCCACAGCTACTCTCTTGTCACCGCTGACGCGGTTCCCGAGACAAGACCATTTTGAAAGAAAAACCTCATAAGATGGTGATATGTAAAATCTTTCCTGATTGTCATTGTTTTTTACCGGACACCAATAAACAAAAACATTAATCGTCTGAAGATTCATGGAACTTAGACATCTGAAATCATTCATCGCACTGGCAAAATGCCTGAACTTCTCTGAGGCGGCACGCAAGATGTGCGTGACGCAGAGCACCTTCTCACAGACCATAAAGCAGCTGGAGGACACCCTCGGCAGCACACTCTTCTTCCGCAACTCCCATGAGGTGACGCTGACAGAGGCGGGCATGGAACTGCTGCCGTTTGCGGAAAAGACGGTGCAGGCTGCCGACGACTGCGCACAACGCATAGAGGACCTCCGAGGATTGCGGTGCGGCACACTGAACATCGGTGTGACCCACTCGTTCAACATGGTGATGCACGAGACGCTGAAGGAATTCATGCGCCGCTATCCCAACATACGCCTGAACATCATCTACAAACCTATGGCGGAGGTTATCGAACGCCTCTCACTGCGTGAACTTGACTTCGTGCTGTCGTTCCGTCCACAGGGGCATTACCCGAAGATAGAGTCGCACATACTCTTTGAGGACAGTCTGTCGGTAATTGTGCGCCGCGACCATCCATTGGCAAGGAAGAGTCATGTCACCATTGCCGACCTCTCCGGCTTCCCTGTGGCACTGCCGGCGAAGGGATTGCAGGCTCGCAACATACTGGATTCCATAATGCCGGACACTGCGGAGCTTAATGTCAGGGTGGAAATGGACGAGGTGACGCCGCTGCTGCGCCTTGTGAGGAACACCGGAATATGCACAATCCTGTCGGCATCCGCCACGGAGGACAGCGAGGAACTGCGCGCAATACCCATCAATCATGAGGGCTGCCGCATGGAAGGCTGTGTGCAAATGCTTAAAGACCGTTACAAGAAAGAGGGTGCAAAGGAGTTCATACGCATCCTTTGTGAGACATCGCTTGTGAAGAAGCGCATAGGGCAATGGCTCGGATGAATGCCTTGCAGAGCATTCTCTGCCACTGCCTGACCGGTGGCAAGCCGCCAAAGGAAGCGGTGGAAAAAACTTTTGATTTGCTTGCATATATGGAGAAATATTGCGAAATTTGCAAGCGGAATGATACTTACTGTAATTATAATCTATTTTGCATTGCTCTTCCTTTTCGGCAGACTTACCTCCGGGAAGGCGGGCAATGACGCTTTTTTCCGTGCGGAAAGGCAGTCGCGGTGGTACATGGTGGCGTTCGGCATGGTCGGCGCAAGTGTGTCGGGCGTGACTTTTGTGTCTGTCCCCGGCATGGTGATGACGCAGCAGATGACGTACCTGCAGATGTGCATGGGTTTTGTGTTCGGCTACTTTGCCGTGGCGTACATCCTCCTGCCGTTGTATTACCGGCTGAACCTCACCTCCATTTACACTTATCTCGGGGAAAGGCTTGGGAAGCGCAGCTACAAGACCGGTGCATGGTTCTTCCTTCTGTCGAAGCTGTCCGGTTCGGCGATAAAGTTCTACGTCGTGTGCATGCTGCTCCAGACGTTTGTGCTTGACGGTTACGGCATCCCTTTTGGGGCTACTGTGGCGGGACTTGTCGCCATGATATGGCTCTATACACGGCGTGGAGGCATAAAGACATTGGTGTGGACGGACACATTGCAGACGGCGTGCATGCTCGTTTCGGCAGGGCTTATCATTGTTGCCGTCACCGAAAAGCTGGGCATGCCGTTAGCCGAACTTTGGCAGGCGGTATGGGACGACAGCCGGTCGCGCATCTTTGTCTTCGATGATTTTGGCTCCACACTGAATTTCTGGAAACAGTTTGTCTCAGGAATCTTCACCGTGATTGTCATGACAGGTCTTGACCAGGATGTCATGCAGAAGAATCTCACATGCAGAACCCTGCATGATGCGCGCAAGGACATGTGTTCCTACGGCATGGCGTTTGTGCCTGTAAATGCCATGTTCCTGTTCCTTGGTGTGTTGCTGCTGATGCTGTGCCGGCAGGACGGTGTCCCGGTGCCGGAGAAAGGTGACGAGTTGCTGCCTATGTTTGCTGCCACTGGAGAGCTCGGGACATGGGCGGCGGTGCTTTTCTTTATAGGGATTGTCTCTACATCCTTCTCCACTGCCGACTCCACCCTTACCTCACTGACAACAAGTTTCTGTGTGGATATATGCGAGAACACACAGAATGAGAAGCTGCGCAAGAGGGTTCACATCGGAGTTGCCGTGGTGTTTGCGCTTGCCGTGGTGCTTTTTGGCAGCATAGGCTCGTCGAGTGTCATCAATCTTGTATATACTGTTGTCGGCTACACCTATGGCCCGCTGCTGGGACTGTTTGCCTTCGGACTGTTCACAAAGTACAGTGTGAAGGACAAATTTGTACCCGTTGTATGCGTCATGGCACCGGTCATGTGCTTTATTATAAACGAAATAGTTCGCAACCTCCTTGGATACCAATTCGGTTACGAACTACTTATGCTTAATGGTTTGCTGACCTTTGTGGGGTTAGCCCTTTTAAGGGTGTAGGGATTTTTTTAGGGTCAGTACTGTCAATTCTGACAATAAGGACAGTACTGACCCTAAAAAACACCTACACCCCACTCCTTTAGAATGTCATGTTTATGGCGAAGCGCACACCATTCTTTATGGCTGTGTCAAGGTCGTTGTAGGAGAGACGGTGGACGTAGTCTACCTCAAGGAACTTGAAGATGTTATGCACACCGACGCATATTTCCGCATAAGGCTTGCTGCTCATGATGTTACATCCGACAGGGAACTGCAACAGGATGTCGCTTCCCATGTTTTCCTGCAGGTAAGGGTTGTTCTTGTTGGTCAGTTTGCCGTACATTCCGCGGAAAGAGATGAACTCACGCCACTTCAGTTTCTTAAGCAACGGCACGCGGTTGAAGAGCTTTCCGTTAAGATCCCAGGACACATGCCACATGGCATAGCGGTCATTGAGGAACTCCATGTTGTTCATCAGCTGGAATGTGTATGTTCCCGGCTGTGACAACCATCCAAGGTTGACGCGCGGCATGATGAGCAATGGGAACGGGACAACGTCCCACTGTGCTCCTCCTGCTACATAGATGTCGAGCTTTCCCCATGAATTGAGCCAGAAACGCTTGTAGATTGATGCCTCCGTGAAGTTCATCTTGTACTTTCCTCCAAGCACTCCGTCCACGGCAACGGTATGGTCAATGGCGAAGATTGGCGCATCGAGATTGATTGGGTAGCGGCGCTGCTTTGTGTTGATGAAGGTCTCTCCCGGGGCGAAACGGAACCCTATGTGCGCCTCTGTGGTACGTATTTCCTTGTCAAACGGTGTACCGTCAATCGCGTGGAACTGCATTTCAGCCGCACCTTTGATGCCTTCGGTCTTCAGACCTACGGTCGTTGCGAAGCCTGCAAGTGTCTCGTACTTGAATTCAAGCTGCTGGCGGTTGTAGAAATAGAGCTTGTCCACCTCACGCGTCTTGAACGCCATGAACATGTTGTCCTTGTTTGTCAGAAGGAATTTGTCCGACGGTGACATGATGTCATATTCCGAACGGAAAGTGAACTGGCGTATAGGGAACTCCCAAGGCTCTCTGTGCTTCTTGTTCAGAGACCACGTGAACTGCGTCGAATAGTACCATTTCGCACTCTCCGCACCGTAAGCCACATAGCCGTTCCAGAAGAGATGGTTGTTCAATGCGGCAGTGGTGCGTCCGGAAAGCCTGAAGCGCCATCCGTCGACAATGTTCTTGTTGACGATTGTGTTGACAGGACCGATGTCAAACTTTGACGGTATGGAATCACTGAGAGTACACTCCACATAGTTGTTCATGAAGGCTTTGAGCACAAAGAGGACGGTCTTCATTCCCGGAATGTTTGCCACACTCTTGGCGAATCCGCCCACGCTCTCCTCGGACTTGGTCAGCTGCACCGTGCGGAACTGGTTCCAGAAATCCTTTCCACGGTTACGTGCATCCTGGTCGACGACATGCGTTGCCGTGCCACGGAAGTCACGTTTCGGAAGTTCCTTGAAACTATAGTTGGAGAGTTTTGTGGTCCTTATCACCACCGCATTGTTAAGCATGCGGTTGAGTTTCAGTTCGACAAGCATGTTGTCTGTATCGAGCACCCACTGCCCGTCAGGCAGTTTGACATACTCCTGCTCAATCTTCATGTTGTCCACAAAGTTGACATCCGACTTCTTCGGTATGGTCAGCGACACTTTGCGGACATGCAGCGTGGAGTCGTTGAGCACCCATATATCGCCACGGAATCCGAAGTCCTGCTGGTTGTTAGGAACAAATGTCAGGCGGATGCACTCGTCTTTGTCCACAAGGCAGGTGTCGACAATGTAGTAGCGGTAGAAACCGATGGCATCCTTGCCTATCGGCGAGGTGAAAGGGAACTGCAGGAGGCGCACCTGGTCATCGTAGATGTCCACATCGGTGAAGATGTCCTTCATCGATGCATCAAGGATGTTTCCTGCTGTCTCCACAAGGTTCGCCACACCGGTGGAGCTTTCTCCAAGGACAGTGGTCTTCTCTGCACGCGGGTCTTTCCTGTACACTTTTCGGGAAACCGTCTCGGAAATCTGCACAGGGCATATCAGTTTGCCGTTCATCGGGCAAACCTCTATCTGGTCGACAAGCCAATCTTTATTGCCTTTCTCCTTTTGTTCCTGAATGTCTTCAGGAGAGACATTGTTCTTGGCAAGCGTAAGTTTCTGGTATTTGTAGAACTCATAATAGCTGTTATTGTCAAGGTCAGTCTTCTTCTTTGCAGCGATGACACGCTTCATGAGTTCCACAGCAGGATTGTTCTTGCGTGAATACTTGCCTCGTTTTGACTTGACAACGACCTCTTGGAGTTGCTTTGTGTCCGGCCTCAGCTTTACCACTATATGGTTTTTGGTCTTCTCGTTGACGAGGATTTCCTTCGTCTTGTAGCCCATAGCGGTAAAATAAAGTTTCCATCCATTGTGCCTTGCAATGGAGAAACGTCCGTTATAGTCCGCCGCAGCCATGACATGATGGGTGCGGTAGACAACGCCTGCCATTGGAATGCTGTCTCCTGTGGCAGCGTCAACGACAACGCCTGTTATCTTTTGAGAAAATGCGCCTGCTGCTACCATAAGCAGCAGGACGCATGAAATGAAAAATCTTTTTACCATTCAAGTGTTTTTAGTCGAGTTCCTCGTCAGCCTCATAGCCGCCCATCTCACGGATGGCGTTCTTGAGGATAGTGTACTGCTGGTAGAGGTGGTTTACAGGAACCTCTCCCTTTGTATAGTCGTGCATAGGAGACTTCAGGAAGAATGAGAGGAAACGCTGTGTGCCAACCTTACCTGCACGTGCTGCGAGGTCAGAAAGGAGCACGAGGTCAAGACATACCGGAGCAGCGAGGATAGAGTCGCGGCAGAGGAAGTTGATCTTGATTTGCATAGGGTAGCCCATCCATCCGAAGATGTCGATGTTGTCCCAAGCCTCCTTCTCGTCGTTGCGAGGTGGGTAGTAGTTAATGCGCACCTTATGGTAATAGTCTGTATAGAGGTCAGGCTGCTTCTCTGCCATGAGGATTGACTCGAGAGTAGAGAGCTTTGAAACCTCCTTTGTGCGGAAGTTGGCAGGCTCATCGAGCACAAGACCGTCGCGGTTGCCGAGGATGTTTGTTGAGAACCATCCGTTCAGGCCGAGGCAGCGTGTGCCGATGATAGGAGCGAAACCGGACTTTACGAGAGTCTGTCCTGTCTTGAAGTCCTTGCCGCAGATAGGCATCTGAGTCTTCTCAGCCATCTCCCACATTGCAGGGATGTCTACTGTTGTGTTAGGAGCACCCATGATGAATGGCGCACCCTCGGCAAGAGCAGCATAAGCGTAGCACATGGAAGGAGCGATGTTCTTTGTATCGTTTGCCTTCATGGCAGCCTCAAGATGCTCAAGTGTGTCATGCACTGCCATGTTGATTGGCACATAAACCTCTGTGGAAGCAGCCCAAAGCATCACGATGCGTTCGCAATTGTTGATAGCCTTGAACTCTTTGATGTCGTTGCGAAGAGCTTCAACCATCTCCCAACGTGTCTTGCAGTCCTTCACGTGTGTTCCGTCAAGGCGCGCAGCGAAATCCTTGTCGAAGCAAGCTGTCATTGGGACAATCTTCTCCAGCTCATCCTGGACAGGGAGAATGTCCTTTGCCTTGAGCACATCAGCATTGACTGCTGCCTCGAAAGCGTTTGCAGGATATACGTCCCAAGTACCGAATACAATATCGTTGAGGTCTGTGAGTGGCACGATTTCTCCGTATGACAGGTACTTCTTGTCATCGCCCTTGCCCACACGGATTTTGTCATACTGCGTCATTGCGCCAACAGGCTTTGCCAGACCCTTGCGAGCCATGAGCACACCTGTCATAAACGTTGTGGAGACTGCTCCGCAGCCAACAACCATAACGCCAAGTTTGCTGGTAGCCGGCTTTACATTTGATTTTGTCATAATTACTTTTGAAGTTAATATGTTAGTGTTATATAGAATTATATTCATGTCCGCATCCTGCTCCGGAAAGCATCTTTGCGGAATCACTTTTCCCACATTCTCTTGATGAACCGCTCATATATGGCTATTCCGGCTACAGATGCCAGTATGCCGAGTACCACATCTATTATATAATGGTGTCCGCTATAAACAGCGGAGAACCATATTCCCACCGAAACAATGGCAAGGACGGTCTGCCAGATGCGGTTACGCGGCTTCTTCATAGCGTAGTAGAACGCTATCGGATTGTAGGCGGAATGCAATGACGGGATTGCCGCAAAGACATTCGCGTTCTTGTCATAGAAATTATGGAAGAACTGTATTCCCGTTATCGCATCACAGTTTGCGAAGCCTGCCGCAGAACCTTTTGTGTCCGTTATCACATTGAATCCATGGTCCATGACATACCACGGCGGTGCGGAAGGGTATATGTAGTATCCGATGAAGCCCACCACATTGACCATCAGGAATGCCCATGTGATGTTCCGCGCAAGGTCTTGCCTGCCTTGGAAATACAGCACTATCGCATAGATGAACGGCAACGGCACCCAACACAGATAGAACAGTCCCGACAGCACGTCAAAGACAGCCCAATGGTGGATGCGGAAATATTCCGAAGGTATCACCCTCGTGCCATCCTCCAATGTCATTCCGAAGAGTGCTTTCTCCAGATTGTACACCCCTTCCGTGTCCACTGTCCCGAACTTGTAGTTAGGGAACAGCCCGAGAAGGAAATACACAGCAATGAAGATGACGACGGGCAATAGTATAAGTGATGTATCTTTTACTGTCTTGTTCAGTTCCATTACATTTCTTTCTTTTCATGAATCACAGCTTGTTCTTGACATGCAGTATACGGTAGAACGCCGTATAGTTGGCAAGAACGGCAATTACCGCCTGCGTAACCACAACGAACCACAGCGCGTCAAAACCTACAAGCGAGCCGCAGAAGCCACAGAGAATCATGCCAAGTATAGTCACCACCACACGTTCCGGCCTCTGCATAAGCCCCACCTTGCACTCGACATCAAGTCCTTCGGCACGCGCACGGACATAGCTGACCATGATGCTGCCTATCAGGGAGCAGAATGTCACCACCGCAGCCCATGGATGCCCGGTCTGCATGAAGTAGAATGCCAGTCCTGAAAGCGTCAGCAGTTCGCAGTAGCGGTCAAGGACAGAGTCGTAGAATGCACCGAACACTGTGCACATGTTTGCCGTGCGTGCCATGTAGCCGTCCACCATGTCCATTATCGAAGACACAATGATTACGACTCCTGCCCACCCTACGAGAGAATAGTCGCCTTTCTCCGCATAGAGTGCGGCATAGACAAGCATTGCCGCTCCGGCAGCATTGCCGAGCATGCCGAGCGTTGTCACAACGTTTGGCGTTATACCTATCTTCACTGCCGCCCTCACTCCCGGGTCTATGACTTTATATATAAGGTGCTGAATGCCGTCCCTTATGCTGTCGTAAAGTTTCATTATTTCTTGTAAACGTAATATTTCTGTGTCGTAAAATTCCATGCTACAGCCACCACCACGGCGACAATCGCCTTCACCATCATCACAAGTCCGAGGTTTTGGTCTGGCCAAAGTCCTGAGCACCGCACTAACTTGACGCCCCATTCCGTGCCTGCCGTGTTAAACATGACACTGCCCAGCCACACTGCCACATATCTGCACAGCACCCCTTTCTTCGTCCTGCATGTGCCCTTGAACGTCCAGCAGTAGTTTATGCTGCAGTTGACTGCGCCGCCGGTGAATGCGCCTAATGCCGTGCTTGCCACGACATGATGCGTCAGACTGAACACTCCTGCCGTCGCCACAAAGTCGCAGAAAGTGGATAGCAATGACGAAACCTGAGCCTTGCTGAACTCTTTTACACCGTTCCTGCCCATCACCACCACATTTCAGCCACCGTCCTGATGCCCCAAAGAGCCACCGCGCCATACACTCCGGCAAGTATGTCATCAAGCATGACGCCCCAGCCGCCATGGATGTTCTTGTCCAACCAACGGCAGCCGAGAGGCTTCACTATGTCCATAATACGGAAAAGCAGGAATGCCCCAAGGACATACTGCCATTCCATTGTCGCGGGAACGGCAAGGAGAGTGACCCATACACCTGCCATTTCGTCCACGACAACCCTCGAAGGGTCTGCGCCCCAATGTTTCTCGAGACGGTTTATCGGCGCAATGCTGGCAAGCGTAGAGACAACAGCAAGCATTGCCGTGACGCACAACACCTCTTGGTATGACGAGCATACCACTGGCATTCCAAGTCCGGCAAGCGCTCCAGAATACAGGCACCATATCAGGGTTGCCAAGGCAGCTCCGGCTGTCCCCGGCCCCCATGGCCAGAATCCTGCACCAAATCCTGTGCCTATAACGACATCAATGACGTTCGGTCTGTTTTTAATATCTGGCATAAAAACCATTTTCTACAACCTAACGGCGGCAACCGCCCATTGAAAGCAGTCATAGCCACCATGCATGTTTCAAGTGCAAAGATATAAAAAATATACTTACAAAAACAAAACTCGCACGAAAGATTGGGTTTCTTTAAGATTTTTTGAGCATTGCAACTCCCATAACATGCAAACAGCCTACAAAACGCAAAATGCACTTTGGAAAGTGAAACATGTGTTTCGTTTCCAAAGTGCACAGTCAAAAAGTACAATTATCTTATATCCCAACCGCAAAAAGCGCACACATCCGCCGCATTGCTGCATAGGGATCAGACAGATGCCTGTCATGGCTTTATCACGCATTTCGGCATGCCTGCGGAATATGGTGCTATCTCATACTGCTGGTACAACACTGCCACACCGTCTTTCACGAGATATGGAGGATACGCCGGCAGAGGGAAATTGTCCTTGTAGTCAGCATCGTCTATGCCCATAAGCATTTCACGAAGCTTGCTGTCGGAATTCGGTTCCGTTATCTTGAAATACTCCTTCAATCCTGCCTTTATCTTGCCTGCTATCTCATTTTTGTCCATATCTGCGAGGAGGTCCCATCCGCAACGGCTGCCGTCTTTCTTGGAGAATGTTATGGCATTGCTGACTGTCGAGCCATGAGCGCCTGCCATATATTTGTAAGTCTGGCATGAAAGTGTGACAAAATTGCTGTCTTCATACTCCACATTGGTACGTATGTCTGTCGCATACTCCAAAGGGAACTTGTCGTCAGCACCGCGGTGAGCCACGATTTCCGCAAGCTCTGCCTTGTCAACGGTGATTTGCTTGCGTCCCATCTTTTCCAAAAGTGCTTTCATATTGACAGAGACATTGAACATGGAATCGCCATATTGCTCGCAAATCCATCGTACCATACTATCCTTCAAGGCTTTGCTGCCCGAAACAGGGAACACACACTTGTAATCCACACGTGTGATGCCGTTAGGGCTGACAGTGGCTGAATCATGCCATTCCACACTGTCAAACTTAAGATATACTTCTTCTTGCACGGCGGAAGCCTTGTCGTTTTTGCAGGAAATGCCTGCAAACATCACGAGAAGCATTACTGCAACGAAAAATAACCGATGTCTTTTCATAATAATAGCTTTGTCAAAAGTTAAACATGTGTTGTTCAAAATACACGACGAGAAAGGGTGCCACCCACACTCATCATTGCGAAAACATATCGCTATGCGGCTTGCGCATGCAAAAGTAAGACAAAATTCCAAATCCTGCAAGACAACGCCTCGGAAAGCAAGCTATCTTAACCTTTTTTGCAGTTGGTTAGGAATAAATTTCCCGACAACGACAGCCGGGAAAACAAAAGGTCATTCCTAAAGCGCGAAAAGCATTGCCGGCTGTCGCGAAAAAACACATGGGTTTTCTAATGCTCTATTTATCATAATCAGAAGAAAACGGCTTCCCGTGACCAAAAAAGATGCTGTCCATGACGCCAAAGGTGGCTTACCGGAGTGCCAAAGGTAGCCTTTTGCATGTCAAAACACTATCTTTCACACTGCCATTCGTTACGAACTGCGCACCGAAAGGTAACGAATGGCAGTGTTTTTATCATACTTTTATCACAAACAAAACCTATCATATTGACTATCAGTATAATAACAAAATACAGAATTCTTGTGTTTTTTCCGCATCCACTGTTTTTTTCTTCATACAAGCGATTCTCTGAGGGGAAAAAAGGCGTGAGTTTTCTAATTCTCCCCATTGAGAGGCTCACGCAAGAATCCGCACCAATCTGCAAGAATCGGCATGAGAAAAAACTCCTCCACACAGACAAGTCGCATGCGGGTTCTTGCAGACAAATGCGGATAAAGTTCAACTGCAAATCCATGGATAATAGCACTGAAAAGCATCACATCTTCATTTTTTTGATGCTTTTGGCATCATTTCCAACAAAATAGTTCCGATTTATCAGTATTTTTTAGTAATTTTGCAAAACAACAAAGGTAAAAAGGTATTTCAACAAACAAAATATCACATTTTATGGATTTGAAGATTGCAGTCCTGGCCGGTGACGGTATCGGTCCGGAAATCATGGAACAAGGAGTGGCAGTGCTCTCTGCCGTTGCCGAGAAATTCGGCCACAACGTGTCTTACAAGGAAGCCCTCTGCGGTGCTCATGCCATCGACGAGGTGGGCGACCCATTCCCAGAAGAGACTTACAAGACATGCGAGGAAGCCGACGCTGTGCTTTTCGCGTCCGTCGGCGACCCTAAGTTTGACAATGACCCTACGGCAAAGGTGCGCCCGGAACAGGGGCTCCTCGCAATGAGAAAGAAGCTCGGCTTGTTTGCAAACATACGCCCTGTGACTACTTTCGACTGCCTTGTCCACAAATCTCCGCTGAAGGACAGCATCGTGAAAGGCGCGGACTTCATCTGCATCCGTGAACTTACCGGCGGCATGTACTTCGGAAAGAAGCAGGAACCTGCCGTAAACGCTGACGGCATAGAGGACGCTCTCGACACAAACTACTACTCACGCCCTGAGGTTGAGCGCATCCTGAAAGTCGGCTACCAATATGCACGCCAACGCCGCAAGCACCTCACCGTTGTCGACAAGGCCAATGTGCTTGCTTCATCACGCCTATGGCGAAAGATTGCGCAGGAGCTTGCGCCACAGTATCCTGACGTGGAGACGGACTTCATGTATGTGGACAATGCTGCCATGCGCATGATTCAGGACCCGAGATTCTTCGATGTCATGGTGACGGAGAACACTTTCGGTGACATCCTCACCGACGAAGGCTCCTGCATAACAGGCTCAATGGGGCTCCTCCCGTCAGCCTCAACAGGCTCATCCACACCTGTCTTCGAGCCTATCCACGGCTCTTGGCCGCAGGGAAAGGGACTTAACATCGCCAATCCTCTTGCACAGATTCTTTCCGTTGCCATGCTCTTTGAGCACTTCGGGCTGAAAGAGGAGGGGGCACTCGTGCGCAAGGCTGTCGATGCTTCCCTTGACCAAAATGTGCGCACGCCGGAGATTCAGGTCGAAGGTGGTGCGGAGTATGGCACGAAAGAGGTCGGTGCATGGATTGTAAACTATATCAATGGTGTCGTCCGCTAAACATATACAACACATTTTCATTCATCTGTTTCAGTTGTGACAAACCTCTATCCTCGCATGCAGCAACAGGATGTCGCTGCAAAGTGTGGCGGAGCCACATCTTATGAGAAACATTTCCTATGAAAATGTGATTTCATAACAACTTATGGAGTTTTACCGGACATCAATAAAACTATATCAAGGAATACCAACAGAACTGATTTCCCTTCGGTTTTCAGACTGTTCCGGCATGGGAAGGGTGGCAATTGCCTGCCTTAACCGTGCAGGAAGCAATGGCTTACGGTGGAAGAATGTAACTTTCGCCGTAAGCCATAGACCATAAAAACGCCTTTGGGAACGACTTCCAACGTGAGGAAAACCCTCGCATAAAACTCATTTCAAAAACAATTTTCTTTAGGAAAAATGCCTTTAATTCTACCGGAGGAACTGCCTGCCATTGACGTACTGAAGCAGGAAAACATATTCACAATGGGCTACAAGAGAGCGGACTCGCAGCAGATTCGCCCTCTGAAACTCGCTGTGCTCAACCTTATGCCCATAAAAATCACGACGGAGACGGACTTCATACGCATACTCTCAAACTCAGCATTGCAGATTCAGGTGGACTTCATGAAGATAAAGTCGCACACTTCCAAGAACACTCCCATCGAGCACATGCTTGCCTTCTACCGCAATTTCGAGGACATGAAGAAGGAGAAATATGACGGGCTTATCGTCACCGGTGCGCCTTTGGAGTTCATGGACTATGAGGATGTGACCTATTGGAAGGAACTTCAGGAGGTGTTTGACTGGGCTCACCATAACGTCACGAGCACGATTTATGTCTGTTGGGCGGCGTTTGCGGGACTGTACCATTTCTATGGTGTGCCGAAACATAACACGGAGAAGAAGATATTCGGCGTGTTTGAGCATGAGATGCACGCTCCGGAACTTCCTATTTTCCGAGGGTTTGACGATGTTTTCTTCGCTCCTCACAGCCGCCATTGTGGTCTTCGGAGGGAGGACATTGAGAAAGTGCTGGGGCTGGACATCATCGCCGAGAGCGAGGAGGCGGGTGTCACAATCGTCCATGCAAGGAACGGCAGGGAGTTCTTCATCACCTGCCATTTCGAGTATTCTCCGCTGACACTTGACGGAGAGTATAAGCGCGACATCGCAAAGGGCATGACGATGGACATCCCGAAGAACTATTACCCGGACAATGACCCGTCAAAGGCACCTGTAGTGCGCTGGCGCGCCGCCGCCAACCTCCTTTACACGAACTGGATGAACTACTATGTCTACCAGGAGACTCCGTTCAATATCAACGAAATAACAGAATAACAAACGACAAGAAATGCGTGAAATAGAACTTCTTGCGCCTGCAAAGAATCTTGAATGCGGCATCGCGGCAATAGACCACGGTGCCGATGCGGTATATATCGGAGCACGGAATTTCGGCGCAAGGCATGCGGCAGGGAACTCGGTTGATGACATTCGCACCTTGTGCCTCTATGCCCATAAGTTCGGAGTGAAGGTGTATGCCACCGTAAACACCATAGTCTACGACCATGAGCTTGCCGATGCCGTCACTCTTGTGGCAGAACTGGCGGAAGCGGGCGTGGATGCTGTGCTTGTGCAGGACATGGGACTGCTTGCCGAAGCAAGGCGGAGGGGAATCAGAATGGAATGGCACGCATCGACACAGACCGACAACCGCACGGCTGAAAAGGTTGAATGGCTCAGGAATTTAGGGTTCTCACGTGTCGTTTTGGCAAGGGAACTTACGGCAAAGGAAATCGAAGAGATTCATCGGCAAGTGCCGGATGTTGAGCTGGAGGTGTTCGCCCACGGTGCGCTATGTGTCAGTTTTTCAGGTCAATGCTATGCTTCGCAATACTGTTTCAACCGCTCTGCCAACCGTGGCGAATGCGCACAGATGTGCCGCATGAGATACTCTGTCATGGATGCTGACGGCAACGAGGTGGCTCCGCCTGCCTACTATCTTTCGCTGAAAGACCAATGCCAGATTGATAATTTGGAGAAAATCATCGAAGCCGGTGCCTGCTCACTGAAGATAGAGGGCAGGCTGAAGGACATTTCGTATGTGAAGAATGTAGTGGCGGCATACAGCCAACGGCTGGACAGTATCATAAAAAAGAGCAAAGGGACGCTTCGACGTGCTTCATGGGGCAGGACGGAGTTGGCTTTCTCTCCTGATTTGAACAAGACTTTCTGCCGAGGCTACACCGATTATTTCCTCAACGGCAGGCACGCGGACATAGCATCGTTGCGCACTCCAAAGGCTATCGGCGAGTATGTCGGCAAGGTCAAGGAAATCAGGAACGGCAGGCAGCCGTCGTTCAATGTGGCAAGTCTGAGTTCTTTTGCCAATGGCGATGGGCTGTGCTATATTGACAGCGAGGGTGTTATGAAGGGTTTCCGCGTCAACCGTGCGGAGGGCAACAGGCTTTTCCCTCAGTCCATGCCGCACGACCTGAAGCCGGGCACACCGCTATACAGAAGCCAGGACCAGGCTTTTGACAAACTTTTGGCAGGAAAAACGGCAGAGCGGACTATCACAACAGACATGAAGCTGTCCCTTGACGGCAACACTCTGTGCCTTGAAATAAAGGGTACGGATGCGCCGGTGCAGGGCTTTGCATCTGTGACTCTTGACGAACTGCAGCAGGCACAGAAGCCACAGCTGGAGAACATCAACCGCCAACTGACAAAACTTGGCAACACTATATACCGTTGCGAGAATGTTTCCGTCGCACCGGAACCGGAGAACATATTCATTCCTTCAAGCCTTCTTGCCGGTCTGAGAAGGGAGGCTGTCGAAAACATCATTATCCCTGATCATGCAAAGATGACATCTGAAAGGAATGAGGACTGTCCTGCACCTTCCGATTCTTATCATAGGAGGTTTGAATATCTGCATAATGTGGCAAACGAAAAAGCCCGGCAATTCTATACCGGGCTGGGAACGGAGATACACGGGAAAGCCTTTGAACTTGGCAACGAAGGCGGAATACTCATGCAATGCCGCCATTGCATACGCTTCACATTGGGCTATTGCGTGAAGAACGGTGGGAAAACGCCGAAATGGAAAGAGCCTCTGTCGCTACGTCTTGACGACGGCAGGAGCTTCACACTGGAGTTTGACTGCAAGAATTGCCAAATGAATGTGCTTGTGAAATAAACGCTTGGAAAGCCTGTCCGGCAGCAACATCAATGAGAAAAGCAACTGAAACCATATTGACTCTTGTGCTTTGCGCACTGATTTCCACACTTGCCTCTTGTTACAACGACAAGAGCAAGGTGCATGATGCTTTTGCCACGGCAGACACAGTCCTGCCCGAGGATTCCGACATGTGGACACGCAGGCAGGATTCTCTGACATTCACAAGCCAACATCATTACACGAACAATTACAATTTCATTGTCAACGAGGATTCTCTCGTGCTCTTCACACAACAACCGGAAGAGATTGTGGCATGCGAAGAAACAGCCGGCACGCCATGGACAACCGAGCGGATGCCTTCCGACTCTACCACTGTCTATCACGGAGAAAGGGTTGTTGTGGCAAACATCCGCATCCTTCCACAGGATACCATTGACTCTGTGTGGGTGCAGCTGGCACGCGACCAACAGACATTCGGGTGGATTCACGAGTCAAAACTCCTGCCTGCGGTTGTGCCGGACGACCCGATTTCACAGTTTATCAGCATATTTTCCAACACCCATCTCCTTTGGATGCTTATTGCTGTGGGCACTATGGTCGTTGTCTACACACTGCGCCTGATTAACAGGAAAGGGGCAAAAATAGTACATTTCAACGATATTCCGTCGTTCTACCCTACCGCTTTGGTTCTTATAGTCTCATTCGCTGCCATGATGTATGCCTCCATACAACTGTTCGAACCTGAGATGTGGCGGCATTTCTATTATCATCCGACACTCAATCCTTTTGCCGTACCACCGCTTCTTGGCACATTCCTTGCATTGGTGTGGATGCTTCCTATTGTCGGAGTGGCAACAGTCGATGATGTCTTCCACCACCTTTCCTTTGATGATGCGGTACTGTATCTCTGCGGACTTGCCGCTGTCTGTATGGTGGACTACCTCATATTCACTCTTTCCACCTTATATTATATAGGGTACATCCTGCTCATTGCCTACATCTTCTTCGCCATAAAGACATTCCACAAGCACAAACGCCTGGAATACTATTGCGGGAAATGTGGGAAAGCAATACGCAGCAAAGGCAAATGTCCTCACTGCGGAGCAATGAATGTATAATCTACCTCGGACAGTAAAAAGGCAATACAAAAAAAACAAAAAGCATAATAACAGAACCAACTGCCATACTATGAAAAGACTTCTACTGACATTATCACTCCTTCTCACCATTGCCTGCATTGCGAAAGGTGAGAACATAAAGACTGCAACCTTGCAGAACGGCAAGATGAAGATGACAGTCATCGACTACGGAGCACGCATCCAATCACTGAAATTCTGCGGAACGGACGTTGTACTCGGGTTTGACACACTCGCCAACTATAAGGAAAGAAAGCAGAATTTCGGGGCTGTGGTAGGACGCTACATAGGCCGTATCCTCGGAGGTCATCTTGAAATCGACGGCAAGGAGTACAAATTGCAGACGGGTTCCAACGGCGACTGTTCGCACGGAGGTACTCCAAGTTTCTCTCAAAGACAGTGGAATATAGTGAAAAAGGATAGGAAATCCATAACATTGAGATACATTTCTCCTGACGGGGAAAACGGTTTTCCAGGCGAACTGACACTGGATGTAACCTACACTCTGCTGCGTGATGCTCTGAGGATAGACTATCAGGCAACAACAACAGCACCGACAGTGCTCAATCCGTCAAACCATAGCTTCTTTAACCTCACCGGTGACCTCGGAAAAGACATTCTTGACGAATCATTATGGATAGATGCGGACAGCATAGCATTGTACAATGCCAACAAAAGGGTCACGGGCTGTATGGGAAGCGTCAGCGGAACACCTTTCGATTTCCGCACACCTACCGCCATAGGCAAGCGCATTGACACAGAGGATATGCAGCTCAAAGTGACAGGAGGGTACGACCATTGCTACCAACTGCGCAACAATGGCGACCTTTCAAAGCCTGTCGCAAAGCTCCATGACAAGAAAACGGGGCTGTACATGGAGGTTTACACAACTGAGCCTGCCATGCAAATCTACACAGCCAACGGTCATCGAGGGAACATCATTGGAAAGGAGGGCAAGCCTTATGTGCGCCGCAACGCAATCTGCTTTGAGACAATGCATTTCCCGGACTCACCGAACAAGCCGCAATGGCCGTCAACAATGCTGCGTCCCGGAGAGACTTTCCGCAGCACAACAATATATAAATTCGGGAAATGACCTCAGAACAAGGCTGCTAAAGTTCATACAGTTTCACATAATCCTGCGCATGCAGATAGTCACGATGTGCGGAAAGCACGTGCCGCCATTCATGGGAAGAGAAATCAGGCATGGCTTCCAAAGTATATGGATGCATGCTCTCAAGGCGCGAGATAAGCAGACCGACAGTAAGATTCTCTACTGATTCGGCAGGGACAAATGCCACATCAGTGCCATCATTGTCATCCCCAATCTGCTGAAGCACACGTGCCTGCTGCAAATCATAAGTCAGTTCGGCAAGCACACGCATAGGCACTTTGACCTCTTGCTTTATCTCCGGCAAGGTATACGGACGCCGTCCTTCCTTGAACCGGCGGCAGATGATTGCCATAACCATGATAGAAAGCATTGTGCGGTGCTTGTGAGACAACTCCCCACGGTCATTACGCGTGCGGAAATCCTCAAGATTCTGGTTTGTGTATGCCAACTCCGCACCGACAAGTATTATCGTCCATGTGAGCTGCAGCCAGAGCATGAACAGCGGAAGGGCGGCAAAAGAGCCGTAAATGGCGTTATAGCTTGTCACCCACAATTGGGAGTGGATATAGAAATACTGCAGCAGTTCCATAGCCAAAGCCGCAATAAACGCCGGCAGGATAGCACAACGCCAACGCACATGGGTGTTCGGCATAAAGATGTAGAGTATGGAAATGATGCAGGAAAGCAGCAAAAGCGGCAGGAGATCCATGCCGAATTTCATAAGGCTTCCTATGACAAACATCTTATCGACTATCTCGGAGAGAGAGCCTATCCACAGCGTCACGCCCGACATGACTATAATCATTATCGGCAGAATGAAGAACATCGCAAGATAGTCTGTCACCGTGCGCGCCAAAGAGCGTTGCGACTTCACGCCCCAAATGTCATTGAAAACCACCTCTATATTCATCGTCAGCATGATGAGGGTATAGAGCATGAACACCAGACCGATACCGAAAACTACACCACTCTTCGTGTTCACAAGATACGAATTGACAAAGCCGACTATCACTTCCGCAGCCTGTGGCTGGCTGTCAAGTGTGGAAATGAACCATGATTCTATATACTTATTGTAGCCGAAACCTCTCGCAATGGCAAAAATCACTGCAACAACGGGCACAATAGCAAGCAATGTGGAGTAAGTCAGCAGCGATGCTGCGTTCATCACACGCTTGGTGGAAAAGTCCTCCCAAATGGATTTCAATATTCGCAATATGCTTTCCTTGTTCACCATGGCGTAATATTTTAAAGCGGGTTAGACTCAATAAGCGGGAAAAAAGAACAGAGTTCCTATAAGCCGGGTTCTGTACCTGCTGACAGTAACCGAGGTCACATCGGCAGGCGCCTGTCATTTATCTATCATGCCGGTCACCCGGCATGTCTCCCTTTCGGTTTAGCGTTTTACCCTCTGCCTTGGACGAGCAGCCCTCGGACGGCAGTTTACATAAACTTGCAGCTCCCAAGACGCACAGCCACGATGTCACCACCGTGCTGGTGAGCCCTTACCTCACCTTCTCACCCTTACCGGCAAGCCGGCGGTTGTTTTCTTCTGCGTTACTCAGCCATCACTGACTGCTTGTAATTTCGCAAGTGGGACGCTCTGCGCTGCCCGGACTTTCCTCTCGCGGCGCATGCCGCCAGCGACAAGCCGGAACTCTGTTTTTAGGTGTATTCAACTTTCGTTTACGCTCAAGTTGAATGTCGTTGGTCTCAAGTTGTTGGTATTATATGGATTTCTGTAATGTCAATCACAACCTAAAACCCCATAACCAAAAACCTGAAACCATTATCAAGTTGAGTGTACGGAACTTGACAACTTATTTCTTATCCTCTGTCATGTCGCCCTCAATGTAAAGGCGGACAACCTCAGGAGTGCCGTTTGTGCGCACTGTGATGGTCTTCTTGAAATGACCAAGCATTCTTCCGGCACCGTTATACACGACTTTCAGCTCACCTTTCTCACCGGGCATGACTGGAGTCTTTGTGTATTTAGGAGCTGTGCAGCCACAACTTGCCAATGCCTGGTTGACAACCAACGGTTTGTCGCCAACATTTGTGAACGTGAAGACACAGCTCTGCTTGCTGTCAGTTTCCGAGAACTGCCCAAAGTTATGCACAGTCTTGTCAAACTTTATCTTTGCCTGTGCTGACGCTGTCGCAACGAATGCAAGCATCATAAGCATTGTAAAAAGAATCTTTTTCATAACTTTTATCCTAAATATTTCATAAGTATCTTTGCGTTACCACTCTCGCGGAGCTTGGCAATTGACTTCTCACGAATCTGGCGGACACGCTCACGAGTAAGTCCAAGCTGGTCGCCGATTTCCTCAAGTCCCTTTTCATGGCAGCCGATGCCATAGCACTCGCGGATGATAGTTATCTCGCGGTCTTTCAAAACCTTTGACAGCACGTTGTTAAGTTCCATTGCCATAGACTCGTGATCGACATTGCGGTCGGTGCGTGAGTCGTCACCGGAAGCCATGACGTCAAGCATACAGTTATCCTCGCCGTCCTGGAAAGGAGCGTCGATGCTGACATGATGACCGTCTGCCATAAGGCTCTGACCAATCTTCTCCTCATCGATGTTCGTTGCTGCTGCAAGCTCGGAGACAGACGGATGACGCTGGTTCTCCTGCTCAAACTTGTTGATTTCGTGGTTTATCTTGTTCAGTGAGCCGACCTGGTTCAGCGGCAGGCGGACAATACGGCTCTGCTCTGCGATGGCCTGCAGAATAGACTGGCGAATCCACCACACTGCATAAGAGATAAACTTGAAGCCACGAGTCTCGTCAAACTTCTGTGCCGCCTTTATCAATCCTATGTTTCCCTCATCGATAAGGTCGGTGAGAGTAAGCCCCTGATGCTGGTACTGCTTTGCCACAGAAACCACAAAGCGAAGGTTCGCTGTCACCAGCTTCTCCTTGGCACGCTCGCCTGCCGGACCGCCCTTCCTGATTTTCTGTGCCAGTTCAATTTCCTCGTCGATAGAGATAAGCGGGGCTCTGCCAATTTCCACAAGATACTTGTCAAGTGCCTCACTGGAACGATTGGTAATACTTTTCTGAATCTTTAATTGTCTCATCCTGTAACTCTTTACTTATTTAAATACGCGCATGCGGACATAATCGCACGAAAACTTTACAAAGTTATACAAAATAACTCACACATCTACCTTTTATTGCCTCTTATTTAGAATTATTAACTAAGCAACAGGCATTTGCATCGACCGGCATTATGTCAAAGACTGCCATACAAGGCATACAGCAAACATCATGCCATGTTGCAATCAGCATAAATCTGCGTGAGAAAATCTCATACGGTAAAAAGGGCACGCTGATACCGCAGATTCACGCAGATTATAACACAGCATACGTATAGCCTTGTACTCGAAATACCAAATAACGCAAATGCCGAAGTCAGGAAATTGAAAAACAAGCTAAAAAACCGAATGGTGCTTCAGACCGGATTTTGGCGCGAATTCCTTTATGGATTCACATGCCATTGTTGGAACAGCAAAGAAGCAAATATACTCACCGAATCTCGCCTTATTTTAACTGTAAGAAACTTAGCGTGTCTGCGCTAAATAATTAATAATGAGTTTACAGACCAATGAATCTGCATAGGCATCTAATTTCAAGCATGAGCCTCATCGATGATAATATAGTCCCACGGTGTGGAAAACACATCATCGTTCTTGTCAAACTTTCCGCCGACAGTCTCCGAGCCACGCAAATCCTGCATTGACGCGAAATAGACGTAATGGATGCCTTCCCTCGCATGGCGGTGTTCAAGATTCTTATGCGAAGAGCCATAATTCTTAGAGCCATAGGCATAATTCGGGCTGTCATAAAAAATCTTGTCGAAATCCTTAAACCATCCGTCATCAACCACAGGGCGGTGGGTAAGAATCAGAGTGCGCTCAAACTGCAGAACCTTAGCTACTTGCAATGCCGACAATGTCTTGCCGAAACGCATCTTTGCGTTCCATAACATACGGCGAGACTTTGCCTGCGACTTCTTGAACAGTTTTACTGTTTTGTTTATAGCCTCAGCCTGTTCGGGGCGGAACTCTATCGGTGAACGCCCCACGGTGACATCACCGGGATTGAGCGACTCACGCCCTTCCTTTACGGCAGCAATGGCTTTCTTTACGGTTTCAAGGTCGGTGACAAACCATTCCCTGCCACCTTTGTCTATGTTTTTGAACTCTTTGCGTCGTATGCCGCTGCGTTGCAGCACTTCATGCACATCCTTGTCATTGAAACCGATAGGATGTGTGCCTTTGCGATAGCTGGCAGACTCAGTGTAAAGGAGTTCGTAGGCTATTCCCGCCGTGGCGGTATATTGGTCAATGCGGTTGCGGGCAGCCTTGTTGAGCACCTTGCTGTTTGACGCAATGGCGGTGATGTCCACCTCTTCGGGGTCAACATCCATGGTGGCTTCGCCAATCTTCAAGCAATCCCTATGGGCAGCGTCATTTATGCGGAACACATAAATCAGTTTGGGTTTCAGTTCTTCAAAATACTTGGTTTTCATAGGCAACTACTTTATCAGGTCGATGTATCTTATTTTCTGCTTCTCTTTCTTCGCACTCCAGTCCTTTATGAGGCAGTATGTGCCATTGTGCCGGCGGAGGTTTCCGTCCTTACATCCGAGGCAAGGCGTACGGGTTTCTCCACCGAAAAGGTCGGTTGTCACCTGCTCATGGCAGGAGTCGGGCACAACACCTTTCAGCCCGTCCATCTGCCACAGGTTCCACGAAACGATATAGGCGATGTAGGCTGTTGATTTTGCCATTGGTAGTTTGCCAAACTTCTCCGCATAATATTCGATAAAACTTGCAAGAAGATTCTCACGGGCAAGCAGCAGATTGTCGCCCTGCCACTCGTAGCCGTAGATGTTTTGGAACGCCTCTTGGGCGAAAGAAAGCCATTCGCCGGATGTCTCGGTGTTCTCAGAGACAAGGCGCAGCTTGCGGTCGAGCAGACCGACTCTTTTATTAATAGGTATAGGTTCGCCGTTAGTGGCATCGTAACGGCTCACAAGATAAGGCGCTTCGCCGCAGGTTATCTCCATACGGGTGGCGCGCACATAGTCCTTCCATGTCTTGCCTTCGGGAAAAATAGAGATAGGAGAATCCGACGGAATCCATGTGTGAACTCCGGCTTCCGTTGTCATTTCCGTGTTGAAAACATTCCGTCTGCCAAACCAAGCCTCATCGATGAGATTGTTCTGCGCATTGCACACCCAAGATGGCGTGAACACTTCCGCCATCTCCTTTGAGCGTTGCGCCTGCGAGCGTCTCGGCTTCAGGACTCTCGGCACGATGATTCGATTGTTCTCCCCCGTGATTCGTTCGGGAAGAATCTCGTCACCGTACATGTAGCCCTCGCCCAAATGCTCATGATCACGCGTCGCCCACGTGATATTCCTTCCCGTGGTATGATTATGCAACAGGATGGCAAGCACCTCGCCACCCATAGCATTAAGAATGTCCTCTGACAAATCAACGAAATGACACTCCTGCAAAAGGTTGTCTTCAATAGACTTTCAGCAAACGTTTAAAACCGTAACGTATGCCAAAAGTCCCTTCTACAAAACGATGATTCCTACAAACGCAAAACGTGGACAGTAACTTTGTCCAAATTGCGGTCGTAGGAATCACCGGAAGAGTTGACAAGTTACGTCCACGTAACGCGGACGCATAGAACTTGCTCAATCAACTCTTATTCTTGAAATTTCCTACGTTTCAATTTGTTTTGAACAAATAGCTATAGCTAATTTTTTTACCAATAAGATTAAGTCTTCCTCCTTTGATTGGGGACTGTGAAGGCAAAACTTCTGCAGTTCCGTCCAAGTCGGAGACTTGCGTCCTCGGGACATACATGTCCTTCGAACACACTGCAAAAGTAACACTTTTCCATGAATCCACAAAATAAAAGCCGGAAAAAGTGGCAGGCATATATTGAAAATGCCGCTTTCATATAAAACACGACAACAAAAGGTAACACTTCGCACTGCAAAAGGTTACCTTTGACAAGGTCAAGTGTTACCTTTCACCACACGAAAGGTAACACTTCGCAACCCCTTCACTCTACGGCTAAAAAACGAGTCTCTTGGGTTAACAAAACATAATTATTTATCATGCATTCACCTTTAATCATTAATAATATGTAACTTTGTATTCGAAATGTACCCGTTCGCACACGCGTATGTATAAATATGTAGGGCGTTTTATGGACATTTGAGGACAATCACCATGCAGTGGAATGAAGTCATAGGGCAACAAGAAGTGAAAGACCGGCTCATGGGGCTGGTCCATAGCGGGCGTATGCCTCACGCCCTGATGCTCTGCGGAGAGACCGGTTGCGGCACACTGGCACTTGCCACAGCTCTTGCCACTGAACTACTGCACAAGACAACGGACTATCATCCTGACCTTCACTACTCATTCCCGACAGTAAAACTGCCGTCGATAGGCGGCGAACACAAGCCCGTCAGCGACGATTTCATCAGGGAGTGGCACGAACTTATCAAGCGTGAAGGTCCTTACATAACGCTCGACCAATGGCTGGAAGCGATGAAAGCCACCACGCAGCAGGCTATCATAACAGCTGCAGAAAGTGATGAGCTGGCAAAGAAACTTTCCCTTAAGTCAAGCCAAGGCGGATACAAGGTTGCCATAATATGGCTTGCGGAAAGGATGAACGACGAGAGTGCCAACAAGATTCTCAAGACTTTGGAGGAACCTTCCGAACAGACAGTGTTCATTCTCTGTGTAGAACGACCGGAACGCCTGCTTGAAACGATACGCAGCCGTGTGCAAAGAATCGATGTGCCGAAGATTGACAGCGCATCACTCGAGAAGGCTCTCATGGAGAAACGCGGACTGGAAGAGGGCGTAGCGCACAAACTCTCACGTGCAGCCGACGGCAACTGGCTGACAGCCATAGAGCAACTGTCGCCGGACTCCGAGCAGATGCTTTTCCTTGACCTGTTCAAAATGCTCATGAGGCAGGTCTATGCAAGGGATGTGCGCGGCATGAAGAAATGGTCGGAGACCGTCGCAGGCTTCGGCAGGGAGAAGCAGAAAAGGCTGCTGACGTATTTCCTGCGAATGGTCAGGGAGGCGTTCATGTCCAATTTCCAAGACCCTGATCTGTCCTACATGACTGCCGAAGAGGAGATGTTCGTCAGCAAGTTCGGGCGTTTCATCAACGAAGCGAACGTCATAGACATCAACAGCCTGCTGGAACTTGCCATACGCGACATCTCGCAAAACACAAACCAGAAGATTGTCTTTTTCGACACAGCATTGAGACTGACAGTCTTGTTACTAAGAAAATAAGACATAATGAATTTTGATAACTTGAAATATATCTCAGGAAACTGTGACCGCGGACTTTCGGCAAAAGGCGTCGGACGGCAGGACCATCAGCTGAACACTTACGACTGGCTGGCAGACGTCCCCGGAAACGTGGAGAGCACCGACCTTGTGGAAGTGCAGTTCAAGAACACGAGGAAAGGCTATTACCACAACATCAACGGACTGGACTTGCACAAAGGCGACCTTGTGGCTGTGGAATCCAACCCAGGGCATGACATTGGTGTGGTCACCCTCACCGGACAGCTTGTCAACTTGCAGGTGAAAAAGGCGAACCTGAAGTCCATGGATGACATCAAGCGCATCTACCGCATAGCACGCGACCAGGACATCTCCACATGGAACGACGCCAAGGCGCGAGAGCATGGCACCATGATCCAGAGCCGCCAGATAGCGAAAGACCTCGGACTGAAGATGAAAATCGGCGATGTGGAGTACCAGGGCGACGGCAACAAGGCGATATTCTACTACATTGCCGATGAGCGTGTGGACTTCCGCCAGCTCATAAAAGTCCTTGCCGATGTGTTCCATGTACGCATCGAGATGAAACAGATTGGAGCACGCCAGGAGGCAGGACGCATCGGTGGCACAGGACCTTGTGGCAGAGAACTGTGCTGCGCAACATGGATGAAATCGTTCTCAAGCGTCTCCACCAACGCCGCACGCTTCCAAGACATATCCCTCAACCCACAGAAACTGGCGGGAATGTGCGCAAAGCTCAAATGCTGCCTCAACTATGAGGTTGACACATACATGGAAGCCGGAAGGAAAATGCCACCGCGCGATGCCGTGCTACAGACGCAGGACAACGACTACCATTTCTTCAAGCAGGACATTCTCGCAGGCATTGTCACCTACTCCACCGACAAGCGTCTCGCAGCCAACCTGCAGACAATCACTGTTGAACGTGCAAAGGCTGTCATGGACATGAACAGACGTGGCGAGAAGCCTATAGACCTTGACGACAACAAAGAGGCAACGTCGGAGAGAAGGCGTCCTGTTCACACCGACCTTGTTGAGAGTGAGGACATCACACGCTTTGACAAGTCAAAGAAGAAAAAGAAAAAGAAAGCCGCCCGCCCAAAGAGAAAAGACAATGGAGGCGAGAAAAATGAACACCAAGAAAACAAAAAGGAATAGCCGCCTGTCAGCCCTTATTGCCGTGATTGGCATCATAATGTCTCTTTCGGCATGCGGAGACAACCGTGTGTACGACCACTATGAGCATGCCACCGTGGGCGGTTGGGAAAAGAATGATGCACTGGCATTCGACTTGCCGGCATTGGAGGAAAGCGGAAGGTACACCTTGTCGCTTGGCATAAGGACAAACGATGCTTATCCGTTCCAAAACCTTAGTCTTGTTGTAGAGCAGACTTCCTTTCCCTCAAAAAAGACGGCAGTGGACGTGGTGAACTGCGACATCGCCAACCACAACGGCAGAATGCTGGGTAATGGCATAACGCTCTACCAGTATTCCATACCGATAAGGAAAAAATTCCACATGCGCGGCGACAGTCTGCACATCACCGTGCGCCACAACATGAAGCGTGAAATCCTTCCGGGTATTGTGGACATCGGGATAAAGATGGACAGGGAATAGCATTGCCCCAATGAGCAACCGACGGACAATGAGACAAGCATACACATTATTTTATACACTATACAATAATTCTCAGAATAAGAAAACATAACGTTATAACACAAAATGGCAGAGACAAAGAAAATCAAGACCGCACTGGTTTCTGTATTCCACAAGGATGGACTTGACCAGTTGCTCGCAAAACTTAACGCAGAGGGAGTGAAATTCCTCTCTACCGGTGGCACACAGACTTTCATCGAATCACTCGGATATGAGTGCCGGAAAGTGGAGGATGTCACAACTTATCCTTCAATCCTCGGCGGACGCGTGAAGACACTGCACCCGAAAATCTTCGGAGGCATCCTCGGACGCCGCGACAATGAAGGCGACCGGAAGCAGATGGAGCAGTATGAGATTCCGGAGATTGACCTCGTAATCGTCGACCTCTATCCTTTCGAGCAGACTGTGGCAAGCGGAGCATCACATGCAGACATCATCGAGAAAATCGACATCGGCGGCATCTCACTCATCCGTGCAGGAGCGAAGAACTTCAAGGATGTTGTCATCATACCTTCAAAGGCTGAATATCAGGTGCTTCTTGACATCATCAACGAGCAGGGAGCAGAGACAACCATTGAACAGCGCCGTATGTTTGCCACACGCGCTTTCGGTGTGTCTTCCCACTACGACACAGCCATCAACGGTTGGTTTGAAGCAACAAAATAAACGAACAAGATACAGCAGGCAAATGAAAGTTTTGCCACGCTGTATGTAAAAAATTATCATAAACGCAATGGGATTTTTCTCTTTTGTACAAGAAATAGCAATGGACCTTGGCACAGCCAACACCATCATAATCAGCGATGACAAGATTGTTGTTGACGAGCCTTCTGTCGTTGCCCTTGACCGCCACACGGACAAGATGATTGCTGTCGGCAAGCAGGCAAAGATGATGTACGAGAAGACTCACGACAACATCAAGACTATCCGCCCTCTTCGTGACGGTGTCATTGCCGATTTCTCTGCCTGCGAGCAGATGATGCGTGGTCTTATCAAGATGGTTCATTCAGGAAGCAAACTGTTCTCGCCTTCACTGCGCATGGTTATCGGTGTCCCTTCAGGAAGCACGGAAGTAGAGCTGCGTGCCGTGCGCGACTCTGCCGAGCATGCTGACGGCCGTGATGTCTACCTCATATTCGAGCCAATGGCGGCAGCTATCGGTATCGGCATCGATGTCGAAGCACCACAGGGAAACATGATTGTCGACATCGGCGGTGGCTCCACCGAGATTGCCGTAATCTCACTTGGCGGCATTGTCTCCAACAGTTCCATACGAACAGCAGGTGACGAACTGACATCCGACATCCAGGAGCACATGGCGCGCAAGCATAATGTCAAGGTTTCCGAGCGTATGGCTGAACGTATCAAGATTCATGTCGGCTCTGCCCTCACCGAACTTGGCGACGAGGCTCCGGAGGATTACACTATCCATGGACCGGACCGCATAACAGCCCTGCCACTTGAAGTCAAGGTAAGCTATAAGGAGATTGCGGAATGTATTGACAAGACCATCGCAAAAATCGAGAATGCAGTACTCACCGCTCTGGAGAACACACCACCGGAACTGTATGCAGACATCGTGACCAACGGCATCTGGCTTACCGGTGGCGGCGCAATGCTCCTTGGTCTCAGCAAGCGTCTGGAAGACAAGTTCAAGATTCCGTTCCATATTGCTGACGACCCATTGCACTCTGTTGCAAAGGGCGCCGGCATAGCATTGAAGAATGTTGACCGCTTCTCATTCCTTATGAGATAGTCACACATAACGAGACAGTCACACAGACAACTCATGCCAAACAGGCAAAGACAATACGTGCAGATGCCATGGGGAACAGCCATCTTCATCAAGGGCACGCCCAATGGCATTTGCACATTGCCTAAAAGTTTTTAATATATGCACAACTTATCAGAGTTCCTGCAGAAATATCACCATTGGTTCATATTTCTGCTGCTGGAAGTGGTGTCAATGGTTCTGCTGTTCCAATTCAATGGTTATCAAGGCAGTGTATGGTTCACCTCAGCGAATGCCGTATCCGGAAAAGTGTACGAAGCAAACGCTGCGGTGAACCAATTCTTCTCATTGGCAAAAGTCAACGAGCAGCTGACACAACGCAATGTATTCCTTGAACAACGAATACAGCAACTGTCAGAACAACTGGAGAAAGCGACAGGTGACACCACAATCGCATCAAAGCCCATAATGGCAGCCATTGCCGGCAACCGGGTCATTCCGGCACGGGTCATCAGCAATTCCATCGACAAGCAGGACAATTTCATAACACTTGACAAAGGTGCTGCCGACGGCATAAAGCCTGACATGGGCGTTGTCGGCGGTACGGGAATCGTCGGCATTGTCTATCAGACCTCAAGGAACTACAGCATTGTCATTCCGGTCTTGTCAAGCCACTCACGCATAAGCTGCAAGATTCAGGGACGCGGATATTTCGGCTACCTGCATTGGGACGGCAAGTCGCCACGCCATGCCTACGTTGACGATATACCACGCCATGCACATTTCAGGCTTTATGACAAGATTGTCACTTCAGGCTACAGCTCGGTATTCCCACCGGGAATCCTTATAGGAAAAATCATACATGTCTATAATTCCCCTGACGGTCTAGCATACCGTTGCATGGTAGAACTGTCAACAGATTTCGGCAATCTGCGCAATGTCTGTGTCGTAGACGACAAAATCATGCGGGAAAGACTGGAGGTTCAGCGCGCTGCCGAGGATTCAATAAAGAACAAAAAAGAATAGCGATGAGTATTGATTTTTTCAAAAGACTGGCACTACTGTCACTGCTGGTACTCCTGCAAGCGTTGGTGCTTAACCATATACATGTATTCAGCTGCGCCACACCGCTATTATACATCCTGATTGTGCTGCAGTTCAGCACAGCACAGCCACGGTGGAGCATCCTTCTGTGGAGTTTCACCACAGGACTGCTGATGGATATCTTCTCGAACACTCCCGGCGTCGCCGCGGCTTCAATGACCTTCATAGGATTCATACAGCCAAGTGTGCTCCGCATGTTCCTGTCGAAAGAAAAGATTGAAGAAGAGTGCTCCCCCTCATTGAAAGAACTCGGCTGGCTGAAATTCGTCTCCTACACCTTTATCCTGACGTTCATCTACAGCCTTCTGTTCTGCACTTTGGAAGCCTTCTCTTTCTTCAACATCACCATTTGGGCAGAGTCTGTCGGAGGAAGCACGGTCATAACACTGCTTATGCTTATCGCCGTAGAGAAGATAAGGGAATAGAAAAAGAACGACACATAGTAGAGACTACACTATATACCAAGAATGGCAGACCACAGTCTTGACAACAGGAAATATGTGATTGGTGGCATAGCGACAGCTATTGTCACCATATACATCATACGCCTGTTCTTCCTGCAAATCATGAGCGATGACTACCGCAAAAGCGCGGATTCCAACGCCTTCTTCAAGAAAATAGAGTATCCGTCACGCGGCGTAATCACCGACCGCAACGGCAAACTGCTTGTCTACAACGAACCGTCATACGACCTCATGGTTGTCATGAACGAACAGAAAGGGCACATCGACACACTGGAGTTCTGCAACGCACTGGGAATAACCCCGGAATTCTACAAACGCAGAATGGCGGAGATAAAGGACCGCAACAAGAATCCCGGATATTCACGGTTCACACAGCAATTGTTCATGTCCCAAATCTCGGAGCAGGAGTTTGCCATCTTCCAAGAAAAGATGTTCCGCTTCCCTGGCTTCTATGTACAGAAACGCTCTGTAAGGCAATACCACTATCCTTATGCCGCCCATGTCCTTGGGGATGTCGCAGAAGTGTCACCGGCAGACATAGAGGAGGACGAGTACTATCAGGCAGGCGACTACATCGGCAAACTCGGCATAGAGCGTTACTACGAAAAGCAACTCCGCGGAGAGAAGGGAGTGCAGATTCTCCTGCGTGATGCCCACGGAAGGATAAAAGGCAAATACAACAATGGTGAATACGACCGACGACCGATACCGGGCAAAGACCTGACACTGAGTCTCGACATCAATCTGCAGGCACTCGGCGAAAGGCTTCTGGAAGGAAAAATCGGAAGCATCGTCGCCATAGAGCCTTCGACAGGAGAGGTACTCTGCATGGTGTCCTCGCCGACTTACGATCCAAGGCAAATGGTCGGGCGCAACCGTGGCAAGAACCACCTTGCACTGTCAAGGAACGTATGGAAGCCGCTGCTCAACCGCTCCATAATGGGACAATACCCTCCGGGCTCGACATTCAAGACATCACAGGCACTCACCTTCCTTACAGAAGGCATCATAACCTCAGGCACAAGTTTCCCATGCTACCATGGTTTCTCTTTCAGAGGTCTTCATGTCGGCTGTCACGGCCATGGCAGTCCACTGCCTCTCGTGCCGGCTATCTCGACTTCATGCAACGCATTCTTCTGCTGGGGACTGTACTACATGATTGGAAACAAGAAGAAATACAAGTCTGTGCAGAACGCCATGAACACTTGGCGCGACTACATGGTCTCAATGGGCTTCGGCTATAAGCTCGGCATAGACCTCCCCGGCGAGAAAAGAGGCCTTATCCCAAACGCAGACTATTATGACAACGCCTACAAAGGTTCGTGGAACGGACTCACCATTATCTCTATCTCTATCGGACAGGGCGAGGTAAACCTCACGCCACTCCAAATCGCAAACCTCGGAGCCACGATAGCCAACCGCGGATACTACATCACGCCGCATGTCGTGAAAAGCGTCAAAGGCGAACCGCTTGATACGGCATACACCACACGCCACTATACGAAAGCATCCCGCGCCGCCTACGACTATGTCGTTGCAGGAATGCGCTCGGCTGTCGAGAGGGGCACTTGCCGCGCGGCAAACAGAGCAGACTACCTTGTATGCGGCAAGACCGGCACTGCCCAGAACCACGGGCACGACCACTCTATCTTCATGGGCTTCGCACCCATGGACAATCCTAAAATAGCCATCAGCGTCTATGTCGAGAACGGTGGCTTCGGCGCCGACTACGGCGTGCCTATCGGCTCACTCATGATAGAGCAATACATGAACGGCAAACTCTCCGAAGCAAGCGAAGCACGCGCAAGAGACTTCCAAAGCAGAAGAATCGCCTACGGCTCGGGCAACAGATAGCAACACCACCACAAAACCAAAGAAACAGTAAGACAACAGACACATCAGCAAACTCTCAACATGAAAGAAGGAAACGGAAAAGGCATCATCGCATCACTCGACTGGTGGACAATAGGCATCTACCTCGCCCTGCTGGCATTCGGATGGCTCAGCGTCTGCGGAGCAAGCTACTCCTTTGACGATGCCGACATCTTCGACATCAGCTCACGCTCAGGAATGCAGATAGTATGGATTGCGACATCTGTCTGCCTCGGCTTCGTAATCCTGATGATGGACGACCGCGGCTTCGACACTTTCGCCTTCATCATATATTTCGCAATGCTGTTTCTGCTCTTCGCCACAATCTTCAACCCTCATTCCATAAAAGGCTCGCGGTCGTGGCTCGTGCTCGGACCACTGCGACTGCAACCTGCCGAATTTGCGAAGTTTGCCACGGCACTTGCGGTCTCGAAACTCATGTCCACCTACGGGTTCAACATAAAGCGCGGCAAGGACTTCTTCCTCGCATGCGCCATAATAGTCACCCCGATGCTGCTCATCATCGGACAGCGCGAGACAGGCTCCGCCCTTGTCTATTCAGCATTCTTCCTTATGCTCTACCGCGAAGGCATGCCGGGCTCGATACTGTTTACAGGCGTTGCGATGGTCATGTACTTCGTAATCGGCATAAGATATGAAGAGACAGAACTCCTCGGTATGCCCACATCGGCAGGCAAATATTTTGTCCTGTTGCTTGTACACGTGTTCACTATCATAATGGTACATGTCTATTGCAAGAACAAGGCACTTGTAGCCAACCTCTCAATAGTCACCGGCACAGTGACACTAATAGCCACACTGTTCTCGAAATTCGTGATACCATTTGACATCGTGTGGGTACAACTGGCACTGACCGCCTATGTCTTCGGTGCACTGCTCTACGAAGGACTGAAAAGCAGGATAAAGAGCTATTTCCTCATACTGTTGTTCGCCCTCGGTTCGGTGACATTCTTCTATTCGTCAAGCTTTGTCCTCAACAAAGTCATGGAGCCTCACCAACGTGTGCGCATCAATGTCTTGCTCGGACTCGAGGAAGACCTCGCAGGCGCGGGATATAACGTCCACCAGGCGGAAATCGCCATAGGCTCCGGCGGTCTGCAAGGCAAAGGATTCCTCAACGGCACACAGACAAAACTGAGATATGTGCCTGAACAGGACACGGACTTCATCTTCTGCACCGTCGGCGAAGAGGAAGGCTTTCTCGGGTCGGCAGGAGTGCTGGTGCTGTTCCTATGCCTCATACTCCGCCTTATCCACGTTGCGGAACGGCAACCGTTCAAGTTCGGGCGCATCTATGGCTATTGCGTCATGAGCGTCTTCCTTTTCCACCTGTTCATCAACGTGGGAATGGTCTTGGGACTGACACCTGTCATCGGCATCCCGCTGCCATTCTTCTCCTACGGAGGCTCATCTCTCTGGGGATTCACAATACTTCTGTTTATCTTCCTAAGGATAGATGCCGGAAGAAACTTGATAAGGATATAAACCAAACAGACATCCACAAACCGTAGAATATCAACAAAAAACATTATAGTCATGAACAACATAACTCCCGTACTGCTGCTTACCGGCTACCTCGGAAGCGGCAAGACAACCCTGCTCAACAGGATTCTCTCAAACAAGAAAGGCATAAAGTTCGCCGTAATCGTCAACGACATCGGCGAAGTGAACATCGATGCCGACCTCATACAGAAAGGCGGAGTCGTGGGGCAACAGGACGACTCACTCGTGCCACTGCAGAACGGATGCATCTGCTGCACACTGAAAATGGATCTTGTCGAACAGCTCCGCGACCTCATGAAGGCAAAGAAATTCGACTACATCGTCATCGAAGCATCAGGCATCTGCGAACCGCAGCCTATCGCACAGACAATATGCTCCATTCCGATGATGGGCGAGGAATACACCACCGACGGCGAAGCACGCCTCGACAGCATAGTAAGTGTGGTTGACGCATTGCGCCTGCGCGACGAATTCAATGGCGGGCTTGACCTCACAAAGCAGAACATCGCCGAGGAGGACATCGAGAACCTCGTCATACAGCAGATTGAGTTCTGCAACATCATCCTGCTTAACAAAGCAAGTGAGGTGACACCTCAGGAGCTTGGACGCATACGCGAAATACTCCATACACTGCAGCCAAAGGCGCAAATCATCAACTGCGACTACTGCGATGTGGACCTTGACATGCTGCTCAACACAAACTCCTTTGACTTCAACACACTCGCCGCATCCCCGACATGGGTGCAGGAGGTTGAAAAGCATCTCGACGAAATGGAGGAACATGAAGAAGAACACGAGCATCATCATCATCATGAGGAGCATCATCACCACCATCACCACGATGAAGAGCACGAATGCCACCACCATGACCACGAGCATAAGCACCATCACCACCACGGTGAAGGATGCACATGCGGTCACTGCCACCACAACGAGGAGACCGGCGAGGCGGAGGAATACGGCATCGGCACATTCGTCTACTATGCGCGCGAACCGTTCTCTATCACGGAATTCGACCAGTTCGTGGCACGCAAATGGCCAAAATCCGTCATCCGCGCAAAGGGCATCTGCTATTTCCATGACGAGCAGGACACATGCTATGTGTTCGAGCAGGCAGGAAAACAGGTATCACTGCGCAACGCCGGACAGTGGTATGCCACAATGCCGGCAGACGAACTGCGCACTTTCCTCGCCGACAACCCCGGTGTGAAGCGCGACTGGGACGACAGGTATGGCGACCGCATGCAGAAACTTGTGTTCATCGGACAGCACATGAACCGCAAGGAGATAACCGACATGCTTGACGCATGCCTTGTAAAATAACATCACCGACAATATGCCTGCCCTACCCCAAGGACAGGCATTTATTTATAAAAACACCACGAAAAAAACAGCGATAATGGAATATTCCGAAAAAGAGATTTTCCACAGAGCGGAGCGGCTGCTTGGCTCTACGGCAATGGAACGCATACAAAGCGCGAAGGTAATAATCTTCGGTGTGGGCGGTGTTGGCTCATGGTGTGCCGAAAGCCTTGTGCGCTCGGGCATAAAGCACATTACCATTGTCGACCCTGACTGTGTCGCCACCACAAACATTAACCGACAGCTCATGGCAACCACAAAGACTGTGGGCAAAGCGAAGGTGGAGGTACTCAAAGAAAGGCTTCTCGATATAAACCCCAATGCCGAGATTCTGCCATTGCAGACCGTGTACAGCAAAGAGACAATGCATGACTTCCGCCTTGAGGATTACGACTACATCATCGACTGCATCGACTCTCTCAAGGACAAGATTCAGCTTATCCTCCACGCCACAAGCATCAAACGCACCGTCTCCACCCTGCCCGAAAGCACGGATGCGCCTGCCGAATACAGCGACCAAAAGGATGACAACAATCCCGTTTTCTTCTCCTCCATGGGTGCTGCCTTGCGCATCGACCCGCTGAAAGTAAGGGTCACAGAATTCTGGAAAGTGAGGAACGACACACTCGGTGCCCTCCTACGCAAGCGCATGCGCCAAAAGAAAATGCTGCCAAAGCGCAAATTCCAATGTGTCTACAGTGAGGAACTGCCGATGGAGAACCTCGGCTTTACGGACGAGACCTGCGACTATAAGGCGGTCATCAACGGCTCTCTCCACCACATCACCGGAATTTTCGGCTTCACCCTCGCAGGACTTGTCATAACAAACATAAAATCAAAGACTTACAAAAGGTAACCTTTGACTGTCCAAACCGTAACACTTTACCGTGCGAAAGGTTATCTTTCGCACGGTAAAGTGTTACCTCACGAAAACTGCTTTTTTAGCATCCGGAATAAAAAGTGTGGCGCAGGAAAATCTGCACAACATTCGCAATCCGCAGTCCGGTTTATTAACAAGGAAATCTTCCGAATCCGCATAAATCCACATGAGAATCTCTTAGCGCAGAGACAAAGAGCATGTGGATTTATGCGGATTCAGAAGATTTTCTTATCCGGTAACATACCGATTGACATGAGTCCGACGAAATCTCGCCATACATCAGACTACAAATCAAGCGAGACCCGCCGAACTCACACTATTTTAATAGCCCGGATTCTGCCAAGCCTTCTTCTCTGCTTCTGTGAGATTAGTGCCATCAGCGTGCTGGAGCTGGTCGATGAAGGTCTGTGGGATAGGACGATAGTAGTGCTTGCTTGCGTCGAAGAACAGAATGTCTGGATTCAGAGCCTTGCAACGGGTGTGGATTGTCTTTGTACGTGCCATGTGCTCCCAGCGTACAAACTCACCGACAAGCTCACGTGTGTGCTCGTTGAGGATGAAGTTGAGTGCGCGGTCGAACTTGCTTGTGGCACCAATCTTTGCAAGGATAGCCTCATCCTCTGCAGGAAGCCTGTCCCAAGTCCAGTTTGTCATCTCAGCCTCTGTAGAAGCCTTAGAGACCTGAAGACCCGGGTTAGAGAGGTAGTAAGTGTTCATGCCGAGGTTCCAACCGTCATTTGCCTTCACGTTAGCCTCTTTACCGGTAACGTGTGATGTGGAGGCTGCTGCTGCATGACATCCATCAACGAAATAACTGCGGTTCTCATCCTTATGCCATGCGCCACGCTTACGAAGAACGTCTATGTCACTCTTTGCACCGTTATAATCATTAAGGCGAAGCTTGATTTCCGCACGGACAAGATAAGTCTCGCCAAGACGAGCGAGGATAAGGTCACGTGAGCCATTATCGCCGGCAAAAGCGTTAAGATAGCCGCAAGTGTGCTTGATGATGCCGGGGAACATATTGCTGTTACCTTCTGTATATGCGCCATTCTTAACATCACCGAATTTATCGCCCACGTACTGACCGTTCTGATACTGAATCCATGCGTTGAGGATATGCTGACCGGGCTTGCCGGAGAAAGTAGCATCACCTGTACGTGTCTGCTTGCGGCCTCCCTCAGGAAGACGTCCCTCCTCATCAGCGAAATTAACATCTGTCTGATAACGATAAGCACCGAACTTGAACTTATCGAAAGCGTGCTCATCCTTCTTGTTGAGAATAAAGACTACAGATGGGTCACCAATGTGCACTGCGCCTGTGTGCGCTCCCAAGACATTACCATCCTTATCTTTGTCCGTGTATTCGACAGCAGTTCCGTAGACCGTCGCGAAAGATTTCCACAGACGTGCGTCGTTAACATTGTCAAAGACAGAGATTGTGTACTCTGTAGGACGGAAGCGCTGAAAATCCTTTCCGCCGGTGACACAACCACGCATACCACCAAGAGTAGTGTTTGCAAAGTTAGAGAACTGAGGGTTAAAGAAAGCTCCCGGGTTACGTGCAGCGGTACGACCTGTAAAGTGCTCATCCTGCGCAGCAACCATAAGAATCTCATTGCTCTTCTCTATGTCACAGTTCACACCGGTCCAATTACCATAAAGGTCAATAACGTCATTCTCAAGCTTACGTGCGCCGATAGCGTAGTCTGCAGCTTCGAGAGCCTCTCTAAGGTAAGCATCCTTGACAGCACCGTTCCAAGAATCGCAACGCTCGGAAGCTGCGAAAAGGAGAGCCTTTGCAAGGAAATGGGCTGCTGTCGCCTTTGTCCAGCTGACAGGCTGCCCCACAAGAGTATTCTTCTCACCGTCAAAAAGGTTATAAGCCTGACGGAGGTCTGAGATGACTTGTTCCCAGCACTGCTGCTCTGTAGTAAGATCAAAAGAACGGATGATGCCATCTGCAGGCACTGTCTGTATGACACAGTGTCCAAACTGTGATGTAAGGATGTAGTAGTTGAAGCCACGGAGGAAATAAGCCTGTGCAAGAGCTGCATTGCGTGTCTCCTCATTGGCAATCTTGTCTGCAGAAGCGATAATCTTGTTTGCAGATGCGATGCCGTAATAAACCTCATCCCAAACATGGGCACTCGTACCTGTGTTGCCGTTCAGAGTGACGAAAGACGGAGCCATACGGACATCGTAAGTGAGCCACATTTCGTTGGCAGCATCAGTTCCGATGCCGAATTCGTCCGTACCTGCCATGAACTGATTGTAACCCTGTGTCTCATAGCCGCCAATCCAACGGATATGGCCATAGAGGGATTTTGTAAGTGCAAGGATACCGTTCTCAGTCTCAAAGTACTGGGTATCGTAAGAAGAGCTCAGTTTCTCGTCAAGAAAATCATCCGAACAAGAAGTGAAGCCTGTTGCCGTTGCAGCGATGAGTCCGGCAGCGATATATTTGTTGAATTTCATTGTTATTCTGTTTTAAGCGAATTAGTGTATCATATTAGAAACCAAGTTCGAGACCAATAACCCAACTGCGGTTGAAGTAAGAGTTGCCTGTGTCGAGGTCAAGTCCTGCAACTGACTGATGGAGGTCGAATGGGTTGATGACCTGAGCGTAAACCTTCACATTCTTGAGCTGTACGTTCTTGAGCAACTTGCTTGGGAGAGTGTAGCCGAGAGAGATATTACGCATACGGATGAAGTTTGCCTTCTCGTAACCATTCTGGCTGGAGAATTGGTCGGTATCGCCGGTTTGGGCAGAAGTCAAGACAGGCTTCTGGAAACGTGCGCCCGTGTTATCCGGAGTCCAATAGTCAAGAGCCGCCTCGCCAAGTCCGCCAAAACCGAAGAGGTACTGAGGAGCGTGAACCCAATAGCCGAAACGTCCATAGAGCTGGAAGCTGAGTTCAAGACCCTTGTAGTTGAATGTATTGTTCCACCCTGCCGTGAATGTAGGGCGCTTGTTGCCGATGATCACCTTGTCATCACTAGCCACCATCTTGTAGTCGCCATTCTGGTCAACAGGCTTCACATTACCCGGAGTAAACTTATAGCCATTTGCGTTCCATTTAGCCATCTCAGCCTGGTCTTCAGGAGTATCCTGCCACAAGCCGTCAGTCAAGAAATCATAGTAAACATTGAGCTGTTCGCCGATGAAGCGTGCATTAGCTATATCGTCTTCCTTACCATTAGCAAGTTCATCGATTTTGTCCTTCTGCCATGCCATGTTGAAAGATGTCTCCCAACGGAAATCCTTGTTTACGACAGGGATAGCATTGACTGTGAGCTCGACACCATGGTTAGAAGTCTTGCCGATGTTACCGATTGTTGAAGAATAGCCTGTAACGGTAGGGATAGACATTGCCAAGAGGAGATCATTTGTCTTTGAGAAATAGACATCCAAGCTACCGAAGATACGGTTGCCGAGGAATCCGTAGTCGAGACCGAAGTTCCACTGTGTTGTCTTCTCCCAGCCCACCTGAGTGTTTGCCATCACAAGAGCATCCTTCACATAGGCAGGGTCATTAATTGTGTAAGCCTTGTCATAACCATCAGACGTAGGAACATAGATTGACTGGATTTTACCAAGAGTTGAATAGGGTTGGATGGAAGAGTTACCTGTCACACCGACACCTGCACGGAGCTTCAAGTTGTCAATCCACCGGATATCCTTCATGAACGCCTCTTCCTGGATGCGCCAACCGAGGGACATAGATGGGAAGAATGCCCACTTGCGTCCCTTTGAAAGCTGTGAGGCTCCATCCCAACGTCCGGATGCTGTCAGAAGGTATCTGTCATTGAAAGCATAGTTCAAGCGAATCATGTATGACTCAAGCTGACGCTCGTTAATACCTGTACTCATGCTTGCGCCATTCTCTTTATCCGTGATGTCAAGAGAGCCCATTGCGTTCCAAAGCCACTCGTCGTTTTCAATACGGCTAAGACCCATGTTGGCTGTCTCGTATCTCCACTCTGTAGCAGACTGAAGCAATGTAAGGCCGACATTGTGCTTCTTGGCAAATGTGCGGTTGTACGTAATCATGTTATCCAAAGTGTAAGAGAAACCACGGCGCTGCTCCCATCTGGATTGGTTTGTGCCGCCTTTTATCCAGTTATAAGCCGACTCCTCATCGATAAAGTCACCCTTACGGTAGTTGCGGAAATCAGGGCCAAAAGCGAGTTTGTACTCTAATCCCTTCAAAGGTGCCCAGATTTCACCAAGGTGGAGTTGTGCAGAGAGTGAACCGAGGATACGGTATGTCTCGCGATTAGATATGTTATGTTCCCACTCATTTATCGGGTTGTAGGCCAAATTATCACCACCAGGGTACTTAACGCGGTCACCGTTTGCATCATAAGGCAATGCCCAACGGTAAGACTTCTTGTAAAGTTCGTACAAACCGGCCGCAGAGTTTGTGCTTGATGGCGCATAGGCTGATGACATTCCGTAATCCTGTGACTCACGAGAGGCATTGAATGACATATTGATTGACATCCACTTTGTAGGATTGATATTCATGCCAAGTCGGGCAGTAAAGCGATTATACTCTTGTCCTTGCTGAGTACCCTTGTTGCTCAGGTAGCCGAAAGAACCGAAAGCGTTCAACTTATCTGTACCGCCGGAAGCGTTGATAGTGTGTTCATGAACAACACCTGTGCGGAGTGCCTGACCTGTCCAATCGTAGTCAATCACGTCATTAGGATTCCATGAACCTGACTGCCAGCCGTTCATGACATTGTCACGTGCTGTAGCATCGTCAATACTGCGGAAGATTTCGTAGTCGCTTGCCTGCGTTGGATTGCGTGGGTCAGCATATTTTGCAGGATCACTGTTGTACGCTGCCCAACGGCGGTACTGTATGTAGTCCGCTGCACTTATAGAAGGACTGCGGTCGACAAGATTCTGAAATGTAACAGAACCTGAGTAGTTCAAAGAAAGCTGACCTGCCTTGCCCTGCTTTGTTGTCACGATGACAACACCGTTTGCACCACGAGAACCGTAGATGGCTGTCGCAGAAGCATCCTTGAGAATATCTATAGCCTCAATGTCGCGCGGGTTCAGTGTCTCTATGCCGGAACCGGACATCAATGGCACACCGTCAACAACATAGAGAGGAGCGTTTTGTGCTGTAATAGAACGCTCGCCACGAATGCGGATGTCACCAACTGTGCCCGGACGCTCACTTGATGTGATGTCCACACCGGCAGCCTTGCCCTGAAGCGCCTCGAAGGCATTGCTTACAGGACGTGCCTGGAGTTCCTTCTCGCCTACACGTGTCAAAGCACCTGTTACATCACTCTTCTTCTGCACACCGTAGCCGACCACCACGAGTTCATCGAGTGACGCAGCGTCCTCCTCAAGCACAATCCTCAGTTTTGACTGCCCCTTTACTGCTACGGTAGCAGTCTTGTAGCCGACATAGGAGACCTGTATAACAGCGTTCGCAGGGACATTGCTGATGGTGAATTTTCCTTCAATGTCAGCTATCGAGCCGTTGCTTGAGCCTTTGACCATTACTGTCGCGCCGATGACAGGTTCACCGTTAGCGTCAACAACAACACCGGTCACTTTGCCTTGCTGCTGGGCGGCAAGGCTGACATTGCCTGCAGCATTGGCACTTACCTGACAAACAGGAAGCATCATTGCTGAACATGCCATGGCAAAGGGCACCAATGTCCCTTTTAGGAATCGATTTTTCTGATTCATAGATTGTTCTTTTAGTTAGGTGATTATTAAGTATTTTTACTGCTTATCAAGTTTAGCTGCAAGAGTCTTTGGCATTTTTTTGTACAAATGCCGGTAAGCTGTGTTATCGTTTGTCAGACACCAAATAATAGACAGTAGAAATGAAATCCACAAACTACTATTTGATGTTTGTACATTCATATTATCATAATTTAAGATTAATAATGTGCAAATTTACAAAAAAATCTCGTTTTACCCCCCCCCATTTAGTTAATATTGGTTAATGCGGTAAATTTACATTGTAGTACAGAAAGAAATTGGTGGTCCGTCAAAGAGTTGCTTTCTTTGATTTACAAGAAACAGCTAACGCGATTATGTCATAAGCCCCCATAAATCAACAATTTACAAGGGATTCGTTTTTGTTATTGCTTCTACAAGACTGCAATAAAAAAAAATCCTAAATCCATGATGAAGCAATAAACTTCAATCTTGGATTTAGGATTTTGTAATTAGTGGAATATGAGATTATCTCACAATGAATTTGCGTGTATTAGTGTGCGTTCCGTCATTGGCTTTGATGACGTACATACCCGTAGGAAGCGTGTCGAGCATGTCTTCCACCGTGCCATATCCCTTTTTCAGCATCGTGCCGGCAGGGTTGCAGACTGTTATCTCACATTCTCCGCTGATTACAGGCGAACCAATCGCCGTCTGGACATACTGCTGTTCATAGTCAGGCAAGTAGTATCCGAGATGAGGAGGCTGGTTGTAAGCTCCATTCTGCCATGCGACAGCCATGCGGTAGGTATGGTCCTGCATGAGGCAAGGCACACGGTGGTCGCTCTCTTCTGTTGTGGAATGGATGTGCAAGTCGGAAGAAGTGCTGCTGTCCCAAAGGATAACCTCTTCACGCCAGTCGCCGAGAATGTCCGCCAAAAGGTTAGGAGTCTTCTTACTGCCATTGCATGAAGAGCCGCTCAGCGATTTCAGAGTTGAAACCGCGCCGTTGCTGTACTTCGTGATTGTACTGCCGTCAAGCAACTCATCCTGCAAGTCTCCGTCCCAATAAATCCTGAAATTCATGGAAGGCTGGGCAGTGAAACTTATCGTCTTGCCGGTGACCGCATTGCGTGGATTGCTTGAGGAAGAGCACCACATCTCCCAACCGTCATTGTTAGCGTCAATGTCTGCTGCGATGCCGCGTCCGGTGTCACCATCGGCAGTGCCACTGAGGATTATCTCACCTGTGGCAGCATCATGGAGGTCCCACCCATAAGGCGATGCTTCATGCACCTGATAGACCTGCAAACCCTCACGTGAAGGAATCATCTTGCCAACATGTATGGCGTCGCCATGACCGTAGCCTGTGGCATAAAGCAGTTTTCCGTCATCATCTATTGCGCATGAACCCCACACAATCTCGTCCTTGCCATCACCGTCAACGTCCGCCACCGACATGTTATGGTTACCATTCCCGTATGCCGTACGGCTGCCGGAGCCACGTGTTGCCGCACCTGGAGTGTAGGTATTTGTTGCACCACCGGCATCAGTGACACTGTAGGATGTCTTTGATTTCGAAGAATGGAGCCAGCGTGTTTTCAGTTCTTTGCCGTCAAAATCCACTGCCCAAAGGAAAGCATAGGTATAATAGCCACGGCACATCACAGCACTCGGCAGTGCGGCAGGGCCATCAAGTGCGGCAACTGCTGCAAGATAGCGTTCGCCGCGGTTGCCATAGCTGCCATTGTCAGTCTTCCCGCTACGGTCATCCCAATTGAATGTGCCGGCAGCCTCTCCACCGACAGTGGTGTTGCGGTTGGGATTGTAGTATATGGTATGCACAGCCTTTCCAGTCTCACCATTGAACACTGTCAGCCACTCCTGACCACCATTGACGCGTCCGGCGGAAGTAACCCAATCCTTTGTGTTGTTCACCGACTTTATTGACGCCTCTGTGGCAGCTTCGCTGACATAGATTCCTGCACCGTCAATGCTTCCCGGAGCGGTCTTGCAAATCATCTCCGCCTTGCCGTCACCGTCGAAGTCATAGACGAGGAACTGTGTGTAGTGGGCACCGGAACGGATGTTCTTGCCAAGGTCGATGCGCCACAGTTTTGTACCATTCAGCTTGTAGCAGTCAAGGATAGTGTTGCCTGTCACACCACCCTGTGAATTGTCACGCGCATTACTCGGATACCATTTCACGATAAGTTCATATTCTCCGTCGCCGTCCACATCTCCCACAGAGCAATCATTCGGCTCATACGTGTAATCCTGTCCGTCAGGGTAATCGGTGTATGGCTTTGTCTTGCCTCCTGCCGGACGGTCGATGTGCAGTTTCTGTGATGAAGCTATCTGCATTGGCGAGAATTCTTCAACCACCTCACCATTCACGACAGCCTTGATGACAAACTTGTCCGTGACTTTGTACGAAAGGTTCTTATAGTTGGTCTTTGAGACATTGGCAACCTTTGTTCCATTGCGATAGATGTCGAAGGTCATGTCTTTGCTGTCCGTCACAAAACTGCGCCATGACAGATAGGCACCGCCACGGGGTGCACCTTGCATCTTGACAGCTCCGCGATTAAGTTTCTCAGCATACTGCTGGGCAGCTGTAGGCATGGTCAACAGCAATGCTGCTGCAAGGCATGTAAGAATTTGTTTTTTCATAAAAATGTTTTTAGTTAGTTTCTGACTTTATTTTTCTGTATGCAAAATTAACAAAAACAAACATCAGAAGACTGTAATTCCGTGCGCATAATATGTGATTTTGTATAAAAACCGCCATATAGTCTGAAAAGCAGCTGTAGACATCAAAAAAAACAGTCAATAGTTCACTGCGCTCAGTTGACTATTGACTGCAAAAAATCCACTTATCGTTTTATATCAAAACGCACACCGACCTTCAGGTCAAAGTTCAAAGGATGCTCCTTATATGAGTTTTCAACGCTGCTGTAGTTGTCAAAAGAATAGCTCACCGCCGGCTCTGCAAACAGATTCAAAGCTTCGGTGATGCGGTACTCCAGACCTCCACCGGCTATGACAGAGAACTGCAAACGCTTCTCGCTGACTTTCTCCGAAGTTGAGGATGCCTTTTCCGAACCAATAAAGAGGTCGGTGTCCGAAGAGCCGTAGACACACTTCTCCACCATACCGCCACCACTCATGTAGACACCAAACTTGCGTGTCTTCAAAAGATTATAATGCAACTTCAAAGGAACACCAATGTAGTGCAACGTCTGTTTTGTATCAAAATAATTCTTATCCGTACCTGACACCGTGGAAGACGAAAGAATACTGTATGTTATGCCCGTCTCGACACTCATTCTGTCACTGACGGGAATACCACAGCCCAGTCCGAAACGCAACGGCAGCTTATGGTGCGTCTCTGTCTCAACACTCTCACCACGGTTCATTGTCAAAATGTCATACACCTTATTCACACCAATCGGCACATCTGCTGCTCCGCCATAAGGGCTCAATGTCCTGACAATAGGCGAATATCCTGTTTCGGAACTCTTTCCATTGGCCATAAGGTTGCCTGCGTATGCCGTCAGGCTCCAGGCACCACCGGATTTATTATGCCTTACAGCAGGCACGTCCTTGTTCCTTCCTGTACCCAATGGCTGTGTCCGCGAACCGGGAGGAATAACTGAGGGTGCTGTATCTGTATGCTCAGTGACCGCCGGTTTTTGTTTTTCTTTTTCCTCTCCACCTTCAGATAATTCATCTGATGTTTCCATTGAAACAGATGCGTCTGCCAAAACCTTTGTATGGCGTTCCAAAACATTGCCCACACGCTTGATGCCACGTTCCAATGGACGCAGGGCTGCATGGACAACCTCGTCAGGATTCTTGTCTCCAACCTCTGTAACAAGATTATGGCTATCCTTACTCATTCCACTGTCTGCCATGCGGACATCATCTTGCAGGGAATGTTCAGAGAACAGTAACGGCACGATAACAGCAAGGCATAACGCAACAGCAGCAACCCCACCATAGCGAAGCCACAAAGGAAGGATACGTCTCTGACGGCGATGCCCGGATGACAGACTTCGTTCTATATCGTCCCACAGACCTTCCGGAGCACGAAGCTCAAAATCATGCTCTTTATGCCGTAAATCCTCTATCCAATTATTATCTTCCATACCATTACTTTAAGTGTTGACTGACTTTTTCGGCAAGCATAGCCTTTGCCCGATGAAACTGCGATGCGGAGGTGCCTTCCTTGATGCCTAACATGGCTGCTATCTCTTTATGGCTCTTTTTCTCAAACACAACAAGATTGAAGACGGTGCGGTAACCGACCGGAAGGCTCTGTATCATCTCTTGTATCACCTGAAACGGAATCCCGTCTGTCTCCAATTCAACATCAGGAGAGTCGGGAATATCCTCTACGGTATCGATAAAACTGAATATATTCCGCCTCCGTATGAATTTCAGAGACTCATTGACGACAATCCTTGTCATCCATGATTTCAATGAGCCGTTCTCCATAATCCTGAAATTCCCTATACCGGAAAATATCTTCACAAAAGAATCCTGCAGCACGTCTCGGACGTCCTCACTATCAACAACATAACGGGAGCAGACTGCCGTAAGGTAGCCTGCGCACTTCTCGTATACAGTCCGCATGGCACTATGGTCACCGGACTGCATCCGCCGTATCAGCTCCATCTCGTTGTCGCTCCCGATATGTTTCATTTTTCTTCTTATAACAATTTTTCCGTCTCTCAGAATAAATGTTATGCCAATCTACGAATTTACAATAGCTGCTTACGCAGTAGCTGCGCCATTATTTTATGGCAGCACCACGGCTTATCACAGCAGGCTCTACCTTATCTCCTGAATCAGACGATGTTCCGGAGAGTTTGAAATCGACTTTCTTTATCTCTCCGTTGAATGATTTCCAACGCAAAGTCAGCTTCTGATTCTCTTGTATCTCCGCAGGAATCTCTGACAAGCGGAAAGCTATCAATGCATCACCCCAAGCTCCGTTCACATCGCCCTTAGCATCATGACGGAGCTCCACCTCAAACGGATTTTCCTCATTCACACCACCGACAAGATTCAAATAATGCTTCTTGTTGCTACCTCCCCACAATGTGCGGACACGCAGTGTAAGATATCCATCTTCGGCAATGGTTACCCAATCATTGACAATCTCGATAGGGTCCTTGCCATAATCATCTATGGACTCTCCCTCAGGAATAACGACCATGTCCTTGGTACGTATACTGTCAATCCAGTTGACACGTACGGTCTTCGTATAGCCCTCTGTCACTTTGTCCAAAACCTCGAAATTCATCAATGCGCGTACTTCCTTGCCGTCGTACAACGTAGAGGTCAGGTTCTCAGGGTACAATGTTGTCTTCTCGTCAAGCTGGAAATAAGTCTTTCCTTCAGGATTGACTTTCACAGTCACCAGACCATTAGGAAAATTCACTGCTACATAATCGTCGTTGCTGTCACATGACTGCAGACCGAGCACTACTGTAAGTAATGCAATAAGGAATGTTTTTGGATACTTCATCATACTATTTTTTTTGTTTAATACACCTATATAATCCTTATAGCATGGAAATCTTGCTTCAACAAAATTGTTTTTAACAATAAACAACATTCTTACAGTTTTTGACAGCATAACTACTACATGGAGTCTGTGCAATCCAAAGTTTCCTGTATCTTCTTATATAAATCTGAAATGTGCTCTCCGTCCACAAAGCCATGGCGAGTGCTCAAAGCTACCGGCATCTTCTGGTTCTTGTCCATCATTCCGACATTTAACAGTGGATAATCGTTGCCGCCTTTTCTCTTTTGAGTGCAGTTGAGTGACAGGAATGGAAGAAATCAATCACGTGCTTCATTATCCACTATTTTAAAAAGGTCTATAAAATCAGAAATCATATAATCAGGATGTGAGGTTATGAGCTTCCCCTCACTGTGGTTGCCGTAAGTCACAGCACAAGTTCGGCAACCGGCAGACTTGCCCATCTGAATGTCAAAAACAGTGTCACCAACGACAATGGCATCCATAGGCTTCGTAGAAGTCTTCTCTAAAATATGCAGAGCCATGTCCGGAGCAGGTTTCTTGTTGGCAACATCCTGCTCACCGCAAATGTGTGAAATGTATGTGGCAATCCCCAGCGTCTCAAGTAGGTTTTCCAACGATGTTTTTACCCTTACCGGAAGCTACTGTAATGATATATCCTCTTCAATAGAAGGCTTTTAGAGTATCAGTAACATTAGGAAACAAAGTCACGGACTTTAGACATACCATATCATAATTGCTACGGTAAAATTCAATGCATTTTGTAATGGTTTCTTCATCGGACAAACCTGCTGCACATGTGAAAGTATCACGGAGAGGCAACCCGATGACGGACTGGATACGTTCTGCAGAAGGTTGAGGTAAATTAAAGTGACTCAAAGTAAGAAACACCGTCTCTACTATGCTACGGCGTGTATCCGCCAATGTACCATCAAAGTCAAAAATAATTGTCTTCATCCCTTTTCCGCACAAATTTACAAAAAAAGTGATGGAACAAATGCAGTTTTCGTAACTTTAACACTACAGAAACTGACAAAATTGACATTGGATAATGTGTTCCTATTATGCACACATACTGATACGCCTATAATACTCTGTATAAGTACATATAGCGTCATCATATGTTACATTATAAATCTATCTGGTAAAGGACATGCTTCAGTAATGGTGAATCACCAGAAAGTTTCGGATGGTCAAACTCATTGATTTTTTCCATTCCAATCTTCTGCATAACACGCTCTGAAGGCTTGTTCACAACAGCAGTAAAAGAATAGAGTCGTGTCATCCCTATTTCCCTAGCTAACTCCAATACTTTTCTTGCAGCTTCAGTGGCATAGCCTTTATTGTGACAATCGGCAACTAACCTCCACCCGATTTCTATGCCAGGTGTGAACTCGGCATCAAATCCAATCTTGTGCAGTCCGACATATCCAATAAATGCACCGGTCTCCTTTAATTCCACCGCATACAATCCCCATCCATTACGCTTAAATTCATCTTGAATACGACTGTAAAAAGTTTCCGTTTCTTCATCTGTCAGCAATGCCGGAAAATATTTCATCACTTGTGGATTGCTGTTTATAGCAGCAAAATATGGCAAATCCTCTGGTTTCCATGACCTAAGAACCAGCCTGTCTGTTTCTGCATATATCATATTTCAAGATATTTCAATATTAATATGAAGCTATCACTTTCCAAACACCAACTCTATTCAGCCAGACTTTCCAAAATCCCACTCTGTCCCCCTCCTATCCTGTCGCTTCCTCCGTCCCCTACTCCCGAACATAAAAGAATTCCCCCGCCGACCTTTCAGTCAGCGGGGGAACCTTTCTGTTAAAGAAGGCGGCCTCCTACTCTCCCGCATTGCAGTGCAGTACCATCGGCGCAGGC
>NZ_SRZC01000025.1 GCF_004792655.1 Palleniella muris | reverse complement strand
TCAAGAAGGAACTCTTCGAAAGTCTCTTCAGCAACGGGATACACCTTGTCCATGGACTGAAGGCGAACATGAAGAACAAGCTCATGCCAATGTATGACAAGATAATGCTGAGGAAGAGGTATGTCATCGAATGCATCAATGACCTGCTGAAGAACAAGGCGGAGATTGTACATTCAAGGCACAGGTCTGTGCACAACTTCATAATGAACATCTGCTCCGCACTGACTGCATACTGCTTCTTTGACAACAAGCCCGAGGCTATGCACGTGCATGTGGAGAAATCAAGCCAGATGGAGCTATTTTAAATGATTTCTTATCCCGAACTCGCGTATTCTATAAGATTACGAAACTTGGCTAAAAAGTCTCTTGTTATAGGCAGAGATGGGTTCATTGCAAGACCATCCCATGAAAAATTCAAATAATCGGAAAATTCCTCAATTAACTCGTCAGTCCATTGAATTTGTTTATTGCAAGAAATACTATCCCAATCAAGAATATATTTATACTTCTTTAATTCTTCGATAGAAAAGGAACAATTTGTTGATATTGATTGAATTATCTTTTTTATCATTTGACAATATTTATTACATTTACTAGTTCATTAATGGGTTCGTCCCAAGAGCATGCGCTAGTTAATGATGGCATTTCTTTTGCAAGAGATAGAAGCACTTTCCCGTTCCCAGTAGAGAATATCATATTTCTTAAGAATGTAGGGTTACATCCTCTTCCTGGCAGTCTACTGCGATCAAGAGCATCGGCGTCTTTAAGAATCTCCCATATTTTGTTGCATCTAACTATTGATGGGGTTTTACTATCATCTATAGAGTGATATTTTACAGCTTCTAGTATGGACGACGCGTCTTCCGGGTTACAGAACTGTTCTATCTTCGTTTTATAAAGATTCGCAGAATTTTCTCCATGTATTTCTCCTTCAGTATCACTATTTTTGCCTAAATCATGAATCAAAGAAGCATACAAAACAGAAGATAGCATCGAATTGCTAACAGTTTTGTCAATGCATGCTATTAGAAATGCGTTCCACATGACTCTCACTGTGTGTCCAATGCCATGATAAGAGTTTAGCATATGGCTTTTAAATAGCGACTTAGTTAGAGTAATCTGAAGTCGTAATGTTTCTTCTTCAAACCGTTTTACAAGTTGGTCTGTAATAATAGGATACGAAGCCATAGAGCTTGTTGTATTTTTCTCGTTAGTATATATTACCCAAGAATTACTGTCATATTTTTGCAAATCCATAAATCTGATTGTAATCGGGATACTTGGTTTAATTATACTGATTGAAGGATATGCCTGAATCTTACCATTAGATATATTGGTAATATGAGACTTGTCGATAATATTTAGATTATCAACATCATCACATTCGATAATGATAGAACTAGAATCTCTGTAGTTGGTAGAAATACTAAGAGTTTCCTCTGTTTCATCAAAAGTTATTGTCCTATTAGTTCTGTGAAAGATTTCGATGCCAGAACTTGTATATGGATCTGTAGTGATATGATTACAAATAGGATCATCGCCTAATTGCATCTTTAATAATTCCGCCTGCTCTTCATTGTAGCAGACTATTCTAAAATTCTTAAGGCATGAGAAATCCAACTCATTCCAAACAAGAAATTCTTGCTGAGAATAAGCTTTATATGTATCAATACCATCTTTAATAGTAAAATACAGAGACAAGGTATTTAATTTGCTTGGATTCTCTACAATGGAGACAACCTGGCTGTTGTTACCTTGCATATTACCAGTACTATAGTAACATTTATCCAAACAATGATTCAGAATCTCTCGTAAGTCGAATTCAAAGAATACCGGCATTGGACATTTCGGAGAACCCAATTTTTGTGCACCCCAATATTTTATTGTTGGACATTCGAGATATGAATTCCAAATCTTTCTTCCTCGATAGTCATAGCCTCCAAACACCCACTTCTCTTTAGAGGAATGTGAATCTTCACCTAAAGCTTCGTTGTAGTATTGAGTTGGTGTTTGTGGACGATAATAGAATCTAGCATAATGATGTGCTGTATTTCTTCTGTGAACATTACTTCCTGCAGAGTTCTCAAATAAACCCTTACCACCGATTCTGCTTAAGATTTTTCTTAACTTGATAATACTTACCGCATTGAATAGATGGGCAAAGTGATAAACTTTAGGGGTTGGATCAGAAAAACGTTCTATAAATTTGATTCCGTTCAATTGCCCTTTGAAAGCAGACGCATACTTGTCTATAGTTTCAATGATTAGAGGATTATTGAATAATGCTGGCCAGTCCCATCTATCAATAAATTTCTTGACAAAATCAACTGAAAATTCGATAGTATTAGCATTAGAAGCCTTAGACCAATCAATATAATCTGCGAATTTATCAAGAAGTATGTTTGAATACTTGAGATCATTTCTTTGATTTATAATTCTCCAATCAACAATATCCTTAAATTCACTCAGATTCTCAATAGAAAGAGTAAATTCTGTAGCACTGGAGATAATAGACCAATCTAAGTATGTTTTATATTTACGGTAGAATTCTATTCCAAGTTTCTGGAAAGTTTCAGACTGGCTTATGTACTTCCAATTTAGCTTTTCTCTATATGGATATAAAACTTCCTTTGAGAGATATATGTTCTGAGAAATCGCATCCCAATCAAGGTCAAAAGCTGAAATTTTTGATAGAACATTTATGGATGGGATAAATGAGTTCATTCTTGAAATACTCTTCCAATCCATCGGCTTTTGCCATATCTTTAATATTAACTCCTCATTATATTGCAGATCTGTTCTTGTTGACAACGCATTCCAATCCCAGGTAATATAGGATTTATCCAATGTGGACAATATGCTCTCATTGTCAAAAGGTATATCTTTTCTGCTACTTAGCGCACTCCAATCCCAATTAACAATATTAAGAGAAAGTAGTTCTGCCAGAGATAGTTTCAAGCCTGTGTTTGAAGACAAGCTAATCCAATCCCATGCCCTCTGTTTTGTATTCTCAAGCAATTCTTTGTCTATGACTAAGCATCGTCCCTTTGAGAGACTTTCCCAATTCCAGTCTTTATCTTGATTTTCAATCAAGAAATTATTGTTTATTCTTAACTTGCTTGATTCGGATATTGCTTTCCAATTCCAATCTTCATCAATGAAGTTGTTGAGTAGATTGTCGTTAAATACAATATCTGGCCTTACTGATAAAAGGCTGAATTCGACAACATCTTTGAATAACTTAATGTTTGTGGACAGTTTTGATTGTCCAGATGTGGTTGTGGTATCAGAGAAACATTTGCTATGCTGTGACAAATACTGCCAGTCCCATTGCTTCTTTCGAATCTTTAAAATGGCAGGATGCCAATTGATCGCATCATTTTGCGACAAGGCACAAAAATCCCAATAGTAATCCTCATTGTGTAAAAGAGATTTAACCATCTCTAACCACATCTTAAAGCTGAGTATGCTTTTGTCGTAAAAGAAAAGTCTTTCTGCAGATTTGGATTTTGATAGTAGTTCCCAATTGATATCTTCAGGATACTGATTGATGTATTCGTTTAGACTGAAGTCTTTATGGTCATATACATACGTGAGATCCCATAGAAATAGTAACGAGTAGTCTTCCAACATTAATGTTTGATGTATTTGACCATACAGTTCTTCCAAAGTAAAACGCCTAGTGATTTTCCCCCAAAGAGTTATCTTAGAGTCATCATCCTTTAGACTGATTATCGTAGCGATGGAAGGTAAAAAACCATTAATATTTAAATCATCTTTTGTGAAGATGGAATTTACTAATGTTACCCAATCCCATTTGTCCGAAAAATCAGCCAGATTTGCTAAGATTACATTTCTGGCGAGTCTTTTGGTTAGAATTATCCAGTTCCAATAATCCTGATATTGAAATAAATGATCTGAAATATCGTCAATTGGCAGATGCTCTGACAAATAACTCCAGTTCCACTTATTAACCCAGCGCTCATCACCCAATTTATCAATCTTCAGGGAATCTATCGTTTTATTTGTAAGCAGATTCCAATCCCAATCAAAATTAATATGATTCTTTACAAGCTGAAGAGCAGCAAGTTCTGTGGCTCGAGACTTTTTTTCTGGGTGTGACGACAAGAAGGCTTGCATCTCTGGGTATTCAAACAATACACAGAAAGTGTCACTAGAAAATAAGTCAAAAGCAATATCAAGATCCAACTGTGCTATGTGTTTTACTACAAAATTAGTTACTTTAATCCATTCTGATTTTGAAGAGATCAGACTCCAATCCCATGAGAACTCAGGATGTTCGTCAACAATAGTAAAGTCTGTTACTCTATATGTGACGCAAGAACAGCCTGATGGGGTAGAGATTTTAGCAGAATAGTTATTAAAGAACTCTTTATCCCAATTGATGTGTGAATTTGACTCGAAGCCTCCAATAATGGGCACGCACCAAGACAACAGCCCAATTCCTTCAAGCATGTCAATGATTTCATTATTCCATATAAGTTTCGATGAATTGACATTGAAAGGAGAGTGGGACGTTTCGACAATATTCTTAAGTTCGTCTTTGTAACTTTGAGATTGGCAATACTGATATGCAAATTCTTCCGAACTTAGTGCTCGGATAGTTAATGTTTGCATATTTAATCTCTTAGAAAGAAGATTGATATTATTTAATATATAGTCCAGATCGTATGTGCGTGAAATGTATTCCCAGTTCCATGCTTTGTCTGGGTATTTTAAGATCAACGACTCCACAAGATTGGGTTCTGATTCTGTTATTAAAGATAAATCGAAAGAAACATCATCTATATGTTTGATTATAAAATCATCCGACAATGATGGCATAATTTCCTTCCAAAGCCATTGTACAGATGTGAGATTTGGATCAACTAAGAGTTTCTCAATATCTTCTTTGGTAACATTTGTATTGTGAACTACAATGTCAAAATCCCATGGAAAATTTGAGGCATGTTCTATTATGAACGACCCTTCAAGTCTTGCAGACAGAATACTCCAATCCCAATTCTCTGAAGATTCCATCACATACGTCTGTATGTCCTCTGTTGGACATACAGATGAGACATCGTGCCATATGTTTGCATCAATGTAATTGGAAAGCATATTAAACAGATTATGATCATTCCAACAGAATCTAACATCTTTGACAATCTTTCCCCATTCAATAATGTCTTCGAAAGGTTTTAGACTATTATAGTCCAAGGAAGCATTGGGATCATTCAATAATCTAAGATAATAACCCCATTCTACTTTAATACTCTTAATTTTGTTATTTGCTTTATTGTTAAGCTGTCCCGAAGCATATTCACTGATAGAACCATCTTTTGTAAATACAACAATGAAGTCTTCTCCATTTTTGTTATATATGGAGACATCAATCCCTTCACTTTCAATACAGAAGTTATTGCACACTAATGACGCTCTAAATACTTTTGTACCTACTGGCATCTGTTCAAGAAGTGCGTTTACCAATGCATTTTCATCCTCCTTGATTTGAGGAACTATATCATAGGATTGCAGAGATTTATAGTAAGAAATTTTCTTCTTGCTATAAATTGTCGTTATAACAGAAAGTGCATCTCTGAAAGGAAATGGAGCTACATTATCGTTCATCAAACTGAAGTTCTCAAAAAATCGGCATTCTGCTTCATAGTAGAATCTTTTCTTTCCTTGTTTTACAGAGAATTCACCCAAAGAGGTTAAAATAATTTTATCTTCCTCTTTGCTAATTAGTTCATCTCTTTCTAATGATTCGAGCAGTTTATTGAAGATGCATATTTCAGCATCGTCCTTATATCTCTTTGGGGTGGATTCATTATTGTCTATCACATTAAAACCGAGGAATGTGGCCAAATCATCTGTCTTTAGTGTGCCATCATGAAAGTATAGTGTTGAACAGATAATTTGGTCTATGTCTGAACACGGCTCATCTTCATACAAAAGTATTTTGCATGAAGTCTTTTTCAATGGCCATGCTCTTAGGGCAGAATCCGATGACTTGGATTTGTAAATAAGTTGTGCCCCTGCTATCTTATTTTTGAAGGTCTTCATATGGATTGCATTTAATAATCTTGCCATTGGAATTAGCTTCTATGATTTTATATACATTGTTATAGATGTCTTTTTGTCTAAACAATTCGCTATTTCCAATAATAATTAGCAGTCTTTTAGCTCTAGATAGTGCAACATTTAGTCTGTTTGGTGATTGTGCAAATCCCAAATCAGTCTGTTCTGGATATCCTAACTCATACTCGGCGAAATTCGGTTCTTGTTGCGAATCAGAAACAATAGTATTGCTTCTAACCATGGACACGATGATAATGTTTCGTTCCATGCCCTGAAACCTGTCAACGACATCAATCTTCATAGACAGATTGTTAAAAGATCTGCACATCTTTCTGATTCTGTTTCGTTGCTTGCTATAAAAACTGATAATTCCAATCTCTTTATCGTCTTCATCAGTCCATTTATCACAATATTCTCTAAAAGAGTTAGATATCGAAAATTTTTCAAGAATATGGGATATCACTTCTACTTCTCCTTCGTTGACTCTTGATGTTCCTTCTATCATCTCAGGAGAGTTGACATCAATCCAAACAACATGATTGTCTGGCGACAACGACTCTCCACAGATAAAATCATCAATCTGAATACCATGATATCTTGAAAAAGGATTTGTCATATTTTTGTCATTGACACCTAAGTCAATAGGGTCGATTAGTCCACAGACAAGTCCATCCTTAGATTCGGAATTATCATTGTCCTCATAGAATTGCTTGATAACTTCATTAATATCAGGATGCATTCTGTATTGTTGAGTGAATTTCCCCTTAAGACTTGGGTCAATATTTTCATATATTCTCTGGAAATGTGATATTTCCATTTCCTTAAAATTCTTTAAGACATAGGACTTTAACTTTCTTAACTGACGCAATTCGGATTCTCCTGAAGCGTTGTCCAAAAGGAATTCCAGGGTATTCACGAATTCTTCCTTGTCAAGCATAGGTGGCAATTGACGATGGTCACCAATTACAATGTTCCTCTTACCATATACAAGAGGTAATGCTAACTCAGCAGGAGTAGCCTTGCTTGACTCATCCTGAATAACCGTTGTGAAAGAGATTCCATCTTTACAATTGTAAGTCGTGATCTTAAGTTCTTCCTCTTTATCAGAGAAATCATTACCTCTTTTATATATTGTCTTTGTTCCAACTTCTCCAAATACAGAACAATAGTTCATAAAGAATTTAGTAGGTCTGTTCTTTGTATTTTTTTCGCCAATAGAACTACAAGTAGCTCCTACAACATTACAATGAGCCTTATATTGATCAAATATGAGTTGTCTCAGAGGTTTGTCTGGATTCTCAAGAATATGTTCCCACAAAGAAACAGATCTATAGTCCATATTGCTTCGGTCAATACGCTTCCTAATGTTGTCTAACCAGTTCTCGAGAATCATCTTCCCATTTTTAGTTTGAACTTCGTCATCCGCTATAGACTCGTCCTGATTTTCGATATAATCGAATTTCCCAGTTTCAACCCATTGCTCCATTGCATTTATAGAGAATTGTCTGCCCTCTACTGCAAGTCTGTCGTCCGATCCGAAACGTATAGGCTTTACAAGATTATGAGTGCTATTGACAGTTCTGTCAATAGCGTTATCAACGGCAAGATTTGTTTCAGAGGTCAGCAAAATCCTTTCCTGTGGATTCAATCTTATATGCTGCCATATCAGCTCCGCAATTGCTGTTGATTTACCAGTTCCCGGAGGGCCTTGAATCAAAGAAATGTCGTTGGCTTTCAGGCATTTGATGATTGCATCTAACTGAGAATGATTGATTTGTTTATTAAGTAAATTGCTTTTGACTTCTTGATAATAGTCGCTGGACTCGTTAGTATAAAACTCTATGTCTTGGGTTGGAGCAGCTTTTGTTGCATCAAAGATGAATTGACTGATATTAGAATTTTTGACACATTTCCCTGTTGAAATGTTGTCGAAAGCGTCTTTCAGTCGTTTAATTTTTTCCATATCACCTTCCAAATTTGGAGTAATTTGATTGAAAGTGAGAGCTCCTTCTTCGTTAAATTTATAGTCGGCAGAAGAAATATCTATTAACAATTCCGGGAAAATGACTTTAAATAGTTTACCTATAGAATGGCCTCTTACTGTGAACTCTGCACCACGAAGAGTGCTGACTACGTTTTCTTTGTTTTCGACAATTTTATTCTGATCAATACGTAACAGGTATCTTTTTTTTCCTACTGGGTCTGCATGTATTTCAAACTCGCATCCTAACTTCCTTAATTCATTCAGTGATGTTGACAATGAAATCTGGAATTGTGAAGCTTGTTCTTGCGTGCAATATTCTTGAACAAAGTGCATTGATCCATCTTTTGGACTTATGTAAGTCTTTAAAGATGAAAAGTTTTTTTTAAGGAAGGTTTCTATCTTTTCCCATTCTGCATTCTTGTCACTTATTTCTACATTGCATCTATGATTGGAAAAAATCGATACTTCCAAGTCGTCATATTTGTTGCTAAGTTCAATTCGTAATTGATCTGGAGCTGTGATCCTCCAGTCAAAATCCACACCGATTGATTGCTTTGATTCACTTATGGAGATACGTTCTTCAGAAATAGTGTCTTTCAAATCTTGGAAGAAATCATAAAGATTTATACCATCTACATTTTGATGATATAGTTTGGAATCATATAGATAATTATAATCTATATGAAACTGATAATTGTTATCGCCGAATTCTGAAGAGCATATATTTTTCAGCAAATCCACCTGCCATTTTCCTCTAATGATGGAAAGATTTCCATTGTTATCATTGGATTTGGCATTAAAGTGATAACGGAAAATACCATCCTGTGAATCCGGAAAGTCATATAAAGATTTCTCAAAATCATATTCCTTCATGATGTCTTCTGAGACTTTTACATAAACATCAAATGAGAATAATCTTAACCCCCAAAGTTCATTAAACTTTTGTAGTGCTGATTCACTAAAATATTTATCATGTATCGTTAATACTCGTCTTAATCTACGCTCTTCGACACCTTCAATCTTGAAGTTCTCGTATTTGAGTGAATGGCTACATTCGATGGACAACCACTTCCTAATGAAATAGGCTGGTGTCGGTGAAATGCTGAATATTCCACTGGCATTCTTTGGAAGAATACCACAAGGTATATCTGAATCATTATCTAGTTTTCGAAGTGCCTCCACAGTGACCTGAAGTCTTCTGTTACTGTCAACGTCATATTGGTCTCCCTGTTCTTTCAATGCCTTGACAATTTTTGAAAAAGTGGATTTCTGCGAGCGTATTACACCCTCTATTATTGGATTCCTTGATAACTGTATATAATATTTTTGGCAATCTTCAGCCAATTGAGAGATATCATATAGATTTGGGCTAAAGCGTGCGTCGCAGACGATAGTGTCATTGCTATTGTCAATAGCTTCATCACTAACGCCAAAGAAAGACTTAATTTTGTCAATTTTAGCATCTAATTCATCTGTTTGGCACACACTAAGTCTTAACCTTTGTCCGGAAATCTGTATGGATTCTGGCTCGATAGCAATAGGGGCAGAATTAAGTTGGAGAACTCGTTCCTGCACCTCAATATGCTTAAGCCATATCTCTTTCTGTAAATTTGTATCGAATCCCATTTTATACAATTGCTAAGATTATTATTCTTTTGTTTTCATCAATCTCTTGTACCTGGCACTTCAAAATTTCGCTTTCTCCTATAGCAAAATCATTTGGCACTAATTTAGCTGGAATAAATGCAGGTAGATGGTCATTTGCTAATTTTACTTGAATGCCCTGCTTTTCAATTCCAATAACGATTGCAGTTACATGTTGACCAACTGTGTAGTTTTGCCAAGGGTTTGGAAGAATACGTTTGTGGCTTAACTCTATTTTTCTTTTGTCTTTATTTATTGAGATAATAACTGCATCCAGGTGGTCTCCAATAGTATAATACTCTTTAAGCTTTTTAATTTTCTCAGTCCAAGAAAGCTCTGATACGTGAATCATTCCTTCAATGCCATCTGCAATATTTACGAAAATTCCAAAATTCGTAATGTTAATTATGGTCGCTTCAACAATATCACCTATAGAGATTTTGTTCTCAATATCTTTCCATGGATCGGCAACCATCTGTTTGATGCTTAATAGTAGTTTTTCTTTTTCCCAATCAATATTGATGATTTTTGCAGATAGAATCTGCCCTTTTGTAAAATCTATAGATGAAACTTTAGTATCCCACGATAGTTCAGATTTGTGAACGAGTCCCTGTACACCTGAAGGAAGCTTTATAAAAATACCATAATCTGTGATGTTACATATAGAGCCAGATACGATATTTCCTTCTCTGGTGTCCTTGTCTAATCGTTCCCATGGTCTCCGCGACAATTGCTTCAGACCAAGGCTAATTTTGAGTTTGCCATCGTTCGTTTGATTAATATCAAGGATAACAACAGTGATATTCTGCCCGATAGATACGATGTCTGAGGGATTAGATACTCTTTCCCATGACAGGTCTGTAATGTGTATAAGACCATCAATAGAAGGGAAAAGAGTTACGAATACTCCGTAGTTGGCAATGCTTTTTACTATTCCCTGAACTATTGAGCCAACTTTTAGATCTTGTAGTTTACTTTGTGTGTCTATTGCATTATTTTCGTCCTCAAGTATTTTATGTGACACAATTGGAAGAAATCTATTACTCTCTTCTTCTTTAAGTTTTACACTGATAAGTTTGACATCAATTGATTTGCCGACAAAAGATTGCAAGTCACCGTTTCTTTCGCGTCCAACCTGTCCTTTTGGCATGAAACATTGCAATCCTTCTATTGACATCAATAATCCTTGTTTTGTAGCACCAACAACTGTAGCCTTAAATATTTGACCGTCTTTTGCTCTTGGTAAAATATTCAAGTATAAAGCCAACTTACTATTATCTTTCACAGCTCGCCCATCTGCCTCATAGAGAATTTTTATATCACTTCCCAGTTCTAATCCATTAATATCTTCCGGTTCAAGTGCAGACAACAAACATGTATCATTGTTCGGAAAGGCAACTATTGTATTTTCCTCAGATTTGAATTCAACGATTGTGTGATAATACTGAATGTCAGAAATATATTGAATTACATTCGAAAATTCATGCAAAGGATATGCTTGATCAATAGAAAGTTTATCTGTCATAGTTGTTGGATTCATTATATATTCTTGTTTCCCTAAATGTTATAACAGGCGTTACCTTCTTCAATGTTTCGCCATTAACAACAGTCTTGTATGGAATGCCTGTTGTCATTTCTTCGACAAGCCAGTCATTGTTCCACAATGACTCAGTCTGCTTATCATCAACCAACTGACATAGGCGCAGTGTATATGGAGACGTATCACTTTTCTTGTCCTGGGTGTACGTCATGTTCTGAAGCCATAGCTGGTTATAGTCTGAATTAGGCTGCTTGCAAAGTTTATGGTACACCTTGTCAATGATATCACGTTTCTCCTGCATATCTTCAAGAGAATCTATCATGCGACTGATGACACGAAGAGCATAATGGCTGATAGCGACATTCTCCAAAGCTATCTGTACGGCAACAGCAGTCATGGCCGCAATACTACCACCTGTAAGTTTCTTTAGTTTAGTGATAGTCTTAGCCTTTGATGATTTTTCTTCTAATAGTGAAATTGTAGTTACTTTCTCTTCGTATGGTTTCAGCCACTCTTCTATCCGTCTATCTAAATCGGAAAGCATTGTTTTGAGTTGTCCGCTATTGGGATATTCTCGGCTAAACATCAGTATATAGAGCAGATGTTTCTCAAAGCTATCGAAGTCGGTACCTTTCTTGTTAAAAATCGGAGTATTATATATATACCATAACTTATCTGACTTGATTGAGTCAGTAACGATGCTGTCACTTATCTTTGTCTTCTGAGAGTTAAGACGCAGATTGAGTGTTTCGAGCACATGCTGCAATATGTACGATATGCGCTCTAACTTGTCATGGTCGTTGCAGAAGATGCGATAGTCATCGCGATAGCGAATTACTTCATAACCATCAAGACCTTCTTTCTGCAGAGCTTCATGAAATAGCAAGTCAGAATAGCCAAGCACTATTTCTCCTATGAAGTCAAACAAGGCACTTCCCTGTGGAATACCAATATTGTGGCCATGCTGCAAAGCACGCAAATACTTCTGGATATTATACGCCAACTCAGTATTATCGTTATTCTCATATTCTGTCCCCTTGCATGCCAAAGCCCACTCAATTGACTGCGGATTAATACTGCCATAGCAATTGGTGATGTCTGTAACGAACATATACCTGTACTCCAACGATAACTCTATGGAACGCTGTTCCATCGCGCTCCACCAATTCAGAATGGTAGTTGATTTATGAAACGGTTCAACCTTTTCTGGCACTACGGGTAGAGCACAAGAGGTGAGATGCGGCACGTTATACTCCTTGAAGCAATTCTGTAAAGCTTCCCATCTTGTAGGTTGGCATAGCTCTCGAACGAGAAAGCAATACAGATATGGATTAGCCAAGATTAATGGACGTACTGCATATTTGCCGTCCTTATTTAAAAGAATGTCTAAATTGATATTATCAAGATCATCGGGTAATTGATTACTCAAACACTCTTCATAAACCTTTTTACCAATCCTATCACGAACAAACTGGAGTACTTCATCAAAACAGAAATACTCCGGTAGTTCGAAGCTATGGTATTGTTCCGACTTCATTAAGAAATCGAATGCTTCCTGCGATGTCAGTGATAAAATGTTCTTTGTCATATCAACCTCTGAATGTATTTTTTTGAATTGTCAAATTTTGGACATAAAATTACAAAAATAATCACAAACTTACGCATAAAACGGCTGGAAATTACGTTTTAGCCTTGTTTTTTCTTTGAATTGTCTTTATTTTGCTACTTGTGTGCGCAAACAAGAATCAAGTATCTTTGATTATCGCCTTTTTCTCGTTTCGCTATCTTTTCTTTTATCCATCCAAGGCGAATCTGAAGTTGAGCCACCGCCACCTGTCCCTACATGTGCTTGAGCTGACACGCCCATTGCCAGTTCCATGGCCGCATTGAGCAGTGCAACTTGCGCCTCATTGATTTGTTCTGCAGGGCTGAAGATAGCATTGACAAACTCTTGTTCGGTCAGTTCGCCTGCGACAAAAGCCTTCGGCATACGATCTTTATCGTTCAGATATGCGACAGGGGTAGAGGGACTGAATTTTATCTTTATTGATGCCATAATTATCTTCTAAATCCTCTTGTTTTATTTCTACTGATTACTATTCCTACTGCCGCCATCAGGCACCTGTGTCTATAAGTTTCCTCGTCCTCATCGGGATTACGTCCGTCCCAGCGAAGGTCGGAAGTCTCGCCTCCGCCGCCGGAGGATGCCGGAACGGGATGTCCTCCAATAAGTGCATCTGCAATGGCGAAGAACTTCTCCCGAAAATCCGGAACGGCTAAAACATCCAATAATCCTGAGAGTGCCTCGTTAAGATTGTTGTTCTCTTCGGTTATATCCCGGATATATTGACGTAGTTGCCCGTTTTCATTCCTATATCGGTGAAGTTCCTTGTAATCCACCAGCTGGTTCTGCCCGGCTGCTTTCACCTGCTTTTCTGCTTCTGCCATATACAGCCTTTCAACCTCAGCAACGGTTTTGTTGAACATGGAGTCTATCCGCTTATTCTGTTTCTCCATCCACTTCTCACGTCCGAACGTGGGCGGTACTTCCGTGATTTGAGGAGCGGTGAAACCTATGCGGTGATTCTTGAACGGGGTGATAATCTGATGAACATTGCCGACATCTTTCATCAAGCGGTTTAGTTCCTGTTGCTTTTCCTGCAACTTGCCTGCCTTGTCCGATAGCTTCTCCTGCAAGGCTGATAGTTCATTCTCCAGCTTATGCACCTTGCTGTCTGCCTCATGCAGCGTTATCTTGCGGTCAGAAAGGCGGCAACGGACAGTCTGTATCTCATCCTGAAGTCGGGAAATGGAACTTTCAAGATTCTCCTTCATGGTTGTCAGTCCCTTGATGGCTTTCTCTAACTTCAGTTGTTCTCGGTAGAACTCATGTTTGTCAAGATGCCGTATATTGCGTCACTCCACGCTGTCGCCACGCTCAAGCCCGTACTTCTTGCCTACGGTTTCGTAGAGCGATGTGTGCATGGCATGAAGAATGGACTTGTATTCGTTCCCGTTCTTTCCAAACTTGGCTGCCCACATCACCCGTTACTTTTTCTCCTTGCCTTTTCTTCCAACGGGGATGACAAGCGCATGGCAGTGGGGAGACTTCTCGTCCAGATGCACCTGAAAACCGATGACATTCTCTTTGCCGAACTGCTCGCAACACCAGCGGTAGGCATCCAATGCCCAGTCTTCCACTTCCCGGCACCGATGCAAGTGGCTGTTGTCCGCTCCCTTGTTCAAGTCCACGGTCTGGTTCCCGAACGCCATTTCAAGTGTCCGCTTATGGTTTCCTCCAATGATGAGCCTAGCACAGATGTTCGGCTGTATCTTGCTGTCTGCCTTGAACGGATGATACTCCAGTTCGTCCAGCCGTTCCTGTAATCTCTCATCCAGCCGCTTGTCCATATAGCCTAATGGATGAATCTTCCCGTCACTTCCAATTTCAAAGTTCAGGTGCATGCGTGTCCTGTCATAATTGTTGGCCGGATCACGGTTGAGCCTGTCTATCTTGTTTTCGTCCCAGCGGCGTTCGTTCTCGTTTGCTTCCGAACGGCTGAATGATTTTCCGTTCTCTATATGCAGGGCTTGTTTCTGTTCTTGTATCATAATTTTCTGTATTTTTGAGTTTCAACATTTCTATAAAATGGGATGAAAAGAGCTTGCTCGCTGTCGGGGTGCAGGGACAATGTGCGTACATTGCCGTTCCCTGCCTCATGGGACTTTGTTGCTCCCAGGCAAAAAGTCCTTATTGAGTTTAGGACTTTTGTAAAGTCTGTATAAGAGCAAGCTCACGGAGCGGACAGTTCCGTTATTGGGGAGCCGATGAGGAATTGGCATGAAGCGGCGCATCCTGTATCTTCTCATACTTGGAGTGTCCGCAATGCCGGAGACGGTTTTCCGCAACATACCGGTCAATCCATTTGTTACAGGTGCTCTCGCTGAACTCCTGCTGACGGACAATAGAAAGATACTCCTGTTTGGTGAAACTGTCGGGCAACATGCCGTACAGCATCTCTCTTCTGTCATTTCTACCAGTTGTCAATGATGGAGTGACAGGTTTCTCCAACCGGCGGAACATGTATGCGGAATGGTACAGCAATGTCTCGGCAATAGTGAGGGCTGTATGGTAATCTTCACCGGAACATTCCAGCTTCAGGGACTGTCCTTCCGTTATCGGATGATAGCTGTCATCCGTCAGATGCCGGACAATCGTCAGCACCATCATGATGCGGAATGCCATCAGGCCGTTCCTTCTTACCACACCCTGCATCCTGTTGCCGACGGCTTCGCAGCATTCGTCGTTCAGCCGGTTGTAGTGTTCCATGAAATGACTGTGCAGAAAAGGCGGAATGCTGACCTCGTATGCCGACGCCTCCCGTTGGATTTTTCCCGACAGTTCCTTGTATCGCCCGCCTAACCGACGGAACACTTCTGTCTTTGAATGCTTGGAGTCGGTCACGGCAAACACGTTGCGGATATTCTTCTCGAACTTTACATTGAGGAACATGAAGCGGCTGAACAGTCCGTTCTCGGAATCCTGTATGAGGCTGCGGACCTGTCCGGGTGTTCCTGCCAATACGACACTAAGCTTGGGACAGTCCAGCTCAAGAAATTCCCTGTCCTTACGGTGGCACAGCGATACAGGCTCATGGTGGAACGCCTTGCGCAACGTGTCGGAATAGTTCCCGTAATCAGACTTCAACGTCTGGCTGAGCGTGTCGCCTTCCGTCTCGAACATCAGCCCGGTACCGTTGTTGTCTGCCAAGGTCTTGATGAACGCGCTGGCACTGCTGTTGGCCGGAATGATAAGGGTGGGCATGGGAACTTCTTTCTCTTTGCCATTGTCTGAATTTTCCTGTTGCTGTCTGGCCACGGCACGCAATTCGGCATTGATGGGCGCAACCAGCTCACGGCACAGGGTCAACGCTCCCTTGCCCATGCCTGCATCAGCTGAGACAAAGAGGTACAGATTTGGATAGACAATGCGCTCATCATAGACACCGCTCACTTTGCCCAGCGTGGAAGAGAGTACCGTAATTACCCCAATCAGCAGCATATCCCTGTCCGACGGTGATATGGCACTTCGCACCACACCATCGAGGAATGGTGGCAGGTGCTCATATACCTCTTTGGGGAAAAGCGGCAGATCCTCTTCCTCCAATATCCATTTGTCCGAAATGTCCGTTTTACCGTTTTGGCAATATGGATATTTGGTATTTTGGACTTTTACGGCTTCTTTCTCCTCCGATATTTCCATATTACCAATATGGCAATTTGGACTTTTGGATATTTCCGCACCGTTTTGTTTATCCTTACGGTCTCTCAAATTACCATTTTGCCAAATTGCCATTTTACCACTTGGTATGGAAATGGATATTCCGGCCTGCTTTGCCAGATGAAAGAAGGTGGACAGGGTGATGCCGGAATTGCCGGAACGGAGACATTTGTCATATTGCAGTTTCGCAGCTTCAATGGTACAGCCAGAATGAAGGGTACTCAGGCGCAGGAAATATTCACGCCCGTTCTCTCCAAATCCATCCGCCAATGCAAAGCCGAGCTTTACCCATTACTCATAGGATGGTGCAATGTCTGCGCCCTGTTGTTCAACCAAGGAGACAATCCGTTCCACATCATTGTCTCTATCGTTGCCCCAATCGTCAGAACATACCTTATTGCATATAGGCATGCGGTTTTCATCCGAGCATGCTTCCCACTGCAGGGGTATAAAAGGTTTCTTTGACATAGGATTGAAATTTTGGATGGATATATGCTTCGGGGTCGTATGGCAGGAAACAGGCTCTGGCCACATCACTGCCCGAGATGTCCACAGGAGGAAGTCCTGTCGCTTTCAGACAGTTTGCCATAGATTTGAAGAAACGGGAGTGTTCCCAACCTTGTAGGTTAACTTCCACAATCCATTTTACCCCGTTGCCCGAAGGTGAGGTGAACATCAGGATAGTATTGAAATACTCATGCTCAAGTAATTGCTGTTTTAGCGCAGGCACATTCTCCACATGGTCAAAATCCACACATATCAGCCCTGAATGTTGGATGAGTTGTGATGAGGAGCGGGAACAGAACAGGCCAGAGAATGTGCAGTAGTCAAAGTGCTGTGCCTTGAACCGTCTGGCTTCGTCATGTGAGGCCATGGTACGCAATTGTTCCGTCCGCTCTTTGGCTATTGGCCCCGAAATGTAGCGGTAGGCATCAAGGATGCTGAATGCCATATTCGGAACCGTGTTCTGAACCGGTGCGCGGAAGAATGAAAATGTATAGCAGTCTTCCATACTCACCTCCAGTCTGCTTTGTCGGGCTTGCGTCTGTTGGAGGCGAGGATTGCCGCGTTTTCTTCCTCTACGGTAAGCGGTACGGGATTCTTGCGGTTGCACTCCAGCCACTTGTCAAGCTCGTCCTGATAGAGTACGTACCGCTTGCCCGGCTTGGTGGCGGGGATTGTGCCGTTGCCCAGTTTCATATAAAGGGTGCGTAGCGGTATCTTCAGATATTCGGCCGCTTCCTCTACCGACATGGGACGGTGGGTGTTCTCTTTGTGTTGTGCGTTCTCGTCTCGCAGATGGCTGAGCATCCGCCTCATGCCGATTACCTCATCCCGAAGCTCGGCCACGACCTGCGGAAGGTCGTTGAAAGTCAAAGTTTATTGCATATTAGTCGTATTAAAAACCGGTGGCAAAGGAACTGAATGATATGCCTGTGAAACAGGATATTGACGGTAATCGGCGGGTAATCCCAAGATAATCGTACTATCAAGAAACAAGGGGTAAAAATGGAGGGAAAGAAAGGTAAAAATGAGAATAAGGCAGGTGTTGTGTGGCAATCAACAGGTAACACAGGGCACTATGGCATACAACGAAAAAGGGAAGCCCGGACGAGCTTCCCTGTAACATATTGTGGGTATTAGAGTAAGACGGTTGTGGTTAAAAGTGGAAAATATAATTATCCGTATAAACCGGTCTGTCAAGTTTGATGTGTCCGTCGTCAGGTGAGCTGGTCAGACTTCTTTCCAACGACTTGGCCTCGATGTCCGCAAGCTCGTTGGGGAACAATGACTTGATGAATTTGGCCTGTATTCTTACAGAATATCCGTTCTCGAATCCGAGCCTCGCGGCGATGTTCCAGACGAAATGCTTGAAAGAGACAGTCTTTAGCTTGTCCTTGTATTCATGAGCAGGTTTTAACTTGACCGGCTGGGGCTTGTAGCCCGGGTTGTCGCACCATGCCCGGATCTCATTGCGGAGCAGGTCAAGGTCTTTTTCCTCCATAAACGGTGACATCACCCTGCCCACATAGTCCATGATGGGATTGACGAGCTTTTGATGCTCCTCCTGCTTCTTACGCTCAAACTCGGCGCAATGGGCTTTGTATTCTTCGGCTGTCATGGGTTGAACAGTGGTAATTGGATGTTTGACCGTATTTATATCAGTACTTGTCTCCGCCGCGTCAATGCCGGCAGAATTTTTCTTTGACAGCCAAATCCTCATCAAGTCAACAGGCAGGTACTGGAACAATACCAAGTACAGCAGCCACAACAGGACATTACTGCCACGGAAGGAAACAGTGTTCACAAACGTACTCCCTCCGAAGTCGTTGCCGACTTTGCAGGACAGGATGAGCGACACGGCAAGGATGGCTGTGCCGGGAAGGCCATAGAAAAGGCAGGTCTCTTTGCTGATAAGCGTATTCAAATTTTTCATGCTCTATGATAGTGTAATTGTTTGATATTACGTCTTGGTGACGGTTATTTACTGCAAAGTTACCATGGCGGTTCGGGTATATGCGGAAATAGCTGCAAGTAAACGCAGTAATTTATGACAAATTAATATTGGGGTATGATTTCATACTCAAAATCATACTCCAATCGCTTGTTAGACAGCAACATCAACAAACTGACGCTATTCCGGCTTGCGTTTCAATGTGATGCAGTTTGCCGCCTCCTTCTTCCTGCGGTCAACGCTGTCAAGATACCGCTGCGTGGTGGCGAGGTTCTTGTGACCGACAAGTTCCTGCACGGTTCGGGAGTCCGTTCCTGCCTCCAGTTGCAGGGAACAAAAGGTGTGGCGGCTCGAATGGTAGGTGATGTGTTTGGTGATGCCTGCCGCCTTTACCCATTGTTTGAGTACTGTCTGTGTCATGCTGTCCTTGAAGCCGGGAAACACAAGTCCCTTCCTTGAATTATTGTCTATCAACGCCAGCACCTCGTCCCCTATCGGATTGTGGGCAATCTGCTTTGTCTTTTGCATACGGGTGGTGATATAGAGCGTGCCGTCCGCCTCTGGCTGTACCATTTTCCAAGAGAATGTCTTGACATCACTCTTTCTCAGTCCTGTAAGGCAGGAGAACAGGAATGCCGCTTTCAGCACGGGAACCTCACAAGGTGTTTCTGCCAGACGTATGAGTTCTTCCGCTGACAGTCCCACCTTATCAGTCGGAATGCTCTCGGCACGTTCTAAATAGGGACAGGGATTCTCCTTTATCTTCCTGTCACGGTGGGCGGCATGGAGTGTGCCGAGAAACGCAGACCAATAGCCGGCTATGGTGTTGGTGTGCAGCTTGCGCTTGGTGTGAATTGCCTGATGCGTGGTGCGCAGGTATTCCAGGAACTTGTTGCAAAGTTCCACGGTGATTTCGGCAAAGGTGCATTTGCCGCCTGTGAACCAGTTGAAGTGCAGGAACGCCTGCTCGTAGCGTGAGTTCTTCTTCACGGCGTATTTCTTGAAGTAGTCAATGAAGCTACCGTTGAGTTTGTTGCGGTCGAAGAACTCGTAACGCTCGTTTACAATTTCCTCGTAGCGGCGGCAGCGCAGTGCCTCGGCCTTCTCCGACAGGCGTGCGTTGTAGTCCTTCTCGCGCTGTGTCTTCGGGTGTGCGTAGATGTAAATGCCGAGAGACTCGTGGCGAAGCACCTTGTTGGTGGTTTCGTCACGGTAGCCGGGATAGTAATCGAGGAAGTAGGACAGCATCCTGCCGCCCTTGATTTTCCGTGTGTAAAGGTTCACGGTCTTACAGATATTTGCCATTGCTTATTCTGATTATTATTGATGAATATTACAGGGTGGAGCGTTTCTCCATGATGCAAAGGAACTGAATGATATGCCATTGGTGACAGTTAATGACGGTAATTTACGGATAAACGTATTATAATTATTGTTCACAGTCCCTTTGCCGCTCTTTCCGCCATCGCACGCTCTACATCAGCACGGAGTAGCAAGTTTCTTACGCCCACTTTCTTCTTCTCTATGCCATGAACTTTGGTGATATGGTGGATGTTCGCTTTAGACAGGCCGTATTTCTCTGACACCTCATCCACGGTGCAGTAGCGTTCATCTGCCATCACATCCGTTTGTCGCAGTTCCGCAAGGTGAGGCTTGGAATAATAGGTGATGCCGTGTTCCTTCCTGGTGGGAATGCTGTGGCGGTAGGCGTTGGCACGGATGGCGGCAGCTTTCATGCCGAACTCCCCGAGCACTTCGTCTGTGGTGAGCCATTCGGTGATTGCGGAAGTGTCAGCGGTAAGGCCGAGACATTCCTCCACGTGGCTTTTGCTATAATAGTTTTTTCCTGCAATGCGGCACATGGGAATCCGGTTACGCTTGGCGGTGGTGTAAAGCCACATCTGCTTTACCTTATAAATGGACATCACCTCCTCGCCGGAAAGGTAGGTCAGAGGTTCGTCAGCAACATGTGCGGTTTCCTTCTGATGCCGCTTAGTAATTGCGGCTTTCGGTCGGTTGCCGAAGACTACCTTGTTATAAGGATTTCCCTCCAGCATGGCCTCGATGTCGGCACGGCGTATTATCGCCATGCGGCTGCTGATGCGTGAGGCTTTCAGCTTGCCTTGCGACACGAGCTTATAAATGTACTGGCGTGAGCATCCCATGAGGACTGCCGCCTTGGAAAAAGTAAGGTATTCCTGTTCTCTCCGCAGAATGACGTCATGTCTAAAAGATGAAAGTTCGACGATGATTAAATTTCAGTTTAATTCATTGGCGGACTTTTTTGATAAACAGAGCGTTATCTCACAAATTGACAAGCTGGAAAGGTTAACAGACTCCTCTTCCACACTTTTGTAAAAAAAGTCCAAAGCAGCTTCAAAAGTCTAAAATCACGCAAAAAGTGTGCATGGTTTTTATGTACGAAATCCAAGCAATTTCATGACGTGATTCAAACAATTTTTGGAGTATGATCTACATTAATTATCAGTCTTACGGGACATCGGGTTTTAGCCTTCGTTTACGTTTCTATCAGGATGGAGAGACAAAATTTCTCGCAGTAAACAAACTCTTAAAGGGAAAACTTCTGAAAAAGCATTGGAACCAGAGGAAGCAGTGTTTTATCCCCTCAGCCCCCTACAGTGAAGAAAACAATGCCATTCTTGTCGAATACAAGCAGAGGTATGACAGAATGGCCATTGAATGGACAGGAAGCCTTTACGGTTTTCTCGCTGCCGTACACGCGGACAACTTCGGTAATGATGGTCCAAAGACCGTTGCTCAGGTGATAGAATTTATAATTACCGAACTGAAAAGAAGGACTCATGCGGACGGTTCTGTAAAGGGCAGTTACGAGGGGTACGCAAAGTTAGAGGGAAGGCTGAAAGAATTTTGCGAACATGAAAAGATAGAGTACGACAAATTGCTTATTACCGACATCAACTCAGTATTTATAAATAATGTGATGGACTGGATTGTAAAGGAAAGGCAAGGTAAGGGTCATGTCTACATATCAGCCATGCTGCATGCCACTCTTGCCAAGGCGGAAAAGCAGGGATGGTTCGACATGTCCACTGTAAAAAACTGTCGGTGGAGAGGCAAAAACAAGAGTTCTGTGCAGAAATATCATACACTGAGTACAGAACAGTGCCGGAAATTCGTGTCACTCACAAAAGGTGAACTGCCACACAATCCCAATTCCGAACTGTACCATGATTTCTGCATCTTTATTCTTTATACGGGACAGTCACCTTGTGACGCAATAGCACTCAGATATTCAGATATTAAGAACATCGGAGGTGTTGACCATTTTGTTTTCAAGCGCAGAAAAATATCTGAAAAACAGGCGATTCCCTGTGCTGTCCCCATTAATGACAGGATGAAAGAGATTATGGACAGGTGGAAGAGTGTCAGCAAAGACGGATACATATTCCCGATACGTAGTAAACGCAAACTCGCCACCCAAAAGACCAGCAATGGCGACATCAAGCATTTTATCAGCCTTCTTAATCACTGGCTGAAAAAGATTGGTGACATTCTTGAATGTGATTTCAGCCTGCATACCTATACTTTCAGACATACGGCAATAACGAACTATATCAGCAAGGGTGTGCCGGTACTGTATGTTGCGAATCTGATGGGCACAAGCGTGAAGAACTGTGAAAGCATCTATTATAACAATCAAGGAGATGTGGCAAGCAGAAACAAAGTGCTTAATGCCATACAATTCTAAAATGAAACGGAGGAGTTGGATACTGCCAACCCCTCCGTCTTGTTGATGGCAGGAGCCAAAACAACAAACACAACCTTTTTACTTAACAAAACTAAAACCTAATGTATTGTTGCGAAGACAGGACTCGAACCTGTGACCTTCGGCGTATGAGACCGACAAGCTACCGACTGCTCCACTCCGCGATATTTACTATATAATATATTACTCAAAAATAGCACAAAAAGTTTTATTGATGGCGTTAAATATTGCAAAAATAAAGGTTGGAATCGTATTTTATTTTGTACGGACTTGTTACCGGAAGTTAAAAAGCCAATGCAAAAAACATTTTTATACCGTAAAAAAATTACACCCGCTATTTTTTTTGTAATTTTGCAAACTACACTAACATAAAATAAAAATCACTATGCTTACAAAATTTGCAACTAAAAACTATCGTGGTTTCTCAGATAGAATCGAATGGGACTTGTCACACCCAAGCAGTTACTCATTCAATAATAACGCTATCAAGGATGGTATAGTGAAGAATGGCATAATTTATGGTCCCAATGGTGCCGGTAAATCCAATTTAGCACTTGCGTTGTTTGATTTAATACTCCATCTCACACAGAAGAATAAAAATCCGCACCAAACAGACACAGTTATCAATGTTTATCATCCACAAGAACTTGTGGAGTTTGAATACACTTTCAAGTTCGGAGCTTCCATTATTGAGTACACTTACGCCAAAAGTCCGGCTGGAATAGAGCAAGAAAGAATCACAATTGATGGCAAGATGGTGTTTAATTTGGAAGATAATAGATTGTCACTGGAAGGCGATGAGTTCCCAATGACAGCAGAGAACAAACATCAATTGGCCAACAGCAGTAATAAGGTGTCTGTATTAGGTTATCTGTGGAGCGTCTATCCCCTTGATTCGGAACATCCGCTGACAAAACTAAAAGAGTTTGTCAATGGAATGTTACTCTTTTGGAATCATGAAGAGAGGGGCTTTGCCGGTTTAGACGAAAGGGTGTCTTTTATAGAGGAATTTATTATAGCGAATGGGCTTGTCTCCGATTTTTCAAAATTCTTGGAATCTGTCAGCGGGCAAGAATTTAAATTCAAAAATCCAAATAAGGGCGACACACAGTTGATTTGTGATATGGGGAATGGTGTCCCATTTAATAAAATCAGATCAACGGGCACCAGTTCATTAACCCTGTTGTATTTCTGGACTCAAAAAATGTCCAAGGCGTCATTTGTCATGATTGATGAATTTGATGCCTTCTATCATTTTGCATTGTCGTTCAATATCTGTAAAAAATTGTTCGCATATTCCAATCAGATATTTGTTACATCACACAATACTTATCTGATGTCCAATGACTTGCTACGTCCAGACTGCAACTTTATCATAGGCAATTGCCGTATAAAGCCATTAAATGCATGCACGGAAAAAGAATTGCGCTGGGGCAATAATATAGAAAAAATGTATAGAGGAGATGCTTTTGAAATATGATACTATTTATTTTTGAAGGGGAAAAATATGAACCAGCCCTATATGACGGTATAAAGACTCTGTTCTTTTCCAGAAGCAATGACCAGATATTGTGTTCATTCTGTAGCAGCATATATACATTCTACAAACGCCTGAAGGATGATTTTGGTGGATTTGGCGATACCGTTGATGTACTGAAGACTGAAATCAAGAAAACAGACCCTCACAATGAGATTTTTCAATACAAGAGTTCCGACTTTCAGTCTATCTATCTCTTTTTTGATTATGATTTCTATAACGGCAATCTGAAAACAAAAAAATAAGCAAATCTTTGAGCTACTGGAGTTCTTTGACGAGGAAACAGATAACGGAAAACTATTTATCAGTTATCCTATGATTGAAAGTATCCAATATACCAAAGAATTACCGGACAAACAATTTCATACATATATTGTTAAACGTGAGAACAGCTGTGGAGATAAATTCAAGAAGGCGGCCAAAGGATTTTGCTTTTATAGAGGTTATGCATATTTAAAAGACAGAGCGAATTGGGAGTTAATAGTACAGCAGCATGCCATTAAGGCTAACATGTTAACAACGGATAGTGTTTCATGGCCAGAACATAAAAGCGATGTTGAACAGTTGCCCGTCTTTGATGCTCAGGTTGCAAAACATGTAGATAAAAATGAGGAGGTTGCAATACTTAACGCATTCCCAATGTTCCTATACTACTACTTTCCAGAAAATAAGTTCCATAAACATTAAAATAGTTGTCTCACAAAATATAGCCTCGGCCATTATTGACCGGGGCTATTTGTCTTATTCTTGTTTTTATGGAATCTTTGTCATTGTCGGCACGTTTGAGGGCAAAGGTTGCTGTCAAAATAAGTCATTTCTCCATATTGTTTATGGCAGTAACGCCAGCAATCCTTGTCTTGGGATTCTTACTGAACACGACCGTCCTTGTATTTTCCTTCCATCTAATCAAACCAAACAGCAGACTATGTTTCTTTTGATAATTTATTACCGTTATGGAGTCCCTGATACTGTAATCTATAATTGCAGTTCTCGCACTATCTATATTGACGCTGATTGTTGCAAAATCATCAGTATATGAAGCCATTAACCCTCCGAATCTGTCAATTACAACCTGTACCGTGTCAACATTGTGAGTAGCGACCCCTACTTCAGTAATGGCAGTCACCTCTTTCGGCTTAATCCCGTTGCCTTTCAACAAATCCTGATAACGATGCCGGAGATTATCAATTGTCATATTCAAGTTCTCAACTCTCGCGGCGTATATCGCAACTGAATCGCTTAACCGTATTTTGCAAGTTTCCACATTCTGGTTTAGCACATTAATTGTCTGAGCCAAGGCTTTTGTCTTTTTGGACTGCTCCATATAAGCCATTGTGGCACGGCCGGAATATCCCAGTAATGCCACAATTATCAATACTATACCAAATCTTGTCATATATTAAAAACCTTTTTTCCTCTTTCCACATATTTCTGAACATCCGGCAAGCCATTTGTTCCTCCATTTATCTTCTTTCTGATAGCAATGGTATTGTCAGCATCTGCCAACAAGTTCAAGCCGTGTTTCCACCAGTACCAAAAGGCTGAACGTGTCGCTCCAAGTGGCTGGGCTATCAAGTCCGGCTTATTCACTACATCAAATCCGCAATATGTCTTATAAGCACTGTAATTTGCTCTGAATGTAAGCTGAAACAATCCCCGTCCGCGGTATCTCCAGCCATCTCCAGACGCCTCATTCCCGTTTCCACACCTATTGGCATAAACCTTGTTGGCAATTTTCTCCGGTTTACGGGCATATAGAGCGGCTGTATTCCTGGAAAAATACTTAGGAAATGTTGTTAGTAATCCTTTTGACGAATAATTGAGATTTTCCTCCACACACCTCAGTTCATTAGATTCCACTGCAACTTGTGCAAGAAAATGAACTATACGCAAAGAAGTATTTACCTGAAACTCCTCTGCGTATTTGTTTATGTATGGAAGATATTTGTCAACGCTGTTATTTGCACATGGCATTATTGCAATTATCTGTTCTCGTGTAATTTGCATGTCATAGAACTGCCTCTTTCAGCATTTTGATTTTATTCTGCCGTGAATTTGTCTTATTGACAGATATGGACTTAATGGGAATAAACCATAAGGAATAGTCCATAAATTTTTCATCTACTTTTACCATCGCCCCGGGAGTTTTGTGTTTTGTCATTGGCTGAGTGACAACACCTCCTTTTCCTATAAGAGGTCCAAGCCCCATTATCAGCAAATCACGGCTGATTTTTACTGTTACTCTATCACCTTTATTTATCATGTTCACTCTGTAAGATTCCTTCAAGTGTTGTTCGTATTTCTCGAATATCCTGAGACATGGATGCCCACTGTTTTGTCGTTGCCTCAAATACGCTCTTGTCAAGTTTAATGGCATCCAACTTTTGATACTGAGAGTCCAGTTGGGCATGCATTTTTACAAGTTCGTTTTCCAACTGAGTAACCCTTACCATATTGATTTGATATTGTATATAAAAGGCTAAGACGACACCAATACAGGACACGATTGTCTTGAAATTCTGGGCAATAAATATTGCAGTTCTATCCATTGTTGTCAATATTTAAGTCGTTTTCCTTTGTCTCAGGCATTATCAAATTGAAGACCATGCCTGTTTGACCATCCCCCTCAATCTTGACCTTGTGAGCTATTTCCTCCTTGATTCCATACATAGAATTAAGCTCTTTTGCTGCATGAACGGAAACAGCCCTCAATGCTGCCGGGGACTGCTCGTTACCATCTTTGTCGCAATAAGTGCCCTCTGCACATTCATGCATAATTTTTAGAAGTGTCTCTGTAGTCTGTGGCTTGATAAATTCAGCCATGTGGAAGGAAATCGCATTGAGCTCTTTGATGCGTTCACTCACAGCCTCTTTCTTCATAAGCCTCTTTGCCTCGAAGTTCGCAATTTCATCCGGTGCGTCAGGAAACACCTTTTGGTAGCACAGTCTTGCATTTCCGGCATAAGGAGCCGCGGCATTAACGTAAAGCAAACAGAACTTTGCTTCATCGTCTGTCAAGTATTTATTGTTGATTTCCATTATTTTATACTTATATTTGATTTGCACTATTTGATATATAATAATAAACAAAATCAACGTAGATAGTTTTACTTTTTATCCACCTGCCGTAAAATTTGTTCTGCAATCATTTTACGGAATAGCCCCTTCATACCTTCAAGTAGCTGTTCCATGCGTTCAGTACTCTTTATTTGCTCCAAGTTAAAACTGAAATCAAGCGCATATCCGCCGATATACCCAAGTACGTTTTGGGTTCTCGGCTCTATAAATTGAAAAATTGTATAATCACTTCTTTCACGGAACTGTACTATCCCTTCAGTGCTTGAAACGTTCGGTTTGCCCCCTGCCTTTAGATGTACTTTCCGCATTGAATCCTGAGATATTTTTTGCTCCTTTGTGTCTGCCTCAACTCTACTCTCAGCCTCCATCGTTCCCGTGGAAGGATTGAATCTAAATTTACTTCCCATAGTTTCAAATCTTAAAATGTTCCCTTGTTTTTATTTTCTTCGTTTTCACCAATGAGCCCGCCCCATCAGTATCAGCGTCCTCATTTCTCATTCTTGCCGTAAGAATCCGCACAACTTCCCTTGTAGCCTCTGTATCGGCATCTGCATCATGGGCATCATCCAGCTCTATCCCCAATATTTCACATAATTCACCAAGACTCCAGCTTTCTATTTCCGGAATATGACTTAATGCAAGTTGGCTGAATACAATTGTATCAAGGTAATAGGGCTGAAAGTTTCCCCAAAAGTCCTTGACCCCTCTCAGCAATTTTGTCAATTCATTCCACAATCCGGCATAGTTGAATATCTGGGTCAGGAAGCCGATGTCAAACATAATATTCTGTCCAACAAGTATGGGGCGGCAATTTCTCTTCACATCAAATGTATTGTCTTTTATAAACTGAAGAATCTGTTCGCAGGCTTCTATCAACGGCAGTCCTTTCGTTTCGAGAATCTCCATGTTCAGTCCCGACACCTCAAATGCCCTTTCTGTATATTCCATCATTGGAGGCTCCTCAATATCATATTTGCTTTTCAGAGTTTTCCGTTTTGGTTTTCCCAGTGCCTGATATGCGTATGGGGCGAAATACAGGTTAAGCGTGTTCATAACTTCAAACGTATCCATTCTTATTGCGTGAATAGAAAGTTGTGTCGCTCCACATTTCTGACAATCCAGCCCTCCTGTCTCAAAATCAAGGACGAATGCTGTCAGTATTGTGCTTTTTGTTTTGGGTGCTGCCATATTTTATTTATCCTTTACTTCGTTGTAGATTGATTCGATACTTTCAAATAGACATTTTTTTGTCGAATTGTTGTTGACAACATAGTTATAAAAACTTAAATCCAGCGTCAGGCGATAGTTGTCACGTCTCATTCTACAGTCTGGCACATTCCTTCTCCGCCTCAGCATTTTCTTGCGAGTGATATAGACAGAGTATATTTCATATTCGTCTTTCCAGCGTTTCCGAAGGTCAAGAAGTCCCTTTTCGTCTATCACATACACTGTGCATGGCCCGAACACCTGCGCTTTTGTGGCATAGTATCTATAATTGCCGAATACCGAAAAAGCAAGCAGTTCTTCCGGTGGAGGTACAACATCTACAAAGTGATGCTCCCTGCCTTCCTCCTCTGTTTCGCGTGGTGGCCTGGTTGTAAAAGAGCAGATTACATTTGCCCCTAAATGGTTCTGTAAATGCAAAGAGGCAAGTGTCTTCCCAACGCCAGACTCTCCGACTATACACAATATTTTCTTTTTCACTGGCTTCTCCTCCAAATAGTCTCTGATTCTTCCTATCATTTCAGTCCTTAAAATATCAAATAATGTGAATTTTCCAACTCTACAGCGGAAAGGATGTTTTTTGCTGCGCTGCGCACTTTTCGCCATACTGTACAATTGGAATTTATTGTAGGCGTCATAATCTATTACATTGAATCTCACAAACTGTATGGTAAGCTGTCTTTTGCGGTTTAACAATTTATCCAGATAGTTCCTTCTGCCTACGGGTCTTTTCACGTGCCCTATCTCCAATGGCTGATTGGCTGACTCGACAAACCTGTAGTACTCCTCCTCAAAGCTTATGGTCTTTTTGCTGACCTTGGGTATTGGAACATCGATGTCTTCTTCATATACAAATGGCATACTTATAAGATTTTAGTGTAAGACTTTGGCGTAATATTCATCGCAAGCTTCTTTTCATAATCGCTATATTTTATCATGACGCCCGATATGACCATGTGCCCGACTTTGCCAGTAAATATGTCTCTTTTGGCTTCCCATGCATCCGGCCAAAGAATTACTGTCGCTATATCGGTATTCTGACGTATCTGAACTTTGCCGAAATGTTTTGTCTCACCTGTTTTCTTGTCCTTAAAAGACTTTTCAGACACTTCCGTAATAGTAGCACATATAGCAGGATTGCTTACCTGACTTGATTGCTCATAAATTGTATTTAGGGCACTTAACGGATAGAAAATAAAGTGTGGGGCTTTTTCCTCATTGAAGATGCGCTCATAGTCAATTTCTCCCATGCCGGAAAGTTTTATCTGCTGTTCTGACCAGAAGTAATGCTTGTCACGCAAGTCCTCAGGAATCTCCGTCGGCTTAATGACGAATCCAAGATGTGAAGCCGCCCTTGCCAATATGCCATAACGCTCGACGACACTCAGCACATTCTCTACTTTATCAAAAGCACCGGCAATAATCAAGTGCTTGACACCCCTTGCATTGACAGGACAACGGTCATATTGCTCTTTTGTATCCGGGTCGTCCCAATATTGATATTTCTTTAGCTTATACTTGAAGATACGGTCTATAAACTCTTCAATACTGGTGTAGGGACCGAATTTATCCCTGTCCTCCATGATGTATTTCACTCCCCGTACACCAAGTTGCTTGATACGGCTGAGTGACCAATGTATGTTTCCCGTGTTGAAGTCTGTAATGAAATCTGTACCGGAAACGTTTATGTCTGGAGCCACTATTGTTGTGCCGCCCATAATCTTCATCTCTCGCATCAATTTTGGCAGTTCCTTTTCCTTCTGATGCTTCAGTATGACAGTATAGAAAGCTGTGGGATAATATGTTTTAAGCCAAGCCCCTATGTAGCCTGTGAGACCGTATGCCGTTGCGTGGGAATTGTGTGTAACAACTCCATTGCCAGTTGTGAAGGTATGGTACGGAGCTTCCATTTCCACATCATACACATCCTTTTTACCGACATAATCAATAGCTATTATTTTTGATGTGCGCGTATAGATGCCCTTACACCCCATTTTCGTTCTTCCCATTACGTAATGTTTCTTCTTATGACAGCTAACACAAAGCGTTTGCAAATTGTTGAAATTCTCACCAGCTATACCATGACATCCATTGATGTGATGAATTTCCAATCTGCAATTTTCCGCACCACACTCTTCACAATAATTTTTCATTAAATTATTCTTGTAATATTTAAGGCGAGTGTATGCCGTGTCACGATGAATAAACCCTTCATGACCTACGCGAGAGTTGTATGTATAATGTTCCACATTGGCATTTGAGTGGTATGCTGTATTATTAATTCGCCCTTTGTCTGTAAAACGGTAACATGTATCCTCTTTGACATATCCAGCGCGCACATACATTTCGTCCACGCCAACGATTAATTCATCTGTACGCTTAATGCCATTCACAGTTGGATGACGATGGTTAGATGTTACATCTATTGTTTCCCCAGTTTCCAAAGTGATTCGGTATACAGGTCGCACTCCCTCATACCGAATGTCCTTTACTCTATTTATTACAAGTCTCTTTTCTGCATTCAAAGACCAGCATGTACCGTATCCACAACGCAAATATTTACTGCGTAGAGAAAGTTTATTATGTCTTTTTGCCCATTGGAGGTCATTCATAGTCTTATATGCTTCCGCAATGGTAATGGCGTTTTTATTGCCATGAGTTTTATGACGCCCCCAAAGATATTCATCTCCACAGATACACTTGTTGAATGAATACTTTGCAGCATCTTCTACATTGCTCCATATCCTTTCAGCAGCCTCTTTAGGGCAACCATTCTTCTTTGCTCCATCAAAATACTTATCCTTGAACTTACGAACCTTCTCCAGTTTCTTCTTACTTAATGCCTTCACCAAGTTTACACCATCAGCAAGGGAAAGACTGCCAATTTTCTGTGCAGTCTGAGAGATTTGTTCCTGGTAGCACATATAGCCAAATGTATCTTTCAGGATATCGTATGTACTCCAAAGATATTCTGGCGTTTCTTGACCATTCTTGCATTTGACATAACCAGCTGCGGCACCAGAGTCCAATGTACCAGGACGAAACAGGGCGACTGAAGCAATAAGGTCGTTTATGTTATCAGGTCTCATACCCATAATGTAGCGAGTAATACCATCACCAGACATCTGAAATACACCTTGTGTCAATCCCTTTCGTATCAACTGATAAACCTTCTGATTGTTCAAATCACCATTCAGAATATCATCAATAGTGATTGTTTTGCCATAGTTCTGCTGAATCAATCGAAGCACATCAGCAATACGTTCTAGCTCAACGATACCAAGAACGTCATTCTTCAAAAGTCCAATGGCATCAACATCATTGCCAGATATTTCCGATACAAGCAATCCATCCATCTTACGCACTGGCAATACATTAAAGCACTCTACCTTTTGACCTTTGACATATTCAGGCACAACAATGACAGCACTGGCATGAATACCTGCTGAACGAGGTTGGTACATCAATGGCAGAATATCCTCAAAGACTTCATAATTTCTCTGAATGTAGTCACGAACCTTCTTGTTTTCAAATGCAAGGCGCATGACCTTACCCCTCCTTATATTGTCATTCTTTCAGTTTTTGGATATAAGCAAAAAATAATTCGCAAATTTAACACCCCTATTTTTGTGTCAAAATTCATAACTACTTGATAATCAATGCGTTAGCTTTGCGAGTAATTTCTTTTGCGTTTTATTTTTCCCACTTTTTAACACTCTCAAAATACCCTCAAAAACACCCCAAAAACAGGCTAAAAAACACTCCACACAGAAAAACATCCCCTTTTCAGCCCTCCACAAAAAAAACTTTCAAAAAATTTTTCCACATTATATACCGCCTGTGTATCCGTACATTTCTAAGCCCCTATAAATCAGTTCGCCAACTGTTTTTGCAGATTCGAAATTTTTTATTAGTCTTGTAGATGTCAGAACGAAACAACACAGCGGTGTTAACTGATAGTCTCCGGCGTAATACAGTAGGCACGGCACTTTTCTTTGAACGGCTTAACATGAAACGTTTCAACTACACCACACACCCCACAACAAATAACGGTGTAGTATCAAGAAGTCAACCACACAACCAAATGAACGGTAATATTAAACCGTCTCTACAGCGTCACAATGTCTTAACATAGGCGCAAAATGTAGATGGCAGTCACATTCGAAAGGTGTTAATGTGTGACACTTTGGAAACGATGCAAAGGGACAATTATAGGGGCTTGCTAACATACAGCAGATGGCGTGCCGTGACTATGTTAGCCCCCTTGTGGGTCGGTAGCAAAATACAGGCAAAATAGGTTTATTGCACACCGGGGGGGGGGGGGGGGGTGAACTTGGTGTGCAGTGGGTTCGACTCCCACTGCACACCAATCATTAACAAAAATCAACAACTTAACGCTTTTGCAGTGGGCACCCATAGGGTGGAAACTGCCAGAATTATGACAAAGAAGACAAATGCAACCGTTTCAGCAACAACAGTACGTAAAAGCGCAAAGTCTGTGCTTGACATGACAATGACCCTTAAGGCGGTTTGTGCGCAAATCAACTCAGCCATGAAAGATGAGTTTGAGAATGACGGCACAAAAATGTCTGTGCGTGAATGGTTTGCCCTTATGGGCTACAAATTCGGTGCAAAGGGTGTAACCCCGTCAGCGCTCGCAAAGGTGTGGCATGAGGAAATGCGCCTTGACGGTGATATGGCAGTATGGCGCAAAATACCGGCAAAAGTTGGTACAGGCAAAGACGCCAAAATTGTTTATGAATGGAATGCGAAAAAGGGTGAATTTAGCTCTGTGGGCGAGTACCACCTTGTAAAGTGCGAAAAGTGGACCGCTCGTATGGTTATCATGGGTCTCATTGATACATGGAACTATGACGCGGTGAAAAATGCGCATGCAAAGAACACAAAGGCAATTGCTGACATTAAAAAGTTCTATGTAACGGAAAGCAAGACAGCTACGCACAAGAACGTGAACACAAAAATGCGTGAAGTGTCAAAGGATGAAATTACTTTCTAATAGGCATAAAAAGACGGGGTGCTGTAACGCCCCGTCTAAAAAGTCCTGAATATTTCAGGCAAAGGCGGACGGCCTGAACCGTCCATAAAACCGTTATAAAATGATGATAGTATTTATTATTATTTTCGTTTTGCGGCTTGTCTCCAACAATAGAGATTAAGCCGTGGCGGTGGCACACCACCACCGCCGTAACGGTTTTATTTTGCAAAGATAGCGAATAATCCGCAACGGTGTATATTCCGTTAAGGTTATTTAGCAAAAAAAAGAGGTAGACACCATCGAAGGCGCACGTGCGAGGGTTACAGATTTTGGCGTTTGAGCCGTCACCCTCATTAATAAAAAACGACTGAAACGACCAACAAAAAACTACTGCAAAGAAATGACAAGCGGAGCGATACCGCCAGCAGTACAAAATTAATAACAATCAAATGCAAATATTATGAACGAGCGATTTTTTGAAAAGTTTATAATGACTGAGTTTGTAAAAGGTCATTTGAATACACAGACGGCTGTAAACGATATGTTATTACTTATCGAAAAGAAGTTGCACAAAGACAAGATGGAGGCGGCGGCGTTCCTACGTGCTGTCATTGGGTTAGCATAAAAAGACGGGGATGCCACCGACACCCCCGTTCAAGTCCTGAATATTTCAGGCAAAGGCGGACGGCCTGAACCGTCCATAAAAACCTTTATTTTATGGAAATACGCTTTTCTGTGAAAGTGTGGCATTTCAAAATAACGTTAATATTCAGCGTTTAGCCACACGGGCGGGTTAAACCGCCCTAAAGGTTTTATTTTGCAAAGATAGTGAATAATCTGTAACGTTGCGCATTTCGTTAAGGTTATTTAAGACTTTTCTGTGGTACGCCTTGGGCGTGGTCTTCGATGTACAGCCACGGAGCCAATTATTAATCAAAAAAAAGAAGACATGAAAGAGTTTATCGTAAAGAACCCGTCATTTATGTTCGGGTTAGTTTCAGCGTTAGTAATTTGCACCCTGTTTTGGGTGACTTATTTCGAGTGTGTTATGAACTTTGGTGGATTTGCTGAATTTGTTCAGAATCATCCATTTGCGGATGTTCTCACAATTTACACAATATTGCCAACCTTTTTAACCCTCTTTCTTGGGGGCGTAATTGGTAAAGAGGAATTTGACGAACTCAAAGAAGACAAAAGGAGGAACAAGAAATGAATAACAAAACACTATTTTTGAGCATGCTCTTGGCAAATGCCATAAACGGGTGTGCAGACGAGATTGTGAACTATGCCGAGATAAACGAGGCGTACAGTACAGCCGTAAAAGATATGGAGGAAGCGTAATGAAACAGTGCACTATATGGGTGACGGGTACGGCAATAATCACTCCCGTTGCATTCAGCTTAGCCTGGGGAAGCCTCTGGAGCGTACTTTTCGGGCTTATATATGCTTTTGGCGTGTACTTGTCAGGAACAACAGACAAGGGGCGCAAATTCTGGCGCAAGTGGTGTAAAATCAATTTGCTTATAACCGCAAAATTAGAGCACCATGAAGAAGCGTAAAGTCATAATAAAGGGTGTGGAGTGCAGTCTTTGCACGGCTACAGCCCCACTCCACCAAAACGTGGAGGTAAAGCCAGCAAGCGCAATTTGTGCAGGGAAAGCGACACGCAAGAACTGCAAGCGCGGAGGAGCTGATTTCTGTACTGTGGCACAATTTTACAGAAACAGCCGTGCAACATCCGAATATTTTAGCAAAACAGACAAGGCAGAGCGTGAACACCTGAAAGAGTTGATACGGCGAGCCAACAAAAACATGACTCCATACGAGCAGATGCTTGTACGTATGAGAGCCAAAACAGTATAAATCAAGACCCCGCCTACAGGAGCGGACAACAAAACAAAATGAAAGCAAAAATTACAGTTATCTTAATCACACTTGGCACTTTTGGAGCGTGGATTTATGCACATTCTTACAAACTTCCACCAGCACCTATGGTAGAGTTAGTTGCCACACCAGCCTCAGAATACGCACGACATGAAGTGCGCCCAGGGACACAGAAAACCCAAGAGTTGCAAGAGACAGAGGACAGCCTGTACAGATGTGCCCACACAATATGCACACGGCTGATGCAGCGTAATGCAGAGTGCTTTAATGTGGTTGACGAGGAGACCGTAGAAACCCTCAAAGCCTACGAGGAACCGAGACTGTGCGTGCTTATTTCAGCACTCAACCAATTGCAGGAGGACGGAGACCTTTCAGACATCTATGACGATGATGAAAGCACTCTTGCAAAGTATGACGCAATAAAGGCAAAATACTACAAACTTGTTCTCAATAGATAGTCCGTAACATTCTTTCACAAAATTTAAGACACATCCTGCCACTGACGGGGTGCGTTTTTGAGTACTTATATACAAAACCAAAATTTAAGGAGAAACAAAACATGCAGACAATTGATTTCACAGCAGTTTTTAATGCAGTCACAACGGAGGCTGAAGTTCAGAGCCTTATGGCGAAACTTGTAGAGGGCGCACTGAAGGCAGGACACGAACGGATTGCGGAGTTTGGCAAGCCAGAAAGCAAGGGCAAGAAAAAAACTGTGGTAACTGTAGAGACTAAAGCCAAGGAGTACAAGACAACAACAGAGCGCAAGCCCGTTGAGGAACGCCGCAAGGAGCGTGCAGCATATATCCGGGCATGCAAGCCAGGTTCGAGCGTGGAGGTCACAGTGAAAGATTTCCGCACAAAGCAGGACATTCAGAAGAGCGTGAGCATACCGACAAAGGCTCAGTTGAAAGAACTTGACCTGAAAGCCGTGGACTACTCGGAAAGTTCTTTCGTAGTTGTCGGCAACACAAAGGAGATAAAGGACTACCTGAAGCACATCCTTGGCGGTACGTTCAACCCTTGCCTAAGCTGTGGTGCGGGCTGGGTGTTCGCAAAGAATGTGCAGGGCGATGCAGTCATGGAGGTGCTTTCACTTACGATATAAACTGATTAAAGCATTTTATCATGGCAAGAAAAAGAATCAAGACCGCAATGGTTGACGGGAAAAGAGTGGTCATTATGGACAAGACGTTCCAAAATGGACCATTCAGAGACACAGTCAAAAACGCATACATGGCCGCGTCATCAGGCTCTTTGGAGCATACACAGGAATGGGTTGCAAAGCGTGTTTACGCTCAGACAGCCGAGTTCCGTGCAAAACAACGCCGTCAACATGAAATCAAGGCACTGGTTAAATAATAAAACAAAACAGGCATGAAACAGAGTATCATCAGGCAGATGAGAAACATTGCCGCAGTCAGGAACAAGATGACCAAGAAAATCACACGAATCATCCTTAACTAAAACGAGAAACGAAATGAAAGATTTATTCTTACTCTCACAGGCACGTCAGATTGCGGAAAATGCGACTGACGACGCCATGGGCGTTGCCGTAAGAATGCTCATAAAGCAATTCCTGGCAATGAACATCGCAGATATAAAGCCGATACCCCAACTTGCCGTGAAGCATTTTACGGGCGAGAACAAGGGGACATACGTTCTCAGCGGAATCTGTATGGATGCGGACAACAAGGTAGCAGTCGGAGCGTCACCTTATGCGCTCCTTGTCAACCCAGCTGAGTTCAAGAGCGTTGCAGGAGTCAAGCAGGGGACTGTTATCGTAGATGCGGAAAATCGAAGCAAGAAACTTGACGGAGCTTTCCCCGACTATCAGAAACTGATTCCTGCCGCAAGTGTCACGAAACCGATTGTGATGAGACCGTTGCAGGACATTCAGTTTGACGCAAAATACGCAGTGGTTGACGCAAGGATGAACGGCTATGACTTGCCTGTGGTGAGAGTCGCTGACAAAACTGACAGCCAGTGCGCCGTATACATCGCAGTCATAAGGCTTCCGTTGTTCCTGCGTGCCAGACTTGACGGTTGGGAGGCGGAAATGTTGAATGAAGACATGCTTGTGCGCCCTCTGGTCAAACGCTTTGAGGACGGCAAGACAATGCTATTAATGGTGGTGAATCCATAAAAACAACAAAAAATGAAGGCAGACAAGAAATTATACGAAGCGTGCAAGTTGCTTGACCAGCCGATTTCACAGGTCAGGGACAAGGTGATTGGCAAAATTGACGAGTTTCTGGAGAAGAACGGCATCGTTGAAATCACAAGTATGGAAATATTTTAGTTTACAGACATTATGGCAAAAGAGAAAATGAATGATTTTGAGCTTGCTATCAAGGCTTATCTGGATGAAAGAGCCGAGCAGGACTCACTTTTCGCACAGACGTATGCGAAAGAAAACAAGAGTATCCAGGAGTGCTGCCAGTACATCATAGGCGAGGCAAAGAAGCGGACTTTCAGCACTAACGGAGGTTCCATGTCCGCCATATCTGACGAGGAGGTGTATGGAATGGCGGTTCATTACTATGACGAAGACGACATTAAGGTTGAGAAGTCAAATGACTCCGTTAAGGTGACGCATTCAGGTAAGCCCAAGGACAAGGCTAAGGCTAAGGACAAGAAGGTTGCTTCCGTGGAATTTGAACTGTTCTGATATGAAACGTATGACGAAAATTCAACAGGAAGTTTCCCTGCTGTCCTCTGAATTGCCAGAACTGACGCTGAGACAGGCAATACTGCTCCGTCAGCATCTGGTGAAGGAGTCAGCAGAGGGCTTCCTTTACAAGGGTGTTGCACGGTGTATGGCTTGCGGTCATGTCTGGAACGCCCCTGTCAACACAATTGGAGCGGAGATGACCTGCCCGTGCTGCGGTTCACGGCTGAGCATGACCAACAGCCGCAAGACCTCATTGACGAAATCACGGGTTGAATACGCAACCATCTCGGAGGCTTTCAAGGGCTGGCAGGTGACAAGGACATACGTTGTAGAGCATACGGTTCGGAAGGATTGCAGAGGCATATACGACTATCATCTTGTTCAGGAATGCTGGGATAGCATAAAAGGGAATGTTCTCTTTCAGGCTGGGAAGACGATGGGGTTCTGGTATTGCAGAGAGGGCAAGGGCTGGGACTATGGAGTGCATATGCGGAACAGCCGTGAATACTACCAGATGACGGCAAAGACAGAGGTTATTGACAGTGTCATTTCTGAGTTACGGAAACGTGGATTCTTACGGAAGAACAGTCACGGTTTCTATCTTCAGCCATTGTTCAGGGCACTTCTTTCTCAGCCAGAATTTGAATCCTACTGGAAACGAGGGCTGTACAAATTGTGTGACAGGCTTCTCAACAACAGGTGGAGTGCGGAGATTGACGGCGCCATCAAAGTTTTCCTGCGTCACAACAGAAACGGCTGGACTTCAACAAGTCACATGAACGACTGGTTTGACATGGTGCAGGCTTTACATGAACTTGGCAGGGATATTCACAATCCTCATTATATCTGTCCTGCGAACTTTCAGGAGGCTCACGACCGCTGGATTGAAGCACGACGCAAGCACAGGCAGGAGGTTGAAAGGCAACAGAGGCATGACGAAGCTGTCGCCAAGGCAAAGGAGCAGGAGGAAGTGGCAAAACGTTATCTGGACGAGCGTGGAAAACAATTCGAAAATCTCCGAATTGTCGGTAAGGGCATTATCGTTCAGGTTCTCCCTGACGTTCAGGCATTTATTGAGGAGGCGGACGAAATGCAGCACTGCGTGTGTCAAATGGAATATTACAACCTTGACAAGCACCCAAACTCGCTGATACTTTCCGCCAGATGTGCGGACAAGACAGCGAAAAGACTGGAGACTGTGGAGGTTAATCTTGCAAATTATTCCATCGTTCAGTCCCGTGGACGCTGCAATTCAACAACCCCAAGACACGAGGATATTGTGAATCTGGTTTCCTCAAATATGCAACTGATTAAACAATATCATCACAGGAAAGTATAAACCAAACTTAAATCAAAAATGGAACAAAAACTTTATATTCTACTGACAGTCAACGTTGATACGAACGGCAGTCTGGGCTACAGCATGGGCAAATACGAGACTCTTTCCGAGGCTCAGAGAGCGGGCGAGAACGCTCTCATCGGTTGGATGGAGTGGCAGGGGTTTGTAGAAGAAGGCAAAGAGGATAGTGGTTATACGGGACGGCTGTGTCGCATTAAGCGTTACAGTGACAGTTGGGCGGAGGCTTGCGATACTGACAGTGTTGCGGAGTTCGACTATATGGTGGAAGTGTTCTAAAATACGCAACAATTATATGGCAAAGAAATCTGAAAGGCAAGAGCTGCTTCAGCTTTACAGAGAGCTGATGACAGACAAACACATGATTGTCAGAAATGAAGGCAGACGTGAAATTATAATATACTCCATGACAAAGCCGGACGGCAAGACACTGTCGATTAGCTATGCGAATCGGGAAGACTTAAGAGGATGGAGAGAACCAACACCGGAGAGTATTGTGGAAAAACTCCTGAAGAAGAGCCGACAACACGCCACAACAAAACGGAAACTGGAAAAGTCATCACTTGCCACACAGAAGGAAATGGCATGGATTGGTGAGCACAGGGCGTTGATTCCATACCTGCTTGAATACGCGGAGACAAAAGACACGGAATACTGTTGTTTCCGGGACTTTATCTGTAAGACCCGACTAAACAACGGCATGGGGTTTGGGGCATGGTGGAGAAAAATCGTAGGTATTGGCACATGGCAGCTAAAATGGAGAACTTCTCAGCAATCAGAAATATTCAGAAAACGTAAGCTTCCTGAATTTAACCGCCATACAATCCTGTGCCTGCCGTTGGCGTGGCTACCGAAAGAACATACTGAAACAAAACATTAAAACTATGGCAAAGAAAAGCTACAACAAGGAATACATTGAGAGAACCACCTCAAAGTATATGGAAATCATAGGCAGCAAGGTGGAATATGACTGCTGGACGCAAATCTGCCTTACCGTACAGAATGCTGTGAAGGCAGCCGGAACTGTGTGGGGATTCGCCACGGACGAGCAGAAGGCAAATATGGGAAGATTCATTAACGAGTTGGTTGTCAATGGCGTATTGTTGAATATCGACAATTTTGATATAACATTCAAAAAGAGGAAACAGGAACAATGAACACACTTTACTGCGCAAAATGCGGCTCCACTGACGTTCAGATTATGGCATGGGTTGACGCAAATACAAATGAATACAGAGGGGATGTGAATGACCCGCTGGAACTCAAGGATTGCTGGTGCGAGACGTGCAAAGACCACGCCGAACTGCTGACAATAAGGTTGCTTTGGAACCGCTTTGCCGAAATTCCAGTCAACAATGATGACGAGATAGAGGAGCCGTTTCTCAACTTTGAGGCAGGCACATGCAAATTCGATGTGTGGCACTGGTTTGACAAGCGGTGCCCGCATAACCTTTACAGGGATTTGATGTATATAGGCGAAAAATAATCACTAAAAACAGATAATATGAGTACAGATAAGATTCTTGCAATGTTCTTCGACACCGACCGATGGACTTATGCCATTGAGAAAAAGATTGCCGGCTGGAGATGCAGAAAATAGGCGAATCACTTTAGGCAGACTTCATGCAATGGGCTGAGCGTATTTCAATCGCAAGGCGGTTCTGCCCCCGTCCATCCCGAGATGAATCGGTCCCCGCCTCGCAATATCTGACTGTTACAGAAATGCCCGTGCCAGCGGTTGCATGAAACAACAAGGGTGAAACGGATACAGTGAGCCGGCATTATTTACCAAGAGCTTCAGGAGTCAACTTTCACTGTCTGACTCCCGAAGCTCCTACATCAAAAAGTTACAGCAAGCCCTTAGCCGGTGGCTGTGCCAAAACATCAGAGTAGTGCAACTCTTCACAAGCCTAAGAGGACATAGTTTAATACACTGGCAGAAATGAAGGATTCTTTCTACCGCGTCGACTTCGCTTTCGACGTGGTGCGTTTTCCTTCACTCCACCAGTGAAATATCATAAGAATACAGTCATGCACCAATATCCTTGAAGGCTTTATTTTTAACAAATAAATAAACATGGCAAAACGACAACGGAAATATAACGTGTTGCTCTCGAGACCGGCATACGTCCGCGTTGAGATTGAGGCAACGAGCAAGGCTGAAGCGTGTATGCTTGCCGTCAACAGGGCTTACCAAATTGCGGAGGAAAAGGGATATTCCTGTTGGGGAGGCTTTAGGGCACGTGACCTTCAGGAAATTAAATGATTAACAGTAACGTATAAAAACAAAAAGAACAATGGCAGAAACAAGAAAATTCTGGTGCCACTACATCGGCACCGACGACAAGCCAAAACGCAGATCTATGGAGTTGGAACTGGTAAACATTCCCAACTCGGACGTAGCTCTATGGTGTGAAAAAGAGCAGGACTCCGGATATGGCGATGAAACGTATTATTACTACTATCCATACTGCATAGTGGGCGAAAATGTCGCATTCGGGACACGGCACTTTATATCAAGCAATGACATGGAGCTTTTTGCAAAGACCGAATCCGACTGGCGGTCATGGGCTGAGGAACATTTCTGTGACGGCGAAGACTGGTGGATAGAGGAGTCCATTGCAAAATATATTGAGGATAACAGGAAAGAGCGTGAATGCCGCCTGAACCAGTTGCGGAGCCTGGTGCATTGTGTTGATTTCATGATAGAGTCCGCACCAAACTGCTGGATACAGATGTCCGCTATCAAGGCTTGTGAGGAGGTGAATCACCCAAGACTGGAGGAACTGCGCCTTGCACGGGAGAAATGCGTGAAATACCGGGAAGAGCAGGACAGACTGGAGAGAATGAAGCGAGAAGAGGAACGTAAGGCTGAGGAGGAGCGCAAACGTAAGGAATTGGCAGAGGGGGAAGCACGCTTGGCTGAACAGGAAAAGGTTTTCCGGGACGGAGGTATGATTGCCGGCGAGGACGTGGTGACTCTCTGCCGTAAGTACGGAATAAAAATGCACCTCCGTACAGTTCATAACCTGCAACAGGTTATATCAACCATTGACGGTAAGGGATATTGCAGATATTGCCAGCAGACAGGGAAGCGCAAGCCTGTGCTTGACGGCTGCTTCAAGGTGTCAACTGAATTATATGATTTCTTGAACAAACAACAGTAAAACAATAAAGACATGAAACTTAAACTGACATTTACAGGAAAGTGTGGACTTGGCTATCCTAAGTACAAGGATGAAGCGGGACATGTCTACGTGGACGTGGACTTTTCCGACGACCCACGAAAGCCAACAGGACTCCACACTGTCATGGGAGATTTCTACGAGCCCGCCCATCCCGTGAAATGTGATGAGATTGAGGTTGAGGGGTGGACGGAGCAAGACCAGATACAGAAGAATTTCAAGCACGAGTACATGATGCTGTCCAGTCTTCAGATGAGAGTGCAGTACAAAATAGAGAACGGCATAGCGGTTGGCGCCGCAATCATCAGTGATATGCGCCGCTACTACGACATGCTTCCCGTCAAGCCTGAATGGTGTACGAAAGAGAATATAGACAATTACGAACAAAATAAACTTTAAGCCATGAATGTATTTACAGAAAATCATGATTTCTACCCTACCCCAAGAGCTGTCGTAGAGCGTATGCTTATGGGCGAGGATGTTGCCGGAAAGACAATTCTTGAACCGTCTGCCGGGAAGGGAGACATATGCACCGTTCTCCGTGAGTTCGGCGCATCCAACATCCTTGTGTGTGAGAATGACGAGCATAACAGAAAGCTGCTGAAAGGGAAATATGACGAGTTCCTGTGTGACGACTTCCTTCAGCTGACTGCGGAGCGTGTGTCCCACGTTAACATGATTGTCATGAATCCTCCGTTCAGCCGTGGTGCGGAGCATATAAACCACGCCTTTGAGATTGCGCCCCCGGGATGTACGGTAATTGCGCTGTGCAACTCTGCAAACTTTACACGAAGTTTTAGGAGCGGGAGCATAAAACTGATGGAGGAGAACATCGCCAACTACGGTAGCCGTGAGAACCTCCAGAGCTGCTTTGACACGGCAGAACGCAAAACCGATGTGCAGGTGTCCCTCATCAAACTGTACAAGGAGGGTGAGGGAAGCAGTGAGTTTGCCGGCTATATGTTCGAGAATGTAGACAGTGATCCGCTTAACGGCAACCATACGAAGGGCATCGTGGGCTACAATCTTGTCCGTGAGCTTGTCAACCGCTATGTGTCGGCTGTCAGGATGTTTGACGAGACAATGGAGGCGGCAAAACGAATCAATGACATGGCAAGGTTTGACGACCCTGAGGATAATGGAAAGCCTGAATACTGGAAGGCTAATATCCCGATTAAGTTCGATGCTGTCAAGATTGACAACAAGGGGATAGGGGGCAAGGTTACACGCAACATCTACAAAAAGGAACTGAAACGCTACTACTGGGGCATTATCTTCCGCAAGCTGAACATGGAGAAGTACACCACCCAGGAACTCAGGGAACAGCTTAATAAGTTCATTGAGACTCAGGGCTGTGTCCCGTTCACGATGTACAACGTTTATAAGGTTATCGACATGGTGATACAGACTAACGGACAGCGCATGCGGAGGGCTTTGACTGAGGTATTTGACAGAATCTGCGCCTTGTCTGCTCAGAACTCCACTGCCGGAGAGAAGTGGAAGACAAATTCCAATTACATGGTGAACAGGCGGTTCATTGCAAACTATATAGGCGATTATGATGCCCGTTGGCCACGTGAGTACGTTACAATCCGCTACGGTGGCAACGCTGACATTATCGATGACTTCTGCAGGGCTTTGTGCTGGCTGACGGCAACGAACTATGACGACATCGGAAATTTCCGGAGTTGTGCCGGTTACAAGGATGATAAGGTGCGCAAATGGGGCGAGTGGTTTGAATGGGGCTTCTTCAGGGTGCGTGTCTACAAGAAGGGCACCGCTCACTTTGAGTTTCTTGACGAGAAGATATGGCAACGGTTCAATATGGAGGTGGCCAAGTCGAAGGGCTGGAAACTCGGTTCAAAGGAGGATAAGACCAGAAAGCCACGAAAGAATAAGGAGGCAAAGGAAGATACCACGGTGCCTGCCGTTGTGGAATACCCGATAGAGGCAGGGACCGAGAAAACTGAAAAGATTGATAACAACCAAACTTTATTTGACATTTTATAATTTTATAGTTTATGGAACAGTTAACGAGAACGTCCGATGCCGTGACAATCAAAAGATATTTTGACGGCATACTGGAACTGTCAAGGCAGCACAACGAGTTCCCGGTAGACCTGGACGATGTGTGGATGCTGGCGTATTCGAGGAAGAATGAAGCTGCAAGAGCTTTGAGGCGAGACTTCATGGAACACGTTGATTATCAAGTTTTACGCAGAAATGCTGAAAACCTAAAAGGAGGAAGACCTACTGAAAAATGCATGCTCTCCCTACCCTGCCTCGAGTACTTCATTGCCAGAAAGGTTCGCCCGGTATTCGAGGTATATCGCATGGTCTTCCACAGAGCAACAGAGGAGCAGTCAGTGCCACGTTCCTTTGCCGAAGCGTTGCAGCTTGCCGCAGACCAGCAGAAGAAGATAGAGGAACAGGAACTGCAAATCCGCCTGAACAATATAAAGATGGCGGAGGATAAGCCTAAGGTTGATTTTGTTGACGATTATGTCGACATGCCGGAACAGACAGGCGACGTTACTCTGACAGAGCTTGCCCAGATGATTTGCGCAAAAGGTTACGAGATTGGTTCCAGACGGCTGTGCGAATGGCTGCGTGAACATAAGTATCTCTACAAGGACGACAAGGTCAACATGCCCACCCAGTACTCGCTTAACCTGAAACTGATGACGATATATAAGTTTGACAGGTGTGTGGGCAATGACGGCAGGATAAAGATTCGCAGGCAGACCAAGGTGACTCCGAAAGGACAGCTGTATTTCTGCGATAAATTCCGCCAGCTGCGTGAGAACGGTGAACTGAAACTGCCGAAGCGCAAGGTGCGGACTGTGCGTGAAAAATTGGAGGAATTTGCGCAGAATAATCCTGAGTTCAAGAAAATTTGGGACAGGGCGAACAAATTTGAGGAAGCCCAGCGCAATATTTTCGGACAGAATACGTTAAAATAAATAACCCACATGGCTACAATCAAATATCGCATTGATGGCGTGGGCTGGACTTTTGACACTCTCAAGGATGCCAAATACCATGTTTTCCTCGCATATACCCGTGAGGAGCGGAAACTATATTTGCGGGGTTGCAGTATAGTGGGCGTCAAACATGGTGAAGACTACAGTATCACACACATCCGAATTGATGACGAGGGCAACTACTTCTTTTCCAAAACGGAGAAGTGCTGACTTTTACTAAAACTGCTGGGCTAACGGCATGACGGGCATTTATATACTATAAACAAACCTTTTATTTAATCAGATATGAACAGACAACGTAGAAAAGATTTGCAGAATGTCATTAAGACATTGCGTAATATCTTTATAATAACTGACAGGGAGGAAGTCATTGAAACCCTGGAGTCAGCTATTGACGATCTGGAATATGTCAGAGCTGATGAGGAGGAAGCGAGAGACTCCATGCCAGACAGCCTTCTCTTTACGGCAAGATATGATGACATGGAGGACAATATCGCAGACCTTTACGACATTACAGGGGCATTATGCGACATGATTGACGACATCGCATCCGATGAGAGAGTTGATGCGTCAGGCATAAAGGCGGAGATAGAAAATGTTATTCAGAAAATTCAAACGGTTATTGATAGATGAGGAAATTCATACATGATTTAATACACGACCCTGAAGTTAGGGACGGATTATTCTACCACCTGATGATGTGGCTTATTGGCTGTGGATTTTGTTTCTTCCCGCTGAATTTTATTGTGGTTCATCTTTTGGAAACAGCTATAGGTGTTCTTTTTATTATATTTGCTGTCCTTACAATGGGTGGACCGGGACCTGATATATTTCTGGTTGGGCACCCCGACCCATGGATAACTGCCTATGTGTTGTGTGGAATTTGGACTGTGGGCGTACTGATAGTGGGATTCAGCGAGTATGAAAAAAAAGAAGACAACTCACTGCCAGAGAAAAATGCACAAATGTCCATGCTGGTCGGACAGCTTCGTAGTTTTTCAACCGAAAACCTTAACCAACAGGAATTTAGGACTTTCTTATCCGACGTCTACTGTGCAACCGAGGAGGCACGAATGCTGCTCAATCGACTAAGAAGCATAGAGCGGAAGAATGCGTCCGACCAATGGTCATCAGTATATAGGAATGCGTATGCAGAAGCCGAGAAAGCGCAGCATAATTATAATCGCTTGCAGGAATTGAGTGAAAAATTTGCCATTAACACTGCCATTCCAGAATATATTGCGAATTACAGCAGAGGTGGAGACGATGGTTTTTTGTCTGTGGTGGGTGCATTGTTAATATGGCTTCTTGGCTGTGTCCTAAGTTTTCCACTGAGCATTATTATCGGTCGTATTATAGAGATTGTAACGGCAAAATCTGTCATAGCCGCCTCCGTGCCATGGAACATTATTTACACTTTGTGCGGTATCTGGACTGTTTTGAATATAATTTATAGATGCATAGAACGTATTAAATGGCGGCGTAAAGGGAAGGAAGAGCCTGAGAAATGTGCCCGGTATAAGGGACTGGATGACATGTGTGCAAGGTATGGTATAGTCCAGCGGGAAAGCGAACGACGTAAGCACCTGGATGATATGTATGTGAGACTGGACAAAGTCAAACACTATGCCGACCTGGACAGCATGCAGGAAAGGCAGAGCGCAATCAAACAGACCAAAGACCGTCTCCAGGAACTACGCCGACTGACAGTAAAATGGCGAAACATGGTAAATTTACAGCATGAGCTTGACAGCATGAAGCGTGATTTGGCAAATATGAAGCGGGGAATGTCGCAGAACAAATGTATCAACAGGCAGAAAACACTGGCTGATATAGAAGAATGCGAGGAGGATATAAAACTCAAAAAGCAAGAAATTGCCAGAGTTCATGACGAAATCATATCACCTGAGAACGGGATTGTCGAAGTTAACGGTATTGTGCTTGCCGAGGTCGGGGACGAGTACTATTATTTCCCGAAACTGACAGTTGTTGACCCGAATAAGCTGTGTGAGCCGAAAGAGAATGTGCTGAAAAGAATTAAGGCAGGCGACCAAAAGACCATACAAAAGTTTCTTCGCAACATTGGCGGTACAGAACTTATATACATCTGCGGTGATTACTACTATTACCCGAGTCTGACACGTGTCGGAAGTGTGGCACTGGCAACACTCATGAAAAACGACACACCCAGCACTGCCGGCAAAAGACCTGTGCCTGTGGCGAAAAAGCAGGAAAGGCAGGAAAGATTCCAGCAACTGAAGAACAGCGACAAATATCATGAACTTCAGACTCGCAAGGAAGAGGCATTAAAGTCTGCCCCGTTAACCAAACAGCAAAAGAAAGAAGCAATCAAGGAGGCGCAAATGGCTGTCGAGAAAGCTGAACAGGCATACAAAAGGCTTGTGAAGGAAGAAAAGCTGCTGAGACTACGTGCTGGCGACAAGAGTGCACTGAAGGAATGTCGTCGTGATGTCAAGGGAGTCCGGCTTGTCAAGGTATGCGGTGATTATTACCATTATCCTGAGTTGACGCTTGTCGGATATAAGGAACTTGTGGAACTGGGATTGGAATGATGTTTATGGCTAAAATTAGAAAAGTCCGGAGTAAAGCGGTCAAAAAGTTCGGAGTCCTTTTGCAAAGTCATAAAAAAGTACTATCTTTGCACAAAGAAAAGTCATAACTATATGAAAAATAAATTATATATTCCAAGAATAGCAGACAAATTGGGCAAAGTTCATTTGCTGCCAAATCTGGCAAGCAAACAGGTCACGAAATGTTAATAATTAAGTCTAAAAACAAATTAGTCTAAAATCTCATTGTTTTCTCAGAAAAAGCACTACCTTTGTACACCAAAAAGTGTGCACAAGCAAAGTACATCACTCAAACAATGAAATCAAAGGCATTAGAAAATCTCAGTTCGGCGCAAATACTGATCAACAACAAGCAATTTACCACTAGCGTGCATTGCTCATACTATGCCGTTTTTCAATATATGAAGTACGCATTGTCTAAAAGCACATTCCGCCCAATCGATTATTTCACACAAGACTCACACAATGGAGAGTCTTCGCACGAATATATACTCACAGAGGTCAAAAATCGGATTCAGACAAATCCTCGCAATTTGAGAAGTTTTACTGAAGGAGTACGTAATCTAAAGCAGAATCGAGTAGATGCAGACTATCATCTGAGAAATTTCAGTGACATTGAAGGTATAGAATGCAGAGATAATGCTGAGAAATTAATAAAGAACCTGAACAACTATTTTGACAACCTATGAACAAAGAAAATATCGAAATTCAGTTACGTAATTGGTTCTCCCAGATGACCAAGAAGTACAGTTGGCTTCGCATTAAATTCGAATTCAACGAAGTCCGTGGTGTATTTCTGGTATCCTTCTCACCAGTATGTCAAATTGAGCTCTCAGACGAATTCAATTTCGATGCAATGAATTTTGCTGATGAGATGAACGCTACTTATGGTAACGAAGCTCCACTTTTTACCGATGAAGAAACCCTTTTTCGACTCTCTGCTGAAGCAGAAGTTATATCTTCACACGCATTTGTCTCTTTTGGCAAACCCTCCACCACACTTATCACAGTTCACCAACAGCGTGCGTATGGTTCATGGACATCAGCTGCCAACACTACAACTGCACCAGCCGGCAAGAACTTTCGTCAAACCCAACCAGCAACTTATGCTTTAGCAGCATAAAACTTTTATATGGATAAGCAAATTCCTTTTCGAGTCGTAGGACTTCAGGTTGATAATTTCACCCTTACTAGCAATAAACTGCAGGAAGATTCACCTATAGAGGTACGTACCAACTATGAGTTTGGTGTAATACCCGAGCAACATCTTGTAATGGCACGCCTTACTTATACATATTTACAGGCAAAAACTGAACTGCTCCAAATGACTCTCATAAGCACTTTCGACGTTAAACCTGAAGCATTCAAGACTATGCTACAGGATACAACATTCACACTTGAACCATTCTTCTCGCAGTATCTCTCTACCATTAATGTAGGTGCTGCACGAGGTGAGATTCATGCGCGTTGTGAGCAGGCTGGTTCAGAACTTGCTAACGTAATCCTACCACCGGTCAATCTTGTCGAAGCTCTTCCTGATCCGATTGTCATCTCATTAATGTAATATTAATGAGATATAAACAAGAATCCCGCTATCTGAGCATCCAGCTCGGGTGGCGGGATTCTTCATGTATTACTTTTCATATAAATAATCCTTTCATGAAAAAGCAATGCCCAGTAGCGAATCCCAAATTTCCTTTATCTAACATGAGTTCGATATAAGAATTATGCAATAAGGTTTAGGTCGAACTCAGGTTATATTATATCAATAACCGATTTGGAGTGAAATCTGAATCGGTTATTTTTTTGTGTATTCACAAACAGTTAATGTATATTAATAAACGAGAAAATAATAAAATGGTTAACACAAACGGGACACAAAATGAGTACTACCATGTATCAATTAAACTTTAAGTAAAAATGGCAAAAAAGAAAGAAATCACAAAAGAAGCACAGGCATGGCTTGACTATGCCGAGTTATCAAATTTTCTGTTGCGTGACAATGCTCCGCTAAAAATCAATGAGACACCGGAGGACAGCAAGTTCTATAAGCCTGCAAAAGAACTGGCTGAGGAACTTGAACTAAACTGGAATGAACTCACTCAGGACGAGTCCAACCGCATAATGATAAACATGCTGAGCGACTACTTCATGAGCATCCAGGAGAGTAAGGATAAGCGTTACGTACTTGATATTACGGTGCGTGAAGCAGATAAGAAACTAAAGGAGAAAGAAAACGATGAATCTGCCGACATGCAATCTTAAATTTCTCCTTACCGATGAAATGATTCTCAGGGCGGCGGCTATCTTTGACTTGGATGAAGCCACCCTGAGACGGCTTAACGACATGGCATTGCTAAATACTGAGTATATCCGCAACGCTATAATCATCAGGGACTACGAGAAACTGACAAAGGGACTTCTTTACCTTGCGCAGGACAACAAGGCATACACGTACTCTGAAATAAGGCAGGCTATAGCCAAAAAGTATCGTGTCACACCAGAACAGGTCAGCCGGCAGGTTTCCAGTAAGACAAAAAAGGGGCTCTTCTATTGTAAGGAGTGCGGTAAAATCATGAAAGAAGCTGAATGGAAACGCACTGGAGGTGTATGCAGCTCATGTTTCGTTGACCAAATAGAGATGTGAGTTACTTTTTATAAGAATTGATACAAATAGTTTATTACATATTAAATACAAATGAACAAGACAGCAAAGAAAATCATTGTAAACCTCAAGTTTGACCGCAATGCAGACGGTAAGATTGTTGGATTCGTCACCAAGTATAACGGAGCATGGCACGGATGCAGGGCTGAGGAGTCCAGACCAAAGAAAATTGTACTCCTTGACATCTCACTGACAGATGTGGTTATGCCCGGAGTGCTATATCGGGTCGGACTGATACCTATGCGTGAGGACAGAGGCTTTGTGGCGATACGTGCTACACCGGTCCAATTTGATGCCTTTATCGAGACTGTGTTCGACGGCGACATTCCTCATATTGAAGTGAAGTTCGGAAACAAGACCATTGTATATCGTCCGAATTCCTCCATGAGCAAGTACTCTGATATTGATAGGATTGCAAGCCACATACTAAGACGGCTTGACATACGCAATGTCTATGAGGTCACACAAAATTTCCTCATAGCAGCCAATACTCTGAAAAATTATTGTCTTAAAACTGCCTGACATGACAACGGCAATGATTGATTTATCAAAGGGGATTGCCGTTGATGCCGCCCACTCCATAAAAAACAAAGTAACCGAAATACAGGGCGTCGACCTTGAAACTGGAGAAATTGTTTTTTATAAGGAGTTGGGCAATCAGACAATAAACATCGGAGAGTTCCTCGCCATAGTGGAGGGAATAAAACACATTACCAAATACAACAAGCCTAAGATTATATTCTCTGACTCCGTTACAGCCATCAGCTGGGTAAAACGCAAAAGAACAGCGTCAAAGAAACGGAACAAACATGTACAAATGGCAGAGATATACCTGAAGGTTGCGGCGTATTGGGTGGATAAGGTTGAGATAATTCACTGGGATAATGAAGCTTGGGGAGAAATTCCGGCTGATTTTGGCAATAAGTAATCAAAACATACTATAATAAAATGACAAAAGAAAACGCAGAAACAGCATACAACAAACTGAATGCACTCATAAATGTCGTCCTGGGTGCGGCAAATACCATAGCCGGCAGATGCCTGTACAATGCAATAGAGGTACTTGCAGGTGATAAAAGGCTTTATAGACACGAATTAAAGAGACTTGCGAATGAAGCAAAGAAATATTTTGACAGCTACGAACGGACACACATGGACAACTTCGGTGAAAAACACCAGTTGTTCCTTGACTATCTTGATGGTGTAGAGGATGAGGTTATGCCGCACGCTGACACGATGTACTGGAGCATCAAATCCGCATTGGACAGACATAATGAATCCGACAGTGAGCTAAAGGCTAAGGTTCTGCTTGCACACGTGTTACTTGAATACTCATGCCAGGTATATGATGACCTGATAGAGAAGACACGCACATCATCAGGATACAATTTTGACAGATTCATGCGACCGGCAAGGCTGACAAGGGTTTTACACTCCTGGGATGGCATTTGCGGAATTTTGTGCAAATCAGAGCATGATATTGACCTCAACTCGGAGCCAAACTGCCTGCTTGCATTCAGAGTCATTAAGAGAATATTGCAATCAGGAGAAGCAATGAACAAAGCCGGTTATAACGCCTTGATGCTGAATCCTGAGTTTATAGAGGAAATTGGCGATGAAGACTTTGAGATTTTGAAAAACATGGTAAAAGGCAGATAAAGATAACAGAATATATAAGGAAAACCAATGATGAGAAAATTTTACAAAAAAAGCACTCCTGACGGATATGTCGTTGTAATGATGGAGGAGCATACCGTTAAGCCATTACGGTGTTTCGGCTGGAACCAGTCCGCTGCAATAGAGTTCTGCGACATGCTCAATAATCGGTTCTGGGAGCGCAAGGACTATCAAATCAACGGATGGGCGAAAACGTTCGACATTAACAAAAAATTCTCGTACCCAAAGTTAACGAGTACAGGTATACAACTCCATAGGTAGAAAGATAAATAATGAAAAAATCAAAACAAACCCGCTATCAGGTAGAGATGACCGAGGAGCAGCTCCGCCTTGTGATTGACTGCATAGAAGACTGTTCACGCTTCATGGCAGGACAGACAGAGATGACGAACTGTACGGCAAGGCTTGACAACAACCACGAATTGTGGAATAGCCTCAGGGAATTACAGCCGTTGGTAACTCCTGCACTTGGATGTGGAAGCAGTTACAGCTGGAATGGCGGACACTGCCCGAACGAGCAGCAGCGCAAGTTTATCGCACAGACATACTACCTGTACAGGGAGATGCGCCACCGCCTGACGACGGCATAAAGAACGTATATACCAGCGACACTCTGAGATGTGAGGAATCAGGCGAGCCGATAATAGTTAGAAGAATATGACAAAGGCAATGTGCAGAATTATGCGCAGATGGAAATTTGGAAAACTTTTGTAAAATATTTTTATTACATGAACAAAAAATAATAAATAAAAGATATAATCCAATGAACGAGAACATTAATTTAGTAGAAATAGAACTTGTTCAAACTAATTTATATTCGTTAATTATTCGCTAAAATACAAAAAATA
>NZ_SRZC01000024.1 GCF_004792655.1 Palleniella muris | reverse complement strand
AGAAATCAAGGCAGATGGAACTATTTTAAATGATTTCTTATCCCGAACTCGCGTAAAATATTGCAATTGTTAGTCCTTTTTTGATACAACTAAATCATAGTGCTATATATCCTTCAAGCTCATACTGCCCGAAAACGAAGCGGATGATGTACTCACCTGACAAGCCTGCCGGCAGCTGGCAACTTGTCTCTGAGGCAGAAATATACTGGCAGAAAACTTTCTCCTCAGTGGAAGCATCCACAACCTCAAACGTGCAATCACTCGCAAATGCAGGGAAAGAGATGTTGTTTCCTTCAAGATACGCAATAGGACATTTTACTGGTGCCCGCTTAATGCCTTTCTTGTAAGTTGCGTCATCACTATACGAACAAGTCAATGGAACTTGAGACGGCAACACTACCGGTTCTTCGCATAATACCATTTGCGAAAAACCGACCGCCATAAAAATTAATAATAGTAGTTTTTTCATAAGTTTGAAATTTGTTGTACATTTTTGTTTAACGGCTGCAAAGCCAATGCAAACCGAGAGCAGTTGAGCTTGCTCAGGACTGCCGAGGTGCAGCTTGGCTTCTGTAAAAGTACAACAAATTTCAAATTAATTGCGTAAAAAGGGAGTACAATTAGTACATGGATTTCAATACACAATAGTATAATAACATAACAATCAAAGATTTACACAAAAAGTACAATTAGTACATTACAGCATTACAGCTTGGAAATGTTGTGTGTGAAAGTCCTTGCTCCCGCTTCATTAAAGATTTTCTTGTTCAAACGACTACGCAGATTTGTGACATTCTGCTTCGTCATATCCATCAGCACAGCTATCTCCGAAGGAACAAAACCTATGCGTGTCAGAACGCAAACTCTTAGTTCGTCATCAGTTAAATGCACTGAGGTTGCTTCAAGTGAAACAAGGAAATCCGGAAGATGATTGCCAACAACATCTATCAGTGCAGACCATTCCGCTGTGGTTGGCTGCGTCAATTTGGAAGCATGGCTGTGCATGATAGTGACAATTTGATGCTTTTGAAGGTTTTGTTCCCAGGCAAGCCTGTCGACATCCAAATTATCACGGTACATAGAAAGGTCTTTCTCCAACTCACCAATTTTCTCCAATAATGAAGCCTCATAGGAAGCTCCATTCTCCTTGTATTTTTTATATTCAGCCAAAGCCTCATTGTAATCATGCAATGCCAAGGCGTATTTGCTGTTAAGTTCTCTTTTTTCTGCAAGTACCTTTTTTCGGTACTTTATATAAAAGGTGTAAATTGTGCCAAGAACTAATACTGATGCCACAAAGCAAAAGAACAATATGCGCCATAGATTTTGTACTTCCTTGGATTTTTTCAAAGCCTCCTGCTGGTGAGAAGAATAGTCGTAAAGGGATTGTGTCCTGCCCACTTCCTTTGCAGAGTTCCTTATGTTTGCCGTGTCATTGGCATCAGCGTAAAGTCTTGCGTATTTCACGACAGAGTCAGCCTGATGCAAGTCCATATAGACCTCCATCAAACCTTTATAACCATTCTCGAGGTTCATTATTTCCTTATCATAGGAGACAAGTTTCCTATAATAATAAAGGGCAGAGTCTATGTTACAAGATTTATGATAATATTCTCCTAAACAATAGTAAAAGAGCTCGCATCCTTTTTTCATATTACCATTCTTGTCCACCAAACCTGATTTTGAAACATATTCGTCAATCTCACATTTTGACTCGTCCAAGGCATTTCGTTCCAAATTATAAGATATTGTGGTAGCCAATTCTGATGCAGCCAAGGCATCCTCACCAAGTGCTTTGAATGCTTTGTATGTCTTTTTGGAAATATCTGCAGATTTTTCTTTATTGCCTGCCAGTCTATACGTACTAGCAATTCTTCCCAGACAGTGCACTGCCATAAGTGTATCTTTGGCATTCCTCGCCATGGTAATAGCATTATTCCACATTTCCAATTCTTTCTTTGGATAGCGTTGCTTATGGAACAGTTCCGCCATTTGGGCATAGATTCTTCCCAACAGTTCATAGTTGCAGTTGTTGGAGGTGGTGTCGGCAAGGTTTACGGCTTTCATGTAGTATTCCAATGCCGTAGGACTGTTGCCCTTGTCGCGGTAGACACAGCCCTGCATGTAGTTTGCGCGGATGCGTTCCTCTTCCGTGCCGTGGGAGTCATAGAAGCGGAGGACAGAATCCATAAAAACAGCGTTTTTCATTGAGACATAGTCAGAGTTCATCTTCTCTGCTTTTGTGAGCAACTCGCTCATACGCTTCCTTTCTCCGGGGCTGACGCATGAAGACAGTGTGGCAGCTACCATAAAAGCCACAACGAGGGTATAAAGTCTGTGTTTAGTTCGCATTGTCATTTATGTATGGCGGGCAAATTCTTATCCCACATGCAAAGGTAATGATTTTTCGCATAAAAATACACATTATGATAGTAAAACTCCGATTTTAACGATATTTTTACATATACACGGCGTGATGTATACCTTCTTTGAGGCATGTTTCTCCAAGAATAGAAATCGCTCTAAGAAAAGAAAGGTAACGGTTTGCATGGTAAAAGATAACACTTTATACGACAAAAGGTTACCTTTCACAGTGCGAAAGGTAACCTTTTAAATTACAATTTGTATTAAATTGATTTACAATGTATTACAACAATGATTTCTTATTAACAGCCATGACGCATCAATATGCCACGCGGATATGCAGGCGATGTTTCTTGTTCTTGTCGATACTGTATTTCTTCAGCACACCGGGACCACAGGAACTGTTGCCGATGCCAAGCACGGCGCAGTCGATGGTGAGGATGGTGTAGTCGCCTTCCTTCAGCTCATGGTCGTGGCGCACGGAGGCTATGTCCTGCGGAGTATAGTGGAGGGCGGAGAAAGAGAACGGCGCATCGACGGCTGTCACACGCACTTTCCTGCCGGAAGCGGTGGCGAGTTCCACGTAGGAGGTCTCGCGGTGGTTGCCACAATCCTGCGGCACAGGGTAATGGGCGTACTCATCCGTCACCTTTGAACGCCACAAACCAATGTGGCAGGAACGCCAGCGGTCAGGATATGTGTCCCACGGGCCGCGACCGTAATATACCAGTTGTTCGTAATCCTTTGGCAGGCGGAGCTGCAGACCGAGGCGGGGAAGCTCGGGAAGCTCACCACGGAACTCGTATTCCTGTACGATGTCAAGTGGAGAACTTGTCTTGCTGTTGCCGTCAGCGGCATTGCTGAATGTCGTTGTGACAACTATGCTGCCCGCAACGTACTTGTATTCCTCTACCCTGATTACACTGCCGTCGCCATTGAGTTTCTCCTCCAGAACGCTCACTTCAGGCGAGTCGAGACGGTTTTTCTTCCAGTCCTTGGCAAGCCAGTTGCCGAAAGACTTGTCATTGTCTGTCGGAGCGCGGAACAATGATGCGGAAACCGCCGCACGCAGTGCCTTGGCGTCCATGCCCGATTTGCCGGCTTTCTGCATCGGCTGTGCCTTTGCGAAGTCCAGAACATCACCTGAGAGGCAGAACTGTTCGTCGGAAACCTTCATGCCGTCACGCATTACGGTGAGGTTAAGGAGTGTCTGCGCACCGGCTTCCGCCTTTGTTGGCAAGCCTTTTATCGTCAGAAGGGCACTGTCGCCCGGCTGCACTTCAGGCAGAAGGATGTCAAACGGTTTCCTTGTTTTGCCGTTGACAATGGCTTGTCCGCTGACCTTGTAGCTGTCAAGGGTTATGTGGTGGTTGCGGTTTATGACATAGATTGCATCGCCATGCTTGCTGAACTGCACCGGAGAATAGACATGCTGAACCTCGTAATACTTGGCTGTCAGTTCGCGGTCGCACTTGACAACACCGTTAAGACAGAACGCCTTAAGATTAGGCTTGTCGCCGAAATCTCCGCCATAAGCCACCCAACGGCGGTCGCCGGAAGGCTGTTTGCCTGTCGCTTTTGCCACAGTACCTTCCGCAGGGACAATGATTCCCTGGTCAACCCAGTCCCAAATGAAGCCGCCAAGCATACGCGGATTGGAATAAATCTCGTCCCAGTATTCCTGGAAATTGCCGAGTGCGTTGCCCATGCAGTGGGCGTATTCAGATGTGAGGACAGGGCGTTGGTCGAGGATTGGACCATTGACGGTGTTGATGTGCCACTTGCGCTGCGCTATGCCAAGCAGGAATTCCCAGCGCGCATTCTCTGCACGTTCCTTGTCACTTCCCTCCGGCACTCCCGGATTGAGATACTCCTGCATCACACGCGGATAGAAGCGCGAGATGACATCGACACACTCAGGGTCGGCTATCTCCTCTGTGCCGCCGACACTTCCCTGCGCTCCCTCGTAGTGGACGAAGCGTGTGGGGTCGAACTCATGGAGCCATCCCGCCATGGCACTGTGGTTTGCGCCATAGCCACTCTCGTTGCCGAGACTCCAGAACACTACGGAAGCGTGGTTCTTGTCACGCTCCGCAACGCGGATCATGCGGTCCATCATTGCGTCGTTCCAGTCCGGTGTGGAGGTGAGCTCACCACGCACGCCGTGGTTTTCGGCATTCGCCTCGTCAAGGACATAGAGCCCGAGGGAGTCGCAAAGTTCATACCAGCGCGGTGTGCTCGGATAGTGGGATGTGCGCACGGCGTTGATGTTCGCCTGCTTCATGAGGCGGATGTCCTGCAACATGCGCTCTTCGGTCATCACACGCGCCTTGAAAGGGTCGTGCTCCAGACGGTTGACGCCACGGAAACGCACCTGCTTGCCGTTGACGAGGAACATGCCCTGACGGATTGCGAGCTGTCGGAAACCTATTTTCTGAGTGACGCACTCTGTCGGTTGTGACGCGTCAGGTGACATCAACTGTATCTTCAGTGTATATAGATAAGGTGTCTCCGCTGTCCATGGGTGCACATTCTTCACGAGTGTGTCAAGGCGCGCAAACTTCATTCTGCCACGCTGCGGATACCATTCGTTCATGACCGCGCCCTTATGGTTAAGGTTAAGAACCGGCTCGGCGTCGGTTTTCATCGCCACAACTTCCTTGCCATCGGCATCGAAGAGTGTCGCCACAATGGAGTATCCTTTGGCATCGTTGCCGTCAAGGGACTGTAGCTTTGGGTTAATCTGAAGGTGGAAATTACGGTATGTGTCGTCCGCAGCAACGGTGCGCACGGCAAAATCACGCAGACGGAGTGCCGGTGTGTGGAACAGTGTGACACTTCTGTGGACTCCGGCGAAACGCCATGCGTCCTGATCTTCGAGGTATGAGCCGTCACTGTACTTATAGACCGTGAGTTCAATGTCGTTCTCCTTTGCGCCTTTATTCAGGAACGAGGTGATGTCAAACTCTGCCGGAGAGCATGAATCCTGCGAATAGCCTACCCTATTTCCGTTGACGGAGACATAGAACGCTGACATCACGCCGTCAAAACGGATGTATGTATGTCCGCCGTCCGACAGCCATTCGGCAGGGACGGTGAACTTGCGGCGGTACTGTCCCGTAGGGTTGCGCTCGGTGAATGCTGTGTAGGCCTGCTTCGGCTCGTCCATGACGAAAGGCGGATTGACCTTGAAGGTGTAGCCGGAAGAGGAGTAAACCGGTGTGCCGTAGCCGGAGACTTCCCAAATGGCAGGCACGGCGATTGTGCCCCACTGTGCCTGCTCAATCTTTTCAGGGACAGGTGCCCAGCGGAAATCCCACTGTCCGTTGAGTGTCATCCGGCGGTCGCCGGGCGTGGAATGGTAGGGAATGAATCCTGCACGTGCAGGTTCGCGGTTGATTTGCAGCACGTGGTTATCCTCGTAAACAGCCTTCTGGGCTGTACCGGGTAACGAGGATAAGATTGCGAGGAGTAATGGTAGAAATTTTGTCAGTCGCATTTGATAAGGTTATGTTGGTAGTTTGATAAATTGTTTCGGTCATATCAATCCTGACAGTATTGTCAACCATGTCAGGATTGTCTATATTGACATAACTGCCAGTACTGTCATTATTGTCGTTACAATCCACTTAATCCTTCTCGATAAGCACCACGGCATAGGCGGAGATGCCCTCTTCCCTGCCGGTGAAACCGAGTTTTTCGGTGGTGGTTGCCTTTATGGAGATGTCCTCTTCGTCACATTCAAGGACTTCGGCAAGGCATTTCTTCATCGCCGGGACATGGGGATTGATTTTCGGACGCTCGGCACAGACGGTGGCATCGATGTTGCCGAGACGGTAACCTTTCTGCGCTATGAGGTCACGGGTCTTACGCAGAAGGATTTTGGAATCTATGCCGTCGGTCTCCGCTGCCGTATCCGGAAAATGGAAACCTATATCACGCATATTTGCGGCACCGAGCATGGCGTCGCAAATGGCATGGATAAGCACATCGGCATCGCTATGGCCGAGGAGTCCGAGGGTGTGTTCTATCTTTATTCCGCCAAGCCAAAGGTCGCGGTCTTCAACAAGTTTATGGACATCAAAGCCCATTCCTATACGGATGTTCATTATATTGTTATTAATAGGTTAGTGGTTGTGGTTTTTTCCTTTTTACAGAAATGAATGCTACAAAGTTAGCATATTTTCCTGAGAAGTGCAAATAAAAAAGGATTTGTTCGGCAGAAACATTAGCGTCTGCCAAACAAATCCTTTATTCCGTCCATGTCGAATGCAAGTGAGAAGCGCAATGTCTGGTCAAGCGGACTGCTATTCGCCTTGGAGACGACATAGCCCACATCGAGCGAGAAGACATTCATTCTGAAGCCCGCACCGACAGTATAGTACTTTCTGTTGCCTTTGCTTTCTGCCTCATGGTGGTAGCCTGCACGGAGAGAAAACTTGTCATTGTAGACATATTCCGCACCGATACTCCACTGAATCTCATCAAGTTCCTCCTTGAAACCGCCGGGAGCGTCGGAGAAACTCTTGAACATTCCGGAGATTGAACCTATGTCGTAATACACCTCATCGGCATATTCGTCAAGCGTCGCCGCCGTTGTCTCGCCATTGGCTTTTGCCTCCTCGTATTTCGCCATTGACGGATAAGACGGCACAAGCAGTTTGTTGGCATCGGCGGCGATGGTGAAACGGTTGTACTCATTGATAGGTATCATCAAGGAAGCACCGAGTCGGAGGTTTGTAGGGATGAATTCCGAGCGTGTAGAGCCTCCGAAAGTGATTTTTGAACCGATATTGGAGACGTTCAGACCAAGGCCGAGCTGGCACTCACGGCTTCCAAGATTGATGTAATCCTGATAGTAGCAGGCGATGTCTGCACCGAATGCTCCTGAGGCAGATGTCTCCTCTGTCTGGCTGTAAGACATGTCGGAACGGAGGTAGCGGACGGCAGCTGCAAGGGAGAATTTCTCACTGAGCATCATGGAGTATGCCACATCGAGAGACATCTCGTAAGGCTTTATGGACATGCCTTCGTCAGTATCGCTGAAAAAAACCTCACCAAGCGAGAAATAGCGGATAGAGCCAGAGATGGCGGAATAGTCGCCTATACGGTAGTAACCTGCAAGGTAAGCGATATCCATATCTCCCACAAGCTGGCGCAACCATGGAGTATAGTTCAGGGAGACTCCTGCCCTTGAGATGCAGAACGGATATTTTGCCGGGTTCCAGTACTGTGAGGCCACATCCGGGTCTGTTGCCGCTCCGACATCACCCAAACCGCCACCACGGGCGTCAGGCGCAATGGTCTGGGAGACAAGGGCTGTATGGATAGGGTTAAACATGTTACGCTTTTCATCTTGAGCAGAGGCTGTCAGAACCGCAAGGAAAAGCAGTAGTAACGTGACTGTTTTCTTTGTCATTATTGTATAGTGTTTTGTTTGCTTGTTAAAGGTATTTATCCTCGCATTGTTATGGCACTGTCACACGAAAACATGCATGCTTCATGCAGAGGGCTTTGTGCGGAAGGCATCAGTCGTCAAGTATGACAATCTTCTTCGCCTTTGTTGTTCTTGAACCGCCGTCGCTGGAGAGTCGGGCACGATAGAGATAGACTCCTGTAGCCAGACGACAGCCATCGGAGGTGCAGCCGTCCCAATCCAGGCGTGAGGCAGCTATGTCTGAGCCGGCTGTTTCTGAGATTCTGTGCAGCAGACGCCCGCTCATGTCAAAGATTTCGATGTCTATGTCGACAGGAGAGCCTGCACGGTCGTGAGAGACAATGAACGTGGTCAGTTCGCGGACAGGGTTCTTTGTGGTTGTGACATCAAGATAGTTCGGGTCAAGTCCTCTCACGACATTGAACGACAAGGTTGTCGTGGACGGATTGTTCAATATGTCCCAAGCACGGAAACGGAGAGTATGGCGCCCCTCACTCAACTCCGGTATGCTGAAATGCACTGCACCGGAAGTGTATGTTCCGAAATCATACAGGAAACTGTCATTGAGGTTGTAGGTCATTGCGGCGTCATTGTCTATGGTCAGCTGCATGTCATGACCGATACCGGCACCTGAGGCGTTGATGCCGTTGTTGTCCCTAATCTCTGCAACAAAGTACGGAGTGGAGTTGACATTTCCGCCATTGACAAACATCGGAGAGTTAAGGTAGCAGTACAGGGAAGGACCTATGGAGTCATTGAACACCTCTTCTGTGCCTCCGACAAGGAACCTGTCTGTCTCTCCATTGGCAACCTTTGACGCATCACTGTTGTAGGCGAACATTGTCACAAGACCGTTTTTGTCAGAGTAGTTTATGTCCTTTGAAACAGCGAAATTGACCACAAACTTTCCTTTTCGCACACTGTCGGTTCCGGAATAGAGGACTTTCGTGCGGTCAGTGTATTTGAATGGCGAGTCGTCTGAGTTCCCCAACGTTGTAAGCTGTTCGGCATTGTCGCGTATCATCACAGAGATTCGTCCGTCAAAATCGTCCACGGCTTCTCCGTCTTTTGAGATATGTCCCACGACACGCACTTTGCCATTGGCGCGGATTGTCGGCATTTCACCACGTGCAAGGTCAGCGTTGTTGATGCTGTCAACAACACATTTGTATAATGGCACGTTAAGAGCGAGTGCAGGGTCGCCAAGCAATGAATAATGGTGCTTGTTCTTCGTCCTGTCAAGACCTAATGTTGCGAGCTGCGTTTTTGCAATCATGTTAGCCTCGCCCAAGGTTGTGCGCTTACCGTTCTTTACGGTAAGCAGGGCTTTCAGGAATTCATCGTTCATGTATTTGTTGTAGAAAGCCAGCACTGTGCGCGTTGTGCCGAAAAACGCAACGCCACCACCTTTCTCATTCAGGATTACCGTCTCGCCTATCGTGGAGGTATTTCCGTCAAACGGTCCGACATCACATGAGGCTGTTATCCATAAAGGAAGGTTTGTGTTACGGAAGTCCGCAAAGTCTGTAAGGCGCAGCACATACTCATGGGAGATGGACTCCGGTGCGCCGTGACCTACATAATCCATAATCAGTGCACCGTTCTTCTGCTGTGTCTTTATGATGTTCTCTACCTCAGGATAGCGGTTTCCTGTGGATGACATTGTGCGTTTATAAGCGTCCCAATACACCTTTTTGACATTGTAGCCCGGAAAATCCTTGATGATACTGTCAGCTACGGAGTTAATGTCAGTCATGTGCAGATTGTTGTCTCCGTCATCCCCAAGGAACATCATGATGTTCTGCCAGTCGCCGACATTTTTGTTTTCGGCATAGGAGATTGTCTTATCGACAAGGATTTTCGCTTCACCGGGTGTCGTTACCGGGAATCTTCCTATCGCAATGTCAGGAGTTCCGGTATAGTTATTATAGCCATTTCCGATATATTCATTATCATCAAGCATGGCGATGAAATCATCGGAAACGAGACAGTTTTCTGCATTGTATGAGTTCTCACTCTCATAGCAAAGCAGCAGATTGTCAGCATTTATGCCTCTACATCCTGATGAGAGAAGGCGGTTGTCCCACTTGCTGTCACCGAAAAGGAGAAGGTATTTCGGAGATTTCTCCTCATCGCCACGGTCATAGAGCATCTTCATGTAACGGCGGTATGCTGAGACATCAGGCGTTCCGCTTGAGAACTCATTGTACAGTTCGTCAGCAGGAACAATGCGGACAGATAGTCCGTCATGCTTTTCGTGATGCTCTTTAATGCGTGTTGCCTGAGCCAGCAAGGTTTGGGATGTCGGTATGATTATTGTCATATCGACTATTGAGTCGCCATGATGATCCTGGTTCATGATACGATAGACATACTCTGCCGAAGGGAATGTCCCGTTCTGCAAGTCCGGAGCAGGGCGCGGAGTTGATGTGCGGAGGGAGAGATAGTCAAGACGCAACGGTCCTCCGGAAAGGCATGTCAGCGTTACGGTGTCAGTAGGATGTGTATTCACATTGTATGTCACTGTGGTGAACATCGCCTTGTCATACTGTGACAGGGAGATTGTTGTCTCCTGATATTCTTTGCCGTTGACCGTCAGGCGGAATGTGCTGTTTGTCCCTGCCGTGACACAAGCAGTCAGCACTCCGGAAGTGTCGTCTCCCAGTGTGTCCAAATAATATGTCTTGCTACTGCCAAGAGCTATTTGTGCAGCTTCAACAAGGTTCCTCCCCCCTTCATACCACGCATATTCATCGACCTCATAAAGACTGTGATAGTCGTCGGCAATAGGATAATTGGCTTCCAACAGCTCTGCATCACTAACCAACAGTGGCTCTTCATCTGTCTGGGTGATGAAATAATAGCCTTTTGAGGAATACGGATTTCGAGTTCTGACATTGGATGTTGTGCTGTCCCATGACACCGGCCCCTTGGCAAAAAACAAGCGTCTACCATTGACAATGCATGAAGGAACTTCCTGCAAATCATCCGTTTTCGTGATATAGTCCGGCGAAAGCACCTCAGGCACAAGATTTCCGCCATAGCCGTAAATCTTCACCTTGTTTATATCGGTGAACCCTGCCCGTTTCACAACATTATCGGTGAGTTGGTAGAACCCTGTTGACGGTACTGCAATCTTTGCCCATGTTCCTTCCTTCAGCACAGAATGGGTGGCATAGCGTCCTATCGCATCAAGTTCTACAGACGAGGAACGCTGGCGCATATTGCTCTTTGCCTTGCCTGAATCTGCTTTCGGGAAAGTTTCAACCTTCAGCATAAAACTGACAAGGAAACGGTATTTCCCGTTATGGAAGACCACCGGCGTCAGTGAGAAAAGCATATAAGGGCGCTTCTTGTTGACAATGACGGTTTGCTCCACCTCAGGAAGCGAAGGTGGGATTTCTCCTGACAGACGGCTGTAACTGTCTATATCCTTCTGTGACATCTCCAAAAATTCCGGATAAAGAATCTCACAGACATATACAGAATCCTCATAGTCAAGCGGCAACGGCATACTGTGGTTGACCTTCGGAAGTATGGAATCAACATTGACATCCTCTGCCGTAAGGTTAAAGAATCGCTGTGCTCCGACTGCTTCCGCTGTCAGAACAAACAATATAATCAATATGTAGCGTGCCACTTTCATAATTCTGTAATTTTTATTTCACGTGGAAATCAAGGACTTTGCGCCCTTCTATATAGCCTTCAAGGTGGTTGCCTATGCTCACAGGTCCAACACCTGCCGGAGTGCCAGTATAAAGAAGGTCGCCTGTCTTCAATGTAAAGTACTGCGAGATGTACGCTATCAGATGGTCAACAGTATGAATCATCTCCGAAGAGCATCCTTCCTGCACTGTGCTGCCGTCAATGTCAAGGTTGAAATGTATGCCCTGAATGTCAAGAAACTTTTCTTTCTCTACAAATTCTCCGATAACAGCCGAGCCGTCAAAGCCTTTGCATATCTCCCACGGCTGTCCCTCATCACGCAGTTTTTTCTGCAACTCACGTGCAGTGAAATCTATGCCTACCGTCACAGCATCGTAGTAACGGTGGGCGAAACGCTCCGGAATGCTCTTCCCAAGGCGGCAGATACGCACCACAAGTTCTGTCTCATAGTCCACCTGCCCCATGAACTCCGGAAGGAAAAACGGCTTGCCATCCTTCAACAGAGCTGAGTCTGCCTTGGTGAAAATGACAGGATTGCGCTCTGCGGAATCACTCGCACTCTGTTGTAATAACGCAGTTTTTATCTCTTTATTGTGTAGGGCATAGTTCATGCCCACTGCAAATATCTTCATAACAATGAAAAAAGCGCCAGTACCGAGTATGGCACTGACGCGGATATGTTGTTTCAACAAGGTGGAAACCAAAGGATTCCAACCCTTAAAAACTCAACAAAACAGATTCCGCAGCCCTGCCCACAAAGGCAGTATCTATTGGAATCCTCAAGGACTTATTAGTCTGCCTGAAGAGTGAAACGCTTGAAAGCGACCACAGTAAGATCCTTGTCTGCAGCCTGGAGGTACTGTGCCACTGTCTGCTTAGAGTCCTGGATGAACTCCTGGTTGAGGAGACAGCACTCCTTGAAGAACTTGTTGACACGACCCTTTGCGATGTTCTCAATCATCTGCATGTTGAGGCTTGCTGCCTTCTCTGCAGAAACTGTAGCGATTATTTCCTTTGCTTTGGCAACATCCTCAGCAGTAATCCAGCCTTTGCCCATGTTTGACTCCATGTGATCCTCAGAGTCAACGTGTGCAGGATTGATACCTGCTTTCTTCAGTGCGTTCTCAACAGCCTTCTGAACCTGCTCCTGCTTAGACTTCTCTACAGCAACATTGTACTCTTCGTCGATAGTAGCCTGTGGTACAGACTTCTCATCAAGAGCAACAGGGTTCATAGCTGCAACCTGCATTGCAACAGCGTGAGCCGGCTCAGCAGCCGGCTTGTTGGTCTGCACGAGTGTACAGAGACCGTTGCGGTTCATGTGGTTGTAAGCGTCGATGTTGTCACCCTCAAGGAACATGTATCCGTCGAGTTCCATCTTCTCGCCTGTAACGCCAGAGCGCTCAACTACAGCATCAGCAACCTTCTGTCCGTTAGCAAGAACGAGTTCAGACACTTCCTCAACAGACTTTGCCTTTGCTGCAACAGCAGCATCGAGGATGTCCTGTGTCAGTTTGATATAGTCTGCGCCATTTGCAACGAAGTCTGTCTCACACTTCAAAGCGATGATAGCAGCGAAGCCCTCACCTACTTTTGCGAGTACACAACCGTTAGATGTCTCACGGTCAGCACGCTTTGCAGCGATAGCCTGACCCTTCTGGCGGAGGATATCCTTAGCCTTGTCCATATCGCCCTCAGCCTCTGTGAGAGCCTTCTTAACATCAGCAAGACCGGCACCTGTCATGGTGCGGAGCTTCTTGATGTCTTCCATTGATACAGCCATTGTATTTCTTGTATTTAAAGGGTTAATAAGATGTAAAGATGCAAAGCGGTTTTGCATCTTTACATCTGTGTTCTTTTGAAATAATATTACTCTGCAGCAGCTTCTGCCTCAGCCTTGCGTGCACGACCTGCGCGCTTCTTGCCCTCAGCAGCTTCCTCTGCCTGCTCAGCAGCAGCTTTCTCGTCAGCCTTCTCAGCCTTGCGCTCCTCAAGACCCTCTGCGATTGCCTGGCAGCAAGCACCGAGGATAGCGTTGATAGAGTCCTTAGCGTCGTCGTTTGCAGGGATTGGGAAATTAACCTTATTAGGGTCAGAGTTTGTATCGCAGATAGCGAATACAGGGATTCCCAAACGCTGTGCCTCAGCGATAGCGATATGCTCCTTGGCAACGTCGATAACGAAGAGTGCAGAAGGGAGACGTGTCAGGTCAGCGATAGAGCCGAGGTTCTTCTCAAGCTTAGCACGCTGGCGTGAAATCTGGAGGAGCTCACGCTTAGAGAGGTTTGAGAATGTGCCGTCAGCCATCATCTTGTCGATGTTCGTCATTTTCTTGATAGCCTTACGTATGGTAGGGAAGTTGGTGAGCATACCACCGGCCCAACGCTCGTTAACGTATGGCATGTTTACGCTTGCAGCCTTCTCGGCAACAATGTCCTTAGCCTGTTTTTTAGTAGCGACGAACAGGATTTTCTTTCCTGACTTTGCGATTTGCTTGAGAGCCTCTGCAGCAGTGTCTGTCATTGCAACAGTCTTGTGCAAATCTATGATGTGAATGCCATTGCGCTCCATGAAGATGTAAGGAGCCATAGCCGGATTCCACTTGCGGCGGAGGTGTCCGAAATGACAGCCTGCCTGGAGTAACTGGTCAAAATTTGTTCTTGCCATTTTTCTTTGTTTGTTTACGTTCTTTTTTAATTCTTTGGTTAGAATCAGCCGACGAGTAGCCTTGCGGGTCTCACCGGTTTAGATACTAAACTGCTGTTCTCTTTTGCGAAGCCTTTACTATTATATATAACAATATGGGCAATCCCAATTTAACGCTTAGAGAACTGGAAGCGACGGCGTGCCTTTGGCTGACCCGGCTTCTTACGCTCAACAGAACGAGCGTCACGTGTGATGAAGCCTGCTGCGCGGAGAGCCTTCTTGTCGTCAGCGTTAATCTTAACGAGTGCGCGTGCGATAGCAAGGCGGAGAGCCTGGCTCTGGCCTGTGAAGCCGCCACCGTCAAGGTTAGCCTTAATGTCATACTTCTCTGCCACCTCAAGGAGCTGCAGTGGCTGCTTAACCACGTACTGGAGGATAGCTGATGGGAAGTACTGTGTCAAATCCTTCTTGTTGATTGTGATCTTGCCTGTACCTTCTGTGAGATACACACGAGCTACAGAGCTCTTACGGCGACCGAGTGCATTAATCTGTTCCATCTTTACCTGCTAATTATTTGTACTGGTTAATATCAATAGCCTTTGGCTGCTGAGCCTGCTGCTGGTGCTCTGTTCCCTCATAGATGTAGAGGTTGTTCAAGAGATGACGGCCGAGCGGGCCTTTTGGGAGCATGCCCTTCACTGCATGACGGAGCATCTTGTCCACACCGTCCTTCTTTGTACGGAGCTGTGCAGGAGTAGTGAAACGCTGACCTCCAGGATAGCCTGTGTAACGAGTGTAGACCTTGTCAGTCTCCTTCTTGCCGGTGAAAACGACCTTAGCGGCGTTGATGATGATTACATTGTCACCACAATCTACGTGAGGGGTGAAAGTTGGCTTGTACTTACCGCGGATGAGCTTAGCTACCTTAGAAGCGAGGCGACCAACCACCTGGTCTGTTGCGTCAACCACAACCCACTCCTTCTTTGCTGTCTCCTTGTTTACGGAAATAGTCTTGTAACTTAAAGTGTTCATTTCTTTGATTAAAATATTACTACTAAAAAACTTTCTTCTGTGCCGAGATTCCCTAACCGCCATGCACGGCCAAATGCATGACTATTAACACTACGACACATGGAGGCTCTAAGAAAACCTCCAGGCATAATCGGACTGCAAAGGTACAACTTTTTAAATACATACGCGCATACATGTACACGCGAAAGCATGTTTTTTAAATTTAAATAACAGTTGAAATTATAAAAACACACAACAAAGTTCACACATCACACCCTATGCTGCGGAAAAACTCACGCATATCATTGTTGAAACGCTCTTTGTCGAAACTCTTGCGGATAGCAACTGGATATTTCAGCTGTTCCAAGAAGTCCATGACAGTATGTGCAATAATATTGTAGCCTTCTTGTTTGGATGAATTACAAAATTCATTAAAATCCAAAATCAGTTCACAGTTCAGCTGCTTATACCACCGTAAAGGTTCATCTGTCACAACAATTGTTTCTTTTTCACTAAAGATTTTTTCTTTATAATACTTTGGTTTGTGAGGTGTGAAGAAGAATAAGAATTCATTCCTTACACATATCATGCCGATGGAATAGTTTTCAACAGCTTTTGAATAAGACAATTCAATAAAATGTTTTGTCATCAGCTCGTTCAATTCATTAATCTCTGCAAATTTTGATGATTCTTTCACATCTAAAGATGTTGGATTTATAAATAACTCTATTTTCATATTTTTATCTAAAAATTTTATTTCCTGGAGGCAAATGCCCATTATCTATAACATATTGGTATATGTACATTTTTTCTTTAATCTTTATTTCCATTTGATTACCCCAGTATAGAGGCTTCATAATCAATCTATTATCAATCTCATTCTTAGAATACCTTTTTCCTCCATTAATAGTTTCCCCATATTTCCACACATCACCCGTATGCAGATAGGTTTTCCCTTTTCGCACATCTGCATAATATCCATCTTTAGTTGCAACAAGGGCATAGGTTATACCTTCCTGATTATTTTTGAACACTCTACGCATTATGCCGGCTATTTCTCTATCTCTTTTCATTACCAATTCCCTATTGTCATACATGAAACCGAATGCAGCAACACCATAAGCGGCAGGTATAAGGACATTGTCTCCAATTCCGATTCCCGTTAAATCATCGGCTACCAATCCCATGGAAACCGTGGTGGCATATTGGAACGAACGGAAGTTCCATGAAGCATTCTCTATCGCTTCTTCGACCGCAGGCGTTGGGTCGGTGGAATAGTTTCGTATGCCGCCACCTCCGCCGGCGGCTGTGCTCCAATGGAAATCATACTTCCAGCCTGTCCCCACTCCGGCTCCAAGTCCTGCTCCGGCAACAGTAACACCGGCAGACACATAAGGAGTCGCAACGGTTCCGGCAAGCGCAAACCCACCACTTGCCAATGCGCCTCCGGTCAGTCCGCCAAAAGCCATGCCAAGGTAAGTAGTAGGAGAACGGTAGTTCCATGCAAAAGGATTCAGCTCGCCATGGTTGGATGCAACACCACCAAGGTAAACTCCGGCAATAATAGCCAAAACACCAAGAAAAGACTCGCCATCCTTATCAACATAGCGCAATGGGGCTGTAATGCGGCAATGAGAATTGCCACCTTACTGCCCTGTCACGACATTTCAAACATCACACCCTATACTGCGGAAGAACTCACGCATGTCATTGTTGAAACGCTCTTTGTCGAAACTCTTGCGGATAGCGATTGGATATTTCAGCTGTTCCAAGAAGTCCATGACTGTATGTGCTATGATGTTGTAACCTTCCTCCTTGGAGGTGTAGGCAAATGATTTGTCCAAAGCTATGCCACAAATGTATTTTCTTACAATACGAATCGAATCAAAATATTCCATTCCCTTAGGAGGAGTAATCGTTTTATCACGATAATATTTGGGGCGAGCAACCATCTTTTTATCCCATTCATCACCTATACAGGTTAAATCAATTTCATATATCTCTACATCTTCCGAATAAGACTTGTCTTTAAAATACTCCAACATTAATTTTCCAATTTCCTCTATTTCTGCCACTTTACCTGTTCTACCTAAAACTAAAGAAACATAAAACATACTTAATTTCATTTCCATGATAATATCTGTTTTTGAATAATGTATTATCTAAATATTCTATTTCCTGGTGGTAATTCTCTGTTAACAAGAACATATCCATAAATAAAGTATTTTTCCATTATCTTAATAGTCATTTGATTTCCACGAAACAATTCAAGCATGTGTAAATTGTTATTCCTATACATTTCATTATTATACCTATTTTTATAATTTGTTGTCTCACCATATTTCCACACATCACCCGTATGCAGATATGTTCTTCCTTTTCGCACATCTGTATAATATCCATCTTTTGTCGCCACAAGGGCATAGGTAAAGCCTTGATTAGGCTTGAATATACGATTCCTTATACCCTCTATTTCCTTATCCCTTTTCATTATCAGCTGCGCATTGTCATACATGAAACCGGCGGTCGCAACACCGTAAGCAACAGCTATAAGGACATTGTCAGCAACCCATAATCCGGTAACATCATCAGCAACCAATCCCATGGAAACCGTGGTAGCATATTGGAACGAACGGAAGTTCCATGAAGCATTCTCTATCGCCTCATCGACTGCAGGCGTTGGGTCGGTGGAATAGTTTCGTATGCCGCCACCTCCGCCGGCGGCTGTGCTCCAATGGAAATCATACTTCCAACCTGTCCCCACTCCGGCTCCAAGTCCTGCTCCGGCAACAGTAACACCGGCAGACACATAAGGAGTTGCAACCGTTCCGGCAAGCGCAAACCCGCCGCTCGCCAATGCTCCTCCGGCCAGTCCTCCGAAAGCCATGCCAAGGTAAGTCGTAGGAGAACTGTAGTTCCATGCAAAAGGATTCAGCTCACCATGGTTGGATGCAACACCACCAAGGTAAACTCCGGCAATAATAGCTAAAACACCAAGAAAAGACTCGACATCCTTATCAACATAGCGCAATGGGGCTGTAATGCGGCAATGAGAATTGCCACCTTACTGCCCTGTCACGACATTTCAAACATCACACCCTATACTGCGGAAGAACTCACGCATGTCATTGTTGAAACGCTCTTTGTCGAAACTCTTGCGGATAGCAACTGGATATTTCAGATTCTCAAGGAATTCCATGACTGTATGCGCTATAATGTTGTAGCCTTCTTCCTTGGAGGTGTAGGCAAATGCTGTGAACTCCAAAAGAATTTCACAACAAAATTCTTTGACAACCCTTACAGGACTTAAGAGTTCCAACCCTTTAGGTGGATTGAGAACTTTGTCACTAATATAGTATGGACGTGAAATACGATCAAATTCCGGATCAAAAATAACGCAAACCAGCGAAATACTATAAGTATCAACTTTCTCGGAATAAGTCTTATCCGCAAAAAAGTCTTTCATGAGTTTTTCAATTTCACTTATATCACTTTTTTTCAAAGTTTCGTCCAACCCCTTCCAATAATAAGATAAAAAAAAATCAACTTTCATAACATTGGTGTGATTAAATTATTAACTATCTAAATACTTTGTTGCCAGGGGGCAATGTCCAATTTTGAATAAAGTAATCATATAGATACATTTTTGTTGGATTCGGATAAATACGGATGTACTTCTCTGAAAGCATTTCAGAATAGTATGTCGTATCTGATTTCTTTGGCAATGCTTTCGCAGCCATTGTTATCTCCCTTTTTACACGATTCCCTGCATTGTCATAACTGAAACTCAGACTTTGAGAGAAAGATGCATAAGGCATAATTACCAAAAACAATATAAAAAAGAATGTTTTCATATAAGTATTTATTTTCGTACTATTGTACAATCTTACTAAGTTGTACATTTGTTGCCAAACGAAATTCTGTTGTAGTATTAGGTTTCGGTTACAAAGGTACAATTATTTTCTGAAAATAATGTATAACAGATATATCTTTTCATTTTCTGCTAAAATAATACATTCATTTCTTTGCACAATGAAATAAAAAGCGTATCTTTGTCACAAAATTCATTCTCACACGTTTAATTCACAGACACTTATGGTACCATTTGAAGAAGAGGCAAGATACATCAATCCATATACAGACTTTGGATTCAAACTGCTGTTCGGCACAGAATGCAACAAGGAATACCTTTTGGAATTCCTCAACGCTCTGTTGCCCATGGAGCAGAAAATCAATGACATCACTTACCTCAATGCCGCACAACTTGGCGACACGGAGTCGGAAAGGAAATCTGTGTTCGACGTTTACTGCCATTGCGACGACGGCAGCTATGTCATTGTTGAAATGCAGAGGGCTGCGCAGGCGTTCTTCAAGGACAGGTGTGTCTACTACTCTTCCTTCCCCATACGCCAACAAGGCAAGAAGGGGTTGTGGGACTACAAGCTTTCCGCTGTCTATACGGTCGGAATACTTGATTTCAAGTTTGACGACGATGAGGAATACTATCACCATGAGGTGCAACTGATTGACAAGAACTCCGGCGAGGTGTTCTATGACAAGCTGACCTATGTGTTCCTTGAAATGCCTAAGTTCAAGAAAACCATCGGGGAATGCACGACCATAATGGACAAATGGCTGTTCGTGCTGAAGAACATGGCGCGACTGCTCGACAGACCGATAGAACTTCAGGAACGCATCTTTGAACGTCTTTTCCGCACGGCAGAGATTGCCAAGATGTCGCGCCAACAGCTTTACGAGTACGAGGAGAGCTTAAAGAACTACCGAGACTGGAGGAATGTGCTTGACAACGCACAGTACGAAGGGCATATCCTTGGACTTGAAAGAGGACTTGAACAAGGACTAAAAAAAGGAAGAGCCGAAGGTATTGAACAAGGAAGAACGGAAGGCGTAAATGCCGAGAAACGTGCAACAGCCATCCGTATGCTCTCACTTGGCATGGATGATGAGACCATCTCGCAAATATCAGGACTGCCGGTACAAGAAATCAAAGCATTGAGAGACTAACCTCATTGTCTCATTTTTCATACAAACAATAACAGCCCGAAGGTTTTTCAAGCAACCTTCGGGCTGTTATTGTATTACCACTACCCCTCTATGGCTCAGCGAATAGTCACAATTATCTCAATGAAACCCAAAATAAACAAAAACGCTTTCCATAAAAAACTATGCCCAAAATATGCACGAGTTTTCTAATGCCCTATTTATCATAATCGGCGAAATACAGCATGAGGTGACGTTTTTTGTTGATTGGTAGGGTGAAAAAAGTCAGTTTTACCACCTTTTCAATACGAAAAGGGAAGCGAAAGATAGCCTTTTGCAGTGCGATTGCTATCGTTTTGCAAGGCAAATCGTTAGCTTTTGCATGATAAAGTGCGGTCTTTTGCCCCATAATATGGTACACTTTGGTGAGTTTTTCAACTTCAGCAAAATAGCATACAAAGATAACACACTGATTAACAGACAGTTTTGTAAACCACAAAATCCATGCAAAATTTCCAAAATTCTGTACGGATTTTATTTTTACGCGAAATATAATGAGGGTTTCAAGCGTGAGTTTTCTTATTCTTTTCATATTTTTCTTAGGAAGAACAAATGGTCACGCTATGAAATATCTATAAAAACAAACCGTAGAAAGTGTGACGATTTAGTGGAATAAATATCACACAATGAGATATGGTGCTTATTTTTCTCGGACAACAATATTACTGATACGGTAACAGCCCGAAGGCACAAGCTACTTTCGGGCTGTCACCGTTATTCACAACATACTGCAATTCCATGCACTACAGTACAACAACTGTCATTTCGTTTGCTTCAAAAGTGCGTCTTGTTCAATGGATTGGAAATATTTTGTACACACATCGCGCCACTCTTTCGCATTCTCCAACTGGTGGGAAAGACGGGAGGATACTTCTTCAAAACGCTGTTTGTCAACGTATTTGCGCATATCTTGCCACTGCACCACATAACGCTCAACTTCCGAAACGCCCATGTCATAATGGACAATCAGCTCGTGCATAATGCTGCGACCGTTGCGCAGACGGTACGTCCAAGGGACATGGTGGAACCAGAGGAGATACTCCTCAGGGCATGTTTCGATGTTGTCGTACAATGAGCGGTAAGGCTCGCGGTACTGCTCCGTGGCGTTTGTGCCCGTAGACGAACGGTTGAAACCTATGCCTGTGGCGTCCGCCTTGTGGTAATAGATAGGCAGCCACTCTATCGGGAAATGCGGCTGATTGCCGTCAGGCTCGGGACCGTAATGGTGGTCGGCCTTGAAAATGTGGTGCAGACCGACAGGCATCATGTAGTCGACACACGCCTCACGACTGCTCATCATCACCTCGGTCATCGGCAGAAGGAACTCTTTCTTGTCACAGAATGTCAGCCTCAGCCACTCGTCGGCTATCTCTTCGGACGACAGTTCGGGATTCCACGCCAGTCTGCCGAAGGCATACCAGTTGGCTTGTGAGAAGTGATGACCGCACCAGTTTGTGTCGTCGCCGATGTTCGCAACGCCTGCTATGGCTGTCATCGCACGCAACTGCTCTTTCGGAATAAAGTCGAAAAACTCTTTCCACATCGGTGCAAGATAGACAAGGTGACGGCTCTGACCGAGATATTCCTGTGTGATTTGGAACTCAGGCATCAGTGGTGTCGCCTTCATCTGGTCAAAGATAGGGGCGTAAGGCTCACGAGGCTGGAAGTCCAAAGGCCCGTTCTTGCACTGCACAATGACATTATCCATGAACTTTCCGTCAAGATTCTTGAACTCACTGACGGCCTGCTTCACACGATCTTCCCCTTTGTGGTTGCCGTAAACGAACGAACGCCACATGACAATGCCGTTGTATGGCTTCAATGCCGCTGCCAGCATGTTCGCTCCTTCGGCATGAGTGCGGTTGTAATCGCCCGGTCCCGGCTGCCCTTCGGAGTTGGCTTTCACAAGGAAACCGCCGAAATCAGGTATGGCACGGTATATCACCTTAACCTTCTTTGCCCACCATTTCCCGACATTCACGTCAAGAGGGTCAGCCGTCTTTGTGTCTCCCAACGCCTTCGGCGAACCGAAATTGACGGACAGAAAAACCTTTATGCCATACGGGCGGAGGACATCCGCAATGAGCTTCACCTTATTTATATATGCTGTGGTGAGCATTTTCGGTGACGCATTGACATTGTTCAGCACCGCACAGTTTATGCCTATCGACGCGTTTGCACGTGCATATTCCGTCAGATGGTCACGCATCCATTGCGACATCGTGCCCTTCTTATCGTTAATCTCCTCCCAACGGAAGATGCTTTTGCCGGCATATCCGCGCTCGATGCTGCCGTCAGGATTGTCCCAATGGTTAAGGATACGCAACTTGAAAGCAGGAGCGTTGTAGTCACCGGACACTCCGCTGCCTTTTGTCCGCAGCAGTTCATAGACACCATAAAGCACACCTGCGTCGGTGGCGGACGCGATTGTCACCCCTTCCGGTGTGGAACTGATTCGGAAACCGTCGTCATCCGGCAGCGACTTGTCAATGGTCAGCGCCACAGATCCTCCATGCCAATAGTCAGATAGTTCGCCGGCGGCGATGTCCATCGTTGCCGATTTGCAAGCCACATCCACCTTGGCAGGATTTTGTGCCTTGTCAAACCTCAGCCACAGTCTGCTGCCGTCTTCGGCGATTGCTTTTGTCACGCAAAAAAAAGCGAAAAGAAAAAAAATGATGTTTCTCATATTAATTGTAATTTATGTATGCAAAATTATACAAAAAACATGAAAAACAGGCAATTGGGACATAAGAAAAACACATTATGAAACATGAGAAAAACTATTGGCAACATACGATACAGGATATTATAATATATTGTGTTAATTTTGCAGTGAATTATAAAAACTATGTATAACACAAACAACATTGATATGATAAAGAGAATAGCGTTCCTCGTGGCAATGAGCCTTACTGCTGCCCTCGGCATGGCGCAGGATGTGCCACAGCAATGGACGGGAACATGGGCGACAGCCGTAGTGAAATCGGACAAACAAAGAATGCCTGCCAGTGGCACTGACCTGAGCCAAAGTTCCGTACGGCAGGTAATCCACGCAAGCATCGGCGGCAAGAGGATGAGACTCCAACTGAGCAACGAATACTGCACAGTGCCGGTGGAAATCAAGTCGGTTTATGTAGCCGACTGGAAGGATTCGTGCGACATAGATGCCAAAACGGCACGGTACCTGACCTTCGAGGGGAAGCGCAACGTCACCATCCAGCCGGGCAAGGCTGTCTATTGCGACCCTATATCCTATAATTTAAAGCCGCTGCAACGACTTACCATAACAATCAACTATGGCAGCGGGCTGCCGGAAGTGGCCACCTTGCACGACGGTTCAAGGACCACATCGTACATAATAAAAGGAGAATCAAAACCTAAAACCAAGTTCACCAATGCCGAGAAAGCCGTGCATTGGTACAACATTGCCGCACTTGAAGTCGAAGGAAACGGCAACTCTATCGCCGTACTCGGCAACTCTATCACTGACGGACGCGGCAGTACGACGGACATGCAGAACCGTTGGACGGACATCTTAGCAGAGGCTTTGCAGAAGAAAGGCAAGGACATTGGTGTGCTTAACCTTGGAATCGGCGGCAACTGCGTGCTGTGGGACGGTCTCGGTGCTGCTGCCGTGAAGCGTTTCGACAGGGACATCCTCGGACAAAAAGGTGTGAAGACACTGATTATCTTTGAGGGTGTGAACGATCTGGGATGTTCCCAGGACGGTGTGCAGACTGCCACAAAACTCATCGAATCATACAAGAAAATGGCGACAAAGGCACGAAAGGCTGGCATGAAGGTCTACGGTGCGACAATAATGCCGTTCAAAGGGCATGACTACTACAAGCCGGAGCATGAGCTCGGACGCAAGATTGTCAACCTCTGGATTCGTGAAAGCGGATACTTTGACGGATACATCGACTTCGACAAGCTGACAAGGGACGGCAAAAACCCTGAGGCTTTGCGCAAGGAATGGCAGGAGGACTGGCTACACCCTAACGCCGAAGGCTACCGCATCATGGGCGAATATGCTGCGGAAGTAATGGAATCTTGCTTGGGGCAGTAGTTCTTCTTTGACAATACTGACAGCACCTGCAATACAGACAATACTGTCCGCACCCACAAACAATAACTTAAACCAATAACAAAAACCAATATGAGCGACACAACATCTATGGAAGCCAAGGGGTTCTACAAACTCTCATGGCTGCAAAGAATCGGATTCGGCAGCGGTGACCTTGCCCAAAACCTCATCTATCAGACGATATGCATGTATCTTCTGCTGTTCTACACCAATGTCTATGGTCTTGACCCGGCACAGGCTGCATTCATGTTCCTTGTCGTCAGACTCATCGATGTGCTTTGGGACCCATTGGTTGGAACGTATGTCGACAAGCACAATCCACGCTTGGGAAAGTACCGTTCGTACCTCGTACTTGCAGGTATTCCGCTGACAGGCTTCGCAATCCTGTGCTTCTGGGACGGCTTCTCAGGCTCATTGCTATATGCATACGTGACATACGTGGCACTGTCCATGCTCTATACCCTCATCAACGTGCCTTACGGTGCACTGAACGCATCGCTGACACGTGACACTGACGAAATAACAACATTGACATCTGTCCGCATGTTCATGGCGAACTGTGGCGGACTGGCTGTCGCATCGGGCATCCCACTGTTGGTTGCAGCACTCTCTCCTGACGGAAAAACCAACACTGCGGAAAGCTCCGGAGCATGGTTCACGACAATGGCTATCTACGGCATCGTGGGACTTTGCCTACTCTTCTTCTGCTTCTCACAGTGCAAGGAGCGTGTCGTGATGGACGAGAGTGAGACCGCCAACGTGAAGGTCAGTGACCTTTGGACAGAGTTTGTGCGCAACAAGCCTCTGCGCATCCTGGCGTTTTTCTTCATCACAGCATTCGCAATGATGGCTGTAGGCAACTCCGCCGGCTCGTACTACATGATATATAATGTACACGGAACAAGCGACGACATGGCGATTTTCATGGGACTCGGCTCCATACCGGCATTCATCTTCATGCCGATGGTTCCTTGGATAAAGCGCAAGATAGGCAAGCGCGCCATGTTCAACGTGTTCCTCAGCACCGCAATCGTCGGCATGGCAATGCTCTATGTCATCTCCATGGTGCCGGCATTGAAGACCCAGTTGTGGCTGGTCTATGTCGCACAGTTCGTCAAATCGACAGGTGTCATCGTGGCAACCGGCTATATGTGGGCACTTGTTCCTGAGGTTATCTCCTACGGCGAGTACACCACAGGCAAGCGAATCTCCGGAATCGTCAACGCACTGACCGGCATCTTCTACAAAGCAGGTATGGCTCTCGGTGGCGTAGTGCCGGGTCTTGTTCTCGCCTGGGTGGGTTTCGACCAGACCAATGCCGTCGAGCAGACAGCCACAGCAGAGCAGGGAATCCTGTGGCTTGTGGCAGTCATCCCGGCAATCCTTCTGCTTCTCGCCATGTTCATCATATCAAAATATGAACTTACCGACGAAGTAATCGACAAAATAAACATTGAAATAGAAAAACGAAACAAATGAAAAAACTAAGCCTTCTAATTCTTGCAGGACTTGCACAACTGTCATTCGCGCAGGACATGCAGTTGCGCAAACTGATTCCTAACAAGAACATCCTCATCGGAGCCACAGTAAACCAATGGGTTGTGGCAAACGACCTTGGGAAACCTCATTACAGCAAAAAGGCGAGTTACAAACTTGTCGGCGAACGAAAGCACATAGACATCGAGTGCGCTATCGTCCCAAAAGAGTTCAACTGCCTTACGGCTGAGAACTGCATGAAGACGGAAGTCATCAGTCCGGAGAAAGGCAAGTTTGACTTTGTCCTTGCCGACCAGTTCATGGAATATGCTGAAAAATATGGCATGGCTGTCATCGGACATGCTCCAATGTGGCACACGCAGTTGGCAAAATGGATGTGCCGCGACAAGGACGGCAACCTTGTGTCAAAGGAAGAGCTGAAGAAGAACATCCACGACTATATCTTCACCGTCTACGGACGCTACCGCGGACGCGTCAAAGGCTGGGATGTCGTCAACGAAGCAATCGAGGATGACGGTTCTTACCGCAACAACGACTTCTACAAAATCCTTGGCGAGGAATGGATAGACTGGTCGTTCAAATGCGCCATGGAGGCTGACCCGAATGTGGAGCTATACTATAACGACTTCTCCATGGCAGCCCCGGGAAGACGCGCTACAGTGGTCAACCTCATCAAACGCCTTAAAAGCAAGGGCTTGCGCATAGACGCTGTCGGCATGCAGACACACATCGGCATGGACTTCCCTAAATTCAAGGAGTATGAAAAGTCAATGCAGGCTTTCATCGCTGCAGGAGTCGACATCCATCTGACAGAAACAGACATATCAATCCTGCCTAATCCATACACGGGAGCTGATGTCGCGACACGATTCCAGTATACTCCGGACAAAGACCCATACAAGGACGGTGTGCCGGAGAAAGCTCTGAAAGCATGGCAGAAGCGTTACAAAGACCTCTTTGCACTCGTCAACAAATACTCTGACCATGTCAAGCGAGTGACATTCTGGGGAGTTACCGACGCGACATCGTGGAAGAACGACTTCCCTATCCATGGACGCACCGACTACCCTCTCCCATTCGGAAGAGACGGAAAGTTTAAGCTTTAATAAGTTGATGAATCATTATTCATCAAGATGCAACCTGATTTATCATGATTCATCATGACCCATAATCAAAAAAAACTACAACCATGTCTAAGACACCACACTATCTGTTTCCTGCCGACTATATGGCAGACCCATCGGCAAACGTGTTCAACGGAAAGCTGTACGTTTACCCTTCCCACGACTGGGAAAGCGGCATAGAAGAGAATGACAACGGCGACCATTTCAACATGAAGGACTACCATGTCTTCCGCATTGACGACCCGGATAACGGCGAGGCGGTGGACTGCGGGCTGCTCTTCTCCACCGACGACATCCCTTGGGCGGGACGCCAATTGTGGGACAACGATGTTGTCGAGAAGAACGGCAAATACTACCTCATCTTCTGCATGAAGGACCAAACTGACGTCTTCCACCTCGGCGTGGCTGTCGCTGACAGTCCTGAAGGTCCTTTCGCAATACAGCCTGACCCGATACGCGGCTCATACAGCATCGACCCTTGTGTATTCAAGGACGACGACGGTGAGGTCTACTGCTATTTCGGTGGCATCTGGGGCGGACAGCTACAGCGTTACGACCGCAACGGCAAGCATCTTGAGAACGCTCATCTCCCTGAAGGCAACGAGAAAGCACTCCCACCTCGCGTGGCAAAGATGACGGACGATGTGCTGCAGTTTGCCCACGAACCGAAGCCTATCATGATTCTTGATGAGAACGGCGAGGAACTTTCCGCTGACAATCCTCACAGATTCTTCGAGGCTTCATGGATGCACAAGTACAACGGCAAGTACTATTACAGCTATTCCACCGGCGATTCGCACTATCTCTGCTATGCCGTCGGCGACAACCCTTACGGTCCTTTCACCTACAAAGGCGTCATCCTTGACCCTGTGGTAGGATGGACCACCCATCACTCTATCGTGGAATACAAGGGAAAATGGTACCTTTTCCACCACGACAGCCAGCCAAGCGGCGGTCGTACATGGCTCCGCAGCATGAAGGTTGTGGAGATAGAGTACAATGAGGATGGCACAATCAAGAAGGTTGGCGAAGAATAACGAAACTGAAACCTGAAATTATATACGTTAAGGACTGGGGCATGATAATATGTCTCAGTCCTTTTGGGTGCTTCCCGCATAAGCAGAGCACCCTTAAAAAAAACTCATCATTTTGCGTTATATAGACATCCAAAATATAGTGATTGACATTGAAGAACAGAACGATAGCGAATGATGAAACTAAAGGTGGTACTTTGCACAATAAAGTACCACCTTTAATTTCATCAAGAATTACCAAGAGCTAACATATTCTCTGCCATGTACTTCGACAACAACCCCTTTGATAGATTCTATCGAATGTGGTTTAGAAGATTTTGTTTGCTTACCGTTTTTATAATGAAAAGTCTCATACGCCATTCCATCTAAAGTCAAATCTCCCTGTTCCCGAATCTTGAATCCTTTAAAATATTCATCATCAAGATATATCAATAAGATTTCACCTTTTGTAGAAGACAGACTAAAGTTACCATCAAACATTTTGACTCCAATAATATCACCGTCGGCAATACCTTTAAGCTTCATACATTGATTTTTAACAATAAAATAAGTAAGGTTCTTATCCATATTGATACCTTCTACATTAACATATTTCAATTGCATCAAATCATTTTTTCTTTTGAATATGCTTTTTGTAGTTCCTGCTTCTGCTTGGTGTAATTGAACATAGTTGTTGTTTTCTCTATTCCCTTTATGGCAATATTGATATATCATATAAGGCATAAATATCAATGTTGACACAACTATCAAAATAAGTGAATCCATATTATGTTTTCTTTTTATACTTTATTTGAACTTTATATTCCTGTTGGCTGGCAAGCATCCAAATAATACCTGCAAGTATTATCTGTAGTATATAGGATATATACATCGGTTGCAAGAAATCCTCAATCGTATTATCCAACGAGCCTTTTGCCTGTGCAAATATGCTAATCACAACAATAAATGCAGCAAGACTCAACCAATACACATTCCTATGTACAAACATTTCTTTGGCAAATTTTGAATATGCCACGCCAACCACCGCTATTAAGTTCACATATAAACCGCCTAATGAAGCCTGAGCTTTAATCAGTTCTTTCAATATATTATTGTCTTTATAGAAAGCAAGAACAATAAAAGTTATGTAGATACCCAATAATGCAAATATTGTTGTACCCAAAGCACTGTTATATTTTTTTGAATTTCGTCTTACTCACAATTATTCTTTCTTTTAATGCTTTTCAAATTTCTAATACTCATATTTAATTCACCATGCAAAAATACAACTTATTTTCCTGAATTACAAACATAATATCTTCAAAACCAATACATCTTTTATCATTTTGATATTATTTAAGTATTCACACCTTCTTATATAGAGAATATCACAGAATAATATTTATATCATTATATAAATCAATACTTTATACCAAATCTTCATGCTATATCAGTTCGGATAAGCCACACGCGCAGAAACGTCTTCTTGCACTAACTGCATTTTACATAGCGACAGTAACCGTTTATAACCAAAGTCCCGCCATCATATTACTGATAACGGGACTTCTTTAACACAGAAAGCAATGTTTATACCGTCACTCATCAGAATGATATAACATAGTTCTTTGTCAAACCCTTGTAGGTGAACTTCACCACAGCCTTGCGTGTCTCCATATTGACAGGAGCAACCTCCACCTTGACATCCTTGCTGTCCGCCTTCGCATCAATCTTTATGCCGCGGAGAGGTGTTGCGCTGTTGTATGCCACCTCATAGACACTGCCGTCGACATAACCGTTGAGGTTGGTTGAGCGTGCAGGATAGTTTGGCAGGCAGAGAGCCTTGCCGTTGACGGAAATCTGCACCTGTGGCACGACAGGCATCTCTATCTTCTTTGTGTCAGAACTGAAGCCCAGGCCCTCGATGTCGCAAAGCGGAGTGCCTGCAGCACCCTCTGCAACGAGATAGATGCCATGCTTTTTGCCGAGGTTGTCAACAACAGAGGAGACATCAAGAGTGAAGCGTGTCGCTTTCTTTGCAGCATTGGCAGGAATATTGATTTCGCCGAGTTTCTTGCCTTTCCATGCCTTGTTGGTATAAGGACCGTCAAGCCATACACTGATTTTGAACGCCTTGTCAGTCTTTGGAGTCACAAAAAGATTGAACTGAGTGTTGTTGCCCTTCTTTGTGCCCTCAAACGCCTTCAGTCCGAGTTTGTCTGTCTGCAGACCGCCAAAACCGAAGTACTTGTAACCGACGATGTTGCCGTTCTTCAGGTTGACAACAGGGGCATGGTCGTTCCATATATCCCATGAGTCGCCCTGCACATAGATGTCAGAAAGATAGCAGGCGATGCCCGCTGAGTAATAGCGATAAGGATCCATACCATAGACATGGAAGCCCTCGGAGGTAATCTCCGCACCACGGTACTCGTTTCCGTCGGCCGCCTTTACGGTCACTCCACCCTTCACGTATGGGTCAAAAGCCTTGATAACCACCTTGCCGCCCTTGGAGACAGGCTTCTGGTCGCAGACAACATGGATAGGAGCAACGACAGACTGGCGTGTGCCCATATATCCGCGTGGCGGACGGTGGTAGAAGACATACCATTGTCCGTTAATCTGCTCGATACTTCCGTGAGTGTTGTGGGCAGCATAGCTTTCTTTGATTTTTGTTCCGTCCTCGTTAAGAACCGGAGCACGTGAGTCCACAAGCACACCACCGCTCTTCCACGGACCGAGTGGGGAGTCAGCGTAAGCATAACGCAATGTGGAATTGCTGATGCCTATGCCATATTCCGCTCCCGAGAAACCGCTGTACACGGTGACATACTTGTTACCCACCTTACGTATGGAAGAGGCCTCGTAAAAGTTATATGCAGCAGGATTCTCGCCTTTGAACAGGCATGGATACTCAGTACCTTTCGGGTCGCGAATGCCACCGTCAGGCGTGCCTGCCGGCATGAAATAAGGGATAATCTCTGTTCCCGGACGCACACTCCACATGGTGTTCTGGTCAAGCTGTGCAGCGGATGAACGCTGGTAGCCCCAGTAAACGTATGCGCGGAAGCCCTTGTCATAGTCAGGATCTTTTGTGTCCTCTATCTGCTCCACATAGACAGAAGGGTCGAAACCGATGAAGCTGCCTTCAAGAGTCTTCAGTCCGTCCTTGGTAAGGTTGAGCGGAGTGAACGGCCCGTCAGGGCGGTCGCCTTTGCAGACCATCGCCTCACGTCCCCAACCGCGTGAGTGTGGGTAGAGGTAGTAAGTCTTCTTGCCGTCCTTTCCCTTCACGCATACAAGGTCGGGAGCATACATCACGTCCCACTGGTTGGCAACATTGTAAGTGAAAATAGGGCCGTCGTCACGCCATTGGCTGAGGTCTTCCACCGGCGCAGACCATGCACGGATGTCCGGACCGCAATAGCTGTCGTAGCGCACATCATGTGAACCGATGATGTAGACACGGTACTTTCCCGGATTGTCCGGGTCTTCAAACACTCTTGGCTCACCGTCTGGCAGATGCTCCCACAACGGCAGATAAGGATTGCCTGTACTATGGAAAACATACTTCTTGCCTTGGGTAGGCACCTTGCCGTCAGCAGCAGACGACGGTAAGGACACAGCAAATGCTGCTGCCAAAAGAGCGTTACATAATAGTTTTACATTCATAATTTATATATATATTGAGTTTGGTTTCATTCTGAATTAAGGAGCTATCAGACCGCAAGCAGCAGTCGCTCGCGAACCTCCGGCTTTAGGTTTCAAAGAGAGACGTTTCCTCACGGAAGCGTCTCTCATGACATGCTGTTATTGGCAAAAGCATTATAAGGACTATTACAAACAGCATGACTAAATAATCTAACTACCTGATGATTTTTTTGCCGTTCTTTATGAGAATGCCCTTTGCATTGTCTGCAACACGCTGACCGGCGAGGTTGTAGACAGCGGAAGTCTTCATGCTGTTCTCTGCATCCACGGATGTGATGCCTGTCCCCCCAAAGTTAGGCTCTGTGTCGCGGATGTACATTGCCTTGCCAGTCCAGTTGTCGCCCTGACAAACAACACCATTTTCTTTGAGTTTTGTCGCCATCTCTGCTGTCAACTGGAACCAGATTGCCTTGCCTTCCTTATATTTAAAGCCACATACAGCATCCTTATCATAGTTGGAGACCATAATGCCACCCCAACCACCGCAATGGATATTGCCGTTAGGAACAGGCAAAGCACCTTCAACTTCTTCCTGTATGATAGCCAGCTCAAACCATTTGCCTTCTGCTGCATCGGAAAACGCGTCCTTACCGGCAGAGACAGCACCGCCCCACGTTGCCTTCGTATTGCCAATCCATAACGCACCGGTGAAATCTATTCCACTCTCGTCAGCTGTCCATGTCATCTTCTGAAGGATCGCACCGTCGCCATTGAAAGCGATACCACCTTTCTTTGCATTCTCGACAGCAAAATCCGTAAGATAGAAATCAAACGGCGTGAACTCGTCAACAAGATTGCTGCCATTCATTCCAAGCAACTGTGTACTTATTATTGATGGCCAGCCCTCAGTGTTCGCAATACCTGTGAACTGAGGATAGCCTTGTGTCGTGTTTGAGGCATCGCGCTTGGCAACGACAGTAATCACGTCACCTGTCTTCATATCCTTACACTGCTCTGCGGTAGCAGCGAATGTCTCCACAGTTCCACTCCAGCCATTAAGTGCCACTTCTGCACCGGTCTTGTCTACCAGTACAACCTGCGCATTAACTGTTACAGCAGCAAATAGAGCCACCATTGAAAGTAAAGTTTTCTTCATAAGTCATTGTTAAGTTTTAAGTTAATGAATAAAGTTTTATACAAGTGGGAGTCCCGACAGGGACACCGCATTATAAGAAATAGTGTGTCTGGCTTTGCAAAGAAAGAGCCGCGCCATTGGTCGTGACAACCGCCCGCTAACGCGGTTCTTTCATAATTACGGTTTATTCCTCTGCATATTCCTTGAACCAGTGGTACATTGCCCATGGGCATGCCTCCGGGTCGTTCAGGAATGTGTAGTTGCCTTCTGTGCCCGGCTCGTCCTTGAAGTTGGCAAGGTCTTCCGATGTTGTGGTGAAGTAAAGCCAAGAGACATTGCCAGACTCGTCAGCAATCTTCTTGAAGTTTGCACCGAAGCCCATGCCTCCGGCAGTGCCTGTGATGCCTTTGCCCCATGTATGCTTATAATGTGCCGGTGCCCAGTCAATCTCTGTGACCATGATAGGATTGGTCTTTGCCACGCAGCCTACAAGGTCGTCCCAGCCTGCCTTGAATTCACCATAGCCCTTTGTCGCAACACCACCGCCTTCGCCTGTATCAGCCTCTTTGTCGGAACCATACCATCCAGGATAGCAATGGACAGCAAAACCAAAATTATTGTCGTTGACAGGATGAGCGACATACCCCTGATAGTTCTGCTGCCAGCACTGTCCCGGCACCCAGATTACATTAGCCTTCGCGCCATTATTACGTATCACGTCGATAACCTCCTGGAAAAACTTTGTGGCATCAGCCTTGTTTGCTGCCGGCTGCCAGTGGTCACCGCATACATTCACAGGCTCGTTGGCAAGCTCAAACATAATGTCAGAGTTGTTCTTCACAAACTCATGGTTGGAGACATAGCCCCACACCTGCTTGAGATACTGATGATAGGAGTCGTTCAAATCTATTCTTTCAGGGCATACTCCTGGCGGACGCATAACGACATAGCAGCCTTTGGAGATGTAGTACTTTGCCATTGCAAGGAACACCTCATCGAAATATTTCTTGAAACGCTCCATACTGAAAGCTGAGATGTCTGCCTCGCCTTTGTTCTGCTGTCCCGGTATGTTGCTCCAATACGGATCCATGTGGAGACGGACGAAATTCAGTTTCCAGCCAGCATTCAGGATGCCTTCAAAGATGTCCTGCTTGTAATTGAGACATGCATTCACATCATAATTATCCCACATGTACTCGTCAAAATAAGGAGAATACGTATCTGTGAAGCCATGAAGGTTTACAGTCTTGCCTGCTGCATCAACAAGGAACCGCCCCTTTACAGACAGTTGTGGCAGTGCACCAATGGACACTTCCGGAACTTCTGGTTCTGTAGGAAGCTGCGGATTCTTAGGCACGCTTCCCTGCATGAAATCTGCCTCATACTTTGAGCAGGAAACAAGTGCCAGACATACAGCAAGAACGCAATATAAGATTTTTTTCATTTGATAGTAGTTCTTTTTGATAAATAACTGTTGTAAATCATTTTCTATATTAAATCACGCTTGCAGCGAATCTGTTTTCAACAGTCTCTTTTTTATTATTTGAATATGAATCAACACCGCACCCGCCACGCCTCATGCGGCGGGCGCGGTGTTGATAATTTATTTTCCGCTCAGACCGTCAGCATAGCCTGCATAAGTATGCTTGCGGTGGTAATTGAGGTCCCATGCTCCGATAGGCTCACCAGGACGCCAGCCTGAGTTGGCAGGGCTGTCAGTCAAGCCCCATACGCAGATACCCCACTGCTGTTCGACAGGAATTATCTCAAGATACTTCTGTACAATCCACTTGTAGAACGCAGCCATCTTCATGTGCTGCTCCTCAGTGACGTTCTCGGTCTTGATACCCGTACCGAAGGCTTTCTCCACAACACCCATATCAAGTTCTGAGACACGGATGAGCTTGCCTGAAGCAGCAAGAATCCTGAACATGTTCTCGATGGAAGCCTCCTGCGCAGCCTGTTGCTGCTCGTCAAGGATGAGCGATACGTGCATCTGTGTGCCGATACCGTCAATCTTAGCTCCGGCAGCCTCCCATTTCCTTATCCAGTTGACCATACTCTTCACTTTCTTGTTGCCATCCCACCAAGACTCAAGATTGTAGTCATTGATGAACAGTTTCAACTCATCAGGGTTGCCACCAGATTCAGCGAAGTACTTGCGTGCCTTCTTCTCTGCGAGGACAACGAAGTCTATGTCACCAAGGATATCCTGCCAATAGAAATTGTCACCCTTCACACCGTTGTCGTCTGGATTGTCAGCATGCTGCAAAGCATAATTGCCCTCACCATCATCACTGGCACCTCCGATAGGCTCGTTGACGAGATCCCATGCCTTAACCCTGCCTTCTGTGGCATTCATCATACCCTTAATCCATTCGTCCATAGCTCCTGTAATGACTTCCTTCTTCTCCTCAGGAGTGAGAGGGATTGAGTTGGCTGACTTCTCGTAATAGACAGTATAGTCATCAATATAAATCTTGCCGTCATAAGCACCGACACTAAAAAGCAAACGTGTAGCACCTTCGCCATTACATGTTGCGCGGACAGTGACATCCTGCCAGTCGGTCGTCAATTTGACAGGCTGGAAATTACCACATCCTTTGTAGCCGTCAGGATTCTGCAGAACGGCATTAAAAGAGCCGTCCTTAGAGCCCTTGATTCGCATCTTGAGGAAATAGGTATTGCCATTCTCGTAAACATACCCTGTCTCACAGTTAACCTGCTTCTCCCAATCTGCTGCTGCGGTTGGGTTATCGATTATGAACACACCATTGTCCACAGAAAGTGAAAGTCCTGCACCCCAACCTCCGAGAGGCTTGCCGTCAGAGAAATCTGTAGAGAAGATTTCTACAGGGATTGTTATTGATTCTGCCTCCTTATGAGTAACCTTAATCCACTTGTAATCAACACTTGCAGGTGACGTTCCCGGCTGGAACACAACAAAACAGCTTGTCACAGGAGCAACAATCTTCACAGAATACTCTGCCCATTTTGTTCCGATATTCAGAGTCCCGCTATTAGCTGAGCTCCAATTTCCGAAATTAACATTCATGGAGATATCCTCAGATGCCTTTGCCATTACTGTGACTGTATATTCACGACCTTCCGTTGTCGGAATGTTGTCACCGGCAAAATACTGATACCAAGAGCCTGGGTTTGCAGTATGCATCACTCCGTCAGAAAACTCCGGCTCATATTCCATAACATAGAACGGGAACTTTGACAATGCAGAATAATCCAAATAATAATCCTCTATATCGATTCCTGCACCAGGATCAACTTCCAGTTCCTTATCAGCCATAAGCCCTGTAAGGTACTTGATATTCTGCTGTGAATGCCATACGAGAGTATGTCCGTAAGGGAGAAGACCTGCACCGACAGCATTGTCGGTGAAGTCTTTTACTGTAGAGAAATTCATTACACCCTTATCGTTCACCACTGATGCATATTTGAAGGCATTGCCTGTCACTACCTCATCGAAGTTGGAGACACCAAGAGCATAGACCTGTTGTTTCTGGTTGAACTCTGAAGCTGGGACTGCGCCCGCCAACTTGAAGTTGGGGTATTTTACGCGGTCCACGTATGTCTTCAGATGGTCATAACCGTTGAGATACTCATACGCTTCACCCTTGTTTGGGTTTGCGGTTGAGAACACCTCATATTTATCGTCTGCACATGACATCATTGTCATTGCTGCCAGTGCATATAATACATGTATCTTTTTCATACGTTTTCAGAGTTTCTTATTTTTTATAAACCGGGGAGAATGTGCCGACACCACTGCCACGACGCTGCCATACAAGAGTGTCCTCTGTTGCAACCTGTACACTGCCGAAATCCACAGTATAGTTCAGATACAGTCCGTCGCGGTCTTTATTGCCCCATGCCTTTATCTCTGCCTTGTCCTTATACTCACCATTACCGGTTGCAGTCACACCCTGTGTGTTGGAAGAGATTGTACACTTCTTGTCATCACTGAATGTAAGCAACAACTCACATTTATGGATTGTACCGTCAGAGAGTTTCACCTCAACAGGGCAAGTCACACTATTAAGAGACTTTGTCATTGTGGCATAGACCTCATCCTTCTCCACATTTTCCTTATGGCGGATGTTGGTTTTAGTCGTACCGTTCTCCTTAATGAAGTCTTTACCGCGACGAAGCCAATAAGCATGGTAAGGATTGATGTATTTCACGCAGTAGAGCACATAGTCCTGCGGCAGGACTTTCCATGCGGAAACATCTGTGCGTACCGGTGTGGAGCCTTCCACGAACGGAGTTCCGGCAAGAATGCGATTAGCACCAACCTGTTCGGTCATGCGCAAAGGTATCACGTATGATGCTGTCAAAGCCGCCGGGTCGGCAAAGAATTCGTCTGTGAACTGGACATTCACACGTCCCATAAACGAACCGCCGTAGTCAAGAGTATTTGTTGACAGTGAGTAGTAGCTCTGCGGCATTGGCTTCACCGGAGTAACGCCATCCTCGAAATAAAGTTTGTCACAAAGATTCTCGTCGACAGTGACGTTCACCTTGATGTCTCCGCCATTGTATGAGCCACCCATTGTAGAGATAATCTGGCATTTATGCTGATTGTCCATATCATTGAGTCCGCCCTCGTCATATCCAAGGATAAGGGTTCGCACAGGATACTGTTCTGCGAAATATACCGAAGTGCCGCCCTCATAGTCCGAAAATTTCTGGTCACCGTTCTCACAAGCAGCAAGCGAAAGCATCAGTGAGGCAAGTCCCATATATAAAATATTCTTTTTCATAAACATTTTTTTCTATTAGAGATTTTTCATTTACCACAACTTATTCCCAGCCCTTATTCTGTTCTAGAGCGTTCCATTTACGAATCTCAGAATAAGGAATCGGACCAAAGTACATATACTCCTTGTATTTGCGTTCTTCCACAGAAGGAAGGACAACATACTGCAGTTGCTCATTAGCCTTGCGCACCTCCATGCCACGTGCTGTTTCGTTAAGCTTGCTGAAAGGAACATCCCAACGGCGAAGGTCATAGAAGCGCTGATTCTCGAAGCAAAGCTCCAGACGGCGCTCGTTGCGGATAAGCTCTCTCATCTTGATTTGGTCGTTCTTGCACTCTTCAAGATAAGCGTCGCCATTGTCCAAACCGATACCAGCACGCTTGCGCAGAGCCTTCACTACGTCATAAGCCGAGTAGCCATGGCGCGTGTCCATAGGACCATAAGCCTCGTTGGCAGCCTCTGCAAATGCAAGGAACAACTCTGTATAGCGGATACGTGCGTCATAGTGGTACACCTTTGTTGAATTTGAAGGGTTAAGGTTCACGTCAGAACGAAGCATCTTACGGAGATAGTAGCCTGTACGTGTTGACTTTCCGTTCTCCTTGTTCACAACGTCACTGTTTTGACCGTAAGTACCTGTGATGATTTCCTTCTTCTCGGCACCGTACTCCTTCACACCATTATAAATGATATAAGCTGCGAAACGCGGGTCACGTCCTTCATAAGGATTCGCCTGGTCATAGCCGCCTCTGTTAGCTGCGTCATTGATAGGATAGCCATTCTTCATCGGGAAAGCATCAACAAGATTCTGGGTAGGGTTCACGAGACCGTTGCCATAAAGCGATGGTGCATAGTTTTCTTTCTCTATATCATTGCTTTCGCCTTTCGGACCACGCCAGATAATTTCCTTCGGGTCTTGTTCACGCTTCAGGGCATTCATCTCCTGTATATTGTCGTACCATGTCCATCCGTTGTCAGACATCCCTGACACGCCATCAATATGGTTCAGTACTGTCGCAGCTGCCTTGGCAGCATCCTCGTAAGTATAACCGGACTGCTGACTGTAAGCAGGGCTGGCAGCAAGCAGCAGAACCTGTGCACGGATAGCCTCAACGATTTTGCCGTTGACCTTTCCGGCAAGGTGACTGCCGAAAGCACGGTTGTATTCTCCCATGTCAGCACCGATGGCAGCATATTTTGCCGGCACCTGGCTATTGCTTTTTATGTCCTGGTCCTCATACTGAAGAAGTTCCAAAGCTCTGTCACAATCTTCAACTATGGCTTTCACACAATCACTAAACGGTGCGCGTGCTATGTTAAAGTCTGTGTTTGCATCCTGATATACCGGATGAATCTGCACACCCATCAGTGTACCGCCGGCAGTGTATCCGGAATGAGCACGGAGCAGATAGTACATGTTCAGTGCACGCAGTCCATAGCTCTCGCCAAGGAAATGGTCACGGAACATGATTCTCAATGACTCGGAGTCCGCCCATTTCACTTTGTCCGCATTCTCAATCATGATGTTGCAGTACTGTATTGCACTGTAACGGCTCTGCCATTGTGACAACGGGTCATTGTTTGACGCCCATGAACCTGTCGCCATACGGCTAAAGGAGTTTGTCGTCACATTGCTTACAGCATCATCCGTCGCCATGTCCGAACCAGGAGTACCGCTGTAAGGCAGGAGCATGTATGCATTTGCAATAACACCCTGTGCAAAAGTCGGCTCTTGATACATTGCATCAATGTCACGCTGATTTTCTATAGCAGGATCAAAAAGGTCGTCGCAAGCTGTCAGGCCAGGTAGCAGCAGTGCTGCTATGATTATATTTCTTATCTTCATTGCGAATTACAATTTATAGTTGATTCTATTATGATTTTCTCTTAGAATGTCATCTTCACACCCATGTTGTAGAATCTGGTCTGTGGTGCAGAGCCGACCTTCATCTCAAGTATCTTGCGCTCAGGAGCAATGGTCAGCAAGTTGCTGCCGCTGACATATGCGGAGATACCCTTAATCCATGTATTCTGGAACAGATTGCTTGCAAAATCGTAGGTCAGCTGGACTTTTGACAAATGCAGTGCGTCTGTGCTGTAAAGCCAATATGTTGACGTTGTGTTGTTGTTAGAGCCGTCGCCAGTTGTCAGACGAGGATAAGTGGCTGTTGCCGCTGTCTCTTCTGTCCAAGCTCCGCGGACAACCTCCGAATATTTGTTCTCACCAGCAATCCAGTAGTAAGAGCTGTTCTTTACACCTTTGGCGCCCCATCCGCCTGTTGCGAGGACAAACAGTGTGAACCCTTTCCATTTGGCAGACAAGTTGACACCTATAGTATAAGGAGAGCCGTACCATCCGCCCTTGCCGAGGAAAATCTGGTCTTTGCTGTCAATGATTCCGTCATCATTCTGGTCCTTGTACTTAAGGTCACCCTTCTTTACATTTCCACTCAATGCTGCCTGTGAAGGAGAGTCAAGCACATCCAACGGGCTTGTGAAGTAGCCGATGCACTCATATCCCCAGATAGCATCCAACGGCTTGCCCTCACGGTACTGGTAAGCATCCGAAAAAGAAGAGTCGTCACGCTTTGTAGCCTCTGTATTATAGTATGTGAAATTAGCTCCAGCCATGAATTCAACCTCGCCAAACTTCTCCTTATAATTCACTGAAATGTCAAAACCGTTACGTTTGTCATTGTCATAGTTGATATATGGAATGAACGATGCGTCCAGCCAGTATGTGAACATGTAGTTAGGGTACATGTTTGTAGGTCTGATAACCTTGCCATTGAGTGTACTTGTGAACCAGGAGAGGTCAGCAGTGAGCCTGTTGTCAAACATTGCCGCACGAAGATTCACGGAGAACTCCTTACGTTTCAGGAATGTGAGGTTCTCGTTAGCACCACGGTTGACTATTGCCGGATTAAGGCTGATGCCGTCGCGCCATCCCCACCATGCACTGTTGTTCTGTGTGTAAGAACCGGAATACATGTAGTACTCATCAATGCCGAGGTCAGTGTTCAACTGGCTAAGGCTGGCACTGAGCATAAGGTCGTTGAAAATGCTGCCCTCCATGAATTTCTCCTTCGCAATGTTCCACCCCAATGTCATTGAGGGTGACAAAGCCTCACGATGCCCCTCGGCAAGCTTTGCAGAATGGATTGCTGCCATACCGAATGTCGCGAAATATTTCTTGGCATAGTCGTAAGACAGATTCAGACCAAGATTGGCATTACTTGTACGGTGGTACTGTCCTGAAACAGTCTGCTGATATCCGTTTGCAAGCAGCATGGCGCTCACGTTATGCACACCGCCGAATGTGCGTGCATAGTCAAAATGAGCATTGAAGTTGATTGTCTGTGTATCAGCAGAACCACTGATGTTCTGTTTGGCAGTCCTCTCGTCAAGACCATACTTTTCAAGTCCGACAATCACCTCCTTGCCACCATAGCTGCTCCATATCGGTGAATATGTCGCATAGTTATTGTTATACGATGTGGTGTACGATGTGGCGTAATCCACTGCAAACATTGTATGGAAAGACAATCCTTTCAGCACTTTGTCAAGACTGAAATCCAAACCGACATCAAATGTGAAGTTACGGCTTGTATACTTCGCATTGCCGGCAGCGTAATACCCTCCGAACACGTTTGTCATGTCATTCTGGGTACCGCCGAGGAAACAGCCATTGAAGATATTCTCGGAAGAGCCGAGCATTTCCCACACGGAAGCTGCGTTAGGGTCAATCAAGCTCATAGGAATGAGCGGAGCCACACGGTTAGGGCGGAAAGAAGCAGCTGCCTCCCAATAGTTGCCTCCATTTGCAGAGCGTGAGTCATAGAACGATGCTGTTGTGTTCACATAAGCAGAGATGTCATCATTGAGACGCATGTCCACATTGCCGCGTACATTCAGACGCTGTGCGAAATTGTCCGCAGCCTCTCCGAACTTGAAGTAGTCGCCGGAACGTTCATAACCAATGTTTGCATAATATGTCGCAAACTTTCCGCCTCCCTCAATCTCAGCAGTGGCGTTGGTAGTGTTCCTAACCTTGCCGATATATTCGCTGGAATAGAAATTCACATCCGGATAGCGGTAAGGATTGAGACCGCTGCCATGATTATAGATGTCAGTCGGAGTGTAAAGGTCACCAAGACCGTCATTCTTACGTGCCTGATTGTAATAGGTCATGTACTCTGCTGCGCTGAGATATTCAGGGAAGCTCTTTGCCACATCCCATCCTGTGTTTGCCCTCACACTGACACGCATGTCACCGCGCTGTCCGCGCTTTGTGGTGATAAGCACCACGCCATTCGCACCTTTGGAGCCATAGAGCACAACAGCCTGGGCACCTTTCATGAACGTGATGGTTTCAATCTCGTCAGTCTTCACATTGTTGGCACTGCGTGGCACACCGTCGACAAGAATCAGCGCGTCACTGTATCCCCACAACGAGGCACCGTTCCAGCCACTGACGTATCCCTGCATGTTGTCCATGCTGTAAGTGGTGAAGTTCTTCTTTGTCAGTTCCTTTACATCTACCACCGACACGCCGCCAAGCAGGTCGTCCTTTTCCACCTCGCGGAAAGCCACATGCACCTTATTGCCGTCAGCATCGGCAGTGGCAGCCTCTTCGCCGTTCTGTGCGTTGGTCAGTACCGGCGATGCGGCAAGCATTGCGCAGAGGAACGTTTTCGCTAAGCCAAATGAGCAGAGCGAAACCTTTTTCGGCTCTGCCATGGCGAGAAAAGGTCGGGTGGAACCCAGATATTTTGTATGTATATGTTTCATTGTTGTTTTGTTTTTATGATTAATGATTCGTCAAGCCTTTCGGGCTACTTTTTTCATTTATCATCTGCCATTAATGTGTTACCATCCCTCATTCTGTCCGAATTCCTCATAGATATTGACAACAGACTCCGGCAACGGCAGCCAATAATGCTTAATACTGTACCGGCGGGTGAGTATGGTCTCCTCTCTCCATCCTGTCACAGTAGCATCACGCGGGTCATTCGCCTCAAACCATGCTCTGTCAGTGCCGTTACGGTAAAATTCCTGTGAAGTTTTCGTGTTGTATGGCGCAACGGTAAGCAAGAGCCAACGCTGCAGGTCATTCCAGCGGAATCCCTCAAAGGCAAGCTCACAAGCACGTTCGCGGCGAACCTCATCCATGAACATCCTTGGATCGGCTGTGTACTTTTCATTGACATGTCCTACACCCACGCGGTCACGAAGCACATTGATGGCCTCCTCCGCAGTCTTTGCGAACTTATCTGATTTTGTCTTTGCTCCACCAACGGCAGCACATGCCTCTGCATACATCAGGTACAGGTCTGCCACGCGCATATACGGGAGGTTACAGTGGAGACTGTGTCCCCAGCCATAATAGTCGTCAAACTCATTGCACTGGTGAGGGACAAGTTTCTGGCAATAGTATCCGGTACGGCTGCCAAGGGCTATGTCACGTGTGGATCCACCGGTGTGCAGGTTGCAGTATTCCTCTTCCTTGCGCACATCTGTTGCCGGCACAGAGGAACTGATATACTTGAATCCGTCGAAGATGATGTCATGATAGAAGCGCGGGTCACGGTCCTTGAACGGCTGAGTCTCGTCGAACTTGGCATCAGGGTCATCAAGAGGCAGTCCGTTTGCCATTCCGTAAGCATAGTTTATATAGTTTGCCGTCGGAAGATGAATGACCTTATCGTGAGCCACAACGTTGTTAACCTTCGTGCCCCATGTCTTGGAGAAGTTCCAGTTTGACGTATTAGGCGACATAGAAGGGTTTCTGAGCATTGCCTCGGTAGAGCCCGGAACCTGCCAGTTCTGGTTCACTGTATAGAAGATGTCCGTATAGCATGACGGAGCTCCGGATGTACGCTCGTGATTATAGACATTGGAGTAGTCAAACTTTGCCAAAGCATAAGGAGTCTGTCCGCTTTCAATCAGTGCCAGAACTTCTCCAAGAGCATCTGCCGCACGCTGTGCATACTCCTTGTTGTAATCATAAGTATGTGCACCGTCAGTTGACGCACCGTTCTCCATCAGTGGTGATGATGCCCACAGCAGGACTTTGCCGAGATAACCCAGTGCAGTAGCCTTTGTCAGACGCAAGCCGTTCTTTCCGAGAGTCTTCTGTCCTACGATTGTCTTATCCCAGTCATTAGGAAGGAGGTCGGCTGCCTTACGGAAGTCTGCTGCACATTTGTCTGCGCACTCTTGGAAAGAAAGTCTCGGATAGCGCATCATCTCCAATGGCCCGAGCGGCTTCTCTATGTATGGCAGTCCGCCAAAGAACTGCATCAGTTCCTCATACCACCATGCACGGAAGAAATAGAGCTGTCCGGCAATGATGTCCTTCTCCTCCTGACTGCCCACAAGTTTGTCAAGATTATCAAGTCCGAGGTTGGCCTTGCGTATGCAGTACCATGCACCCTGCCACAGAGGATGTCTTCCACGATGGTCGACATCGCCGGTAACCGTCGGGTCAAACCTGTCGCCGTCCCAGAGGAAAGACTGGTTGTTGGAGTACCAGTTGCGATAGTCTCCGTTGTCGAAATAACGTGTCACAAGACCGTCACCAAGACCGGCGTTCATGATTTCGTCATCGCCCCAGTTGAATGAAACACAGTAGTTGTGCTTCTCCTTGTCAGGCATTGTGTTGTAAATTTCCTCAATGAATCCCTGGAAGTTGTTGAAGTTCTTGAAGGATATGGCAGGGTCAAGCGTTGCCTGCTCGTCCTTCTCCAAATAGTCGGTACAGGAGCCGAAGGTCAGCGTCATTCCGAATATTATCGCATAAAAGATATTCTTTTTCATATATATGCTTTCTTTCTATTATTATATATGTATTAGAAATTCACACGCATGCCCAAGTTGACACGCTTGACCATAGGGTAAGCACCCTGTGAGCCCCATCCTGAGTAGTTGCTCTCACGGTCGTCAGGCAGACGTGACCACATCCAGAGATTATTACCGTTAAGATACACGCGGAGACCGTCAAGTCCGAGGTTCTTGACCCACTTCTGGCTGAATGTGTATGCTATTTCTGCATTCTTAAGTCGGATGAAGCTGCCGTCGTATAGGTAGCGTGTGCCACGTGCATATCCCTGCATGTTGTTTGTCCAACGTGAAGCAGGGACATCAGCCGTTGTCGCTTCTGCAGCCGACCACCATGTGCCCTGGTCGAACGCAACGTTCATCTTTCCTCCAAAATCTGTCAGGGTAACATCACGTGTCACGTTTGTCACACCATAGAACTGCACGAAGCAGCTGAAACCCTTATAGTCGAAACCAAGCGTGAGGTTGTAAGTGTTCTCGGGAGAACCGGTGTAACCGTAAGGAGCCTGGTCGTTAAGGTCCACCACGCCGTCACCGTTAAAGTCAACGATGTAATAGTCACCCGGCAGGCGCTGGTCGTTGCTGGTATCAAACTTTGGAGCACCGATAAGTTCATCGTAAGTGGTGATGAATCCCTTGTCAAGATATGTCTTTGTCTGCCCGATGGCATATCCCGCATTTTTGCGGTGTGCCTGTAGCATTGCAGCATCGTCATAAACAAGAATCTTGTTCCTGGCGTGAGTCATGTTGGCATCTGCCCAAAGGCGCATGCTGTTAGGGAACACCTTGTTGAACCGCAATGCTATCTCGTAGCCCTTTGACTCCACGGAGCCAAGGTTTGCCGGAACAGGAGTGGCTCCGAAATAGACAGGGACAGCACGTTGCGCACCACCGATGATGACATCGTCACGCTTGTCCTTGAAGATGTCCACACTGCCTCTGACAAGTCCCTCGAGGAAAGAGAAGTCGACACCGTAGTTCCATTTCTTCACTGTCTCCCAGTGGATGTCAGGGTTTCCGACAGATTTTTCCCTATAGAAATGATAAGGGCTTTCGCCACGTGTGACATCCAAAGACGTAGCCTTGTCGCTGAGATATTCCCACTGGTTCATGTACATCCAGCGTCCGTCATAGCTGTCGTCACCGATTTCACCATAGCTGACGCGGAACTTCAGCATGTCAACGTATTTCTTCAGCGGCTGCCAGAACTTCTCTTCTGAGACAGTATAGCCGACAGCTCCGGAGTTGAAGAATGCAAAGCGGTAGTCGCTTGAGAATTTCTCTGAACCGTTATAAGCACCATTGTACTCCGCAAAATAGCGTCCGCCGAAGTTGTAGGTCACACGGAAAGCCCAGTCCTCACGGCGGCGGGCTATCTCGCTGCCGGTGGCATACTCGTCACGTGCAAACACTCCCATCGCTGTAACGTCATGCTGTCCGAATTTGCGTGCATAGTTCAGCTGTGCCTGATATCTCAGTTTGCGAAGGGTGCTCCAATTCTGCACCTCACCGCCTTCAGTAGCCCATGTCACAGGCTGTACGAAATCAAATTTGTTGCTTTGCTCATAAGAAGACTTATGCTGCAGGATACCTGTTACCGGGTCGACCCAAGTGTGCTGCGCGTCATTGTTCATGTCGTTGACACCACGCTTCCACTCCTTGAAGTTATTATCCCAGGAAATCATGGCGTTTGCGCTCAAGCCCTTTGTGATGAAGTCAAGTTTCTGGTCAATGGTGAAGTCGGTGTTGATACGTGTGATTGTATTCTTGTTCACACCGCCGACAGAAATGATTTCCGCAGAGTTGGAAACATTCGTAGCCAACGGGTAATAGCCCCAGCCACCGTCACTGTAGACAGGAAGGAACACGTCCGGAGCTATATTGTACGCACCTGCCCACTGCTGCGCAACGCTCCAGTCAGAGGAACTGTTTGCGTTTGTGTTATTATACGGTGTCTTCTGCATGCCTGTGCTTCCTGCAAGGTTGACCTTGAAGACAGTGGTCTTGGTGATGTTGAAGTCAAGGTTGCTTCGTACGTTAAGGCGGTTGTAGGAGTAACCGCCGTCGTAGCCGCGGTTGTTAGGATAGACACGGAAAAGGTCGCCCTCGTTATGGAAGTCGACACTGGCAAAGTACTTGACAAACTTTGTGCCACCGCTGACATTTACGTTGGCATTGTAGGCCATGGCTGTACTCTTGAAGAGAGCGTCCTGCCAGTCAACGTTAGGATAACGCTCGTACTCCTCCAGAGTGCTCTGACCACGGAAATGGTTGATATAGCTCTGCGGGAGAATGTCCGTCCATGAGTCAGGAGTAGCGTTAAGCTCGTTGCCGATGGCTGTGTTACGGCGCATCATGGCATCGTATGCATCATATTTGTTAGGGAGCTTTGAGACAATCTTCATCGTTGCCTGCGCTGTGGCAGTAATTCTTGCACGGCCTTCCTCACCACGCTTTGTTGTCACAAGGATTACACCATTGGCGCCCTTGACACCGTAAACGGCTGTTGCGGAAGCATCCTTCAAGACAGAGATGGAGGCCACAGAGCTGATGTCCACAGAACTCATAGGACGCTCAACACCGTCGACAAGGACAAGTGGGGAGTTGTTGTTCCATGATGTTCCGCCACGGATGACAATCTGCGGCTCTTCTTCACCCGGCATGCCTGATGACTGTGTTGTCACCACGCCAGGAAGGTTACCTGTCAGTGCCGCACCGATGTCGGCAACGCCACCTGCACGCTCCAGGACTTTGCCCGTAGTCTGGGTGATGGCACCCACAACCGATGCTTTCTTCTGCTGTCCGAAACCTACGACAACTGCTTCCTCAAGCATGTTGACGTCGTCCTCAAGTGTAATTTCCAGAGGTTTACCCCCCCCTTTTGCCACTTTCACCTCTTTTGTCTTCATACCGACGTAAGAGACTACCAGGACAGATTTGTCACTGGGAACAGAAAGAGAGAAATTACCGTCGAAGTCTGTCACTGTCGCTGTCGTCGGCTGCTCTTTGACTGCCACTGTCGCGCCAATCAAACCTTCGCCTTTGACATCAACAACATGACCGTTCACCTTGATGCCCTGAGCCTGCACAACCAATGCCGTGCAGATGAGCATCATCGTGAAAGCTGCTCTTGCAAGTAACCGACTTCTGCCGCTTGTAAAAGCAAGAATTTCTTTTGCATTTTTCATCTGTTTGTTGTTTGTTAAAGTTAAATAGTTTTATCGAATAAAATTTAGTTCCAATGATGTGTTGGAAATCCCCGTTAGGTTTTATGGGCACAAATTTATACAATATTTAAGGAAGAGCCCTTATGCTATGTTACACATACATTGCCGCATGTTACATTTTGCGCAAAAGCCTTAAAACACGCGCTTTCTGCAAGATATTTGTTACATGCGGTATCATTGTTTTTATATAAACGTAGCATAAAAAGGCATGAAACAAAGTCTATAAAACAAACAATTCATGTTAAAAATGTAAAACTGACACTATTATTTCCACGCTTTCCACAATGCTGCAAAAGGAGGAATTGCCATGCCCGAAAAGGCATATCATAATGTGCAGCCGATTGAATCTTGCTGCAAAGTGTGGCGAAACCCGAAATGTACAATCAATTATCGAAAAACAAACGATCAGTCATTGTAAAAACAAATTATTACTGCCCAGTAAAATACAATGTATTGTTAATTGCGTACATTCTTTTCTCATCTATCTCTATGCGGAAACCGCGTCAGCGGTTTAATATAGTAGCCGTGGGTAGCAACCCACAGAACGTTGTAACACTCTGTGCACGACCGATTTATCGGTCGAATATTGTATGCAGCATTCCTATTTATTCGACCGATAAATCGGTCGGTTGTGTGGTCTTGTCTTACAATCCGTGGGTGCTACCCACGGCTACTTTATTGTCACCGCTAACGCGGTTCCAAAGGCAAGTCCGGTTTGAAGAACAACCTTATAATATGCTAATACACAACGGCTTTGTTGATTGGCATATTTTTTTACCGGACAGTAATAAAAACAAATTGCCAACCACCTCAAAACAAACGACTTAGAGCATAAAAACAAACGGTAACCTTTCGCAATACGAAAGGTTACCGTTGATGCAGTGAAATGATACCTTTTGCAATGTCAAGTGTCACCATTGGATTTTGCGCTGATTACCAATCACCATGCAGACATGACACACAGAATATGCAGACATGACACACGGATATGCAGACTGCCACCCGATGAGGAGATTATTTCTCCTGATGTTCAAGCATATACTGGCGCGGAGAAATGCCATACACCTTCTTGAACATTGTGGAGAAAGAGGTGGCGTTGCCGAATCCGCAGGCATACATGACGGTGGTGATGTTGCAGTTCTTCTGCGCCAGCAGGTGTGCAGCCTTCTTCAGGCGGATGTTGCGGATGAACTCCTGCGGGCTCTGTCCTGTCTGTTCCTTCATCTTTCGGTACAGATGCACACGGCTGAGACCTACCTCGGCGGCGAGACCTTCCACGCTCATGCTGTCGTTTGTCAGATTGGCATTGATGACTTTGACCACTCGTTCCATAAGCTGTTCATCGGCAGACTGCATCTTCACGTCGTCAATCTTCTTCTCGCTGATGTCTGTGTTGAACTTTGTCTGCAGCACCTTCCGCGTGTTGAGGAGATTGATGATAGTGTTCCTTAGCACATCAAGGTTGAACGGCTTCGTAAGATAAGCATCGACACCTGTGGAAAGTCCTGTGACCTTGTCCTCGTCACGCGTCTTTGCTGTGAGCATGATGACCGGGATATGGCGCAAATTGGCATCACCCTTAATGGCGGCGCACAGCTCCGTGCCGTCCATTTCAGGCATCATCACGTCGGTGATCAACAGCTGCGGGTCTTTCCTCTTCACCAGTGTGAGGGCTTCCTTGCCATTGTCGCACCCGATGATGTTGTAGCCGTCGCCAAGTTCCTGCGTCAAGAACCGGCGTATCTCATCGTCATCCTCGGCGATGACTATCGTCGGCAATTTGTCGGAGGATGCGGCATTTGGCTGCGGTTTCTCTGTTATTTCTTGAGACTCAGGTATTTCCTTATAGGGGAGGGTGATTTTTTCTTCGGTCATTTCCTCTTGGATGATGTCTTCAGGCTTTATATGCGTGCAACCCATAGGGATTGTAATGACAAACGTGCAGCCCTCACTGTCCACATTGTTATGCGCCGTAATCCTGCCTTCGTGCTGCTCTACAATGGCACGTGCGACATCAAGTCCGATGCCGGTGCCCGCCTTGCTGCCGTTGGAATCGGACGCCACCTGATAGAAACGCTCAAAGATTTTGTCCATCTCTGCCTCCGGAATCTTCTCGCCGTCATCCCAAACGCTGATGCGGCACTCCTTGTCGTCATGCTCCACATGGACGGCAATGTTACCTCCTGTCTTCGTGTACTTGAACGCATTGGACACGATGTTCATCAGAACAGTGTCAAAATGCTTGCGGTCAACCCACACCGGAATCATGTCGGCGTCGCTCTCGAACTTCACGGAGATGTCCTTCACCTTGGCGTGCTGCTCGAAAAAGCCCATCACATCCTTCACCAAAGCCACCATGTCCGTCTCGCGGAAGCGCATGACCATCATTCCTTTGTCGATCTTTCGGAGGTCCATCATCTGGTTGACAAGCCCGAGTATGCGGTCGACATTCCTGCGGATTGTCACCAGCATGTTGTGCTTGTAGGCGTCGTTCTCCTGCTTTATCAGCTGCTCCAGTGGGGAGACGATGAGCGTCATAGGGGTGCGGATGTCATGACCGAGGTTTATGAAGAACTTGAGTTTCTGCTCTGTCAGTTCCTCAGCATGGATATGTTCCTGCAGGCGCAGCTCGTTCTTGTGGCGGCGTTGCAGCATGCGAATGTAGAAGATTGCCAAGGCAAAGACGAAAATGGCGTAGCACACCTTCGCCGTGGTAGAGAAATACCACACCGGGTGGACTCTTACCGTGAACTCCTTGATATCGGAAAGCGTGCCGTTGTTCTCGGCACGGATTTGGAAACGGTAGGTTCCGGGCTGGAAATTACGCAGTTCCACGGAGTTCTCCCCTCGTGGCAGGCATTCCCATTTGTTGTCGTTTATCTTGTAAAGGAACACCATTCCTTCCGGATTGTCGTACATCAGTGTGGAGAGGGATATGGTGAAACTGTTGTCGTCATAGTTGAGGTCGAAGCTCTCTGACTGGGATGCCATCTTTTTTGTTATGACATAGCTGCCGGACTTGTCACCGGGAGAGATTATCTTGTCGCCAAGGGAGAATGCGCTTATGAACACATCGGGCTTTACTTTCTTGCGCTTGATGTCGGCAGGATTGAACCATACGATGCCGTGTATTCCTCCGAAACAGAGAATATTGTTCCATGAACAGCTTACACGCTTGCTGAATTCATCGCCAAGAAGTCCGTCACCGGCATAGTAGTTCTCTATGTTCCAGGTGCCGGGCGTTATGCAACTCATGCCATGAAGCGTGCTTACCCATGCCCTGCCGCTTCTGTCAAACTGTATGGAGGCGGCATTGTTGTCAGCGAGGTTGTCACTGGAGGAGAGGAAGCGGACACTGTTGTCCTTTGAGAGTATGTGCACACCGTTTTCTGTACACACCCAGATTCTCCCAAGTTTGTCTTTAGCGATGTCAAATATTTCATCTGCTACGAACATCGAGTCTGTCCCGACAGTCCTTACCCACCGCTCCGACAAGAGGTCCATGCAGGAGAGTCCCGACGCGGTGCCAACATAAAGGTGTCTGCCGTCAGAGGAAAGGCACAACCTCTTGACATAGTTGTTGCACAATGTCTCGCCGTTGCCCTCCACAGTGCGGAATTCCCTGACCTTCTGTGTTTTCATGTCAAAGCATTTCAGTCCGTCACCAAGCGTTCCTATCCAAAGTTTCCCCTTGCCGTCCAAGAGTATATCAAAGACGGAATGTCCCCTGCCCATCGTGCATGGCAACTGATGGTAGGTTCCGGTGGTACGGTCTATCCATCCGGCACCGCGGACATAGGACGCCACCCACAGTCGTCCCGCCTCATCTTCTGTCATGGAAAGGACGGCAGGAGGCACCAACTTATTGTCGAAATGCTTCAAAAGTGCGCCGGAATGGTCGAGTTCGTAGATTCCTCCACCGTCAGTCGACACCCAGATATGTGAGTCTCTCGTGATGCAAACGGCAGCGACGGCAGCGTCACCGATAGTGTTGTATGGACCGTTGCACTGCCCTTGGTAGCGGAAAGGAGCAGCCTCCTTGCGGTGCATATACACACCTTTCTGGTACATGGCGCACCAGAAGTTTCCCTCACTGTCAAGAATCATAGACTTGATCTTCGCAAGATGAAGGTCAACGTCCTTGTTATATGCCTTCGAAATCTCTATGGCATCCGACAAAGGGTTGTATTTCACCACTCCCCTGCCATCTGTGCCCATGATGATGCTGCCGTCCGAGCCCTCCATCAATGTGTTAACACCAATCTGCGCCGTGCAACCGACACTGCGGAAGACCTTCTCCCGTGGCGTCATACGATAGATGCCGTTGCCCAAAGTGCTCACATATATATCGCCATTCTTTGCAACGAGAATATACGAGAGTGCTGTAGAACCGCCTCCTGCCATAAGATAGCGTTGCACCTTCCCACCCTTTGCAGCGTAGATTTCATTGGCTTCGGTGACCATCCACAACCGCCCGCCATTGTCCTCAGCGAAGGCTTTCACGCTGGCGATGCCACGCACAGAGGCGAAAAGCCGTGAGACTTTCCCGTCATTGCCGATGCGGAACACACCATGGGCGTCTGAGACTCCGCCATAGAGTGTGCCGTCCTTGGCGAGAAAAAGCTGTGTGATGTATTTGGAGACAGGTTCCCCCGTGGTATAAGCGGCGTTCACAAACTTTCCATCCTTTATATACTGCAGTCCGCGGCTTGTTCCCACATATATGCGCCCATTGGGCATCTGGTTGACGCAATTGACCTGGTTGGAGAGCAGGCTGCCGTCACTGCCGTCAGCTTTCAGTATGCGGAAGTCATAGCCATTATATATGTTCAGTCCGTTGCTCGTGGATATCCATATAAAGCCCCGCTTGTCCTGCATGACATGGTTGACCATTGCCGTGGACAGTTTGGAGTCGCCTCCACCAAAAAAGCGTCCTGTCTGTCCGGCAGCAGGAACAGCGCAGAGGAGCGTCATTGCAGCCAACAACGCAAAATATAGTTTTTGAAAAAGCACTTTTACAGGTAGTGTTATAGTCCGGTTCTTCATAGTCATCTCTATTAACAACTGCAAAAGTAACATTTTTCTTACAAAACACCAAACATTAATGTTAAAAAATCCTTTTTACCCCCCCCTTTTTTTCGTCAATGGTGCGCTCCTTAATCGGATTGCGGCACTTTATGGTTTCCTCTGTTGTATTGTTGCAGCTTTCCCTCTTGTGCCTATAATGACAAACAATGCCGTCGGCTGCCGCTTTACAGTACATGACTGTCCTCGGCTGCCGACGGCATTGCCACTAACGCCCAACGGAGTATGGGTCGGTGTTTGTCGCAAAAACCTGCTTGATTCTGACAGGCTTGCCTCCGTCGCTTTTGAAACCTATGCGGAAGATGCGTGCTGTGTTCAGAGCCTCAATGCCGGTCTGCTTGCCATCGGCAACAACAGGTTTCATCATGCCGTCAAGCTCAGCGACAATCAGTTTGCCATTCCCGAACTCACGGCTGTAGGACTGTGCCCAAAAATCCTTTGTGTCAGAGATGCGCAACATTGTTCCCGCTGTCTGCGGCTCTTGGAGTTCTGCGACAATGTATCTGTAGCCGGAGAGGTCGAGAGGCTTGTCGAACTCCCATCCGCCGAAGCCGTATTTCCCGGCGGTGAAGGTGTTTGTGGCGGCGTCAAAGGTGCCGGTCTCCCAAATGGAGGGGTTGAACTGTGAGAAAGAGAGCACGAGGTCATCCTTTCCCGGCTTTGGCTCCGGGACAAAAGGCTTCTCTTCCGAATAGTTCACGACAGGATTCTTTATGCCCATTCTGTCAAGCATCGCCACGGCATAGCGGCATCCGAGCACACGGTAAGCATGAGGGGTGAAATGCAGACCGTCACCTTTCTGCTCAAGATTCTTTGAGGAGACGACAGTAGCGGTAGGCACAGTTTCCGGCAGACAGTCAATGATGGAGTTCATTGAGCCACACACACCACCCATTTCCGTTGTCACAACCTCGCCGGCTATCAACGGCACGTTCTTGGCTTTAAGCCCCAAATCCTTCAGTATGTCCTCATAAACCTTCTTGACTTTGGCGGGCCACTGCGGATCGCCTGTGTTGGAGCAGCCCTGATGCAGAAGGATTCCTTTTATCACGCCGTCACACTGTGCTTTCTTCGCACACTCGATAAGGCGGTCATAAGGCTTGTTGTCGTATTGGGACATGAACCCGCGGAACCAGTCTGCTTCCTTTGTGACGGTTGCAGGGTCATAGTCCTTGTCAAGATGCTCTATCTTGCAGCCGCCGACAGCCACCATGACAACGCCGAGTGTCTCATCTGCCGGCATATTGTCAAGCATTGTCCTGCCAAACCAGTCAACAGGGGTCAGACCCGTGCCCTGACGCACCAATGGCGGAACGGCTGTGTACCACTCCCCTTTCGTGCGCTGTGGATAGCTAAAATCCGCAGCCGCCATCATCCGGAACCGTTCCGGAACTCCATTCCTGTCGACAGGCTCTATCTGGGCATTGCCTTCCATGTTCGACTGACCTATGCATAGATAGATGTGGAATTTCGGGTTCTGTGCGGAAGCTGCCAATGCCATCACTCCCGCAACCAGTGTCATAATTGCCTTGCGTAACATAATTTTTATTGTTGTTTGTTCAAATTGATTTCCTTCAAAGGATTGTGGCTCCGCCACAGCTTAATGGATATTTATATTCTATAAGTAGCTATTGTAGATTATTTCATTTCAACAGTTACTTAAGTGAGGCAAACTACCTAATGATTTTCTTGCCGTTCTTGATGAGAATGCCCTTTGCATTGTCAGCAACACGCTGACCGCCAAGATTATATACAGCAGAGTTCTTTGCTGTGTTCTCTGTGCCTACGGATGTGATGCCTGTTCCTGAATAATCCGGCTCTGTGTCGCGGAGATAGACAGCCTTTGCAGTATACGTTGAGCCTTGGATGATAGCACCATTTTCCTTCAGTTTCTCTGCCATCTCTGCCGTAAGCCGGAAATAGATTGCCTCACCTTTCTTGAAGTTGAAACCATAAGGAGTGGTGCCCTGAGACTTTTCCCAGTTGGAAACCATGATGCCGCCCCATCCTCCGCAAAGGATATTTCCGTCAGGGTCAGGGTCAGTTGTAAGGAACTGTGTAAGGACAATCTCAAACCACTGCCCTGCCTTAGCGTTGGCGAAAACCTCCTTGCGTATATTGATGGAAGTGTCTGTCCAATTGAGCTTCGTGCTGCCAAGCCAAAGGGCATCAGAGAAGTCTTTGCCACTCTCATCGGCAGTCCACGTCATCTTTTGGAAGACAACGCCGTCACCATTGAAGAAGATACCACCTTTCTTTATATTATCTATGTCAAAAGATGTGATACCGATGTTGAAAGCACGATAGTCGTCAATCTTTGCCACACTGTAGCTTCCTGACAATGCCGGCCACCCGTCTGTGTTGGCAAAAGCTGTAAATCCGGGATACGTATTAGAACTTGAAGGGTCCTGCTTTGCATAGACAGTGATGATGTCACCTACCTTCATGTCCTTGCACTGCTCTGCTGTAGCTGAGAACGAGCCGTTTGTTGTTGCCCAACCATTCAAAGCAACTTCATTGCCTGTCTTATCGACAAGCACTCCTGCCGGCAATTCCGGCTCTTCCGGCTTCTCGTCCTTGTAGTTTATTACCGGGTCTTTAACGCCCATAATGCTGAGCATTTCCGTTGCATATCGTGTGCCAAGCACGCGGTAAGCATGAGGAGTAAAGTGCAGTCCGTCGCCTTTCTGCTCAAGATTCTTTGAAGAAACGACATGTGCAGTAGGGACAGTCTCCGGCAAACGGTTAATAACTGTGTTCATGCCGCCACAAACGCCACCCATTTCCGTCCTTGCCAACTCACCGGCTATCAACGGCACATCTGCAGCGTTGAGACTTAAGTCCTTAAGGATGTCTTCGTAGATTTTCTTTACCTTTGCAGGCCATTGCTGGTCACCGTTGTTGGAGCAGCCCTGATGCAGAAGGATGCCCTTTATAACGCCGTCACGCTGCGCTTTCTTCGCGCACTCGATAAGGCAGTCATAGGGTTTGTTGTCATACTGAGCCATATAGGAGCGGAACCAGTCTGCCTCATTGACAACAGTGGAAGGGTCATAGTCCTTGGCAAGATGCTCTATCTTGCAGCCACCGACTGCTACCATGACAACACCAAGTTCCTCATCGGCAGCCATATTGTCAAGCATTGTCCTGCCAAACCAATCGGCAGGTGTCAGTCCGGTGCCCTGACGCACCAATGGCGGAACGGCTGTGTACCACTCCCCTTTCGTGCGCTG
>NZ_SRZC01000023.1 GCF_004792655.1 Palleniella muris | reverse complement strand
TATTTTTTGTATTTTAGCGAATAATTAACGAATATAAATTAGTTTGAACAAGTTCTATAACAAGATTTAAAGATTCATAAGGTTTTAGAGAACAATTATCTATTAATTTTAAAAAATATTAATATGGCAATTGAATGCTGTTAGATTAAAATTTAGGCAAAGATAAATACTGTAAAGGCTATACAGAACTTGATGATTTTTCAGAGTTTGTAAATAACTTTGATTCCCTTTACATTAGTGAATTGACAGAAAAAATGAACTTGTTCCAACCACATGTACAAGTGTTAGTATACGTAACTTTCAAAAAAAAATTGGAAATACTGTTACAGATATAAGAAACTATGCTTTTTCCGGTAATAGTGAAATGGTGAGCACTTAATTAGGACAGGGAATAAAAAGTATAGGGTACAGTGCATTTTCAGATTGCAGTTCGTTAAGCAATATCAATATTCCAAACGGAATTACGTCTATAGAAACAGGTACTTTTAGGAACTGCAAATCTCTTGCAGAGATACAACTGCCTGAAGGACTGAAAACAATCGGGCAAGATGCATTTCGTTCCTCTGGACTGAAGACCATCACAATACCAAAGGCAGTGGACGAAATTATGGATGGTGCTTTTGCAAATTGCCAATCACTTAATAAGTTCATCGCATCAGATGGTGACACTGAACTGAAATTAGGAAGAAATGGCTATAATTCAGATCGTGGAATGTTCCATGAGTGCCCTTTGAAGGAAGTGTATATCGGTCGCAACCTTGTGTATGGCACAACAGAGTATTATGGCTATTCTCCATTCTACCGCAATGCAAGTCTTGAGAAAGTGAAATTCACAGATATTCCGACAGAGGTGTTCACCAATGAGTTCTACGGTTACACCAACCTCAAGGAGGTATCTTTGGGCGATGGCGTGAAGAAGATTGGCGATTATGCTTTCAGCGGATGTTCATCGCTGGCGACTTTCTCTTTCGGCGCAAGTATGGAGACTATCGGCAATGAAGCTTTCTCCGACTGTACCGCAATGACAAAGCTCTATGCTGAGCCGACAACTCCTCCTACCTTCGGCACACAGGCATTGGACGACATCAACAAGTGGGAATGCACGCTGTATGTCAAGGGCTCTGCAAAGGCGAACTATCAGGCAGCGGAGCAGTGGAAGGAGTTCTTCTTCATGGAGGATTATGATTTTACCACAGCAATAGACAAAGTGCCTGCGGAGATTCCTCAAAGCGACACGTATAAGGTGTACAGCCTGCAAGGTTCACTCATCAAAGTGACGAACGACAAGGCAGAGTTAAGTTCCCTTCCTACCAGTCTCTACATCATCAACGGTAAGAAGGTTATGGTAAAGTAAACGTATTGAGGGAATTAATCACGAATGGCAGTCGGACACTTAACTGGTCTGACTGCCATCCTTTTATTTATAAACAAAAATAAAATCTTCTACTGAGATATTTTTATATAATATCCCCTACTCTAACGTAATTTGCTGCAAATAGCGGCATTGGCACTACCACCACACATCATTTGCTTTTCTGCTGATTCTGCATCGCATAGTAATAATTCCAATATGTTGTCTGATAGTTCCGGCGCAGATTGTCACGACGCAGGTTTTCTGTCTTGGCGGAACGCATCATCTGCTGCAAATCATTGTAATCAGCTTCAACTATGCTATCATTGTACACAGCAACAGGGTTGGAACGCTGATGCCTGTACAGCACAAGGGCTTCACGGTAATGGATAGGCAGGGAATCGCAGATACCGGATTTTGACATATCGATGCTATCGGTCAAGAGACGTGCAAAAGAATCCAAGTCCTTATCGCAGAGGAAGGCGCAAAGATGATAATCAAAACCTTTGTATCGAGATAGCATCTTCTTCCTGATTACCAGTGGAGCTATGCCTTCCAGGCGGCACAATGACGCAGTAGAACCTATGACCGGCTGCGTGAAGAGTTTTTCCGCCAGCTCCCCTCGTTTGTCCAATGCTATATAGCGCAGAAGTGTCAGTGTGGGATTTGTTTCAGGATAGCTATATCCCTCCCTGTTCTGTCCCTCTTTGGCAAGGCTTTCATAATCTTGTGCAACGAGCTGTTTTTCTGCTACAACTTGCCGATGCAGGAGACTGTCGTTATTAGAGTTTCTGATGACAAAAAGCATCATGAGTGCCATAACGCACAGATTCAGCGTGAGTTCCTTTGACAATAGGAACGGCTCTTTTGGCAATTTGGCAGGAGGTGACATTTTCCGGCCGGCAAACATCACCGCAAAATAGATTAAAAGAGAACCGGCTATTATCCATATAGAATTCCCGGCAACAAGCCCTCCCTTGCCATCATTTTCTCCACAAGCCAGAAAAGCGAGTAATGCCATTGACGGGAAGAAGGTCAATGCGTGGCATCCGCTTGTGAGTCTGCAGATGTTGTTTATGAAGAATTGCACTATCATCCCTACCACTGCTATTATCACAGCACTGATGAAGGGATGGTACACAGTAACTCCACCAGACAGGATATGCTGCTCGTAAGTCAGTGTGGGTGTCTGGTAAAAATATATGTAAGAGAAAGAAAACAGTATAAAAACGATAGCACACACAGCCTTTATCGCTGTGGTGCTATCTTTTCTATTTTTAGCCATTTGATATTTCTAAAAGCAACATTGTCATTCTTCATCACACAGCCAAAGCTGCACAATATGAATTAATTCTTTTTCAGTACCATAGCAGAACGGGCAGGGATGTACAACTTCAGCCATTCCTTATGTTCCTCCACATACATCTGGTCATAGGTTGTGATGTGGGTAACAGTATCATCGCAACTGCCAAAGCCGCCGAAATCAGGGTTATCCGTATTCAACACGACTGAGTATGCGCCTGTCGGCACGAGGAATCCATAGTCTGTAAAAGACTTTGTAGGATTGAAATTGAACACAAAAATCAGTTCGCCACGGGAGAAGGCTATCACTTGGTCACCGTCATTGTGCCATATTTCCTGTACAGGAGTCTTGTTGAAGGATTTCTCCAGCTTCAGGACTTCCAGCATTTTGGCATCAAAGTCTCCAAGCCAATGATAGCACAGCTCTTTATCGTCAACCAGATTCCATTGGCGGCGTGCATATTTGTAGCTCCACCCATTGCCTTCTCTTGGGAAATCAATCCATTCAGGATGTCCCCATTCATTGCCCATGAAGTTCAGATAGCCGCCGTTGATTGTCGATGCGGTAACAAGGCGAATCATTTTGTGCAATGCTATGCCACGTGTAGCGACATCATTCTCATCCCCTTTCTTGAAATGCCAGTACATATCACTGTCAATCAGGCGGAAAATGATTGTTTTGTCACCGACAAGAGCTTGGTCGTGAGACTCTGCGTAAGAGATTGTTTTCTCATCGGAGCGACGGTCTGTCATCTTCCAGAAGATGTCAAACACGCCCCAATCTTCATCACGCTTCTCCTTAATCATCTTAATCCAATAATCAGGGATGCCCATAGCGAGACGATAGTCGAAGCCGAGTCCTCCGTCATCAAACTTCGCTGCCAATCCCGGCATTCCGGACATTTCTTCGGCAATGGTAATGGCATTCTTGTTCACCTCATGTATGAGTTTGTTTGCCAAGGCCAGATAACAGATAGCGTTATCGTCCTGTCCGCCATTGAAATAATCGCCATAGCCGCCGAAATCCACACCAAGACCGTGATTATAGTAAAGCATGGAAGTCACACCGTCAAAGCGGAAACCGTCGAAATGGAATTCATCAAGCCAATACTTGCAGTTTGAGAGAAGGAAGTGCATCACTTCTCCTTTACCATAGTCAAAGCACAAAGAGTCCCACTGGTTATGCTCACGGCGGTCACCGGGATAGAAATACTGATTAGGATCACCACAGAAATTGCCAAGACCTTCCACCTCATTCTTCACCGCATGAGAATGAACAAGATCCATTATGACGGCAATGCCCTTCTGATGTGCAGTGTCTATGAGGTCTTTAAGCTCTTCCGGAGTTCCGAAACGACTTGAAGATGCAAAAAAGTTTGAGACATGGTAGCCGAATGAGCCATAGTAAGGATGCTCCTGAATTGCCATAATCTGGATACAGTTGTACCCACCTTTAATAACACGTGGCAGAACCTTCTCCTTGAATTCTGCATAAGTTCCGACCTTCTCCTCATCCTGCCCCATACCGATATGGCATTCATAGATGAACAGAGGGTCTTTCTTGGCTTTGAAACTCTTCTTTTTCCACTTGTACTCTGCAGCAGGAGCCCAAACCTGAGCGGAGAATATCTTTGTCTCCTCATCCTGAACCACACGACGAACCCAAGCAGGAATACGCTCACCTTCACCACCTTCCCACTTGACTTTCAGTTTGTACAAGTCGCCATGCTTCATTGCAGTTGCCGGAAGTTTCAGTTCCCAATTGCCGGTGCCTTTGATTCTCTTGCAGGCATATTTCTTCTGCTCTTTCCAGCCGTTAAAATCACCTATCAGATAAATCTCTGTGGCATTAGGAGCCCATTCACGGAACACCCAGCCACCTTTCGCGTCACGATGAAGTCCGAAATACAAGTATCCGCTTGCAAAATCGGAAAGTGTTTTCTTTCCACCATTTGTAAGCTCATTTATCATCCATTCTGCATGGTCATGACGTCCACGGATTGCAGTTTCATAAGGCTCAAGCCATGGGTCATTCTTTACCAAACCGATATGTTGCGGTTTCTTTGGGGATTTAGGGGTGACAGCTTTCTTTGTGGCTGTCTTCTTTGCGCAAGTCATAGTGTTTTCATTTGTTTGTTAAGGTCTATGACAGGAACACAATCAGCACTTCACTTTGAAGACTGCCTTGTGGATTGTTCCTGTGCCTATGCAAGGCTGGTGTCCGTCCTGTGGCCAGAAAATAGCCATCATTCCTGGATGGCATGTGCAGAATCCTTCTGCCATTACACCGGGATATTTTGTTGCATCCTTCTCTGCGTTATACTCACACTCTGGGAGGAGTTCTGTTGGAGTGTATCCGTAAATCTCGTCATTATTCAACGGAATCTGGATGTCAAGCATATTTTTGTGTGTCTCCATTACAGCCTCTTCCTTTGTCTTGCCTGCGGTGTCCATGATGTTGACGAAACAATTCTTTCCGTCGATTTCATGTTTTCCGTTCTCCAACTTATTGAGGTCTGTGTTTTTGATGAACTCAATAATCTGTGGGAAATAAGGGTTCAGCGATGCATAATGCTGAAGATTCTCAATTTTGTCAATTACCATAATGATTCGATTTTATGAATTACAATTATATTTTCTATTCTATCAATAATTTCCTTTCTTGGTGACACGTCCATTGCGGTCTTTCATGACATAAACTCCGTCACGCTCTCCATTGCGATAAGAACCTTCGAAACGGTTTCCGTCCTTGTCTTCTTCGATAGCCTTGCCATGAGGATAGCCGTCTTTATATGTTCCTTTGAACTTGCTGCCGTCCGCAAAATGTATAATCATCTCGCCATTCATCTTGCCATTCTTGAAATAGCCGTCAAATGTGTCACCGGTCTTTTTCCTTAAAGTACCTCTGCCATCATATTTGTCACCCTTCCATTGTCCGGTATAAGAGTCTCCGTTTCTCCATACGAGAGTACCTTGCCCGTCCTTCTCGCCTGCCTTGAAATGCCCAGTGTACACATCACCGTTGGCATAACGGAAGATGCCCTCGCCATCTCGTTCACCCTGAACATAATTGCCTTCGTACACATCTTTGTTGGCATAACGGTAAATGCCTTTGCCATGCTGGATGTCATTCTGCCACATTCCGTTATAGACATCTCCGTCGGCATACCGATATATGCCTTTGCCTGAACGCTGATTGTTGAGCCACTGACCGTCATACACGGAACCGTCTCCCCAATCGTATTTACCTTTGCCGTTCTTCATGTCATTCTGCCATTCGCCATCATAATACGCACCTGACGCGAACGTATAACGACCTTTGCCGGAACGCTTGTCCTGAAGCCAGTTGCCGTCATAGATGTCACCATTGTAATAGTACATCACACCATGCCCCTGCTGGTAGTCACGGAACCAAAGTCCGTCATATTTATTATTATTGGAAAAATAGAACACTCCTTTGCCATGCTGCTGGTCTTGAAACCATTGTCCCTCGTATTTCTCGCCATCGGAGAACGAGTAGACACCATATCCCTGGCGCTTTCCTTTTGCATAGCTTCCCTCGTACATGTCACCATTCTTGTATGTGGCAACGCCCTTGCCCGTAGCTTTGCCGGACACCATCTCTCCTTTATAAAGTCCACCGTCCTTTAAGGTGTAGGAGCCAAGAGTTATTTTTTGGGCAAGAGCCGTTCCGCAAAAAAGAAATGCACCTGTCACAAATGACAAGAGTATTTTATATATTCTATTAGTCACAATTATAATTCATTAGTTTGACAATTCTTTAGCTTTACAAAGATACCTAATTTTTACTTAAAAGCATACATAAAGGCACATTATTTCAAGTTTTTTCACTTTTCTGCACGTTCTTCCAAGAAATGCATATAAATCCTTATCGCTGTTTCCACCATTCTCACACATGGACGCTTTTTGTAGTATTCATCCGTCCTTGCCTCCGGAGTGGCAGTGATCACTATGTCAGGAATCGTTCCGTCGGCACGCTTTTTATTCAATCCAAGCAGTTCTTTGCAACAAATGCTTCCTGTATGTGCCTTAAAGTCAGCAGCGAGCTTCTGTACTGCTTCATAATTCCTTTTCTTCACCTCCTGATTAGCCTCAACACTGGCAATCTCAAGTCCGGCAAGCATAAACATGCCAAGAGCAGAGCCACAGGTTTCGCGCATACGCCCTATACCTCCTCCGTAGCTTGCTGACATACGTGTCATAAGCGGCAATGGCACATCGTACCATTCAGCAAATGCCATTGCAACACTTTGGGAGCAGTTATAACCTTGCTTGAAATAACCGACTCCACGCTCAACCATTCTTTCTGTTTCTTCTTGCCAATTCATAAGCACATTTTCTGAACATTGTCATCATCCACCGGCATTATCACCAACTCATTTTTGCAAGGAATTTCTCTGCATTCGCCAAATCGTCCGGTGTATCAATACCGATAGTCTCGACATCAGTCAATCCCACCTTTATCTTGTAACCGTTCTCCAACCAACGGAGCTGTTCAAGACTTTCAGCTATTTCAAGAGGAGACTGTGGCAAGCGTGTCACTTCACCAAGTACAGCTCTTCTGTAAGCATACAGTCCTATATGTTTCAGATAAGGGAACGAATCCGCCCATTCCTTCCTTTCCTTTCCTCTGCAGAAAGGTATTACAGAACGTGAGAAATACAACGCATAACCTTGCCGGGACACTGCTATCTTCGGAGAATTAGGGTTCTCAACAGCAGTAATGTCGTTTCCAAAAGGCTTGCCGAGGGTAGCTATCTGTGTATTGTTGTCCTCAAAGCATTTCATCACAGCCTCGATCTGTGAAGGCTGTATGAAAGGTTCATCACCTTGGACATTTATCACAACATCCGAAGGAGAAAGCAAAAGACGTGATTCAAGTATCTCCACAGCCTCTTCTATTCTGTCCGTACCACTCTTATGATCAGACCTTGTCATCACAACATCACCGCCAAACTGCATGACAGCCTGCCGTATACGCTCATCATCTGTGGCAACGAAAACATCGTCTATGACTTTCTTTGTCTGCGTGTAAACACGCTCTATGACAGTTTTCCCTCCAAGCATTGCCAAAGGCTTGCCGGGGAATCTTGTTGACGCATATCGTGCCGGGATTACCGAAATGAATTTCATAAGTTTGTTTTCAACGACCGTCACATATATAAACAGTCATCCTCTTTGCTAATGTTACTATATTTGCCTGTCGCTTTTATGAAACGGCAAAGTGCAATCAATCACGTAAGAAAATATCACGAGTATAGACCTTCTCCCGCACATCATCAAGAACAGAGTCATAACGGTTTGCTATAATCACTTGTGACATAGCCTTGAACTTGTCAAGGTCATTCACAACCCTGCTGCCGAAGAACAGCGAACCGTCCTCCAAAGTCTGTTCGTAAATGATTACATGAGCACCCTTTGCCTTTATGCGCTTCATGATACCCTGAATGGCACTTTGACGGAAATTGTCCGAATTGCTCTTCATTGTAAGGCGATAGACACCTATCGTCGGAGCTTCCTGAAAGGCTGCATCGTTAGAGTCAAACTGATTGTTGTGGGAATAGCCGTACCATCCTGCCTTTTGCAGCACAGCATCCGCGATGTAATCCTTACGGGTGCGGTTGCTCTCCACTATGGCTGTCATCATCTGCTGAGGCACATCCTGATAGTTTGCAAGCAACTGTTTTGTATCCTTTGGCAGGCAATAGCCACCATAACCGAACGAAGGATTGTTGTAATGCGTACCTATGCGAGGGTCAAGGCCTACCCCGTCGATAATCGCCTGTGTGTCCAATCCTTTCACTTCAGCATAAGTGTCAAGCTCATTAAAATAAGAGACACGCAACGCAAGATATGTGTTTGCAAACAACTTTACAGCCTCCGCTTCTTTCAAGCCCATGAACAGTGTCGCAATGTCCTTCTTTTCCGCGCCTTCCTGCAACAGCCTTGCAAAAGTCTCAGCATAAGTCCCGGCATGGTTGCTACCGACAGCCACAATGGCATCGTTCTCCTCGCCAGACTCCTTTATCATCTTCGGATAGCCCACAATGATTCGCGAAGGGTACAAATTATCGTATAACGCCTTCGATTCACGCAGGAACTCCGGAGAGAAAAGCAACTTAAGCTTATAGTCTACAGGACGGTTCTCCGCCTTAAACCTCTTTGCATATTTAACATAAAGCGAGCGTGTATAGCCAACTGGTATTGTTGACTTTATCACCATTACCGCTTCGGGATTAACCTCCAGTACAAGGTCTATGACCTCTTCAACATGTGAAGTGTCGAAATAGTTCTTCACCGGGTCGTAATTGGTAGGCGCAGCAATGACCACAAAGTCAGCGTCAGCATAAGCACTCTTGCCGTCAAGCGTCGCTTTGAGACGCAGATTCTTCTCTGCAAGATATTTTTCTATATACTCATCCTTTATAGGACTTTTCTTCTGGTTAATAAGGTCTACCTTCTCCTTTATCACATCAACAGCCACAACATCGTGGTGCTGAGCAAGAAGAGTGGCTATACTCAGACCGACGTATCCGGTACCGGCTACCGCTATCTTTATGTCTTTGAAATCACGCATAATCTTACATTTATAGATGCGGCATGGAGAATCAACTCTGAAAACCATGCTATTGGGCAACTCCCCTATCAGGCGGATTCCGCATCAAACCGCAATGTATTTTGTGCAAAGATAAAAAAAATATTTGATATTTGTCTCTTATTTCAGAAATTATTAATAGTTTTGTAAAAAATATTTTTAATAATACCATGCCACAACCTTCAAATAACTTCACAAAATGGGTTGCCTGCTGGGGCAATGCCACATCTATCACTGACAGAAAAGAGTGCGTCTATGCAAAGGACATCACCTTACGGTACCCTATACGGATTGTCTTCTCAGGCAGCAAACTGAGATTCCGATTTTCAAACCTCACAGGAACAGAACCAATCACAATATCAGCGGCAAAAATCAACCATACAGCAATCACATTCCGAACAGAAGAAAGCGTCATCATTGAACCGGGAAAGGAGGTCACAAGCGATGAGATTGCGTTTGATGTAACAGCAGGAGACACTGTGGACGTAAGCATTTATCTCGCCGAATACACACAGATGAATGCCGGCACACTGATTACCGGACCGCTTTCAAAGGGGAAATATGCATACGGGAACTTCATCGACGAAGAAGAGTTCCCGACGGATTTGTCACGGAACACCAACTGGTTTTATTTCCTGAACACCATAGACATCCTGACAGAGGAGAAGAACCACGCCTTGGTGTGCTATGGAGACTCTATCACGGCACAAAGCTGGCCTGACTATCTTGCCATGCGAGCTTGGGACAAAGGCTTCAGGAATGTTGCCGTCATAAGGCGCGCCGTAAGCGGAACACGCATCTTGCGCCAATATGACTGCATCACTTACCAGGCATACGGGCTGAAAGGAGAGACACGATTCCCTATCGAACTCAATGTCGCCGGTGCCCGAGACGTCATCATTCAGCACGGTATCAATGACATTATCCATCCGGTCGGCTCCGATGTCAACATCTTCCGACCTTGGAGCGATATGCCTACTGTCGACGAACTGAAGCAAGGAATGGAGAATCTCTATATCCGTCACGCCAAAAAACTTGGGCTGAAAGTATGGAGCGGAACATTGCTCCCGATATTCGGATGGCGCACATACAACGCCGAACGTGAAGCTATGCGGTGCGAATTCAATGAGTGGCTGCGCACATCAACGTTGTTTGACGGTTGCATAGATTTCGACAAAGCTGTCCGCAATCCCGAAAAGACTGAAGCATTCAACATCGGTTATGACTCCGGCGACCATCTTCATCCAAGTGAAAAGGCATACAGTGCTATGGCAGACGCAGTTATGGAAGAGTTGTTAAGGTAACATTTCAACACCGCAGGGTAACCTCCCTCCTTCTCTTCCGACATGACTATGCAACATGGTTCCATAAGCTAAAAAACAAACTGCCAACAAGCGAAATACAAAGTGTAACCCTTTGCATAACAAAAGGTTATCTTTTGCAGTGTAAAGGGTTACCTTTTATTGTGCAAAGGGTTACCTTTTAATACACGAAGGGTTACTGTCTGAAATTCAACACTTTACCCCATACAACAAAATCTTATAGGAAGTGAAGCAAAACCTTATCAGAAAGCCCCCGTACTGTTATTGTTCATTCAGCCTTCCGGTGTGGCCGGCATGGATTTCCGTATGCCACAGCGCCGGCAGGAATGTCTCGTGTAACAACACTTCCTGCTCCTATGACAGCACCGTCGCCTATTGTCACCCCCGGCAGGACAACCACATTGGCACCTATCCAAACATTATTGCCGACATGGATAGGCTTGCATGTTTCAAGACCGACATTTCTCCGTTCCACATCCAAAGGATGAGCAGCCGTAGTAAAGCAGCAATTGGGGGCAATGAAACAGTTGTCACCGAAAGTGACCGGTGCTGGGTCAAGAATGACAAGATTATAGTTTGCAAAGAAACCCTCACCGACACTGATATTACATCCATAGTCACAGACAAACGGTTGCTCTATCAGCAGATGCTCGCCGGTGCTCTTAAACAGCTTTTTCAGTATGGCTGTCCGCCCCTCCTCCTCTGACGGGCGGGTGTGGTTATAGTCATAACACAACTCTTTCGCCTCCATACGCATCTTGACAAGCTCGGAATCGAAATTAGCATCATAGAGCATTCCTGCATTCATTTTCTCACGTTCTGTCATATTTTCCATACTATACTTTGTTTTGTTTCTATACCGCAAAGATATAAATTACCATGGATTTTTCAAAAGAAAACACCGAATTATAAGAAATAATTTCATTATTTGAGGATTATTTTGTATTTTTGCATTTATATTTCAACATACCTGCCATAATTTTTCCAAAGGAGATTTACAGGATAAAAGCAAAGGATGATAGCAACAATCCCATATATAGAAAACAAGTTTCAGGAATACAACGAATTGATATTTGACGGGAAACTGCCGGAACTGCCGATTAAACTAAGCAAGGCAAAGACATCACTCGGTCAGCTTGCATTCAAACGCAGGCGGACATGGTATGGCAGAACCGTATATTCGGATTTCCGACTCCGTGTAAGCACTCATTTCGATTTGCCGGAAAATGAGCTTGAGGACATCATTATCCATGAGATGATACATTATTATATATTCGTCAACAGACTGAAGGACAAAAGCGCACACGGCCCGTTGTTCAGACAGATGATGAAGGACACAAACATCAGATATGGCAGAAACATATCTATCTCGCGCAAGCAAAAGGAACTTACAACAGCAACACAATAACAGTGCCATGACAAAGAAGATAGCTGTTTTCGCAAGTGGCAACGGCACAAACTGTGAAAACATAATACAATATTTCAGAAACAATGGAGGTGCGGAGGTTGCACTCGTAGTCAGTAGCAGCAAGAGCGCATTTGTCCTGCAACGTGCGGAGAGATACGGCGTGCCGTCTGCTGTAATCACAAAGCAGCAATTCGAGAACGAGCAGGCTCTTGTCCTGCAAACCGTGGCGGAATGCGAATATATTGTACTCGCCGGATTCCTGTTAAGGATACCTGATTATCTTATAGAACGGTTCCCGAACAGAATCATAAACATCCACCCTTCACTGCTGCCGAAGTTCGGCGGAAAGGGGATGTGGGGACATCATGTACATGAAGCGGTGAAAGAAGCCAAAGAGGCTGAGACGGGAATCACTATCCATTATGTCAGTTCGGAAATAGACAAGGGCGGACATATCGCTCAATTCCGTGTCGCAATAGACGAGAATGACAGCGTGGAGGACATTGAGAAGAAAGTCCATGACCTTGAAAAAGAGCATTTCCCACGAGTACTTGGTAAACTGTTCTCAGAGTCGGATATGACGGAATATGAGCGTTACTGCAGGGAGCAGGCAGTGATACAGGAAGAGGAATTCGACGAAGAGCGGTGCTTTCCGGAAATGCCGGAAGGTCAGTTTGTCAGAGGTCACTGACCTAATAGTTCTTCTTCCACAAAAATATATTGAACATAAACACATAAATCCATGAACGTTAAAGACAGACTGATTTCTTTTCTTTGGCAACATTTTCTACTACTTGTATCCCTTTACATCATGACCTTTGGTGTAGCCGTATGCGTCCGTTCAGGTGCCGGGTCAAGCGTAATCAGTGTACTTCCTTATGTATTTGAAAGTGCAGGCAAGACTTTCCATAATGTCCCCTCATTGACAATAGGTCAATACACGTATGTCATGAACGGCATTCTTGTCTTAGGGCAGATAATGGTTTTACGGCGTAAATTTGAGTTGGTACAGCTCTTCCAACTTGTGATAGGGACAGTTTTCGGGGTTCTCATTGACATAAACATGTCCTACACAGTCTGGCTTGCTCCTGCGGATATATGGCAGAAAGCTGTAGCCCAGCTTGCAGGATGCACCATTCTTGGTTTCGGCATAGCATTTGAGGTCAGATGCGGCAGTGTCACCATGCCCGGCGAGGGATTCCCTGTGGCTTTAAGCAGAATCTCCGGAGTACCTTTCCCTAAAGTAAAGATAATAGTCGATACAGCGCTTGTAACCCTTGGAGTGATAGCCAGTTTCGCATTTTTCAACGAATGGATGTGGCATATCATTGGAGCAGGAACATTATTTGCAATGTTCTATGTGGGAATGATAGTACGTATTGTAGGGAAGCATATCGGATGGTTTGACAGGATTCTGGCATACAGACCGGGATTCCGACGTTACATATACGGACTTGCACGACACATTTATAGGTAAGAGAACAGCTGATAATATATAAAACACAAGATTATGGTAATTGATTTCAACACAATGGAAGCTGAGGAGTTCCGCAATTTCAAGGGCGGCGAGAAAGAACTCAGCGCAAAAATGTTCTGGGACGGTACGAACAGAATCTTCAAAGGCTCACTCTGCCCGGGCGCAAGCATAGGAGAGCATCTGCACGACACCAACTCTGAAATACTGTTTGTAATAAAAGGCGAAGGCACAATAATCGACGATGGCATCGCATCACCTGTCAAAGAGGGGCAGTGCGTCTATTGTCCGAAAGGTCATTCACACAGTCTTGTGAACACCGGCGAAGAGGATTTAATCTTCTATGCAGCTATCCCCAACCAATAAACCAACACACCAAAAGAACAAAATGAGTTACGACAGAGAAAGCGAAGGGCTTATGCTGCTTGGCAAAAAGACTGAATACAGAAGCGACTATGCTCCTGAAGTTCTGGAGACTTTCGAGAACAAACATCCGGAGAATGACTATTGGGTGCAATTCAACTGCCCAGAATTCACATCACTGTGCCCTATCACAGGACAGCCGGACTTCGCCGAAATAAAGATAATGTACCTGCCGGACAAGAAGATGGTGGAGAGCAAAAGCCTGAAACTGTATCTGTTCAGTTTCCGCAATCATGGCGATTTCCATGAGGACTGCATAAACAAGATTATGAAAGACCTTGTCCGTCTGATGAGCCCGAAGTACATTGAGGTGACAGGAATCTTCACTCCACGAGGAGGAATAAGCATCTATCCGTTCGCAAACTATGGACAGCCGGGCACAAAATACGAAAAACTTGCTGAGCAGCGGCTCATGAACCATGGCCTTGTACAAGGATAACAGACGAAACAGCTGACAAAGAATTGTGATGAAAACATACAATCTTTGTCAGCTGTCTTGCTATCATAAAAAACGGATTCATTCCGTATAGAACTTTATAAGTTCGGCGATTGCCTGACGACATGCGGGGCAGAACTCCGGATTCTCATTCGTACGCATACGGCAGTCACGGCAAGCGCGATAGACCCCTTTTAGAGAATAGCCCGCACCCTCAAACTTTCCGACACCGGGAACCTTGCCGATAAGATTCTCCCATTTGCCCTTGAAATCGACATTTGTCGTTATGTTCTTTTCCCATGGCTCAACATCAAGAGGATACATCGGAATACTTTCTTCCTCGTACGCATACTCGTCCGCCAATCCGGCAAAGCTATGACCGAACTCATGCACAACAACAGGACGGAATTTCGGATGGTGTGCCATTGCAAGATTATAGGAGTTCAAGATTCCACCTCCACCATACTTATCTGTATTCACAAGGACAATGATGTGCTCATAAGGTATTCCGGCAAGCCAATTGTGCAGGTCTTTCAGATGCAATGTTGTCAGGTACCTGTCGCTGTAGAATGTATCGAAGTTTGAATGCAGTGCGGTGTTGAGCCACAAACCTTGTCCCGGTTCGCTCGTACCACTGTCTACAGAAGGTGATTTGACTGCCACAATGCCAAACTTCTCACGGTAGGACTTGAACGGTTCATGTGCAAACAATGCCTCGACAGCAATCTGGGCATCACGGACAAACACCGGCATTTCTGATTCTTTATACCCTTCTGCAACAAACGCTATACGGATACACTTTTCCGGGTCGGACGGCTGTTGCAGAATCTCGTACGGAGTGGTTCCCGATTGAGCCAGACGGCGGATAAGAATGTCATTCGGGACAACAGTATGGGTCATCGTTGACATTACGTTACGTCGGTTATCCATCAGGTTGACAGTGACATCGACAGTATCCTTGGGCATCGGTACGAGGAAGACATTTTCAAAAGAGCGGTTCTTCTCCTTTGCCTCGTCATAACTGAGCCACTCCTGAAACAAAGTGGAGAATGAGTTGCGGTAAATCACACTGCCGTCCTTATGGGCACGGACGATTATTTGTCCATTGCCTTCCACTGGCACTTCAGGAAGATTATTCCGCTTTCCGTACCAACCATCGAACACAGACAGCTCGTCTACAGCAATCATCTGAGTATTGACATTGCCAGAGAATATATAGTCTATACGCAAGGTCTTGTCTGTAAAATAATCATCAAACGTCTGCGCTCCTGCCCAATAATGGAACATAAAGCACAAGATTGCAAAAAAGTATCTCATCATTCTAACTCCTTTAATAATATAATGTTATATTCACGCGCCATGTCTTCCGGTTTGTGGCAATGACCATTTTGCTCCAATATGTCAACATCTATCGGTATGGTTTCCCTGTCATCGGTTCTGCCGAGTCTCTTTTCCAAGCTCTTGGCATGTAACCTCAGTTCATCATATGAAAGAGCTGTCTCTCCCACCCCGACAGCATTGTAATAGCCGTCACCGGTATATTGCGTCGTAGAAAAACGAATAGCAGAGAAGAATGTCTTCAGCTCCTTCTCTGCTATCTCTATATTCTCAATTTGGTTCTTGTTTGAACCTAATGATACAATGACTTTCATAATAATGTATCCTTAACGGAAACTGTCGGTTTAGTATGAACGTGCGATGATGACACGGTGCTTAGCCGGTTTGCCTGAAACCATATCCACACCAGGAGTCTGCTCGTAGGCGAACGGCACGCAACGGATTGTCGCCTGTGTGTCCTCCTTGATTTTCGCCTCTGTCTCTTCTGTGCCGTCCCAATGGCAAAGGAAGAAGCCGCCGTCCTTCACGCGCTCCTTGAACTCTTCGTAGTTGTCACACTCGTAGACATGCTCGTCACGATACTTGCGCGCCTTCTCAAAAATGTTCTGCTGAACATCGACAAGAAGTTTCTCAACATACTCCGCAATGCCTTCAAATGATACAGTCTCTTTTTCAAGAGTGTCACGGCGCATCACTTCGATAGTGCCGTTCTCTATGTCTCGCGCACCCATTGCCAGACGGACAGGCACACCCTTCAACTCATAGTCTGCGAACTTGAATCCCGGACGCTTGTTGTCAGAATCATCGTACTTGACAGAAATTCCCTTCTTGCGAAGCTCTGTAATGACCGGCATTAACTTTTCTGTAACAGCCTCTCTCTGCTCCGGCTTGTTGGCAATAGGGATTATAACCACTTGGATTGGAGCAAGTTTCGGAGGAAGCACAAGACCGTTGTCATCGGAATGGGTCATGATGAGCGCACCGATAAGACGCGTTGACACACCCCATGAAGTAGCCCATACATATTCAGGCTTATTCTCCTTGTTGAGGAAAGTGACATCGAATGACTTCGCGAAGTTCTGTCCGAGGAAGTGTGATGTACCGCTCTGCAAAGCCTTGCCGTCCTGCATCATTGCCTCAATGGTGTAAGTGTCCAATGCGCCGGCAAATCGTTCTGTCTCAGACTTGACACCCTGCAGTACAGGTACTGCCATGAAATTCTCTGCAAAGTCCGCATAGACCTTAAGCATCTTCTGTGCTTCTGCCTCTGCCTCCTCACGTGTGGCATGAGCAGTATGGCCTTCCTGCCAAAGGAATTCTGATGTGCGCAGGAACGGACGGGTGCGCATCTCCCAACGCATCACATTGCACCACTGGTTGCACATCAAAGGAAGGTCACGGTAAGAGTGAATCCAATTCTTGTATGTGTTCCAGATTATTGTCTCTGATGTAGGACGTACAATGAGTTCTTCTTCAAGACGTGCCTCCGGATCAACAACCACGGAGTTGCCATCCTCTGAAGATTTCAGGCGATAGTGTGTCACTACGGCACATTCCTTGGCAAAGCCTTTCACATGCTCCGCCTCGCGAGAGAGGAAAGATTTCGGGATAAGAAGTGGGAAATAAGCATTCTGCACACCTGTCTCCTTGAACATACGGTCAAGTTCCGCCTGCATCTTCTCCCAAATAGCGTATCCGTAAGGCTTGATAACCATACAGCCACGCACTGCACTCTGTTCAGCAAGGTCAGCCTTTACAATGAGGTCATTGTACCACTGGCTATAATTTTCCGCTCTTTTCGTGAGCTCTTTCAATTCTTTTGCCATGTTTTTGTTTCTTTAATTCACATTTGGATGCAAAATTACAAAAAAAACTTGAATAATGTGTCATTATAAAAAAAATAATATCCTCCGTACGGAAAATATACAAGATTTTGTTTCCTGAACAACTCATACGGAGGATTTTTCGTACTGGCAAGCAACATACAATCTTTCAAAATCCGCTTTTTGTGGTTGGAAAAAAATGTGCACGAAAATGCGAAATTCTATCATGAGTTTTCTGATGTCCTATTTATCATAACGGGGAAACAGTATTCTGAATTCATTGTTCTTAGTGCTTGGAATAACCATTTTGATCTGTTATGCAGTCGTTTTTTGTCAAAAAACAAGCCAAAACACAAGTTTTTGCCATGCTGTCCGTTATACTTTGGACGGTAAAAAGTAATCTTTCACACTGCAAAAGGTTAGCTTTCACAAAAGCCACTGCCACACAAAAACGCGTTTATTTCCATAGCTCTCACAATAACAGCACATTAAAGCCACGCCTGAAAGTTTCTGTTTTTTCAACCAATGGAACTTTTTTTTATTTTTATGCGATTTATTTGAGTGTTTTTTTGGCGTGAGTTTTCTAAATTATAACAAAGGAATCCTGAATGCACAGACTATGGAAGCGAGCCAACGAGGCAATACGACAACAAAAAGGCATCATAGCACGCAAATCTGCAACCTACAAGGCGTTTTTTTGCAACAAATAACTTTTTTTTCATACATACAAGCAAAAAACATCATTTTTTGTCTTGATTTATAATAATTTTTAGTAACTTTGAACCCAAAATAGTTAAACTAACATGTTTTCAAAAATGAATTATCTAAAAACAATCCTAATTTCAACAGCTGCGGCTGCAGCCATAACAGCCTGCACATCAAACGATAACGCACAGTTAACTGTATCAGGGCTAAACCCTGCCGCATTCGATTCAATCATCGGCAACAAACCTGTAAAGCTATACACTCTGAAGAACAACAACGGCATGGAGGCGTGCATCACCAACTATGGAGGACGTGTCGTATCTCTCGTAGTCCCTGACAAGGATGGCAAGCCTACCGATGTAGTGCTTGGATTCGACAATCTGAAGCAATATACCGACACGCTGAATTCCCCAAGTGACTACGGCTCTTCCGTAGGACGCTATGCCAACCGTATCAACCAAGGCAAGATTACCATCAGCGGAACAGAGTACCAGCTAAAGCAAAACGACGGGAAACATTGCCTTCATGGTGGTGGCACAACAGGTTGGATGAACAAAGTCTATGACGCAGAACAAATCGGTGACTCCATCCTGAAACTGACAATAGTCGCTAAAGACGGAGAAAACGGATTCCCCGGCACAGTAACTGCCACCACAACATACAAAGTGACATCGGACAATACGCTTGACATCGTATGGGAGGCAACAACAGACAAAGAGACAATCATCAACCAGACCAACCATAACTACTACAACCTCAACGGCGATTTGTCACAGGTTGGAACAGACATGGTGCTTTATGTCAACGCTGACAACTTCACCCCGTCTGACGACACATTCATGACCACCGGCGAGATTGTCTCTGTAGAGGGAACACCTATGGACTTCCGCACTCCACATGCCGTAGGCGATTCCATAAACTCTGAATATGCACAGGTGAAGAATGCCGGAGGATATGACCACAACTACTGTCTCAACACTTACAAAGACGGTAAAGGTGACGACACTGCAGTCTGCGCTTCACTCTACTCTCCAAAGACAGGAATATTCATGGAGATGTTCACCAACGAACCGGGAGTGCAGGTTTACAGTGCCAATTTCCAAGGTGTCGGCAAGGAAGCCTCAATCGTACGCAAGCACGGTCTGAAATATCCTCAGCATGTCAGCGTATGCCTTGAAAGCCAGAAATACCCGGACTCTCCTAACAAGAAGGACTGGGTGCAGCCAACCTTGAAGCCGGGAGAGAAATATTACAGCCACGCTGCTTACAAGTTCTCTATCAAATAATAAGAAATAATAATAACAACTAACAATTAAATAGTAAAAACTAAAAACCAATGAGCGTAATTGAAGCATTACAGAACAACGGCTTTGCAACTATCGACTATGTCGTATTTGCCGCCTACATTGTCTTACTCGTAGGTCTCGGCATATTCCTCAGCCGTGGCAAGAAAGGAGAAGAAAAATCATCAACAGACTATTTTCTTGCAGGCAACACACTGACATGGTGGGCTGTCGGCGCATCGCTTATCGCAGCAAACATCTCTGCTGAGCAGTTTATCGGAATGTCCGGCTCGGCATTCGCATCAGGCATCGCACAGGCTGCCTATGAGCTTATGGCAGCTGCGACTCTTCTTGTTGTCGGCAAATTCCTTCTGCCACTGATGATTGAAAAGAAGATTTTCACCATTCCACAGTTCCTGCGTGAGCGTTACAACTGGGGAGTGGGACTCGCATTCTCACTGTTGTGGCTCTTCCTCTATGTATTTGTCAACCTCACTTCCGTAGCTTGGCTTGGAGCACTTGCCATACAGCAGATTCTCGGATTGCCGACGGACATGATTGTACAGTTCGGAGGAATGGAGATTGACCAGGTCCGCATGGTTATCATCCTTGTGCTCTTCGTCATTGCCGGACTGTATTCTATTTACGGAGGACTTGCTTCTGTTGCATGGACCGATGTGATGCAGGTGACATTTCTCGTTGGTGGCGGTCTCATCACAGCATACGCAGCACTTTCTGTAATCGGTGCCGAGGTGTGGGGCTGTGGAGCTCTTGAGGCTCTTGGCAACATCTACAGCTGGTGTATCGACCAAGCCGGCGACAAGCACTTCAATCTTGTAGTCACAAGAAATGAGGAGCTTTATCCTGTAATCAATGGTGTTGTTGAGAATGGAGTTACAGTACAGAAGGAAGACCCATACTTTACAAACCCTGGCATCGTGCTCATCTTCGGTGCTCTTTGGCTTACCAACCTTGGCTATTGGGGCTTCAACCAGTACATCATACAGAAAGGTCTTGCAGCAAAATCTCTTGCTGAAGCTAAGAAAGGTATGATTTTTGCAGCATTCCTCAAAATCCTTATTCCTTTTATTGTATGTATACCGGGTGTGTGCGCATTCTATATCATGAATGGCGATGGCGAAGCTCTTGAGGCTCTCCGACAGACTCTTGCCGGAGGAATCGAGCGTTCTGACGACGCATATCCTTTCCTTATCCGCAACTTCACCCCTACTTTCGTCAAAGGTCTTTCTTTCGCTGCTCTTGCTGCTGCTGTCATATCCTCACTTGCATCAATGTTCAACTCTACTTCAACATTGTTCACAATGGATATCTACAAGCAGTTCATCAACAAGAATGCCAGTGAGAAGCAGCTTGTCAACGTGGGTCGTATAACATCTGTCAGCGCACTTCTCATAGCACTCGTTGCCGTTTATCCTCTCATGGGAGGCATCGACCAGGCATTCCAGTTCATCCAGGAATATTCTGCATTCGTATATCCGGGCGTTGTCGTAATCTTCGGACTTGGCCTTCTTTGGAAGCGTGCATCCGGTGCAGCGGCAGTTGCAGCGGCATTCGGTACATTCTTCTTCTCTATCCTCTTCAAGTTCACATTGCCTGATGTACCGTTCCTCATCCGCTCCGGCTATGTATTCATTGTACTTACTGTGATGTTCGTCACAATATCTCTTTACAGCAACAAGGCTATCAAAGCAGACGAGCTCAGCGAGAAGACCATAAAGACACAGCTTTTCTGGAGCAAGGTGCTCTATGCTGTCTCTGTTCTTTCCGTAATAGTATTGGTGATGTCATTCTTCAATGAGACACTTACTATTCATGGTGTCCAGGGAGCGATGATATTCTTCGCTGCCATTACTGCTACTATCGGATTCTACCTCCGTTCTAATGCTCTTGACAAAGTACAAGACCCAAAACTTGTTGCCATAGACCTTGATATATTCAAGACAGACAACGCATTTAACATCGGTGCTGCAGGAGTTATCATAATACTTACCATACTGTACATAGTACTCTGGTAAACATGCATTTACAAAAGTGTAGCTTGCGGTCAGAAACCAAGAGCTGCACTTTTCAATATAATTCATTTGGCAAAAACATGATAGATCACTACAAAGAATACTCTCTGGCATACATCTCTGTAGACTGTATTGTATTCGGTTTCGACAATGGGAAGCTGAAAATGCTTTTAGGTCGCAGGCAGATTAATCCGGGACGAGGCGAATGGGCTCTCTATGGCGGCTTTGTCTCTGCAACAGAAAATCTCGAAAATGCAGCGGAAAGAGTGCTGACAAGTCTCACCGGACTAAAGAATATATTCATGCGCCAAGTTGGTGCATACGGAGCTGTCAACCGTGACCCGGAATCACGAGTAATATCAGTTGCATACTGTGCACTCATTAATGTAAAAGATTATGATGAGGAGTTACGGAAGCAATATGGTCTTGAATGGGTAAGCCTTGAGGAGATTCCTCCATTATTCTCCGACCATAGTAATATGGTGGAAGATGCGCTTGTCATGCTGCGAAGACGTATTTCCAATGAGCCAATATGCTTTTCACTACTTCCGGAGCTGTTCACTCTCACACAGTTGCAGAATGTATTTGAAGCAATAGTAGGCAAAGAGATTGACAAGCGCAATTTCCGCAAGCGTGCAAAGCAAAGCAATGTGATTGAGGAAACAAATATCATTGACAAACTGACCTCCAAACGTGGAGCTGTCATGTATCGTTACAATGGCAACGAGACTGACTTCAGACTCTAAACAGAATATCAACCTTAACAAACAGAAAGAACTATGTTGGAAGAACTCAAAGAAAAAGTATTCCAGGCTAACCTTGACCTTGTGAAACAGAATCTCGTGATTTTCACTTGGGGAAATGTCAGTGGAATAGACCGTGAGAAAGGACTCATGGTTATAAAGCCGTCAGGTGTTTCATACGATGATATGAAGGCGGAAGATATGGTTGTTGTAGAACTTGCAACAGGAAAAGTTGTAGAAGGGACGATGAATCCTTCTTCCGACACACCTACACACATAGAACTGTACAAAGCCTTCCCTAATATTTCCGGAGTCGTACACACACATTCCACATACGCGACAGCATTTGCCCAGGCAGGTCTCAGCATTCCTAATATAGGAACAACACATGCAGACTATTTCTATAAGGACATTCCATGCACACGCGACATGGTGGAAAGCGAGATGGCTGAGTATGAGAAAGAGACAGGAACAGTAATTATCGACGCATTCAAGGATATCAATCCGGATCACACTCCGGGTGTACTCGTAAAATGCCACGGTCCTTTCTCTTGGGGAACATCTCCGGCAAACGCCGTATACAATGCAAAGGTAATGGAGCAGTGCGCTAAAATGGCATTCGTGTCCTTAACACTCAATCCTGACACAAAGATGAACCCACTGTTGATTGAGAAGCATTATCTGCGCAAGCATGGTCCAAACGCATACTATGGTCAGCCGGGGCAGAAGCATTAATGCACTATTATAACAGGAAATACAGAAAACAATATAAATAACACTATGTTCTGAACATTCCCAATTTGGAATTGATATTCAACATATCATTCAGAGCATATTCAAAAACTAACCAATATGAAACCATTTGAAAATTTGGAGCTTTGGTGGATTACCGGAGCACAGCTCCTTTACGGAGGCGAAACAGTTAAAGTTGTAGACGGTCACTCACAGGAAATGGTAGACGGTCTTAACGCTACCGGCATAATTCCTATCAAAGTAGTATATAAAGGTACGGCAAATTCTGACAAAGAGGTTGCTGCCATAATGAAAGCAGCAAACAATGAAGAGAAATGTGTTGGTGTCATCACTTGGATGCACACATTCTCTCCTGCAAAGATGTGGATTCACGGACTGCAGGCACTTAACAAGCCTCTTCTCCACCTGCATACACAGTACAATCAGGAGATTCCATGGGACACAATGGACATGGATTTCATGAATCTCAACCAGTCTGCACATGGCGACCGTGAGTTCGGTCATATCTGCTCACGTCTTCGCAAGCCACGCAAGGTTGTTGTCGGCTATTGGAAGGAAAAGAAGACTCAGGAACACATCGCAGTTTGGGCACGTGTCGCAGCAGCAGTGGCTGATGCGAAAGACATGCTCATCATCCGCTTCGGCGACCAGATGAACAACGTTGCCGTTACTGACGGTGACAAGGTTGCCGCAGAGCAGGTTCTCGGCTATCATGTTGACTACTGCTGCGTATCAGAACTGATGGACTACTGGAAGAAGGTTGACCCGAAAGATGTTGACGCTCTGGTAGAGGAATACAAGAAACTTTACAAGATTGTTCCTTGTGAGGCAGGCGAAGAAATCGGCAACAAGAAAATCTGGAATGCCGCACGTGCAGAGCTTGCTCTCCGTGCCATTCTCAAAGCTAAGGGAGCAAAAGGTTTCACAACAAACTTCGACGACCTCGGTTCTTGGGATGACCCGGATTCAGAAGGTTTCGTAGGCTTTGACCAAATTCCAGGACTCGCTTCACAGCGTCTTATGGCAGAAGGATACGGTTTCGGTGCTGAGGGTGACTGGAAGTCTGCAGCCCTCTACCGCACATTGTGGTATATGACACAAGGAATGCCTACCGGATGTTCTTTCCTTGAGGATTACACACTGAATTTCGATGGTGAGAATTCTTCTCTCCTCCAGAGCCACATGCTTGAAGTCTGCCCACTCATTGCTGTCGATGACGAGCCGGTTCGCCTTGAGGTTCACCACCTTGGCATCGGTGTCCGCAAGCAGCAGACAGCACGTCTTGTGTTCAACTCAAAGGTTGGTGACGGTGTGACAGCAACAGTCGTGGACATGGGCAACAGATTCCGCCTTATTGTGAATGATGTGCACTGCATACAGCCAAAGCCACTGCCTAAACTCCCTGTGGCAAACGCTCTCTGGGTTCCGCAGCCAAACTTCGAGATCGGAGCAGGCTCATGGATTCTTGCAGGCGGCACACACCACTCTTGCTTCTCTTACGACATCACACCGGAGTATTGGGAAGACTATGCAGAAATGCTTAATATCGAGTACCTGCACATCGACAAGAATTCCACATTTGAGTCTGTAAAGCGCGACCTCCGTATCAACGAGGTATATTACATGCTTAACAAAGCATTGATGTAATATAGGACAAAGCGCTGAAATACAATACTATTATGACAGTAAAAGAAACTATCACTACAGGTAAAGCCATTCTCGGAATCGAGTTTGGCTCTACCCGTATAAAGGCTGTTCTCATCGACGAGAACAACAAGCCTATCGCACAAGGCTGCCATGAATGGGAGAACTCTCTCGTTGATGGACTGTGGACCTACTCCATTGAGGAAATTTGGTATGGCTTGCAGGACTGTTATGCGAATCTTCTCAAAGATGTAAAGGCACAGTACGATTGTGTCATTGAGAGCCTTTCTGCCATAGGAATCTCTGCAATGATGCACGGCTATATGGTGTTTGACGAGAACGACAAAATCCTTGTTCCTTTCCGCACTTGGCGCAATACAAACACAGGAAAAGCGGCAGCGGAACTTTCCGAACTGTTCGTGTACAACATACCATTGCGTTGGAGCATCTCTCATCTCTACGAATGCATCCTTGAGGACAACGAGCATGTCAAGAACATCAAATACCTTACCACACTTGCCGGCTACATCCATTGGCAGCTGACAGGCAAGAAAGTCCTCGGCGTAGGCGATGCGTCAGGAATGCTTCCTATTGACCCGGAGACAAAGGACTATAATAAGGAAATGGTGGAGAAGTTCGACAAGCTTGTCCAGCCAAAAGGATATTCCTGGAAACTTCTTGACATACTGCCGGAAGTCCTTTGCGCAGGTGAAAATGCAGGAGTGCTTACTGACGAGGGAGCAAAGAGACTTGATGTCTCCGGAAACATGAAGGGTGGCATACCTTTCTGTCCACCGGAAGGTGATGCAGGAACAGGAATGGTTGCGACAAACGCTGTGAAGCAGCGCACCGGCAATGTCTCTGCCGGAACGTCATCTTTCTCTATGATTGTCCTTGAAAAAGACCTCAGCAAACCATCGGAGATGATTGACATGGTAACCACTCCTGACGGTTCACTCGTAGCCATGGTTCACTGCAACAACTGCACCTCGGACATCAACGCGTGGGTGAAACTGTTCAAGGAATACCAAGAATTGCTCGGCGTTCCTGTAGACATGAATGAAGTCTACGGCAAACTCTACAACAATGCCATGACCGGTGATGCTGACTGCGGTGGCGTGCTGGCTTACAACTACATCTCCGGCGAGCCTGTGACAGGACTTGCAGATGGACGCCCGATGGTTGTGCGCTCTGCCAACGACAAGTTCAATCTTGCCAATCTTTTCCGCTCTCATCTCTATGCCACCGTTGCCGTGCTGAAACTCGGCAATGACATCCTTTTCAACGAAGAGAAAGTAAAGGTTGACCGCATAACAGGCCACGGCGGACTCTTCAAGACAAAAGGTGTGGGACAACGTGTACTCGCAGCCGCCCTCAACTCTCCTATTTCCGTAATGGAAACAGCAGGAGAAGGCGGAGCATGGGGAATAGCCCTCCTTGCAAGCTACCTTGTCAATAAAGAGGCAAAGTCCCTCGCCGATTATCTTGAATATGTCGTCTTTGACGGAAACACCGGTACGGCAATATCCCCAACACCGGAAGATGTGGAAGGCTTCAACAAATACATCGAATCTTATAAAGCAGGTCTTGCCATTGAACAGGCAGCTGTAGATCATAAGAAATAATCACTAAAACGCAAATAAAAAAACATGAACGACAACAAGACAATGAAACTTGCTGCTGACAACATCCGTATCCTGGCAGCATCAATGGTAGAGAAAGCTAAGTCCGGTCACCCGGGTGGTGCCATGGGCGGTGCTGACTTCATCAATGTCCTTTATTCAGAATATCTTAACCATGACCCACAGAACCCTGAGTGGGTAGGTCGTGACCGCTTCTTCCTTGACCCGGGTCACATGGCTCCTATGCTTTATGCTCAGCTTGCACTGACAGGCAAGTACACACTTGACGAGCTTGCACAGCTTCGCCAGTGGGGCTCCCCTACCACAGGACACCCTGAGTTCGAGATTGCACGTGGCGTGGAGAACACATCCGGTCCTCTCGGACAAGGACACGTGTTTGCTGTCGGTGCTGCCATTGCTGCGAAGTTCCTTGCTGAGCACACAGGAAATCCGACATTCAAGAAAGAGACAATCTATGCTTACATCTCCGACGGTGGCATACAGGAGGAAATATCACAGGGCGGCGCACGCATAGCAGCCGTGCTTGGTCTGGACAACCTCATCATGTTCTACGACTCCAACGACATCCAGCTCTCCACAGAGACAAAGGAAGTGATGTGTGAAGACACTGCCGCAAAATACAAAGCATTTGGTTGGGAAGTCATCGAAATCAACGGTAATGATGTTGACCAAATCCGCAAAGCCATTGAGGATGCAAAGAAAGTCCAGGGCAAGCCAACCCTCATCATCGGCAAGTGCATCATGGGCAAGGGCGCACTCAAAGCTGACGGCACATCTTACGAGTCCGACTGCAAGACCCACGGTGCTCCTCTTGGCGGCGATGCTTACATCAACACAGTCAAGAACCTTGGCGGCGACCCTGAGAATCCATTCGTAATATTCCCTGAAGTGCAGGAAATGTACAATGCACGTGCAGAAGAGCTGAAGGCTATCGTTGCAGAGCGATATGCAGAAGAGAAGGCATGGGCAGAGGCTAACCCTGAGAAAGCACAGCAGCAGGCAGACTGGTTTGCAAACAAAGCTCCACAGATTGACTGGACAAAGGTAAGCCAGAAAGCTAACGACGCAACACGCTCCGCATCGGCAGCCTGCCTCTCAGCACTCGCCGAGCAAGTGCCAAACATGATTTGCGCTTCCGCCGACCTCTCTAACTCTGACAAGACCGACGGCTTCCTGAAGAAGACACACGCACTCACAAAGGACGACTTCTCTGGAGCGTTCTTCCAGGCAGGTGTGGCAGAGCTCACCATGGCATGCTGCTGCATCGGTATGTCACTCCATGGCGGTGTCATCCCTGCATGTGGCACATTCTTCGTATTCTCCGACTACATGAAGCCGGCAGTCCGTATGGCTGCTCTCATGCAGCTCCCTGTGAAGTTCATCTGGACACACGATGCATTCCGCGTCGGCGAGGACGGTCCTACTCATGAGCCGGTAGAGCAGGAAGCACAGATTCGTCTCATGGAGAAACTCAAGAACCATGCAGGCAAGAATTCTGTCCTCGTACTCCGTCCGGCAGAAGCTAAGGAGACAACAGTCGCTTGGGCGATGGCAATGGAGAACACTGACACTCCGACAGCCCTCATCTTCTCCCGTCAGAACATCAACGACCTCCCTGAAGGCAATGACTACGAGCAGGCACGCAAGGGTGCTTACATCGTAGCAGGCTCTGACGAGAATCCTGACGTTGTCATGGTGGCTTCCGGCTCAGAAGTGTCAACACTCGTCAGCGGTGCAGAACTTCTACGCAAGGACGGCGTAAAGTGCCGCATCGTCAGCGTACCATCTGAAGGTGTCTTCCGCAACCAGCCAATGGAGTATCAGCAGTCAGTTGTGCCTGCAGGAGCAAAAGTGTTCGGCATGACAGCAGGTCTTCCTGTAAACCTTCAGGCATTCCTCATCGGAGCTAATCCGAAGTCCACCATCTGGGGACTCAACAGCTTCGGCTTCTCTGCTCCTTACAAGGTGCTTGACGAAAAACTCGGCTACACAGCAGAAAACGTCTACAACCAGGTTAAGGCTATACTTTAAGATTCAATTCAGTACAAATGCTCTGAGGTATTCTGCCTCAGAGCATATTCCATAACCCTAAATACTTTACAACTATGGAAATTAAGAAAGTAGGACTCGCAAGCGATCATGCTGGCTACCCATTGAAGAAATTCGTTGAGCAATACCTCGAAGAGAAAGGCTATCCGGTGCAGGATTACGGCTGCTGGAGCGACACAAGCGTTGACTACCCTGACTATGCACACGCCCTGGCGGAAGGCATCGAGGACGGCATCTGCAATGTCGGCATCGGCATCTGCGGTTCCGGCGAAGGCATGGCAATCGCCCTCAACAAGCATCAGGCAGTACGTGCAGGTCTTGCATGGTGTCCGGAAGTGGCAGGCCTCTGCCGCCAGCACAACGATGCCAATGTCATCGTGCTCCCGGGCCGTTTCCTCAACAATAACGAAGCAAAGAAAATCCTTGACACATTCTTCAAGACAAATTTCGAAGCAGGACGCCACCAGCGCCGTGTAGAGAAAATCTCTGGAAAATTCAAACTTGTGTTTGACAAATAACTCCCACTTTTCTGCATCATGCAGCAGACTAATGCATCGCAAATAGATATTAGTATACCGCTGTGAAAGTGAAACATAAAGTCCATAATGTTTTCAAGCATTATGGACTTTTTTTTCGCAGGATGGTTACAAATTCGTCGAACTCACGTTAACTTACACGCAATTTATGCTTATCAAACAGGTATATATAATCTATGTGGGGATTTCATTCGCGTAGTTTTGGACACATTTAAAACTTTGGGAATCTTGGGAAAACCACTCTGTACAATTCAAAAAGAGACATCTGCGTTACGCTTTCACCCGCGTTTCAGACTCCGACAACAAAAAGAATTGCTTCATATGTTCGCAAGTGTCCGAGTGTTCAAGTTAAATGGTTATTGAAATAATATGTTGCGATGTTCGTTTTGCGCTCCAAATGCTAATCCGCAGACAAGGAAAGGCCGGCGAGACGTATGGTAACGAATCACCATGTGATTAGCAACTAATTGCATTGAAAATCATATCTATCTGCAATGCAATTAGTTGCCACTTGTTTTTCCCGGCAGACCAATTTGTCGGTAGGACAGTCGGTGCTCTGCCATTGAGCTTTCGTTACCCCAATATGCAAATCATAACGGAGTTTTCAATATCCGACCAATTCTTATGTCATATCCCTCCGCAACGCTGCGGAGCTGCCGTTCATAATAAAACGCAATGCTGCCGACAAACGACACTGGCAAATCCGGACGATTATACGGAAGGATATTCTTTGCGAAGAAAGAAGAAAAATTTCCTTTTACAACATCCTCTATGACACTGTTATCAAGGTGGTTACTAATGAATGGAGACAAAGAAGCAAGCCATCTGTTAGGCTGTGGATTGCGATAAACGTTTTCAATAACGCCCAACATATCCATGCAGTGTTCTTTTTCAAATTCCGCCCTCAATTCCACCAACAATGGATTTTTATACAAAGCATTCAGAAACAGTTTCCCAAGGACAGCACCGGAGCCTTCATCACCAAGGACATAGCCAAGAGCCGGTGTTTGAGCAATCACCTCTCGCCCACTCCACAGGCAAGAGTTTGCCCCTGTTCCCAAGATGCATGCAATGCCCTCATTCCCGCCACAAACAGCCTTTGCCGCTCCAATGATGTCGCTGCCGACAACTATGTTCACACCATCACCAAAGATTCTCCTCAAGCAACCTTCCATCTTTGGTGTCGCGGAAGACAGACAACCACTTCCATAAAATTCTATTGCATCAACATGCAACATGCCGGGATGCTCACAGACAAGATTTGCAAGCACCTTCTCTATATCATGTTCCGCAACATGAATAGGATTCAGCCCCACCGTCGTGCATCTTTCAATACAGTTGTCTCCGTCACGCAGCACCCAATCAACTTTTGTGCTGCCACCATCTGCCAATAGAATCATCTCTTTTTAATGTTTTTTATCACTTTTGTTTCTGCAAAAATAATAAAAATACCCATAAGCCTCCGACATTTTACAAATATTTTTTGTAACTTTGCAGAATATTAAGTCATTTTACTATATCAAAAAAATTATTATATCCATATTACGCACAAAGCCAATAAGCTATAAAAGCAAACACAAGACATGAAAATACGTTCATTCTTACTGATACTGATGCTGACGGTCATAGCATTACCATCTGATGCTGTACTGAAAGAGAAAGACCTTACACAGACACTTTCCATACTACGCAATGAACTGGAGAAAGCACATGACGACCTCGGAGAAGAGCAGAAACGCCTCACAGAGGTCAGCGACAAGATGCGCAAACAGATTGTTGAGACAATGAGCCGTGCCAACCAGAATGCCCTGATGCTCTACTCGCAGAAACAGGATTTCGTATTCGACCTAACCTATGCCTGCCACGAAGCAACAGACCAATACAACAAATTCCACAATGACGTATTGCCATTCCGCCAATGGGTAAACAAATCCAATGTGGAAGTGGCACGCTATGACTCCCTGATACAAAGCCTTTCAACCATGCCCGTAATGATGCTTGACGAAAGAGCGAAGATAGACCGCAATGTCTGTCTGACACTCGCCGTCAACATACGACGCATGGTACTTGAGAATTCACAGACGCTGCAAGAATACATGAGATATTACCAGATGTCCGAGACACACCTGAAGAATCTCAATGACTATGCACAAAAACGCTACAGTGACATTCAGAACAGCATCTTCCGAAACGGAGATGAGAACTACCTGACCATAATAAGCAACCTACGCAGCCACCTGTCAAGTACAAGGCTGACCGTAGAGGGCAAATACACAACAGACAAGAAGGTAAGGTCACAGTGGGATGCCGGAGTAATCCTATTCCTCTTTGGTGCCATCCTCGTTTATGGAATAATTGCTGTCATACTGAACCAAATCATCATGCGCCTCATTGTCACACGCCTCATGCACAGAGGAATGTTCAATGAGAGCATCAAGACAAAGTTCTTCGCCAAACGCGCCTGCATCATCATGACAACAACTGTCATCACATTTGCCGTCATCCTGAACATTATCAGCGCGGTAATGGAGCAGAATTTCATCCTCATGGCAAGCAACCTGCTTACACAGTTCGCATGGCTCATGAGCGTGATACTCATCTCTATACTCATAAGGGTGGAGAGTGAACGGACAATGAAGACATTCTTCATCTATCTGCCACTGCTGTTTATGGGATTCATCATCATTGCTTTCCGCATAGTGCTGATTCCAAACGACATCGTCAACCTGTTCCTGCCACCTCTCCTCCTCGCATGCATGATATGGCAAGGCTACACAATAAAAAAATACCGCACCCTCGTACAGAAAAAAGACAGTTACTATGCTCTTATATCGCAAACAGTCTTTGTCATATCTGTAATATGCTCATGGGTAGGCTACACACTGATGTCTGTGCAGATTCTCATCTGGTGGATTATGCAGCTCACATGCATCCTGTCAATCACTTGCCTGAAAGATTGGTACTCCGGACTTGCGACACGAAAGGAAATTAGCTCCATGCCTATCACAAAGACATGGTTCTACTATTTCTTCACAAAGGTCATCACTCCAACCGCTGCTGTCGCTTCATTCCTGCTGAGCATCTATTGGGCGGCAGAGGTGTTCAACCTTACAGACATGACACGGAAGGTGTTCCTTGAGAAATTCATCAATTCCGAGAATTTCGTCGTGTCGCTGAACAGCATCTCCATCGTGATTATCCTGTGGTTTGTGTTCAGCTACCTCAATTTCATGATGAAATCTCTGGTGCGCTACCACTACAACAAGATTGACCGCCAGAATGCAGAAAGCCGCTCTGTAATGTTCGTCAATGTCATTCAGGTATTCATACTCGGAGCATGGTTCCTCATCTCTCTCTCCATCTTCCATGTGTCAAACGAGTGGATTGTCGTCATTTCGGGAGGCTTCTCAACAGGTATCGGTTTCGCATCCAAGGACATCATTGAGAACATCTACTATGGAATATCACTCATGGCAGGTCGTATACGCATCGGTGACATCATTGTCTGCGACGGCATACGCGGCAAAGTGAAGAGCATCTCCTACACCTCGACAATGATTGAGGCTGTCGACGGTTCTGTGATAGCGTTCACAAACTCACAACTGTTCACGAAAAACTGCAAGAACCTGACCCAGAATCACGGCTTCGAGGTTTCTGTCGTAGAAGCCGGCATCGCCTACGGAACAAGCGTTGACCTTGCCCGCAAACTCATTGTCGAAGCAGTCTCGGCACTGCCTTGCGTGGACAAAACGAACGGACATAAAGTCAGCGTGCTCCTGAAAGAGCTCTCGGACAGCTGCGTGACACTGAAGATTGTCAGCTGGGTTCATGCACAGACTGCAGCAGCTGACAGCTGCACTATCCTTGAATGCGTCTACAATACTCTTAACAAAAACAACATCGAAATTCCGTTCCCACAACGCGATATACATATTATTCCGGCAGAATGAGACATTTTGTTACAATAATAATCCTGTCCCTCTTCCTACAGGCAACCTTTGCCGATGAAATTCCTGTCACATCTGACAGCATAGTTGTCAATGAGTTGCGTAAAGACGGAGTAACGTTCACCAACGACAACGATGTGAAACTGCTTATGACAGGACAGGAAAAGTTTGACGACATGTTCGAGGCAATCCGCAATGCACGCCAGTCCGTACATCTCGAATATTTCAATTTCCGCAACGACTCCATAGCGATGCTCCTCTTTGACATTCTGTCAGAGAAGGCAAAAGAAGGCGTTGAGATACGTGCGTTGTACGATGCATTCGGCAATTCCTCAAACAACCAGCCTCTGAAGTCCAAGCATATCACCGCCCTGCGTAAGCGAGGAATACAGATTCACGAGTTTGACCCGATAAAGTTCCCATGGCTGAACCACATCTTCGGCAGAGACCATCGCAAGATTGTCGTCATCGACGGAGAGATTGCTTACACCGGAGGAATGAATGTCGCCGACTACTATATAAAAGGCACTCCTGTCGTCGGAGCATGGCGAGACATGCACTGCCGGCTGACAGGTTCGGAAGTGAACACACTGCAGAAGATATTCCTCCGTGCATGGCATAAAGTCACCGGTGAGATTATCGTTGACAAGAAATATTTCAACGCTGCGAAAAGAGATTTCTCTGACGGCGGAATCGCACTTAAGGGCAACATGATGTGCGGAATCGTGAACCGTGAGCCCCACCTCTCACCAAAGGCTGTACGACAATTCTATCTGCACGCTTTTGATGCTGCACAAGACACCATACGGCTCATAAACCCTTACTTCACCCTGATTCCGAAAATCAAGAAAGCCATCATCCGCGCAGTGAAGAGAGGTGTAGTGGTGCAGATTATGGTTGCAGAGCCAAGTGACATCCCACTGACTCCTGACTGTGTCTTCTACAATGTCAACAAACTGCAGAAGAAAGGCTGCCAGGTGTGGGTCTATCAGCCGGGATTCCACCATACAAAGGTCATCATGGTCGACGGAAAGTTCTGTACCGTAGGCTCTACAAACCTTGACGCCCGCAGCCTGAAATGCGACTATGAGGAGAATGTCGCCATCATCGACAAAGGCGTGACAAAACAATTGTCCGACATGTTCGACAATGACAAGAAAGATTCTTTCCAACTCACGGAAGGAGTATACAAGAAATGGAGAACCCCATGGCAAAGGTTCCGCGGATGGTTCGCACATCTGCTGAGTCCTTTCCTCTAAAAAAACAAACGCATGAAACTGACAATAAAGAACATCGAATCGATTCATGAGACAGCACGTGAATTCATCAACAGCATCGGAGACCACCGCGTCCTTGCCTTCTATGGAAAAATGGGAGCCGGAAAGACTACCTTCACAAAGGCTGTCTGCGAAGAACTTGGCGTGACAGACGTAATCACCTCACCGACATTCGCTATCGTGAACGAATATACAGCCGGAAACGGTGAGCCCGTCTATCATTTTGATTTCTATCGCATAAAGAAACTCGAGGAGGTTTACGACATGGGCTATGAGGATTATTTCTACAGCGGAAACCTCTGCCTCATGGAATGGCCGGAACTCATCGAAGACCTGCTTCCCGAAGATGCACTGCGGATTGCCATAGAGGAGAATCCTGACGGCACACGCACCGTAACATTCTGACACAGCTACGGGCACATCTCCACATATAAGTAACTGTTGAAAATTAGTTTATACTAAAAAACAACTGCGTCTTAGTACAAACAAGACTTAAATATAAAATAATTTACAATAGTTACTTAACATGGAATAACCTAATATTGAAAACCCCTTAAAACTAACAAACTATGTTGAGATCTTCTGTAAAATACATCCATCTCAAAGAGACGGACTCCACAAACAACTATCTGCGTAACTATCCCAATGAGAAAGGAAAGGAGATGACAGTCGTCAAAGCAGAATGCCAGACTGCAGGTAAAGGTCAGGGAAAAAATGTGTGGGAAAGTGAGGCAGGAAAGAACCTTCTGTTCAGTGTACTCACCCACCCCAAGAACGTTCCTGCCAACCGACAGTTCATACTATCCATGGCAATAGCCCTCGCAGTAAAAGACACACTTCACCACATTGTCGGAGATATACAGATAAAATGGCCTAATGACATCTATTGGCATGGACACAAAATGGGTGGCATACTCATTGAGTGCACACTCTCAGGAAGCATGGTCAAGGACTGCATCATGGGCGTCGGCATCAATGTCAACCAGGAAGAGTTCTTCACAGTGGAGAAACATCCACTGTCACTCATACATATCATACACCGTAAGACCAACCGTGAGGTGCTGCTCCACGACATCATCCATAACCTTCATGACTATCTGACAAGAATAGAACACAAGCAATACGACTTCATCCTTGCTGAATACGAACAGTCACTGTACCGTGGACGCGGATATCACAAATACCGTGATGCCAAGGGAACTTTCATGGCACGCTTCATCTCCATTGACCCGACAGGACATATCAACCTCAGAGATGATGACGGCATGCTGAGGAACTATGCCTGCAAGGAAGTTGAGTTCTTAGAAGAGGAAGAACAGTATTGATTTTCAATCACTTATACTGACAAAACAAAGTATTATCTTTTGCTATGCCAAAGGTAATACTTTATCATGCGAAAGATAACATTTCATAATACAAAAAGTTATCTTTTGCAAAACATAGCAGAACACATCAAAATATCAACAATAAAAGTTATACTCATAATGGCAAGATTCAAACGCATTCTACTAAAGCTCTCAGGCGAAAGCCTCGCAGGAGAACAGAAACAAGGTATCAACATTGAACGTCTCAACGACTATGCACGCCAAATAAAGGAAATAGCCGGAATGGGAGTACAGATAGGCATTGTCATCGGCGGCGGCAACATTTTCCGCGGACTTTCAGGTGCAGGAAAAGGATTCGACCGCGTCAAGGGCGACCAGATGGGCATGTGCGCGACAGTCATCAACTCACTCGCACTCTCCAGCGCACTCGGTGCTATCGGTCAGAAGAACCGTGTCCTGACAGCTATCCGCATGGAACCTATCGGCGAATTCTATTCAAAGTGGAAGGCTATTGAAGCCATGGAGAACGGTGAAGTAGTCATCATGTCCGGAGGGACAGGCTCGCCTTATTTCACCACTGACACCGGCTCTTCACTTCGCGGCATAGAGATAGAGGCGGACGTCATGCTCAAAGGCACACGTGTTGACGGCATCTACACTGCTGACCCGGAGAAAGACCCGACAGCAACAAAATTCCATGACATCACATACTCTGACGTAATAGCAAAAGGACTGAAAGTGATGGACATCACCGCGACGGCAATGTGCATGCAGAACAACCTGCCTATCTATGTCTTCAACATGGACATCCTCGGCAATCTGAAGAAAGTGATTGACGGAGAGGAAATCGGTACACTTGTGCATAACTGACAAATATAAAACAAAAGAAATAGCATTTTCGCCATATTCAGGCAGAAAATACAATTATGAGACATTATTACATCAAAACTGCCGTTACAGCCATTACCCTACTCTTGGCTGTAACGGCTTTTGCCATTCCGGCAAAACGCGTATGGCGAACAATGCAACTTGCTGACGGAATAACAATAAACGCCATGCTCGTCGGTGACGAAAACGGTCATTGGTATGTTGACGAAAACGGAAAAACTCTTGCCAAGAACAGTGACGGCAGACTGTATTACCTGACTGCAGAGCAGAGTGAAACAATGAAAAACACACGACTCAACCGTGCACGCAAGAACAACAACCGGAGAATTGCACGCCGTGAAACAGCTATGGCAAAAGCTTCCAATGGCAAAAAGAAAGCATTCGGAGTGCCAACAAAACTCATAGGCTCAAAGAAAGGTCTTGTAATTCTTGTGAACTTCTCCGATAAGACGATGTTGCAAAAGCATACTCAGTCTGTGTTTGAAGAACGTTTCAACAAAGAAGGATACAACGCCCCGGGATATATCGGTTCCGTCCATGACTATTTCTACGACCAGTCCTATGGCAAGTTCGACCTGACATTCGACGTAATCGGTCCTGTCACAGTAAGCAAAAGCCACAGCTATTACGGAGGAAACGACATCTATGGCGATGACAACCATCCTTGCGAGCTTGTCATCGAAGCTCTGAAACTTGCCGACAAAGCAGTGAATTTCGCCGACTATGACTGGGACGGCGATGGCGAAGTGGACCAAGTCTTCGTGATTTATGCCGGTACAGGTGAGGCGGCAAGCGATGTTGAAGACGACATCTGGCCACACGAATGGGCTTTGTCCGAAGGAGCACGATATGGTGACGGCACAGGCGCACAGACTCTTGACGGTGTGAAAATTGACACTTATGCCGTCTCTTGCGAACTTGGAAGTACCACAACCATCGACGGTATCGGCACTGCATGCCACGAATTCTCCCACTGCCTTGGCTATGCGGACCTTTACGACACAGACTATTCCGGAGGTCAGGGAATGATGAGCTGGGACTTGATGGACTCTGGCTCTTACAACGGACCAAACGGACATGGTGAAGTGCCTGCCGCATTCACATCATTCGAGCGCTGGTGGGCAGGATGGTTGGATTTCACAGAACTGGATTCTCCGACATACATCACCGACATGCCGGCACTGAACGATGAGCCTGTCGCATATAAAATAACAAACGACGCACACCCTGACGAATACTATCTTCTTGAAAACCGTCAGGCTAAACGTTGGGACAGCTATACAGCAGGAAACGGAAACGGCACAGGTCACGGAATGCTGGTTCTCCATGTCGACTACGACAAAAGTGTATGGCAGCAGAACGCTCCCAACGACATGGCATCAAGGCAGCGTATGACATATTTCGCTGCCGACAACAGCTATGGCACATTAGTAAATATTGGAAACGGAATGAAAGCGTACACCGCAACCTACGCCCAACTGGCAGGTGACCCGTTCCCCGGCACCGGCGGACACACTGCATTTACGGATGAGACAAAACCTGCTGCAACACTGTACAATCCGAATTCCGACGGTTCAAAGTATATGCACAAACCAATTACAGACATCACCGAATCAAGTGATGGACTCATATCATTCACATTCATGGGTGGCATGCCTGCTCCTGCATTAAATGATGCGACGAACATCACTTCCGGTGGTTTCACCGCATCATGGTCAGAAGTGGAAGACGCTGACAGTTACACACTTAAGGTATTCCCTTACACAAAACCTGCCATTGAAGAAGCAGAATTGCTCAGCAGAAAATTCAACTATGATGTCACCTCCGACAGTAACAAAGACATCTCAGGCAGCATCGGTGATGACTGGAGCGGCTCAAAACTTTACGAATCGCCCTACGGCATAAAGATTGGAAGCAGCAAAAGCGGAGTGCACAACATAATAACTCCTGCCGTCTCACCACAGTCCGGCAATATAACCATCTATACAGAGACGAAACAATATGGTAATGACAATAAGAACATGACCGTTATGCTTGCCGACCCGCAAACAAAAAGCGTCCTTACAAAAGCCGACGGAACTATGTACGCAAAGAGCTTCACAACAGATGCAGTGCAGACACCAACAGCCATAACCTTTGAATACGACAAGGACTGCCGTATAATCCTCGAGCCAACAAAACGCGTATATCTCAAGACAATAACCGTCTATGACGGCAATTTCACACTTGACGACATACAAAGTGTGGCTTCTGCAAAGACATTGCCGGTACTTGCTACCATAACAGAAGACGATGGCACCGTCATCATCGAAGGAATCACAGACAACCACTACACACTTACCGGACTGACCGCACCACAGTATCGGTTTATGGTAAAGGCTGTATTCGGTGACAAAGAATCAGCATGGAGCTCGCCAAAAACCGTGGAATTGTCCGGAACAGGCATAACCTCAGTTCGCACCGGAGAGAATGTTCCTCCCACATGCATCCTAAATCTCGCAGGTCAAAGCCTCGGCAATGACAAGGCAAAACTCGCACCCGGTATCTATATAATCGGCAGAAAGAAGATTATCATCAACTAACATGTCCCTGCCCTTTCCATAAAGAACAAGAACTTTTCAATCAACATAATAAGAATTGGGGCTGTGTCGTTTGACACAGCCCCAATTCTTATAGAGACATATCAGTAACTCTTACAAATTCAATTCTACTGCTTATTTCTTGCCGTTATGGCTGTAAATATACGCAGCGCCCTTACCCTGGGTCTCAGCAGTACCATTATAAACAGTAAGCGGACCATAAATAATAACATTGTCGCCGACTGCCATCTGAGGGTCTGTCTCAGAGTTCCATTTCTTTCCACCAAGGTAGTTCACCTGATAAGCCTCAAACTCAACAGACTTATCACCCTTATATGAGCCATCCTCAGAAATCCAGAATGAGCCGTTTCCATAATTCGCATCGAAACCACCCTTGACAAGCTCACAAACAGTTCCCTGAACATAAACCTTGTTTGTAACACCACCATTTGCAGCCTGAACACCGCCGACAGCATTGAATGGATTTGTCAGAGTACCGATACCGTTGGCATCAGTAGTAACACCATTCACACTATAAACGTAAGCTGCGCCCTTGCCCTGAGTCTCAGCAGTGCCATTATAAACAGTGAGAGGACCATATATGATAACCTCTGCACCTTCCTCAATCTGAGGATTATTAACAGTCCATTTCTTATTTCCAAGCCAAAGAGCCTGATATACTTCGAAGTCCTTATCAAGGTTTTCATTAAACTTACCATCAGTAGAAATCCAGAATGAGCCATTGCCATAACCGGAATCGAAGCCACCCTTTACAAGCTGAGAAACTATGCCCTTCACATATACAGGAGCAGTGGCACCTGATTTAGCTGCAGCGATAGCCTCTTCCGGTGTCATTGGAACCTCAAGAGTTCCTAACATACCGAGTTGAGAAACGTTTATTGACACAGAAGAACTGTTGCCTTTCTCATCAGAAGAACCAAGTATGATGTCTGTATTGCGAGGAGCAGCATTGTTTGCCTTTACATTGAAGGTAACAAGGGTCACATCCATACTCAGAGTCTCATCCTTTGGATTTGGCATTGTTCCACGTTTAACAGACTTGAGAGAAATCCATTTTGCTTGTTCAGGAGTAAGGTCAACAAGGACACCGTTAGTTCCCTTAACTGTACAATAGGCTGTGAACTCACCACCTTCTGAAGGTATTGCGTCAGCAGGCTCAACTTTCTCTATCTTGAGAAGAGACTTTTTAATCTTGATGACTGTCACATCAACAAGTTCTACTGTTGTTCCATAGACTTTTTTAGGACCTTCTACTGTAACTTCGTCACCTACCTCAATACCGAGAGAAGCGAAATTCTTTGCCTTACCATCCTTATCAAGAGTACCATAGATGAGAATTTCTCCTGTCTCGTCAGCAAGGTTCCAGTTGCCATAAATTGTGTTTGCGATGCTCTTTACTGTACCCTTTACGCGATAATTCTTTTCCGGACCTGCAATAATCTCGGCACAAGTTGCTTCTGAAGGAGTCAGGACACCTTGCTGAACAGTCAAACGTTGAGTGTTATTTCCACTAAAGATGATGAAATCATGTGAGCGGCTATCGTTCTTTTCAGAAACAGAGAATGTGACTTTTGCTTCACCTGCTTCACCAGAAGCAGGAGCCACATTAACCCATGAAGGCCATTTATCAGAACTTGGGTCTACATAGATAACCTTATCTTTACCATTCTCATCTTTTTCAGTTGCATAGGCTTTTATTTCCCAAACATCATTTGCACGGACTATGATTTCCTCGGCACCACCCTCTGCATCAATTGCTATATATGATTTTGATACTTGCAGGTCATCAAGATATGTAGCCTCAAAATCTTCATCACAACTTGTCAAGCCAAATGTGAGAACTGCCGCAAGTGCTGAAAATAAATATCTTAGTTTCATACTATTATTCTTTATGTTTTATGTGATTAGTTGAAGAAATATTTAACACCAATAGACATAAACCAGCACTGACCAAGGCTGTGATTAGGAACAAAAGTCTTAGTGTTTCCATTGATTGCCTTTGGAGTAGAGAATGTTGCATAACCGTCTTTGTCTATTCCTTCGTATTTCATTATACGTGCCTCATTACCAATGGCAGGATTAAGATATTTTGCTACGCCCCACTTGCTGCTGAAGAGATTAAGTACATTCTTAATGTCAAATCCAAGCTGGAGCTTGTGATTAATCTTGCCGGTCTTAACCTTGAAGTCGTGCTTATAAGCAACGTCAACACGGTGTACCCATGGAGAGTAAACACTGTAAGCTTCAGCATACTCTCCCTGATGGTTCTTCAGGTAGTTGTCGTTATGGACGAAATCCATGAAGCGGTCAGCGTCATCCTGAGAAACGAAACGGAAATCACCGTTCTTTACCTGCTCATCAGTAGGCACATAGACTGCGTCATAGTTGTAACCGTCAGCGTTGATATCGTTAGAGAGCATGTAAGAGTAGTTGTAACCACCGCGCCAAGTCTCGTAGATAAGGCTGAGAGAGTTACCACTCTTATCGCTGAATGTACCACTGAGGATGAAACGGTCAGGAGTTGTATTAATTGCATTGTGCAACTGAATGTTGTTAGGACCTTCTACAGTAGGAACGTATGTGAATGCAGACTCAGCATTTGAGCCAGGCATACTTGTAATTTCCTTCTTTACAGAGTGAGTGTAGGAAGCCATGAGGCTGATGTTATCTGTTGGACGTGCATTCACTGTGATGCTACCAATCCAGCCGTAACCCTTACTTGTGTTATCGAGCATGAAAGCCTTTGTACCTACATGATAATTCGCAGGGTAAATAGGGCGATTGTCAACACCATTGAAACGTGCGAAACCTCCTGCATTTGGTACAGACCAGTCAGAGATGCAAACATCGTTTACTGTCTTGTTAAGAATCAATTCACCAGTTACTGTCAATGGGAAGCTGACAGGAAGAGAATAGTCAACAGCGATGGAAGTCTTCCATACCTGTGGCATCTTGAAATCATGAACAACACCTGCGATTGCTGATGGAACAGCTCCCTCTTCTGGAGTGATATTCTCTGGATAGCCAAGACCGATAAGCTTCTGCTTCAGTGACTCAGCGTAAGACATTCCATCGTTCTTTACAAGTCCGCCATTGAAAACGCTCATGTCAAAGCCATTCTTTTCTGCATTCTTTGCATTGACCTGTGCCTGATACTGCACCATACCACTATTTGTTGGCATATTTGTGAAGAACACAAGTGGGAGGCGACCGGAGAAGAGACCGGTACCACCGCGTACTACGAGAGACTTGTCGCCAAGAACATCATAAGAGAAGCCGACACGTGGAGAAACAGTGAAACCGTTCTTAGGCCATTTGCCTGTATCGATGTGACGACCGTTATAGTCAAGGTCACGAATTGCATTGTTTGTCATCAAATCTCCATTATCAAACATGAGATTGTCGAAGCGAATACCACCTGTAAGGCTGAGTTTGTCAGTAGCTTGCCATACGTCCTGAAGATAAAGACCAAGCTTGTTGAATGTCACACGTGCAGCAGGATTTGCTTCACCACCGTAACCATAAGTGAGACAAACTACTTCAGGAGTAGCACCATTGATGAAATCGTCAACAGAACGATAACGATAGTAACCAGTACCGTTACGCATATAAGCATTGTCAGCCATCTGGTGTTCATAAGAAAGTCCTGCAGTGAGTTTGTGTGCACCTGTATAATAGGTCACATCGTCGCGTACATTATACACCTCATTGTGTACAGCATTGTTGTGTGTGAAGAGCTCATAGCCAAGAGCCATATAGTTCTGAGGGTCGCCATTGTCATCGTTCTTAAGAATGTCAATGAATGGGAAATCAGCAGAGTTTGTACCACGAATATCATCAAGCTTAGAATATGTTGCAAGCAGCTGGTTGGAGAGTTTCTCACTGAAGCGGCTATTCAAATCCAATGACCAAGAGTTCACCTTATTCTCCATTGAGTACATAGAGTTAGCAAAGGCCATAGAATACTGTGACATACGAGAACCTGACATACGATCGCCACCATCCATAGAAGTTGCGTTAGGGGAAATCCAATTCTCATTGAGAGTGTGATTGTATCGCAAAGCAAGGTGATGATTGTTTGTAATGTTCCAATCAATACGAGCAAGAATCTTGCGGTTTGTCTTGTCTGCGGGGAAGTCTGTCCATGAGCCTGTATCATAGCCATACTTATTCATTACAAATTCTGAAACACGCTGCATGTCAGCGTTTGTAGTACGAGAAATGAAATTGTCTGCATCAGCAATTCCCTTATCAGATGCACGCCAGCGGTTAACGACAGTAGGGATCTTTACCTCCTCATAGTTAGCAAAGAAGAAGAGTTTGTCCTTAAGGATTGGACCACCAAGAGTGAAACCGTAAGTTGTCTCACGGCTCTTCTCACGAGCACCAGCAATCTGCTCACCATAGACGGCGTCACCCTGCATGTTCTCGTTCTTGTGGTACACATAGGCTGTACCCTTGAAGGTATTTGTACCTGACTTTGTGATAGCATTCACACCACCACCGATGAAGTTTGTCTGACGGACATCGTATGGAGAGATAACCACCTGCGCCTCCTCGATAGCATCAAGAGAGATAGGGTTACCACCACCGGGCAGACCGTCTGAAAGTCCGAAATTGTTGTTGAAGTCTGCTCCATCCACAGTGAAGTTGGCTGTACGACCGTCACTACCGGCAAATGTCATGCCATTACCTCCATAAGGAGAAAGGCGTGTAAGTTCGGTAATGCTACGGTTAACATTAGGCATGCTGGTAATCTGAGCACTTGTGATATTGGTAGCTGCGCCTGTTTTCATTGTGTGGAACTTAGTCTGCTTACCTGTCACAACAATTTCTTCCAGCATATCTGCACTTTCCTTCATTTTGGCATTCAGGCGATATGTCTCACCAAGCTGGAGAGTAACACCTGTGAATGTCTGAGTTGCAGAACCGAGATAAGAAATCGTTACTTTGTATGGTCCACCGACACGCATACCTTGTACAGAATACTGTCCATTTATGTTGGTAACAGTATTGTACTGTGTACCGGAAGGTTCATGAACGATTCTGACAGTAGCACCAATGATTGGCTCGTCCTGAAAATCAGTTACCATACCTCCCATTGAAGAAGTGGTTACTTGCGCATTGACGCCTGATACAAGTGTCAGCATCAATACAGCCATAATAAAACTTAGTTTCTTGAACATAATTTATTAGAAAAATGTTTAATATAAAATCGACTGCAAAATTACACATTTAATTTTAAATATAAGTTACAAAATCAAAAAAAAATGCTTATATCTATGCGATAAGTGCTTTTAACGCATAAATAATGTAAATATTGGCAAGTTTTCACACATTTCCAGACGAATGTGCATATACACTCATGCAAAATCATTCAAAAAGAACACACCAGTATATGCACAGTTTGTTTTACGTGCGTATATATAATAAATAGGTGTATCTTTCTCAGATTCCCATAGGGAAAGCTCAAACAAACTCCTCGCTAAAGTACCTACCATACCAAGACATTTTACAAACAAATAAATCTGCATAAGCCCAATATAATGAACTTATGCAGATTTCCATAAAGCACAGAATGATTGTGCGATTTCACTATAGATTCAACAGTTTTCGTATCTCTTCAACCGGCAAGCCTGTAGCAACAGACATGATGTCTATGCTTGTTCCCGCTTCTCGCATACGTATTAGAGTAGCATGCTTTTCTTTCGACTCGCCTTCCAACAAACCTTTCTCCATACCTTTTTCCATACCTTTTGTAAAGCCACGGTCCAATGCGCTTTCAACCAAAGTCCTCTCAGTGCGGATAATATCCCAAAATTTATCATAGCCGAGAAGCTGAGCAGGAGTGTAGGCTGACTCTTCAACGACTTTCAGAGCCTTTCGTATATCAGGTGTATCAAGCAATTCCTGCGGAACATCAACCGTCTTTTCCTCTATCTCTGTAAGATACCTCAACCACAGCACCTGCATTTTCTTCTCCGTCAATGTGTGAGGCTTGAATTTCGGAAGCTCGACAAAGATAAGGTGAAGACCATCAATCACCTTCTCAGAGTACAGCTCATGAACCAGACGATAATAATGATAATATTCCGGAATATCCTTTTCAAAAATATCGTTGACAAGATTCAGGGAATATACAGGTTCCAGAAATTTATAATGTTCTTTGCCATCCAACTGCCTAACATAAGCTTTCGCAGAGTTGAAGAGCACACGTTGCATGAACTCTTTCGACCAAACCATCTGCATCTCCACAATAAATTGTCTGCCGCAATTGTCACGGCAACGCACATCCACGATGATGTTCTTGCGCAGAGGATTATCAGGCACAAGCTCTGTCGGGAGATATTCCACAGATTCTATCTCCTCCCCTTCACCTTCAAAAGGGAGGAGTGCGTTAAGCAGGCTGATAACAAGATCAGGGTGCTCACCAAACACTCGCTTGAATGTCAAATCCGCTTTCGGATCTAAATATCTGATTGCCATAATCTATTCATGTTTGATTAACTGTGGCAAAGATACATATATTTTCTATATTATCCAAATATGCATCACCCAAATTAGCACGAATTTTCAGAATGTTAACGCATTATTCTATTAAAAACATCAGATGAAAGACAAACGCTGACACATGTTTTTTTTACAAAATTAACAATAGGCTCTTCTTTTTCTCTAAAAATTTCATTAACTTTGTAGGCAAAACATATAAAAACGAACAGAATGGCAACAGTAGACGACAAGAAAGTTATCTTCTCAATGGTTGGTGTGAACAAAATCATCCAACAAAACCAAAAACAAGTCCTTAAGAACATATATCTCTCCTTCTTCTATGGAGCGAAAATAGGTATCGTTGGTCTTAATGGTGCCGGTAAATCTACGCTTATGAAGATTATCGCCGGTATAGAGCAACCTACTTCCGGAGATGTGGTGTGGAGTCCCGGATATACCGTGGGCTATCTGCCTCAGGATCCGCCACTCAATGAAGAAAAGACAGTGAAGGAGAATGTGCAGGAGGGAGTGCAGTATGTTTACGATGCGCTGAAGGAATATGACGACATCAATGTGAAATTCGGATTGGAAGAGTATTATTCCGACCCGGACAAGATGGATAAACTCATGGCACGCCAGGCGGAAGTGCAGGATATCATCGACAGTACGGACGCCTGGAACATGGACTCACGCATAGAAAGAGCCATGGACGCATTGCGCTGTCCTCCTGGCGATTGGGCTGTTGACAAGCTCTCCGGTGGTGAGCGTCGCCGTGTCGCTCTCTGCAAATTGCTTCTTCAGAAGCCGGACGTGCTTCTTCTCGATGAGCCTACCAACCACCTTGATGCGGAGTCCATAGACTGGCTGGAGCAGCACTTGCAGCAGTATGAGGGCACTGTAATTGCCGTGACACACGACCGTTATTTCCTTGATGATGTTTCGGAATGGATTCTTGAACTTGACCGTGGCGAGGGCATTCCATGGAAAGGAAACTACTCATCATGGCTTGACCAGAAGACTTCACGCATGGCTCAGGAGGAGAAGAGTGCGTCAAAGCGCAGAAAAGCCCTCGAACGTGAGTTGGAGTGGATTCGTATGGCTCCGAAAGCACGTCAAGCAAAGGGCAAGGCGCGTCTTAACAGCTATGATGCGATGCTTAACCAAGAGCAAAAAGAGCGTGAGGAGAAACTTGAAATCTTTATTCCTAACGGTCCGCGTCTCGGCAATAAGGTCATCAACGCGGAGCATGTCGCAAAGGCATTCGGCGAGAAGACTCTGTTCACAGACCTCAATTTCATGCTGCCTCCTAACGGCATCGTTGGTGTCATCGGACCAAACGGCGCAGGAAAGACCACACTATTCCGTCTTATCATGGGACTTGACAATGCCGATGCAGGAACATTCGAGGTTGGCGATACTGTAAAACTCGCTTATGTTGACCAGCAACATAAAGACATAGATCCGAACAAGACTGTGTACGATGTTGTATCAGGCGGCACGGAATCTTTCCGCATGGGAGGAAAAGACATCAACGCACGTGCTTATCTCAGCCGTTTCAATTTCTCAGGCAATGACCAAGGAAAGCTCTGTGGTGTGCTGTCCGGCGGTGAGAGAAACCGTCTGCAACTTGCGCTTGCACTGAAGCAGGAGGGAAATGTGCTGCTGCTTGATGAGCCGACCAACGACATCGACGTGAACACTCTACGCGCATTGGAGGAAGGTTTGGAGTCTTTCGCAGGATGCGCTGTAGTCATATCCCACGACCGCTGGTTCCTTGACCGTATATGCACACATATCCTCGCATTTGAGGGTGACGGCAATGTATTCTTCTTTGAGGGAAGCTACTCAGACTATGAAATAAACAAAGCGCAGCGTCTTGGCACTGACGAGGTAAAACGTCCACGCTATCGCAAACTTATGGAAGGATAATAATCATAGGTTATGGGTTGTAGGTTGTAGATGGTTATTTGACAAGCCTATAACCCAAAACCTAAGACCTATCCCCCCCTATAATCCACAACCTAAAACCAAATAACCAATAACCCAAAACCAAATAAACAAAAACATGAAAAGCATTTCGTTAGACATTACAAAAGCGCAGCAGTTCCTGCCGGCAGGCGCAATCATGGCACTTAAAGAGCAGACTGTTGCTGCACGTAAAGGACTTGAAGAAGGCACAGTACCGGGAAACGATTTCCTTGGTTGGCTGCACCTTCCGTCATCAATCACACCGGAATTCCTCGCTGAAGTAAAAGCTGTGGCAGAGGACTTGCGTTCAAAAGCAGAGGTGATTGTCATCGCAGGTATCGGAGGCTCTTATCTTGGTGCAAAGTGCGTCATTGAGGGTCTTTCAAACTCTTTCCAGTGGCTTGTGAAAGATGCAAAGACTCCTGCTATTGTATTCGCCGGAAACAACATCGGTGAGGATTATCTCTACGAGTTGACACAGTATCTGCAAGGCAAGACATTTGCAATCATCAACATCTCTAAATCCGGCACAACAACAGAGACTGCACTGACATTCCGTCTGCTCAAGACACAATTGGAGCAGCAAGTCGGCAAGGAAAAGGCAAAAGACCTTATCGTTGCTGTGACTGATGCAAAGAAAGGTGCTGCACGCACTTGCGCTGACAAGGAAGGCTACCGCTCATTCATCATCCCTGACAATGTCGGCGGACGCTTCTCTGTGCTCACTCCGGTAGGTCTTCTTCCTATTGCATGTGCAGGTATCGACATCGACCAGCTTGTTGTCGGTGCACAGGCTATGGAGCTGCAGTGCGCTGTTGACGTTCCTTTCGAGGAGAATCCTGCAGCAATCTACGCAGCTACACGTAACGCACTGTACCAGAACGGCAAGAAGATAGAGATTCTCATCAACTATCAGCCAAAACTCCATTTCTATGCAGAATGGTGGAAGCAGTTGTTTGGAGAATCCGAAGGTAAGGACAAGAAGGGAATCTTCCCTGCTTCCTGCGATTTCACAACAGACCTCCACTCCATGGGACAGTGGATTCAGGACGGCGAGCGCACAATCTTCGAAACATGCATCTCTGTAGAGAATCCTGACAACACATTATTGTTCCCACACGACGAGGAGAACCTTGACGGCCTGAACTTCCTCGCAGGCAAGCACATCGACGAGGTGAACAAGAACGCAGAACTCGGCACACGCCTTGCACATGTCGACGGCGGTGTTCCTAACATCCTAATCTCTATCGAGAAACTCGACGCTTACAACTATGGACAACTCATCTATTTCTTCGAGATAGCATGTGGCATCTCCGGTCAGCTTCTTGGTGTGAACGCATTCAACCAGCCAGGTGTAGAGGCTTATAAGAAGAACATGTTTGCTCTTCTCGAGAAGCCCGGATACGAGGAAGAGACAAAGGCTATCCGCGCAAAGCTTGCTGCGGAATAACCGGCAGAAATCAAAGATTAGCATTCATTGCTCTAAGAAATCAAAGAAAAGAAAGAATCTATATTCTTAAACAAATCCCGAATCCATTCCATAGTATTTGGGATAAACAAAAAAGTCGGCAAAGACAGGGGCAAGTACCCTACTCTGCCGACTTTTATTTTATTTGTTTGTGAATACCAATCCATTATCAGATGAATCCACACTGATAGGATGTGCCGTGGTAACCGCTCCGCTCAACAGCTGGCGTGACAATTCATTGAGCAGCAAATGCTGTATTGCACGTTTCACAGGACGAGCACCGAAGTCCGGGTCATATCCTTCATGTGCAAGAATGTCCATTGCTGCATCACTTACACTCAGTGTGAAACCTTGCTCAGCAAGCATCTTGACAACCTTATTGATCTGAATGCGTACAACTTCCTTGATTTCTTTCTCTGAAAGCTTATGGAAATCTATAATCTCGTCAATGCGGTTGAGAAACTCCGGACGCATTATCCGGTGCAGCATCTCACGCTTAGCATTAGATGTCATGATGATAATGGTGTTTTTGAAGTTCACCGTGCGTCCCTTATTGTCCGTCAATCTGCCATCGTCAAGCACCTGCAGAAGGATGTTGAACACATCAGGATGAGCTTTCTCTATCTCATCAAAAAGGACAACACTGTAAGGCTTTCTGCGCACAGCCTCTGTGAGCTGACCACCCTCATCATATCCAACGTATCCCGGAGGCGCGCCGATAAGTCTTGACACACTGTATTTCTCCTGATACTCAGACATGTCAATACGTGTCATCATTGTCTCATCATTGAAGAGATAATCAGCAAGAGCCTTCGCAAGCTCAGTCTTACCCACACCTGTAGTGCCAAGGAATATGAAGCTGGCAATAGGACGCTTAGGGTCTTGCAAACCGGCACGTGAACGGCGGACAGCATCAGAAACGGCTGTGATAGCCTCTTCCTGCCCGATTACACGTTTGTGAAGCTCATCTTCCAAATGCAAGAGTTTGTCTTTCTCGCTTTGCATCATCTTGCTTACAGGTATGCCTGTCCAACGAGCTACGACCTCAGCAATGTCATCAGCGGTAACTTCCTCACGTACAAGCGGAGAGGTATCAACAGAATCTACGCCACGTTTGCTTGTCAACTCCTCCTTAGCTTTCTTCAGTTCAGCCTCCAGACCTTGAATCTGACCGTAACGTATTTCCGCAACACGACCGTAATTGCCTTCACGCTCGGCACGGTCAGCCTCAAACTTCAAGTGCTCGATGAGCTCTTTCTTCTGCTGTATGTTGTTTATCAGCAGACGCTCACCCTCCCAACGGTCACGGAATTCCTTCTCCTGTTTGCGAAGAGAATCAATATCCTTGTCCAGTTGTATGAGCTTGTCTTTGTTGTCCTCACGCTTTATCGCCTCACGCTCAATCTCCAATTGGGCAAGCCGGCGAGTGATCTCATCAAGTTCCTCCGGCACAGAATCACGCTCCATTCTTAACTTTGCAGCAGCCTCATCCATAAGGTCAATAGCCTTGTCCGGGAGGAATCGCTCAGAGATATAACGCTCGGAAAGTTGCACGGCAGCAATACAAGCATCATCCTGTATACGCACCTTATGATGATTCTCATAGCGTTCTTTCAGTCCACGAAGGATAGAGATTGCACTCAGCTCATCCGGCTCATCGACCATAACAGTCTGGAATCTTCGTTCAAGGGCCTTATCCTTCTCGAAATATTTCTGATACTCATTAAGAGTCGTCGCACCTACAGCCCTCAGTTCGCCACGAGCAAGAGCCGGCTTCAATATGTTAGCGGCATCCATCGCACCGTCACCGGCGCCAGCACCGACAAGAGTGTGTATCTCGTCTATGAAGAGAATGATCTCGCCATTGGACTGTACGACTTCATTGACAACACCTTTCAGTCGCTCCTCAAATTCACCCTTATACTTCGCTCCTGCAATAAGTGCACCCATATCAAGAGTGTACAGTTGCTTGCGCTTAAGGTTCTCCGGCACATCGCCTCTTACAATTCGCTGCGCCAAGCCTTCCACAATGGCTGTCTTACCAGTACCCGGCTCACCAATAAGTATCGGATTGTTCTTTGTACGACGTGAGAGAATCTGAAGCACACGGCGGATTTCCTCGTCACGTCCGATTACAGGGTCGAGTTTTCCCAGTTTTGCATCCTCCACAAGGTTCTTTGCATACTTTGGAAGATGCTGCAAGGAAGTGTTACCTCCATTACCTGCATTGTTCATGTTGTAGTTGTTCATCATTAACTCCTTTCTTTATTATATATGTATTAATGTTCCTTTCTCCGGTTAAGCCTTGCTAATAAGGCGTGGCTGACAATAGAAGAATGTTTCTAAAACAAAGAACCTCAAAGGTCGTGCCTATGAGGTTCTTATGTCATTTTGGCATTCTGAAAATGCCAAAATGTCAATGTTACATATATCTTTTCAATCGAAAGTTCTGAACTCATAGCCCTGTGATTTCAGCCATCGTAACGATGCTGGAAGGGCAAAATACAACTTGTCTATGGACTTCAACGAGTCATGGAATGTTATTATACTGCCATTACGAGTATAGTTCTTTACATTACGCACGACATCATAAGGGGAAAGCAATTTGGAATAGTCGCGTGTGACAAGATCCCACATGACAATACGCAATTTGTTCTTATACCGCAGATACTGCGTCGGACGCATCCAACCATGGGGAGGACGGAAAAGATTGTTGCGGAACGCACAAGGATTCACCTTTTGTGACACACCGCCATTCATATCGGAGCATAATGCTCCTTGCTCTTCCATTATACAGAAGCACTTGTCAACATTCTTCTCAAAGAATTTTATTGAATGACGTGCCGAACCTATGTGGTTGTAAGTATGATTGCCTACCTGATGCCCTTCTTCCAGGATCCGGTGGTAGAGTTCCGGATACTTTCTCACATTGTCCCCCACAACAAAGAAAGTAGCCTTGATTCCGAACTCACGCAGCATTTTCAGAATATATGGAGTGGACTCGGGTATCGGACCATCATCAAAGGTCAGATACACCGAGTGCTCACTTTCATCCATTCGCCACAATGCCTTAGGATAAAGCCATCGCAGCCATTTTGACGGTTGTTCTATAAACATCCATTAGAACTCATCAGGAATTATTCCGCCTCTGCCCTGGTATGTATTGACAGTTGAAGAAAGCTGCTGCACCATCTTGTCTGCGTGTGCAGAGTCCATCACATCTGCCAAATCTATCAGTGACCGCATGACATATATCTGATACAGACAGTCACGCTGTGCCATAGAGAAACGGTTCGCGTCAAGAGAAAGATACCAACGCATATACTGTGTACAATTCTTCCACATGCTGTTGACTATCTGCATAGCCTCTTTCTTCATTCCCAGCTGCGCATAGCAACGGATGAAGTCAAGACCTCCTGAGAGATAGGTTGTCGGAACATTGTACTCCGGCATGACCTTGTTCATGTATGCCAGCACCTTCTTAGCCTTATCTGTCTTGCCTTCCGCGATAAGGTTTGTCGCAAGATTGGCAAACAGGCGCTTGTGAGTGTAGCACATGCGCATAACCGTCTCGTCAAGATAGAGCCCTTTCTTGTCCAATCCGCCGAACTTGAAGCGGTTCATCACATTGTTATATACGCGCTCTGTATCAAAGTTCTTCGCGCCTTCAACATTTGTTGTGAAAGGAGTGATGCGGTTGACAAGACCCTCCTGCACGAAATTGTCGCCGAGGTTCATGTAATTCTCCTGTCCGACAGTCGTAGCAACGTACAACGGACGAGTCCAGTTAGCGTTGGCAAGCATCTCCAAAAGCATCAGGTCGCCCTTGTACAAAGCACGCTTTCCTGCAAGTGAAATCACCATCCTGTCAGGAATGGAGTCTGACGCCATCAGCATTCCGGACTTCTTGACAGCCTCCTTGTCGACAGTAAGATAAAGCGTATCGGTAGGAATGATATGGGTTCCATCAGCATCCTTGCCCTCACGCACCCAATACTTCAAGATATTCTTAACCTCAAACGGCTCTTCACCCCAAGCAGCCTTTGCTTCTTCAGGATTCTCTGCATAGAGTTGTCTTATCTGTGACTCATATTCCGGCTCTATGGTTATGTACTCATTTGTTCCGGAACAATAGTCTACACGTGGCCATGTGATAGGCAGTGAAGGAGAATCGTATGCAGGGCGCACCATTTGGTCTATGTACCAATCGGTCTGCAAATAAGAGAGATTGCAGACGCGCGCATTGGTGCCGACACCTTCCACATCCTGATTGTACCAAAGAGGGAATGTGTCATTATCACCGTTGGTGAATATAATCGGATAACCGCTGTCCTGCATTGAGTTGAGATAGTTCTGCCCGAAATCACGGCAAGTGTATCTGCCTGAGCGGTCGTGGTCATCCCATGTCTGGCTTGCCATCTGTATAGGCACAAAGAGACATGCCAATCCAATGACAGAGGATATGGCGACATTGCTCTTCTTGAATTTCTTTTCTATGATGTCAAGTATCGCAGCGACACCCATACCACACCATATAGCGTAAGCATAGAACGAACCTGCATAAGCATAGTCACGCTCACGAGGCTGGCTCGGTGTCTGGTTGAGATAAAGGACAATGGCAAGTCCTGTCATGAAGAAGAGGAAGAAGACCACCCAGAACTGCTGGATGCCCTTGTCGCCACGGAATGCCTGCCAGAAAAGACCTAACAGTCCCAAAAGCAGTGGAAGACAGTAGAAGACATTATGCCCCTTGTTTTCCTTCAACTCATCAGGGAGAAGCGACTGGTCGCCAAGCATCCAGTTGTCAATGAACGGAATACCTGTTATCCAGTTGCCATGCTCCAATTCACCATTACCCTGCAAATCATTCTGACGACCTGCAAAGTTCCACATGAAATATCTCCAATACATGAAATTGCACTGATAAGACAAGAAGAACCTTATGTTCTCCGCCATTGTCGGCATCTTCACAGTAATAGGCTCGCCACAACGGTCAAAAGGAACTTCCGTGCCCTGCACGCCACCCATCCAGTCCTCATACTGCTGTGCGTGTGCAGAACTGTGCATACGTGGGAATAGCATGTTCTGTGCATAGACATACTTATCCTTCGTGCGTACAGTGAAGTATCTGTCCGGCTCGTCCTCACTGTGCTTCTCCACTTTCTGTATAACCGGAGCACCTGTCTTCATTACAGGCTTGCACATGTTGCCCTCTACTTCCAAAGCAACCTGTGACGTATATGCCTCGCCATAAGCCAATGGTCTGTCACCATACTGGTCACGGCTCAGGTAATTTCCCAAAGTGAAAATGTCCTCCGGAGAGTTCTGGTCCATAGGAGGATTGGCTGCAGAGCGTATGACGATGACGGCGTAAGTGCTGTAACCAATCATAAGCATCAGCATGCAGAGAAGCGTCGTGTTCTTGAACCTTGAAGTCACAAATGCCTTTCCCCCACGCTTGTACTGCATGACGCCCCACAGCACGGCAAGAACAACGACTCCTATTCCAAAGGCTGACCATCCATAGCCGTAGAACGGGATGCCAAGCATTCCGACAGAGGCAAGGAAAGACATGTCTTCGCGACGCTTGTTCTTCCCTGTATAGCTTTCGTAAATAGCCCAAAGGACAATGGATACAAGGAGAATAAGGTAGATTATCACACCCGTATTGAACGGACATGAAAGAGTGTTGACAAAGAACAGCTCAAACCATCCGCCGACTGTGATGATTCCCGGCACAACGCCATAAAGCACAGCAGCGACAATGACGAAGGAGACAGCAAGCGCAACAAGCGATCCCTTCAGGCTTGCAGCCGGATTCTTCTTGTAATAATACACCAGGACAATCGCCGGAATGCAGAGCAGGTTCAGCAAATGGACACCTATCGACAGACCTGTCATGTAGGCTATGAGCACAAGCCAGCGGTCGCTGTGGGGCTGGTCGGCATTGTCCTCCCACTTGAGGATAAGCCAGAACACCACAGCCGTAAAGGCAGACGAATAGGCATAGACCTCGCCCTCTACTGCCGAGAACCAGAATGTGTCAGAGAAAGTGTAAATCAATGCACCCACAAGTCCGGATGCCTCTATGGCAACCAGCTTTGCTGTGTCTATCACCTCATCCTTGCCAATGATAAGTTTGCGCGTAAGATGCGTTATCGACCAGAACAAGAAAAGGATACATGTGGCAGAAAGCAAAGCCGACATCGTGTTCACCATCCTTGCCACCTGTGACGGATCACTTGCAAACTGTGAGAAGATGTTGGCGGTGAGCATAAAGAACGGTGCGCCCGGCGGGTGACCGACTTCAAGTTTGTAACCTGTGGTAATAAACTCCGGACAGTCCCAAAAAGACGCTGTCGGTTCGATAGTAGAGCAATAGACGAAAGCGGCGACAAGGAACGTCAGCCACCCCATGACATTGTCTACAAGTCTAAACTTCTTCATTCTTTTGTTTTTATTTCAATGTTTTTTTGCTCTTAACGCACAGTTGTCGGCGCGCCAATAAAATATTAATAATATGCAAATGTTATGCAAACCGAATGCAATAGAACTTGCTCTAAATTGCTGAGGTGCAGTTAACATTATGCAAAGATATAAAAAATTACCGATAGAGTGTATCGCTTTTATAACAAAATACAATTTCGTAAGATAATTTAAGTTAGTATGCAAAATTAATCCCATAAAACACCGCTAATTCAAGACAAGAAAAAATGACATGAGTTTTCTAATGCGCTATTTATCATAATGATGAAAAGCAACATGAAAATGGCTGTTTTTACAGTTCAAGACCACCTTTTATGGTTGCTTTTATAGCAAAAAGGAGGTGAAAATGCCACTTTCCGCACTGCATTTCATTACCTTCTGCACTATAAAAGGTTACCATTCGCTTTGCAAAAGGTTACCCTTTGCAAAAACAACCGTTAACACAGTTATCATAATCCCACATAACCATCAGAGTTACAGCTGATTACTTAGATTGCGGAATTTTTGCGATTTCCCGAACTTCTGAAATACTTTTTGTTTCTACGCGATTTATTTAGCGGTTTACAGGCATGAGTTTTCTAAAATGAACTGTATCTCGGGCTGCAAAGCACTCTGCATCTGTCCTCACCATTCCATTACAATGCAACGCACAAGAAAAACAGAATTAAGTGTATAAAAAGTACAGAATTTATTTGGTGTTATATGAATTTATTTTTAACTTTGCGTCATAGTTTTTCAACAAAATTCACCAATTATATAATTATGCAAACTACCATGCCGACAAAAAAGAACAAGCACACCCGAATCCTATTGCTATTCCTTTCAATCATTGTTCCTTTCTGCCATTGTCAGGCACAGGACAGCATCACCTTGGAGTGCAATGCTCCACGTGACGGAGACCGTCTCCGAAAGCTGCAGATTGATGTCGTCAGCCACGGTGACCGTGGCAAGGATGCTGTATGGGAAGTAATCAGAACCGATGAAGGCAAAGGCTATACGCAGGAGTTTTTCGCAAAAGGCGACAGCATGGTATGCCAAGAGCACAGTACAAACTATTACTACACGACATGCGGAGACAGCCTTTTCCTCAAAGGTTTCCGGAACCGCACAACGAAAATGGACTATGTCAAACCCGTCCTTCATCGCACAAAAACAATGGCTTACGGTGACAGCATAAGCTCGGAGTTTATGGCGCGAGGCACTTACTGTGACAAGCTGCATATCGGCATGTGGGGACGGAACAGCGTTGTGGCAGACGCCACCGGCATAATAATCAACGGTGAGGACACATTAAGAAACATACTCCGTCTGCATCGGCGTACGGAATTCAGGCGCACCTCTGACACAAGACATCTGCCGGACACTATGTTCACCGATGCTTATCTGAGACAGTGCATTGACTCACTTCCCTGCGACAATGTCTGTGAGGACCGTTATCTGTGGTATAAGATTGGTCACAGATACCCCATTATGGAAACGGTTGTCACTTCCCACGTACAGAATGATTCCATACACAGTGGGATTGCCACATCATTCCTTTATCTTCCGGAGGAGCAGCTCTCGGACTTGAACACCGATTTGGCTAACGAAAAAGTGCAGGAACGCATGAGACTCAGGGATGAAGCGGCATCAGGCAGAAAACCACGCGACAGTTTCCGTGATATGGCGCATGACTGCTCTCATGGTGGAACCTATGACGATTTCCCAATAGCGGTGGACGCAAGATTGGATGCCGACGGCAACCGTCTTTTGTTTGACTATGTCATGAAAGAGGAAGGAGAACTGAGTCTCGGCATATACACTGACGGAGGTGCCACTATTGCACAAAGGAATTTCGGCAAACGTCATGCGGGAGCTTATTCTGAAATCATACGCCTTTCGGAAGCCATAAATATTGGCTATGTATTAATAAAGATTGAGTTCGGAGAACAAAACAAAGTGATAAAGATAAGAAAATGAGACATATAGTAAGAAACATTTTATTTATTTGGATGTTTGGAACCACTGCATACTCACAGCAAATGGTTCCCGGAGCGATACCAACGCCAAACGCTGCCGACTTGGGTAAATACGGCGAGATTCCGGTATCGTATTATACAGGACGTCCAGATATTTCCATCCCTATTTACAAAATGGTGATACGAGGCTATGAGTTCCCCATCTATCTCAGTTATGATGCCGGCGGAGTGATGCCAAACAGCCTGCCGGGATGGGTTGGCAACAACTGGACATTGGTTGCCGGTGGAGTGATTACTCGTGTGAGGAACAACTATGATGATGAGACCATTCCAATAGGAGGAAATTCAGATCATTTTTCTAACTATTTCTCATCATATAAAAAACTGAAGGAAGAAAAGTATAATGTTGACAAACTCAAAGATTATGTGGTGATGACTCGTTACGATTTTGCTCCTGACATCTTCCATTTCAATTTTATGGGGGAAGACGGGAAGGTTTTTCCTTGGCAATGACGGCCAGTGGAAAGTCATGTCTGATGAAAATCTGGATATTATTTTCGACATCAAGGCTAACAGCAATTTCATCACACCATTTGTCACAAAATATCCTAACGGAGACACTAATGAACCGACACGTCATAGCATGCCGAGAGTCATAAAAGGATTTACCATCCGTGATGATAAAGGCTATATTTATGAATTTGGCGGAACTAATCATGCGATTGACTATTACGCAATGTTGTTCACTAAGGGTGATGTGCTGCATGCCGGCAGTTGGTATCTTACAAAAATAAGCGACAAATATGGGAATATGCTTTATCAGTTAGACTATAAGCGTGGATGTTACATTGCCCAAGTGTACAACATGGATTACACTTCCACTGTGGAAGAATATCATGACCCGGGAGGATTAATGCCGGATTATGGACAGAAATTATCATATTCACCAAATTTCAAGTATGATGGCACGCTGAATTCACCGGTCTACCTTGAACGCATTGTAGCTGCAGACGGCACTATGGTTAAGTTCAATTCAGCAGATTCAGGGATTCCACTCAGGGATTTGTATCCTAAACTCAACATTTTCGGAGCTTATGAAAACTATAACTATTCATCATTTTATCCATTTTGGTATCTGCAGACAGAGCATGAAGAAGCGGCAAAGTATCAGTATGTAGAACCCGGCTACTACAAACGGGTGTACCCATTGAGTTCATGCCGGCTTAAACAACTTAATTCAATAAACATCTATAGATCATCAACTGACGAGCGAACTGCACGAAGGATTATTAGGTTAAAATACGAATATGGATCACGGATGAATCTAACAGATGTCATAACTACGGGAAATGATACTAATAGTGTACAATCTATGAAATATCACATGGAGTATAATTATTTAGGAAAGTCGTCACTTGGTTACCTAACAAAAGCTGTTGACCATTGGGGATACTATAATGGCAAGACAACAAATGAGTCAAAAGCATTTCTATATGCTGACCGCACACCCTTTGGCACAAGTGGTGGTATGCTGAAAACCTTAGTCTATCCGACAGGAGGATGGTCGACTTTTGAATATGAACCACACGACTATTCTTCGTATCTCTCAACAGACAGGAACAGGATGGTTAACAACGGTGGCATTGCAGGAGGCTTGCGTATCAAGTGCATCACAGATTATAGTGACGAAGGTACTGCAATTGCAAACAAGCGCACCTTTGCATATAAACAGTCCGGTTCAGACAAATCCAGTGGAGAACTTTTCTCAACGCCAATCCACACTTGGCAGAACTGGTATGCGGAGCTTAGTGTTGCCGGCGCATATTCCACTATGTCTATGGAGCGTTCATCGTCCATAATACCCATGTCCAACTCCTTCGGTCCGCATATAGGCTACTCCAATGTGGAAGAAACAAAGCATGACGGCTCAAGGACTGTCTACAAATACAGCAACATATCAAGTTCCAACACCATTGAAATCCGTACAGCGTTATTGGCAGAGAGGAAAAGGCTATACACGATTTGTCTGGACAGGAAGTGACAACTACATACACAATCTAATAGAAGAAGGTGATGGGGACAACAAACTATCTCAAAAAACAACCTATTTCTATAACAGTCCATGGCAAATAGACGAAGTAACCTATCCAAACGGATACGATGTCATGTACTATTATGACCCGCTGGACAGATTAAGGGAGGTAAGGGAACTGATAGGCTGGAATGACTGGGAGTACTATGACTATCTGCTGAAACAGTATGAATATAATTACAAGCAAAATGGAAAGTAGACTCAGATACATGTTTGCAGCGGTGCCGCTAATCACCTGTCTTGCACCTTGCTACGGGCAAAGTGTAAAACAAAACTATGTGAAAACCATAACCATGATGAAGGCCTATAACGGTGAGGCTGAAGGAGACTCAATGGCTGTGCATGCCTCTCTTGTCTCAAAAACAGATGTCCAGTATTGTGACGGCCTTGGCAGACCGACATATTATGTCCAGAACGGTGTGAGCCCGGCAAACAGGAGCATAGGAGCGCTTACTGAATACGATAATGCGCAACGGATGACGGCAAACTGGCTTGGAACACCAACTTCCAGCTCATTGGACTATCCCGACATAAGGGGATTCAAGACCGAGTCATCGGCGAATTATGGCACAGGGCATGCCTACACAGTGGCCGTAACAGACGCCTTGGACCGTAAAGACTATAGCATTAATGCTGGCGAACAGTGGCATTCTGGCAACAAGATTGTCAAGACCGAATACATGACCAATGGGGAGAATGATGTGAAAATGTACACCGCACCGACAGATAAAATCTCACTGGTCAATGATGGCTTCTATGAACCCTGCATGCTTGACGGAGTGAAGACAACGGATGAGGACGGGCATACGCTTGAAGTATATACGGATATGTTCGGCAGGAAAATCCTTGAACGCCGAAATGGAGATAATGATACATATTTCGTATACAACACTCTCGGGCAGCTGCGCTATGTCCTTTCACCCCAATACCAGAAAGAAGGGAAGAAAGCCCTTTACGCCTATGAGTACCGTTATGACTCTCATGGAAACGTGACTAAGAAAATCCTGCCCGGCTGTGAGCACATACAGTATTGGTATGACAACAACGACCGACTTATTGCCATGCAGGACGGTAGAATGCGTAACGATAATGGTAACCGGCATTTCTTTTATGTATATGATGGACTGGGAAGATTGGCAGTTCAGGGCAGCTGCTATGGTCTTGCTCATCCTGGCGACAACCTCGCTGTGCTGGACATTACCGCACCGCATGAGAAAACAAAAAACTCCGGTGGTTACACCATTAAGTATCCATATTATCTCAATGGTCCCAAAGCAGATATTGTGAACTATTACGACAACTATGACTTTGTCGAATATTGCTGCATATTGAAAAACCTTCCAGCTGACAGCCTGAAGTATGAGCCGGTACGGAAACCTGTCGTTGAAGGCAGCGTGGAAGAGTTGGATTACGGCAAAGGACAGCTGACAGGCCAGTTGGTTGTGGACTCTGACAAGGAATATGTCCTGACAGTGTTCTTCTACGACATACGCGGAAACGTAATAGCCTCAAGAAGCGTCTCATCCAACAACACCTACATGTCAACCAATACAGAGTACACATTCCTTAACACAGTGAGGCGCACAACGCAAACCCTAATCAAAGGTTTTGGCACTCAGAAGGAGACGATGTATAGGACATGCCTGACAAACACTTACGACGAAAAGAGCGGGAAGCTGCTATTTTCTGACCTGACTGTTACAGACGGCAACAGTTCAAAGACGCAACGCATAGCATCCCATGAATATGATGACCTCGGACGCGTCAGCAAGTTGGTGCAGGGCTCTGGGGCGAACAGCACATCCTACTCTTATGACCTGCACGGATGGACGACCTCCGTCGCAGGCGATGCCTTCACGGAGTCTATCGGCTATGCCTCGGGAGCGAACCCGTGCTACAACGGCAGCATAAGCTCCATGGAATGGA
>NZ_SRZC01000022.1 GCF_004792655.1 Palleniella muris | reverse complement strand
TAGAACACAAATACACTTTTGTGTCAAAATAAAAAGTCGAAGTTCATGTAACTTTATAAGCCTGTGGACAAAGGTACTGGTTCTGGTAATGAACCTATTAAGATGGAATCCGGCAAATAAGTCGCTTTTAAAAAATCATGGGTGATGTATGGTACCTGCATCACCATTGCAAGTTTTTTTATATTTATAAGCATATGAAATGGTCAAGATATAATGTGCTGTTCTATTCTGAAAAGTTAGGATATGCACTTTTCAATTCAAGCATGTTGTCTCTTACAACGATAGACAAAAATACCTATGATTTGTTTTGTGAAATACGTGACGGAGTTGAAGATGCTGAAAGTCGGCTTACAGCAGAAGATTTAGATAATCTTAAGAACGGCAAGGTATTTGTGGAAGAAAATGAGGATAATGAATATGTTTCGATGTTGCGGTTTAAGCGCCAGCGTCAAGCATACTCGTCAAAGACTTTGGGAATGGTCATTTGCCCAACTTTGGCATGTAACTTTGCGTGTCCATATTGTTATGAACACAACCTTCCTGTTACATCAATGAAAGATGATATACAAAACAGATTGGTTGATTTTATAAACAGATATGCAGATAGTTTTGAAGGATTTACAATAAACTGGCATGGAGGTGAGCCGTTGGTCGCTTTTGATACCATAAAATCTTTATATTCAAAGTTTGAAAAAGATGTACGCCTTCCAATAACTAATTCAGCAATGGTGACAAACGGCTATCTCCTGAATAAAGAAATTTGTGAGTTTTTCAATCAACACAGATTGGACTACATGCAGATAACGATTGACGGCAATAAAGAAACCCACAACAAAACCCGTAGGCTGAAGAATGCTCAATCCTCGTTTGAGCGTATTATTGAAAATGTTGATATGGCAGCGGAACTGATGCCGGATTGTTTGATAGGCATAAGGACAAATATAGGACGCGCAAACCGAGAGGAGTATCCTGCTTTGCATAAGGAATTGAGTGACAGGTGGGCTGGCAAGAATGTGAAGATTTACCATGCTTATGTCCAAGACAATTCCTTGAACACGTGTTATGCCAAAAGGTGCGCAGTGGAACTTAGTACGAAAGAAAAGAATGATTTCGACATACTTCTGGCGAAAAATGGAATAAAGCAAAAGAAATCTCTTTATCCACGTCTGGATAAAACCTTCTACACGTGTATGGACAATAATGCTTATGTCGTTGACCCTAAAGGGTTTTTGTACAAGTGTTGGGGAGATGTTGGTATAGAGGAGCGCTCCATCGGAACACTGAAGGATGGAATAACGAATTTCAGGATAGTTTCTCAGTTTATGATTGACTCTGACAAATTCTCTGATTCAAAATGTCTGGAATGCCCTTTCTTGCCGATATGTGACGGGGGATGCAATCTTTATCGCGTTGGCAAAATTGAGAAGGGAATCCCTTATAATGTTTGCAATTTTGATGAACAAGGATTGGTGCGCTTTATTGAATTATATTGTGAGGACATGAAATAATGTTTCTCAGCTCTCTATTTTTATAAAAACAGGATGAATATGAGGTGTAAGATGTTGCGATTGTATGTCATGATGTTTTTTGCAGTGCAGTCTGCAGATAACTGCCATGCTAAAGATATATTTGGAAAAGTGGTGAATTCACAGGGTAGTCCTTTGGAATATGCCAATATTGCATTGTTGTCCAGGAATGATTCTGCATTCATAAAGGGTGAAATGACGGATTCCGTTGGTGCTTTTGTGTTTGGGCATTTGGACGGTAGTGGTGATTGGCTGCTAAAGGTCAGTATGTTGGGCTATCAGGACACTTGCCTCGTTTTCTCGCAGAGTCCATGTGTCATACAATTGAAGGAATCTCATTACTCACTGAAAGAGGTTGTGGTGAAGGGCAATGTCTTTCGCCAGACATCCACAGGCATAAAGACCATGGTGGCGGGGACATCGTTGGGCAGCCTGTCCTCTGCCGATGAGGTTCTTGCCCATGTCCCCGGGCTGTTCAAAGGTTATCAGATTGCAGGGAAAGGAACTCCGGTGTTCTATCTTAACGGACGCAGGGTCTACAACAGCAATGACATAGAGAACTTGTCCCCTGATATGATAAAGGATATTGAGGTTGTCCGCAATCCCGGTGTCTCTTATGGTGCGGACATCAAGTCAGTTGTCCTCATAACCACAAAGAGAAAGCAGGGTGATGGTCTCGGCATGTACCTGCGCAGCAGTTATTACGGTTGGACGAACAGTGATTTCGTTGAGCAGGCAAACTGGAATTACCGCCACCGCAACCTTGATGTTTTCGGAAACCATTCGTTTGTCAGCCAAGATACAGAAGTCCACAGCGAGATAACCCAAATCCTCCATTCTGACAGAATGTGGGAGCAGAGGAATTTCCAGAAGTCACAGATATATGCCCGCGTGTTCAAAAACACGTTTGGTGCGAACTATAATTTTGACGATAAGAACAGTGCTGGCATAAAATACAGTGTTGATTTTCCCTTGAACACCATTGATACAAGTGTCATGGAATCATTTGTTGATGTTGACGGGAAACCTTATGATGAACTTGGAAACCTGAATGAATCCCGCAACACCTCTCCTGCAAGACACCATGTCAATGCGTACTACAGGGGACATTATGGAAAATTCACTTTCGGGACTGACCTTGATTTCCTGAGAAACAAGCGGTCATCAAGTACTATCTATTCCGAGCAGAGCGACAATTATCAGGACAGGATTGTCAACACGGAAAGTAATGTTACAAATATGATGTTCGCATCAAAGGTGTTCTCCGAATTGTCGCTTGCAAAATGGTCGTTAGTTTTGGGGGTGGACTACAGCCGGACGCACAGGGAGAGTGATTATCGTAATGCGGAGCAGATTGTAAGCAGTAGTAATGAGGAGGCTCGCGAGAAGCATCTTGCACCATACATGGATGTGAGGTGGAGCGTCGGCAACTGTCAGGTCTCCGGTGGTCTGCGTTATGAGATGGCATGGGTGGACTATATGTCGGAAGACAATTCTGTCCTCGACAGGAGCTATCGCAATGTGTATCCGAACATATCTGCATATTTGCCGTTAAAGAATGTTGGCATTCTCGCCGGTTACTCAATCAAGGACAGAAAGCCATCATATTCAATGCTTAGGAATGAGGTCACTTATGGAAACAGGTTCACATATCAGGCAGGTAATCCCTATCTGGAGTCTGAGAAGATTCATGAAATAAGCCTTTCGTTAGTATACAAGTGGATGCAGTTCGCCCTTGGATATACCGACCGCCGGGATGCGATACTTTATTCATCAGACTTTTATGAAGAAGACAAATCCATTGCGCTCATCTCTTTTGACAATATCCCAAGCCTGAAAAGCATGACAGGCACTGTTGCTGTTTCCCCTACATTCGGATTGTGGTCTCCTACACTGACGCTTGCTGTGTCAAAGCAATGGCTTGCGACTGACACACAGTATGGAACAGAAAGATTTAATCAGCCGATATTCATGTGCAGCTTTTCTAATATCTTTGATTTCGGGAAAGGCTGGAAAGCCTTTGTTGACATGCTGTTCACTTCTAAAGGCGACAATGAGAACTGCCACCTGTCACGCGCGACATTCGGTTTGGATTTGAGGATATACAAGTATCTTATGGATAATAGGCTCTCTTTAAGCTTTGGCATTACTAATCTGTTGGATACCCAGAAGAGCGGTAATGTCCTGCACATGTGTAATCTAAAGACCACCCAGATAGAGTGGAAAGATATGCGTGAAGCAAGTCTCACTCTGACATATCGTTTCAATTCCTCCAAGGATAGATACAAAGGCACTGGTGCAGGAAAGCAGGAACAACAGCGCCTGTGATTACTAAAAAACAAATTCATTTATATTTTACGTATTTTCCAAAGAAACTAAAATAAAAGAACCAATAATGAAACACACCTGTTTCCAGCGCCAGCACGACTCAATGCAGTGCGGCATAGCGTGCCTTGCGATGCTCTGCCGCCATTACGGACGCAAGTATTCCCTTGGCACTCTCTCGCATTATTGCTTCGCCACCACAGAGGGAGTCTCCATGCTCGGCATAAGTGAGGCGGCGCAGGAACTCGGCTTCAGCACCGTCAGTGGCAGGATGACCACCGACATTCTGGCGGATGCCGCGCTGCCGTGCATCCTCCACTGGAACCAGAACCATTTCGTTGTGCTGCACAAGGTGACTGGAAAGGGGCGCAAGTTTCATGTCGCTGACCCTGGAAAGGGATTCATCAAATATACGAAGGAGGAGTTCGAGCAGCATTGGGCGGTCACCCAGCCCGACGGCACGAGGAAAGGCATCGCCATGTTCCTTGAACCCACAGAGGCATTCTACGAGAGGAAGAAAGGCATTAATGAGGAAGGGGAGGGACCCTCCTTCAGCTTCCTTTTCGGCTATTTCAAGGAATACCGGAAGATATTCTTCATAATCTTCCTTACCCTTCTCGTCGGCAGCCTGCTGCAGCTTTTGCTCCCGTTCCTCACACAGGCGATTGTCGACCGCGGCATAAGGGACAAGGATGTGGGGCTTGTGTGGCTCATACTCCTCGGCGAACTCATGATAGTCCTCGGCAGGACAGCGGCCGACATCATCCGCCGCCGTCTCCTGCTGCATGCCTCCATGCGGATAAACATCTCGCTTGTGAGCGACTTCTTCATAAAGCTGCTGAGGCTGCCCATGCCGTTCTTCGACACAAAACTCATGGGCGACCTCCTGCAGAGGATGGGCGACCACTCACGCGTGCAGTCGTTCCTCACCGACCAGGTGCTCAACGTGATGTTCACGATGCTCAGCTTCTTTGTGTTCGGCATCGTACTATTCATCTACAACAGCCTGATATTCGCCGTGTTCCTCCTCGGCAGCGTACTTTACGGTGTGTGGATAGCCCTGTTCCTCGAGCGCAGGAAAGTCCTCGACTACGAGTTCTTTGAGCAGCAGGCTGTAAACCAGAACCGCACCTATCGGTTCATCACATCCATGCAGGAGATAAAGCTGCAGAACTGCGAGCAGCGCCGCCGCCGGGAGTGGGAGGACACGCAGAAGGACCTCTTCCATGTCCAGATGAAGTCCCTGAAGCTGCAGCAGACACAGCAGGCAGGCTCAATATTCATCAACGAGTTGAAGAACATCCTCATCACCGTGCTTGCCGCCACGGCGGTCATCGACGGCAGCATAACCCTCGGCACCATGCTTGCCGTGCAGTACATCGTCGGGCAGCTCAACTCCCCTGTCGAGCAGCTCATGGGCTTCATCTATTCCCTGCAGGACGTGCGGATTTCCCTTGAGCGAATCAGCGAGATTCACCGTGCGGAGGACGAGGACGGCAGGGAAGGGCTGCTCACATCCTTCACAGGCAGCAAGAGCATAGAGTTCTCCAATGTCAGTTTCAAGTATGACCCTCATGCGCTGAAGAACACATTGTCGGACATCACGCTCTCAATTCCCGAAGGCAGGGTCACCGCCATAGTGGGAGCAAGCGGCAGCGGCAAGACCACCCTCATAAAGCTGATGCTTGGCTACTACAAGGTCATGGGTGGCACTCTCTGCGTTGCAGGTAAGGACATCATCGGCTACAACCTCAAATGGTGGCGCAGCCGGTGCGGAGTGGTGATGCAGGACGGCGTAATCTTCTCCGAGTCCATAGCGCGCAACATAGCCGTCGACGACGGCGAGCCTGACACGGAGCGCATGGAGCAGGCAGCACGCATAGCCTGCATACACGACTACATCATGTCCCTGCCGTTGAGGTACGGCACAAAGATAGGCCCTGACGGCGTGGGACTCAGCCAGGGGCAGAAGCAGCGCATCCTCATCGCGAGGGCTGTGTACAAGAATCCGGACTTTATCTTTCTTGACGAGGCGACCAACGCCCTTGACGCAAGGAACGAGCGCGAGATAGTCGAGAACCTCGACAGATTCTACGAAGGAAGGACGGTTGTTGTCGTTGCCCATCGCCTGAGTACGGTCAGGAATGCCGACAAGATTGTTGTCCTTGACAATGGGCGCATCGTGGAAGAGGGCACGCACAGCACGCTCACCGCTGCGAAAGGAACTTACTATAATCTTGTAAAGAACCAGCTTGAATTAGGGAATTAATGGCAGAGACTGCGGATTTATGGCAGCGATGAAAATCAAAAGAACCCAAGAAAGAAGCTCAACACTTCCTACTTGGATTCTTTGGTTTTTTATGCAGGCTTTCCAAAGATTCTTCAAAGAATTCTCTAAGGATTCATATCACAAAATCAAGGGTTCTCTTGCCGAATTGAAAAGTATTACTGAGAAAATAATCCGGGCAAAATTGCATTGACATTGTGAGTCTGATGCTTGTTTATTTGAACTTGTCAGTATGGTCTCCTATGACGATGATGTGATGGTTGCCTATTGTGCTGTCGAAGAAATAGGCGGCATCGGCGGGATTGTCGAGCTTTACGAGGATTTGTGTGCGGCATTTTTGGCAATCATCTTGGTTCTCAATGATTGTGCCGGCGGCGATGAACGAGCGTTCAAGTCCTTTGCCTCCGCACTTCATTACCGTCACTCTGCCTGTCGGCATGATGCCTTGGATAGCCACACCCGAGTTGCTCTCAAAGTGTGTGCGAATGATGTAGCCCTCGGTTTGGCATAGTCCTATTGTGCAATGGGCGAAGATTATCTCGCCTGTCTCACGGTTTATGCGTGATGGGTTTGCCATGAAAGCCCCTTTGCCCGTGACACGATTGGCGAGAAGCATGGTGAAAGTGGAGGTCAGATCACCTTCACATCCTGCGACAATGCCGTTGTCATTAAGCAGTGCAAGTGCAAGGCAACCGGTCGTTTTTGTTGTAGGGATGAGGCTGAAGCACTGCAATGTGAGTGCGTCAAGCCGTTCTTCCTCGGCGATGCGTTGCAGTACGGCATAAAGGCGCATTGCTTTAACTACCTCTGCACGGTTAGGTTCTACGCATGAGACGGCATCGTTGATGAACTTGTCGGTGGCTGCTGCCACGGCTTCATCTGTCATTTCATGGAAATAAGTGTTTACAATGTCAAGGCTGATGTCCACAAATTCCACGCCCCAACGCTCACGGGCGAGAGTGTAGTCCACATCGCTTGCCACGAGCCAGTCGGACGGTTCGCCGAGCACACCGATACGGCAGCCGTTGACAGGTGATTCTTTCAGGTTGATGGCGTTGTCGTTTGATGAAGGTTCTGTGACAGAATTGCCGTTTTCGATAGCGGCAATTACCGCAGGCATCTCGCCATGGATTATTGTGCAAGTGTCGCCCTGCTGTCGTGCCCTGCATGACAGTTCGAGTGATGCGGCAAGGGAGTTTGCCTTGCCGTCAGTCAGGAGAGTGAGCGGTTTTGGAAGTCGGTGGTAGTTTTTGATGACCATTCCTTCTGTGCCGCCTGTGGCGATGAAGACAAGAGTCTTGCCTTCGAGGCTGTCAGGATTGTGGCTGTCAAGGTCTTTCTCAAAGATGACGCTCACTTCAAAATTGTTTTCCAAAGCGTCAAACAGTTCTTCGTGGGCTTTGCGTATGGAGACGTATTCCTGCTTTTGGAATACAGATGCGAAGGTCAGAAGATTAAGTTTTTCCATGATAGAATGCTGTTTCTGCGTGTGTTAGGAAGATTAAGGCTTTATGAATTCTTTCTTGACGATCCCTTTCCATGTTGGGATTTCGAGGGTGATGATGTCACCGGACTTAAGGTCTGCTGTTGGGATTGATGCGTATTGGCTTACGGTGTAATAGGCAGGCACATTGTTCTGCGCATGACAAATGCGGTAGTGGTATCTGTCGCCGCTTTCCGCCTTGTCCGCTCCCTCACAGACAATCCCCAGTGACTGGCGTGTGTCCTCGCTGTCAGTGCTTCCGCTTTTGATGTCAAGGCACAGATTAAGATGCTTGCCGTTCTTGGCAAACCATGCCGTAGCAAGGCTTAAAGGGTCGCGGTTGTCATACCAATCTTTCGCCTCTTCCGGTGTCTTGGGGATTAGGACAAGTGCCGGTTTCGCGCTTATGGCTTGAGTGGTGGCGTGGACATTAGGGCTGTGTTCCACCTTGTTATAATATAATAAGGCGCGGTAGCATGTCTCTTTCTCCATTGCCCATGGGGCATACACATGGTAGGAGAACGTGAGACGCTCGTCAGAGTCTGTCACGGCATAGCCGAGTTCCTTTGGCTCTGTAGTATAGACGTCGCACAATTCCGCCACCAGCTGTGGGTATTTGTAGCCGTCACCGTCATCATCCGATGCGGTGCATGACATGCACAGGCACGCCAAAGCAAGGCATAATATTTTAAGCACCGTCATCTTCATTTTCGCTTGCCATTTTGTTTCTCAACGGATTAGCATACATTGTCAGCATGCGTTCCCGGAGGAAAGCCTCGTCCTTGTTTGGGATGTCAATCTTTGAAAGCTGCCTTTTCAGGTAGTCCTCAAAGCGTTTCTCATCCGCAGCAGTGTAGTTGTCGGCGTTGTCACGGTTGCCGTTGAGCAGGTCAAGGGCGATGTAGTTGTTCGGATAAATCCTGTAACCCTGGTGTATGGCATTGTCCATCCGCCTTGCCACCTCCATGTAGAAGTCCGCCTTTGTCAGCCCGTCATATTCGCCAAGCCACTCGTTTATGCATGGAGCGCATTCATAATGCACCCGTCCCTTGTAGCCCATGATGCCGACTTTCATGTTCTCAAGGTCATCCTGCTTGGACTTCTTGTATGCAGGATTATCCCTTTTCAGCTGGAACTCCTTGGCTTTCAAATAGTCGCAAGGGTCAAACTCGTAGGAGATTGTCAGTGGAACGATGTTCAGTTCGTCAAGCGAACCGCCGTAGCCAAGCATCTTCAGCACAGACTCCTGAGTGCGGTCGTCAGAATCTTTCGCCCTTCCTTCACGCTGTGCGAGCCATATATTCTCGCCTTTGTCCTTAATGGCGTGGTGGATGTACCTTGACATCAGCATGGAACTTTCCAACAGCTGGCGTGGTGAAAGCCCGCGCTTCACGGTGAAAGCCTTGTTGAGCTTCACGAGAGTTCTTATCCATGGGTAGATGAGAAGGTTGTCGCCGATACCGATTTCCACTGTTGTGTCATAGCCGTTCTTGAACAGTTCGTAGGAGAGAATGGCAGAATCCAGCACGATGTCGCGGTGGTTTGATATGTAAGTGTGGTGCCTGTCCTTCACAGGAAGCGGATGACCGCTGAATGTGCAGCCGTCAGTGGATTTCTTCAGTGTGTAGTTTACGACGCGCCGCATGTATCTTCTCTGGAAGTCAAGTGTGGTGTTTACGCCGATGAACATTGTGCGAAGAAGGAATCGTATCACGCCCTTCGGCAGTGGGATGAAGCCACGCAGCATAGTCATGAACTGCCTGTCGTTGAGCAGGGATTCTACAGCAGGTCGCACTTCGCCTTTGCCAAACGGTCTTATCTCGTCAAACTCGTTATGCATAGAGGAGGGTTTCTTGTTGTGTTTAGTGGAAAGCAGGCATGGCATAGTCCTTATGCCATGCCTGCTGTTTGTTTCATATTAGAATTGGTTCTCTACTATTTCGGAGAGCACATCCTTCATTTCCATGCCGGCGGCACGCACCTGCTGCGGGATGAACGATGTCTCGGTCATTCCCGGAGTGGTGTTGATTTCAAGCATATTGATTTTGTCCGAGCCGTCAGCGTTCTTTGAAATGATGTAGTCAATGCGTATTATGCCGTTGCAGTGGAGTATGTCATAGATGGCGGAGGTTATCTTTGCCACGCGTTCTGCTGTCTCCGGAGCAAGTCTGGCAGGAGTAATTTCCTCGACCATACCGTTGTATTTAGCATCGTAGTCAAAGAATTCGTTGTTTGTGACCACTTCTGTTGCAGGGAGCACCACGCTCTTTCCGCGGGTCTTGTAGCATCCCTGGCTGATTTCCGTGCCTTCGAGATAGCCCTCTATCATCACCTCGTTGCTTTCGAGGAAAGCCTTTCGGAGAGCCGGTGCAAGGTGGTCAGCGTCCTTCACTTTGCTGATTCCGAAGCTGGAACCGTCGGCAGCAGGCTTGACGAACAGTGGCAGGCCGAGTTTCTCCACTATCTCTTTCTCGTCAAGTTTGTGCTCATCGCCGTGGCGCACAAGGATGCTGTCGGCTACGGAGACACCGAATCCGCGCAGATAGTTGTTGAGTGTGAACTTGTCAAAGGTAAGTGCCTCGACAAGCACGCTGCTTGTGGAATAAGGGATATGGAGCAGTTCGAAGTAGCCCTGCAGGTAGCCGTTCTCTCCCGGTGCTCCGTGAATGGTGATATAGACATAGTCAAACCGGCGCTTTGTGCCGTCTTCCATGAATGAGAAGCCGTTCTTGTCAATCTTTGCAGTGCCACCATTGTCAAGGTGGACTCTCCAGTCTGTCCCTTTGAATTCTACGATATATACATTATAACGCTCCTTGTCGAAGAAGGAATAGATACCCTGTCCTGAGCGCATTGATACGCCGTGCTCACTTGAGTCACCGCCACAAACAATAGCAATAGTACGTTTCATGTTCTTTTTCTTGTTCTTTTCTTATGTTCCTGTGTGCTGATTCCGTTTATTCTCCGCTGCCGCCGTTCTCCTTGAAGGTGTTGCGTGTTGTCCCTGCAATGAAGTCCTGCCATTTCCTGATGACAGCCCCAAGGTCTTCAGGCAGGTCGGACGTGAAGTCCATCTGCCTGTTTGTCACAGGGTGGACGAAGCCGAGTGTCTTTGCATGCAAGGCTTGTCGCGGACAGAGCTTGAAGCAGTTCTTGATGAATGCCTTGTAGGATGTCGACCGTTCCCCACGAAGGATTTCCATGCCTCCATATCTTTCGTCGGCGAACAGCGGGTGTCCGATGTGCTTCATGTGGGCACGAATCTGGTGGGTGCGTCCCGTTTCGAGGATACATTCCACAAGAGTGGTGTAGCCATAGCGTTCAATCACCCGCCAATGGGTCACTGCCGGCTTGCCTATGCCCGAGTCCGGCGCGGTGACAGTCATGCGCAGACGGTCCTTCGGGTCACGTGTGATGTTGCCTTCGATAGTCCCATCGTCCTCTTTCATGTGTCCCCATACAAGCGCATGGTAAGAGCGGTGGGTTGTCTTGTTGAAGAACTGCTTGCCGAGATGCTGCTTTGCCTCGGGAGTTTTGGCGATAAGGAGCAGGCCGCTTGTGTCCTTGTCGATACGGTGGACAAGCCCCACCTCAGGCGAATTAGGGTCATATTCCGGCACATCCTTCATGTGCCATGCCATGGCATTCACCAGTGTGCCTGTGAAATTGCCGGCTCCGGGGTGGACAACCATACCTGCTTCCTTGTTGACAACCATCAGTTGGTCATCCTCATAGACAATGTTCAGCGGTATGTCCTCCGCCACAATGCTTGTGTCGTGTGGCGGGCGGGTAAGCATAAGTGTCAGCACATCGCCCGGGCGCACCTTGTAGTTAGACTTTACAGGTTTTCCGTTGGCATGTATGTAGCCGGCATCCGCCGCCTGCTGTATTCTGTTGCGTGACGAGTGCTGCATGTGTTCCGACAGGAATTTGTCAATGCGCAGAGGTTCCTGTCCGGCATCTGCCACGATGCGGAAATGTTCATACAGCCCGTTTTCGTCAGCAGTGGTTTCTGCCGGTACGTACAACAGTTCGTCGTCTTCCGGTGTTTCGTATTGTGTAATCATTGTTTCTTTTCTGTTCATGGTGATTATTCCACAACCTCTTCAAACGGATCTTCCTCCGTCATGATGACCTCTTCCTCCATTGTCTCTTCCGGTTCATGGTCTGTGACAAAGAGTTCTTCCTCATCGTCAAGCTGTCCGTTGCCGACTTGCAGTGACACCATGACATCAAGAGGGACACTGTCGCCGGCGGAAAGGTTCTTGCCTCGTGCCACAATGCCATAGACCCAGTCTTTCTCTCCTGTGACATATTGTGGTGCGCCGACCTTGAATCCGAGAGTCTTCAGTTTCGCGGTGGCCTCCCGCAACGAACTGTTGTCGACGACATCCGGTATTACCAGTGTCGGCTTTTGTGATGCGTTGACAGTGACGAAGATGCATCTTTTGCTTTTGACGAGTTCGCCTGCCTCCGGTGTCTGTTGCAGTATGCAGTCAGGCGGTAGCATGCGGTTGTATCCGGTGTCGGAGACCATGATGAGAAGCCCTGCGTCCGTCATCAGTTTCTTTGCATCTTCGAACTTCTTGCCTTCAAGGTTAGGCACTTTGATGGCTTCTCCGTGGTGGGTGTAGATGTCCGTTCCGATGCTTAAGGCGACAACGAATGCAATGGCGACTATTGCCATCAGTACAATGTTGAGCCAGACGTACTTGCTTCCGAGTTTCCGGAAAAAGGTCTTTGTGGTCATTGCGTGATTGTTTGTTGAGAAATAAAATCAGGAGCAAAATTACAAAAAATATTTTTAAATAAGGTATAATAAGTGGTTTTTTATTGTTTCTGGAGGAATATAATTGGAAATGTAAGGCTGACCGAAGTTTGAGAAATAGAATGTGGAGGAAAAATAATGACTATGCTTTTGGCTTGGGAAATGAACGCTATTACTTTTGCATGCAAACAAAAATGCGCATTGATTTGCCCCACAACACAGCTGAAATTATGGGGCACTCCAAGAATATCCAAAAGGTAAAATGGCATGTATAGCCAAACAAAATTGAATTGCAAAAATACGCATGCCTTTCTTGCAAGCATTTCCATACTTAATGTGGCTCCGTCACATTCCTATGGGGGGGGAGAATTATGCGGAACACAAGAGTGACTTGCAAAACACAGTCAGGGGATGCTATTTGACTATAAAAAAAACGTGAGTGCAGATAGGAAATGGCATATCTCATCCGCTGCAGGACTTTTCGCCATGCTGGTTTCCGTAACGGAAAAATGCCCGTTGCTTTAATTTCTAACCGAATAACTCAGAATGGCTGCCAAGCCTGATCAGTTTGATGACATCGGCATCCCTGTCATACCATATGAGAAGAAAGTCACCTTCGATATGGCACTCCATATGTCCGGCATATTCACCTGACAGCATGTGTGGTCGATATGATGCCGGTATGGTTTCTTCCTTACGCAATTTGTCAACCAAATCGTAAAGCTTTTTCAACTTTGCAGGCTGGTTTGAGTAGCATTTTAAATCCTTCTTAAAGCGCTTTCCGCTCTTGACCTCTTTCATTTGACATCAAGGGATGAAAGGAATGAATCGAAACTCTCCATGTTGACAGTTGTAAGGTTAGCGTCATCTTGCGCATCAATCATGGCGGCTTGCGTAGTGGCGTTTGGTGTGTGGTAAGCAACATCCATAAGCACAGACTCCACATAGTTGTCAAGACTGCGATTGTCAAGTGCTGCCAACTGCTTCAAGCGTTCCAATAGTTCCTCACTCAAGCGAAACACTGCCGATTTTCTGTTAATTGCTATTTCCATAGTGCTATCGTTTAGATTGCAAAGATAATGCTAACCGAGTGCAGAAGAGCTTGCTCTTATTGCCGAGGTGCAGCTTGTCTTTTATGCAAAGGTATATATTTTTGGTCTCACAAGCAAATATATTTGCATAAAGTTTTGGATGATAACGATTTTTTTCTGCTATTTTTTTATTGAAATTTACTTCTCCGTTTCATGACATGGTTGGCAAAATGCATTGTGCCCTAAGCCTTCATAAAATGAAAGGTCACCTTTTGCATTGCAAATCGTTACGAATCACCGTGTGAAAGGTAACCTTTCGTAAGGCAAAGTGTTACCTTTTGTTTTGCAGGCAAATATTTGGCGTTTGTGCGTGGTTTGTTGTGCAAAAGAAAAAGGCAACAGAAGCCTGTACCTCTGCTGCCTTTTCAGACAAGAATGTGTCTTGTGAGTGTCTCTGCAATGACCATTCCGGCACGGAAGCGTACACCCCGCAGTCCTCATGGTTATGGAAACGCTGACGGAATCAGCGATTATTTTCCGTGGTGCTCGTCAGAGACAGTGAGCTTCTTGCGGCCATGTGCACGGCGGGAAGCGAGTACTCGGCGACCGTTCTTAGTCTTCATGCGCTCGCGGAAACCGTGCTTGTTCACGCGGCGGCGATTGTGTGGCTGGAATGTTCTTTTCATTTTATTGTAATTTTGTTGTTATTTTGCTTTATTGTCTATAATTCACAATTCGGGATGCAAAAGTACGTAATTATTTTGAAATAAGCAAGAAATAATTGAATTTTCATGTAAAAATAAGCGATTTTTAAGAAAAAAGTAGTACCTTTGCAAACGGAAATAAGTGAAAAGCGCCTGTGTCGTGCCGTTATGCCGCTGTCGTCGGTCTCACCGTCTGTGTGTTCCTTTTGCGGCAGTTGAGGGGCGGCAGGGTGCATGGAACTTGGAATAATTTACAAACATAATAATCAAAAAATAAAAAATGGTTCAGTCACAAGACATCAAGAAAGGCACTACTATCCGTATGGATGGAGGCATTTGGGTTTGCATCGACTTCATGCACCGCAAGCCGGGTAAGGGAAACACTATCATGAACGTGAAGCTGAAGAACGTCAGCGACGGCCGTGTGCTGGAGCGCCGCTTCAACATCGGCGAGCGACTTGAGGATGTACGCATCGAGCGCCGTCCGTTCCAGTTCCTCTATGTTGACGGTGAGGACTACATCTTCATGAATCAGGAGACTTACGACCAGGCTCCTATCGCCAAGGATCTCGTAATCGGCGTTGACTACATGAAGGAGAACGACATCGTGGAGGTTGTCTATGACACAACTGACGGTAACGTCCTCTACGCAGAAATGCCTGCCAAGACAACTCTCCGCATCACTCATTCCGAGCCAGGCATCAAGGGCGACACTGCCACAAACGCAACAAAGCCTGCCACTCTCGAGACAGGTGTCGAGGTTCGTGTGCCTCTCTTCATCAACGAAGGCGAGCTTATCGTCGTTGACACACGTGACGGCAGCTACGTACAGCGCGTGAAGGAATAAGGCGGAGTTCTAAAAATTTGTCTCTGACAGAGCCTTCACGACAATAAGTGGAGGTATTGAAAACATAATTTTTAGAACACACCTGTGATATGAAATATTCGGTAATAGTTCCGGTCTATAACCGCCCTGACGAGGTAGAGGAACTCCTTGCGAGCCTTGACCGTCAGAGCATGAAGGACTTTGAGGTCATCATCGTGGAGGACGGCTCTGCTGTCCCCTGTGAAGGTGTGTGCCGCCGGTATGCCGGCAGACTGGATATCCATTACTACAACAAACAAAACTCCGGACCGGGTCAGAGCCGTAACTACGGCGCTGACAGGGCTTCCGGAGCTTTTCTTTTGATACTTGACTCCGACGTTGTGCTGCCTGACGGATACATGGAGGCGGTGGACAACGAACTGTATGGTGGCTCTTGTGGTGCTTCCTCTGTGCGGCAGTCTACGTCATGTGACGCTTTCGGTGGACCTGACGCAGCCCATGAGTCGTTCACTCCGACGCAGAAGGCAATCTCTTACTCCATGACCTCGTTCTTCACGACGGGCGGAATACGCGGTGGAAAGACCAAGCTCGACAAGTTCTTCCCGCGCTCTTTCAACATGGGCATACGCCGTGAAGTGTATCAAAAGTTGGGCGGTTTCTCGAAAATGCGCTTCGGTGAAGACATAGATTTCTCTTACCGCATAGTCGAAGCGGGCTACAAGACGCGCCTTTTCCCCACGGCATGGGTGTGGCACAAGCGCCGCACGGACTATAGGAAGTTCTGGCGACAGGTATATAATAGCGGTATCGCGCGCATAAACCTTGAAAAGCGTCATCCCGGAACGATGAAGCTCGTCCACATGCTCCCTATGGTGTTCACTGTTGGCGTGGTCATGCTGCTCTGCATATCGTTCACAGGCAGGATGCTGATGGTCTACGGACCGGGACCTGACCCTCTGCACCGCTGGTATTGGTTGTGTGCAGCACCGCTTGTTCCGCTGCTGCTTTATTCGCTCCTTATAGCCGTCGATGCCGGTGTGCGCTACAAGTCCGTTGGGGTGGGAGTGAAGAGCATTGTAGCCGCCTTTGTCCAACTGATGGGCTACGGTTGCGGATTCCTTTACGCATGGTGGCAGCGGTGTGTGCTCGGAAAAGACGAGTTCCACGCGTTTGACAAGACATTCTATAAATAATTCGGTGACTGTTTTCCCATGCTTTGGCGAGGTATATCAATGAACCGCTACGCGGTTTGCTTTTACAGTCGTTTGTTCGTATATATCACATTGGTTAATTAACGGTTGTTGCCACGCAGATAAACGGTTGTTTCCACACAAACAAGCAACTGTCACCACGTCAATAAACAATGTCGCAGCGGTTAGAAAAGATAATTGTATGGCAGAATGGAAAGTTTCGGAAGTCTTCGGTCCTGACAAACTGAAGATAAACCAATGGAGTGAGGAGGACCGTCCAAGGGAAAAGCTTGGACGGCTCGGTGCCGGTGCGCTGTCGTCCGCAGAGCTTCTTGCCATACTTATAGGCTCCGGCTCGGCGGACGAGAATGCCGTGGAGCTTATGCAGAAGGTGCTTCACGGTTGCGGAAACTCGCTGAAGTCTCTCGGTCGCATGACCGTTGACGACCTTAAACGCTACAAAGGAATCGGTGAGGCGAAGGCGATAACCATCCTTGCAGCCTGTGAGCTTGGCAAGCGCCGTCAGCAGGAAGGTGCTGCGGAAAGGCTTGACCTCTCCAGTGCGCAGTCCATTTACGAGTATCTTCACCCCAAGATGCAGGACCTTCCCACGGAGGAGGCATGGATATTGCTGTTGAACCATAACTTCAAACTTATCGGCGATGCCATACGTCTCTCACAGGGCGGTCTGACGGAAACGGCTGTCGATGTGCGCCTTATTGTGCGCCATGCCATAATGAACAATGCGACGGTTGTCGTATTGGCGCATAATCATCCGTCGAACAATGTCCGTCCTTCACATAATGATGATAACATAACAAGGCAGGTTGGGGATGCTCTGAGGCTGATGCGCCTTCATCTTGCCGACCATTTAATAATAACTGATGGTAACTATTACAGTTACCAGGAACACGGAAAACTATGACACAAGAAGAAAAGATACAGATAGAGGAACGCATCGTAGAGGTGCTTCAGACTGTTTATGATCCGGAGATACCTGTAAACATCTACGACCTCGGGCTGATTTACAAGATTGACCTCGCTGAGGATGGTGCTTTGGACATCGACATGACGTTCACCGCTCCTTCATGCCCTGCCGCGGACTTTATCCTTGAGGATGTCAGGACAAAGGTTGAGGCTGTCGTCGGAGTGACTTCCGCCACCATTAATATGGTCTTTGAGCCGGAGTGGGACAAGTCCATGATGACCGAAGAGGCGAGAGTGGAACTCGGATTTGAGTGATAAATGTTGTGGCAGGGCTTTTAGTTCTGCAGGTTTCGGTGCCTTTGTGACGGTTCGCCGGCAAAGGCTGTACACTTAAGTGCGTATGGAATTATGAAGAAGGTGTATTTTATTTCTGATGCGCATCTTGGCAGTTGGGGGATTCCGCATGCAAGGATGCAGGAGCGCAGGCTCGTCAGATTCCTTGACTTGATAAAGAATCAGGCAAAGGCTGTCTATCTCCTTGGCGACATGTTTGACTTTTGGTATGAGTGGAAATACGCCGTACCAAAGGGCTACACACGCTTTCTTGGCAAGATTTCCGAACTGACGGACATGGGTGTGGAGGTGCATTACTTCACCGGCAACCATGACATCTGGATGTATGGCTATCTTGAAGAGGAATGTGGTGTCATTATCCATCGTGAGCCGGCAACACTGGAGATATATAATAAGGTGTTCTACCTTGCCCATGGCGACGGATTGGGTGACCCGGACAAGGAGTTCAAACTCATCCGCGGTGTGTTTCATAACAAGCTGTGCCAACGTCTCTTCTCGTTGTTGCATCCGCGCATCTCCATGTGGTTCGGGCTTTCATGGGCAAAGCATTCGCGCATGAAGCGTGAGCGTCAGGTGGCAGGCGAGTGTCCTGATGCCGTGCAAGGCGCGGAAGGCACGCGATTCAATGGTAACGTGGGAGTCCGCTACAACAGTTCCGGAGAATTGGAGTATCTCGGTGAGGACAGGGAGCATCTTGTGCTGTATTCTAAAGAGTACCTTGCCACTCATCCTGATGTGGACTATTGCATCTATGGACACCGCCATATAGAGCTTGACCTCATGCTTTCTGCCGACAAGCGCATGCTCATCCTTGGCGATTGGATTACGCAATTCACTTATGCAGTGTTTGACGGAGAGCATCTCCTCATGTCAGAATATGAAGAAGGCGCGACACAGTTTTAGGCTGTGACGCGCCTTCTTTCTGTTTTTGTTAAAGATTGTTTGAATTACACATTTGGTCAGTTTTTTGCTATATATACCATACAAATTGGCGTAGAATGCATGCATGTTTTGTTGTTGTGATGCTATATTTGTTAAATTTGTGGCGATTTGCAGAAGAAGTACAACTGATATATGTCAACTAATAGCTGAAATATGCGTTTTATATACTATTTGCTTGAATTTAGTTGTATGTAATGGTTCTTGTTTTGTAAAAAATGTTTACCTTTGTGGGTGTTTTAATGAACAAATGTTACAAAAGCGGTGAAATTTGTATTAAAATATAACCGTTTTCCTATTGTATAAGACCAATAAAAACATAAATGAAACTAATAAGGACCGCATTACTATTATCAGTTGTACTTTTGTCTTCCATGAACCTTTTTGCCGTTCCTGCAAAGCCGGGACTTGTTACCGTGCGTCAGGCTGACGGGACAGAGATAAAGGTGCGCATTATGGGTGATGAACATTCCCACTATTACCTCAGTGAGGATGGATACCTGCTTGTGAATACCGATGACACCTATTTCTATGCTGACACCGATGCACAACAGAACATCGTGCGTTCAGACATACAGGCGCGTCCGAAGGCAGAGCGTTCCGCAGAAGCTCGCGCTTTCCTTTCAAAAGTGGATATGGCGAATGTCATGAAGGCACTTGCGAAACACAGTGATAGAGCAAGGGCGGCACGCGCGCCGCACCGCAATGTGGGACTGTTTGATGTTGGATTCCCGTCCATGGGAAAGCAGAAAGGTCTTGTGGTGCTTGTGGAATATCAGGATGTGAAGTTCAACCTGAGCGACCCTTACAGCTATTTCAGCCGTATGCTCAATGAGAATGGCTTCTCTGATTATGGTGGGACAGGATGCGCGGCTGAGTATTTCCGCAAATCGTCAATGGGCAAGTTTGAGCCTGAATTTGATGTTTACGGACCTGTTACCTTGTCCAAGAACATGAGCTATTACGGTGGCAATGACTACGGTGGCAATGATTCTAATCCGGAACAAATGGCGATAGAGGCATGCCAGCTACTTGATGGTTCTGTTGACTTTTCGGAGTATGACCGCGATGGCGACGGCTTCATTGACAATGTGTTTGTGTTTTATGCCGGGCGTGGTGAGGCAAGTGGCGGAAGTGCCAATACAGTGTGGCCTCATGCTTGGAACATAACGGCTGCCACTTCCACACCTTACGTGTTTGACGGTGTCCGCCTTGACCGTTACGCTTGCACTAATGAGTGGCAGGGCTCACGTCCGGACGGAGTGGGCACTTTCATTCATGAGTTCTCTCATGTCATGGGATTGCCTGATTTGTATGCCACAAGCTATACGTCGGCATTCACTCCGGGCACATGGTCGGCACTTGACTACGGACCATATAACAATAACGGATGCACGCCACCGTTATACTCTGCCTACGAGCGTTATGCTTTAGGCTGGATAGAGCCTAAAGTCCTTGATAAGCCTGAGACGGTTACGTTGCGCGACATATCATACAATGACGCATGTATCGTGAAGACAAAGAGCGAGAATGAGTTCTTTTTGTTCGAGAACAGGCAGCAGCAGGGGTGGGACAAATATATCCCCGGACATGGAATGCTTGTATGGCATGTGGACTATAACAAGTTGGTATGGGACAGGAATACTGTGAATAATGACGCTTCCCACCAGTATGTTGACATTGAGGAAGCTGACGGCATAAGGAGTGAAAGCACGCGTGCCGGTGATGCTTTCCCCGGTACGGCGGGTGTAACCTCATTCACCGATGACACCAACCCGTCGATGAAGACATGGAATGGCACAAAGTTGGATAAGCCTATAACAGAGATAACCGAGACCGGAGGTATAATAAGGTTCAAGGTCTCCGGTGGCCTGATACCTCCTGAGCCTGTCAAGGCACAGCCTGCGACAGAAATCACTGCTGGCACTTTCGTTGCACATTGGGACGCATCGGAAGAGGCGGAGTCTTATGTCATATCGGCTTATGCTAAGACTAAGACAAGTGACGACCGTGAGATGCTCAGCTATGTCAACGGATTCTATAACCTTAATGTGGGTAATGCTACAAGTGTGAAGGTTGAAGGATTGAATCCTCTCACAGAGTATTTCTATATCGTCTATGTTGTCAATGAGAATGGCAAAAGCAAAGCATCCAATGAGGTGAAAGTCACTACAGGAGAGCCGACATTTGATTTCTACCGTCCTGTTGCAAAGGCGGCAGAGAATGTTTCTTCCAACTCTTTTGTGGCAAATTGGGAACTGGTGGATGAGGCCGTTGAATACCACCTTGACGTTTACACAAAGACATGGAGCGACTTTGACCATGACATAAATGGGTTTGACAATGGTGTGAAAGACCAACCGGAAGGATGGACAACCAACTCCTCACAGTCTTATGCCAATACCGCATACTCCGGCATTGCAATCCCGGCGTTGCGTCTGGCTTCCGACGGCAGCTATATAGAGTCGCCTGCATACAGTGCCGATATCCGCTCTGTCTCTTTCTGGCATCGTGGCTCCAAGGCTGCTGCCGAGAACCGCATACGTGTCAGTGCCCGCAATGTTTCAGGCGCATGGACGCTTGTCGGAGAGGAGGAAATCGAGAATGGCGCAGGAGGAAAGACTGTGAAAATAGACAATCTGCCGGAAGGAACGCGTGCCGTAAGAATCGAGTACAGCATGAAAGGTGCAGGTTCGCTTGCCATTGACGACATTGATGTTGAGTGGGGCGGACGCGCAGAACTTAACGGACAGACATTCTTGATACAGGACAACAGCCGTACTTACCTGCTTATTGACAATCTGCAACCGTCAACCGACTACTATTATACCGTTATGGCGACAAACGGCACTCTTAATTCCCTTGTGTCAAATGAGGTTAAGGTTAGGACAAAAGCCGTGCCAACCGCTATCTCAGATGTTACAGCAAACTCGCCGTCAGTGAAAGTGACAGGCAACAGCCTTTTCATAAGCGGTGCGGAAGGGCAAAACATTGTGGTTACAGACATAGCAGGACGCGTTATATACAAAACGCAACATGCTGCTGAAAATGCAGCGGTAAGCCTGGCTTCTAAAGGAATCTACCTTATAAGGATTGGCAAAACAAAGACCATAAAGATACAGCAATAAGAATGTTGGCGGAATAAAAGGGGGCTTCTTCCGCCGCATGAGTATGAACAAATAGCCCCCACAATCGAGTACAATGAAAAGATTGTTTACTTTCGCAATCCTTGGAATGATTGCATCGTTGACTTTCGCTCAGGCTCCTGTGGCAAAAAGCAAGGCTGTCTTCAACAAGATAGAGCAACGCCTTGACTACACAACCATGAAGTCTCTTGCCACAGAGGCTAAGGAAGCGAAGGCAATGGAGAAAGCAAAGGCGGAGAAAGCCGCAGCTGCCACAGAGAAATCTTTCTCTAAGTTCCGCACTTCCACATTCGCTATGCCGTGGACGCAGAGCATGAAAGGTCAAGTGCTGGCAGGTGTGAAGTTTGATGCCAAGAGAACAGCGGCTGCCACAATGAGCAAGAGCCGTCGCAAGACGACAACTCAGGAAGGTAATGTCACTGTAACTACCGATGAGCATGGTATCATCACTGATGTCACAGGTGTGGCACCGAAGATGTATCAGCGCGCAACAACGGGAGCGGCTTATTATTACAACAACGGTGGCGTGTCTCTCGCCACGCAGTCTGGTGCCGTGGAAATCATCGAGGATGGCAGCAATGTCTACATCAAGAACCCTATCACACGCTATACCACGGGTGCTTGGGTCAAGGGTGTGAAAGTGAACAACACCATCTCTGTCGCTACAAAGCAACCTCTGTTGTATAACGCGCAATACACAACAACAATAAGTCTTCGTTGGGGCGTTATCCCTGCAAGCGGAGAAGGCATTTCCGTAGCTGATGATATAGCAGACTCTTTCACATTCACTATCAACGGTGATGTCCTCACTCTTGAAGGCACAATTGCTTATGATGGCACAGCAGACGCTCCATATATGGGTGCATTTTGGGATGACGAAAAACGCTTCACCGGTTATGGCGATGCAGCAACAGTGCTGACTTACGACCCAACCTACACACCTCCTTCAACAACACTTGTGACCCTGCCTGAAGGTGCTACTGTAACAGAATGGTTCCTTAACGGCAATTCCGTATCTCCTTCTTCCACAACCCCTGTCAAGAACTCAAAAATCAATGTCGCTTTCGTAGACAACGATGTTTATGTTCAGGGACTTTCCGTGAACTTCCCAACAGCGTGGGTTAAGGGTACTATTGACGGTACAACAGTGACATTCGGCAAATTCCAGTATGTTGGCATCACACAGAATCAGGACTGTTGGTTCGTCGGTTATAACACAGTCACAAAGGCGCTGAAGGATGCTGTCGCTACTTATGACGCTTTGACAAAGACCATTTCTTTCTCTGACGAAATCCTTATCAACGCAGCTTCTGACCGCGTTTATTATGCAGAGTGGTATAGCGATGCTGTCCTCACAGCAGAGAAGAAGGAATTCACAGAGCCTGTAATCACAGACCTCACCACTACTCTGCCTTATCTCAACACTCTCGACACAGACGAGGAGCAGGCTGAGGCTGCCATTTACGACGCTAATGATGACAAGAGCACATTCTCATTTGAGAAGAATTCTACCTCCGGCAGCATGGCAGCACGCTATCGCTACGGTTCTGTGGCTGCAGACGACTATCTCGTGTTCCCGGGCATGGCTCTTGAGGCAGGCAAAACCTATAAGATTTCTATTGATGCAGCCTCCTATAGTCCAAGTTACCCTGAGCGTGTAGAGGTTTTGGCAGGCAAGGAAGCAAAGGCTTCAAAGTTTGATATACCTGTAATCGCTTCTACCGACATCGCTTCAAAGGAGTACCTGACTCTGAGCAACGGCGAATTCACAGTTAGTGAGGACGGTGTCTACTATTTCGCAGTACATGCCATTTCCGATGCAGACCAGTTCTACCTTTGGATTGACAACTTCTCAGTAAAGGAGAATGACGCTGCTGCTCCTGCTTCTGTCGCAGACCTTAATGTCGTTGCTGACGCACAGGGTGCCAACAAGGCCACTGTCACATTCACTATGCCTGCTGCAACAATCGGAGGTGCAGCACTGACAAGCGAACTGACCGCCGAGATTAAGCGTGACGGCAATACCATCGCTACAAAGACAGGTGCGGCAGGCTCTGCAGTCAGCCTCGATGACGCAGTTGATGCAGCAGGTTTCTACACCTATTCTGTGACAACATCTTATGACGGACGTGTTAGCGACGCTGCCGAACTAAAGGCGTACATCGGCTACGATACACCTCACTACATTGAGAACATCACTATTGCCGACAAGAGCGGTGTGGTTGCACTTGCATGGGAAGCTCCTACAACAGGTGCTAATGGCTATGTCATTAACCCTGCTGATTTCAAGTACAATGTATATCCTGTGGAAATGATGGAATTCTTTGGCATGACATTCCCTGTCACTGACTATGAGAATCCTTATAAGACAGGTCTGACAGAGACTGCTGCGGACATCGAATTCGATACAAACTCCGGTGAGCATGGCTTTGCATATTTCGCTGTGACAACAACCAATACAACAGGCGAGTCTGAGGACGCTTATGCTTCTGTCGTTACCGGTGCTCCTTACACAATGCCGTTCAAGGAGTCTGTTGCCGGCGCTTCACTGTCTTACTGGTGGGGAACAGCATCCGATTCAAACAACAGGGTTCTCGAAGGTGGTGTGTATATAGCAGAAGAAGACGCTTCAGACAGCGATGGAGGCTGCTTCGCACTTGTCGGCAAGACAGCCGGCTGGGTAAGCCTTGAGTCCGGTAAAATCGCACTTGCCGGCACTGCAAACCCTGTAGTGACATTCGACCATAAGGCTACAAGCGCCATCTCTTTCGATGTCATAGCAATCACTCCTAAGGGTGAGACAAAGTTGGAAACAATCACTTCCGGCACAAGCTATGCTCCTGCAAAGGTTTCTCTCGTTCAGTTTGCTGACGAGGATTGGGTGCGCCTTGTTCTCAAAGCCAACTACACAGCTGCCGGCAATCTCTTCATAGACAATGTGAAGGTTTACAACTGCCTTGACCACAACCTTGTGGCAACAAAGATTTTCGCTACTCCAAGTGTTGAGGCAGGAAAGGACATCGAAATCAATGTCGAGGTCGAGAACCAAGGTTCTGTTAACGTAGAGGCAGGTGCTTACACCGTAGAGCTCTACTGCAATGGTGAAAAGGTGAATACTACTGAAGGTCCTGCCATAGCAAGCGATGCCAAGGCAACTGTTGCATTCATCGAGAAGACAACTGTCATGACATCAGGCAAGCTTTCTTGGAACGCTGTTGTTGTTTACGCTGCCGATGAGGACAACACCAACAACGCAACTGCTACTGTCAGCACAACAATCAAGACTTCAAACTATCCTGCAGTGACCGACCTCACAGGTCAGCAGAACGGTGCAAATGTTGAACTCTCATGGAGTGAGCCGAACCTTGATGCGGCGCAGCCTGTAACCGTTACTGACGATTTCGAGAGCTATGATTCATTCTCCACTACAGCAGGCGATTGGACATTCGTCGATGTTGACCAGTCTCCTATCGGCGGCTTCCAGAATCTGGATATTCCAAACATTCCACAGCAGTCCCTCCAGTCATTCTGGGTACACGACGTGACGGATGCCGCCCTCTTCAACCAGTCTTTCGCGGCTCATTCCGGAACAAAGTATCTTGGTTCAATGTTCCGCTATGATGGCGGACAGGTTGACGACTGGGCTATCTCTCCAATGCTCAGCGGCAACGCGCAGACAATCTCTTTCTATGCTCGCAGCTACTCTGCCGACTATCCTGAGACAATAGAGATTCTCTATTCTACAACAGGTAAGGACATCGCTGACTTCACCACAATAGAGACGCATGCGGACATTTCTGCAGAATGGACAGAGTACACTGCCGAGCTTCCTGCCGGAGCGAAATATTTCGCTATCCGTTCAAAGGCGGCAGATGCATTCTTCCTGATGATTGATGACGTCACTTATGAAATGATTGATGTTCCTGCCGACCTCTCTCTCGTGGGATACAATGTCTACCGCGATGGCGAGAAGCTCAACGCAGAGCCTGTCGCTGAGACTGAGTACACAGACGCCAACGTGGCAGAGGGTGAGCACTCTTATGTTGTGACTGTTGTCTACACTCAGGGCGAGTCAAAGGCATCAAATGTCTTCACTCTCAAGACTACCGGTATCGAGAATGTCGAGGCAGGCATAGCAGCCAAGAGTGGCAATGTCTACACTGTTGAGGGTGTTCTGGTACGCAAGGCCGGTGAGAGCCTTGACGGACTGAAGAGCGGACTCTACATAGTCAATGGCAAGAAAGTCATCATAAAGAAGTAAAGTCAAGTTTCTGACGATAAAAGCAAACTATTCAAATACTGCCGTGGCACGAATGCTGCGGCAGTATTTTTTTGCCGATATATTATTAGTGTTAGTTGTGGCAAAATTCCATAGTATCGTGAATTCGATGCATTTTGTGTATAGTGAGTATTCGTCGAACTCATGTGATTTGATGGCATTGGTTTGCTGCATTGAAAATCCTAAGGTAATAAGTGACAGAATGAAAGGTAACCTTTTACATTGCGAAAGGTTACCTTTCGTTCTGCAAAGCCTTGCCTTTTACCAAGTGAAGTGTTACCTTTCGCAAAACCAATAGTGCTTTAACATCCGTTATTGTTTGTGTTTAGCGAAAACGCCAAGATGTATGTCTTTATGGTAGTGTTTGTGCTGTTTCTGTTACATATTGAAAGTTTGTCGGGAAAACCTCATATAAATGCCGGTGTATATGGCATGCAGACACAGCTTTTCCGCATACAGCAAAGAGCCGTACCACATCCATTAAAGGTGATGTGATACGGCTCTCTACCGTCAAAAATGTATCAAGGAAACGTTATTGCATGCTCACTTTTAGCCATGAGGGGCTTTCCGCTCTTTCACCATATAAAAGGCTATAATAGCGAAGAACACGGCAAGTATTATGGACATTTCCATGATATGCCCCATAGGGTCTACCCATATTTCCTTGAAGAATCCGTTGCGTGCGGCTATCTCCACGAATGTCCAGAAGATTATCACTGTCGCAAGGGCGAAGCGTATGTTCCTGCCCCATGCACTGATGCGCAGCTGTTTGCACAGCATAAGCAAGGAGGCTGTGAGTGCCACGGCACCTATGGTGTAGGTGACAGGGTGGGAGCTGCCAAGGAACACTGGGTCGTAGCAGAACATAAGGAGGAGGTACAGCCCCCACATCATGATGTTCCATTCCATGAAGACCACGATGCTTGCATGATGCGCCATGGGGCGGAGCTCGATGTTGCCCTCTATGCCGCAGTGCTTCTGCACCCATTGCATGAAGTTGCACCCTGTGCGTGAGCAGAAAAGGTACAGCACCATGAACATCATCCACATGCCGAAGGTGGCAGGCATGATGAGATATTCCGGGCGTGAGCCACGCAGTTCCTTGGTTTCCGCACGGCTGAATTCCTCCAAAGGCTGTCCGTTGATGAGGAAATCGTGGCTTGCGGCAATGCCGTCGATGTAATGGGAGGTTGTCTGCACTATGCCTGAGCCGACAAGGTCGCAGTGTGTGCCGTAGCGTTGGGCATAGTATGCGAGCAGGAACTCCACCCAACCCGTCCAAAAGAGCATGGCACCGCTTATTCCCCAAATGGTCTGGCGTGTGTCACCTTTCTGAAAAGCACCGCAGATTGTTATCACAAGTCCGGCAAGTCCCATGAGGAATGCGCTGTAGTGCAGGGCTTCCGGTGACAGGAAATGCTCCATGAGAATCATCAGTGCGTGACCCAATGGCATGAGAAGGAGCACGACAAGGAAGCTGCCGAGAGTCTTTCCGTAGTGCCGTTTCGTGGTTGCCACGTTGTGGTTGTTTGTTCTTTCTGTGTTCATAATATTTGTTTTTGTTATGGCATAAGAATCCCCAAGCGGACATTTTTTTGCCATGTGGCATGCCCGCTTATGAGGGAAATTCAGTATGTGGTTTGGGAATTAGAAGATTTTGTCTATGTCCAGCGACAGTCCTACCATGGCGTTGAAGCCCGTGGTTAGCGGTGCGTTGTAGTAATAGTAGTCCGGACGGTAGTCGAAAATGTTGTCAAGGGTCACGCAGACTTGCGCGAAAGGCATGATGCGTGCCGACATCTGCAGTTTCCAAAGGGAGTAGGTGGGGTAGTGTACGGTGACAGTGCCTTCCTCCGGGTGGGAAATGACGATGTATTCCGTGTTATTTACGGATGACAGTGCGCGCCCTGACAGCGCAACGTTCAGTCCGAAATTCTTGCAGAACTGCTTGTTCCAGTCCACTCGTGCGGTAAGGGAATGCGGTCTTGCCGGCATGTACTGGTTGACGCTTGTCTTGGCATCTTCGTGGGAGAAGACATAGGACAGTCTGGCACTTATGCCGTTATGCCATCGTGCCTGAGCGGTAGCCTCAATGTTGTAGACATCCATTTTGCCGATGTTCACATAGTCGAGGTAGAGCTGGCGGTTATCCCCGGGCATGTAATAAGGCACGCCTGTCGTTATTCTGTTATCCACTTTGTTGTAGTAGCCGGCAACGGTGAAATTGTAGCAGCCCTTTACATAATCGGCAGAGAGTGTGAAATTGTGGCTTGTCTCAGCCTTAAGGTCTTTGTTGCCAAGCACAATCCAGATGCTCGCCATGTCAAAGTCATAGTACATTTCCTTCAGCGTTGGGGCGCGGAAGCCCATGCCGTAGGAAGCGCGGAAGGTCAGGTTCTGCAGCGGATTATAGCGTGCGGAGAGCTTGGGAGTGAAATGTGACTTTGCGCCATGGGTGAAATGGTCGTAGCGAAGTGCACCTACGAGTTCCCATTGCTTGTTGATGCGCCAGTCGTACTGTGCGAAAATGTCGAACGACTCCTGGTGGCGGTTGCCGTCAAGGTTGTTGTTCATGAGAAAATCGTACATGTAGTCGCCGCCGATTGTCAGCACATCATCCTCACGGAAATAATGGCTGAAGAGCAGACGAGTAACATTCTGGACGTTAGAGTAATTGCGCACATCAAGTTTTTTTGTTCTCATGAACTGCGATTTGTCATATTGGTCAAAGGAATATGCCAGCATCATGTGCGCCCGGTCAGAGATTTTCCACTGCCCTTTGAGACCGGCAGAGTAGCCACGGTAACGTTCCGGTGTGTCAACGTTTCTCTCCACAGAGCGGAAGAAATAGCCTGCGCGTCCCAGAACGGAAAGGTTCTTGGCGATGTCAACGGAGAAATTGTCCTTGAAATTCCATGTCTTGTCGCCGTAAACCTCAGAGAAAGTGTGTGCAAGAGGGTTGTTTCCATTGTTGTGTACGGAATAGTTGTCAGCCGAAGTGCGTGAGACCGTCAATGTGTTTGAGAAGTTTCCCTTGCTCAATCCGAAGACCATGTTATGCCGTTGGCTGTCATGCTCAGCGAATCTTGTGTCAAGGTGCAGTGACCATGGTGCTTTGTTGCGTCGTGTGATGATGTTTACCACACCGCCGGCGGCATTGGAACCGTACAATGCTGATGCCGCTCCCTTGACGATTTCGATGCGCTCCACATTTGCCATTGACAGGCGTGTGAAGTCGATGTTGTCCATTGTCTCGCCCGCAATGCGCTCGCCGTCGACGAGGAAAAGGACGCTCTGCCCCGCGAATCCCGAGAGGTTCATGTTCACCTGCTGGTTCATGGCGTAGGAGAATTCTATGCCCGGCAGTTCTTGTTGCAGGAGTTCCTCAATGTTTGTGGCATCAGTCTTGGCGATGTCTGCTGCGGAAATGACACGCGTCTGTATGGGGGTGTCCTTGAGAGTCTTAGGGGTTCTTGTGCCCGTCACTACAACTTGGTCAAGGTCCATGTTGCGCCAGATGCTGTCATTCTGTGCCAAGGCTGGCATGAATGATGACGCAAAGAGTAGTCCGAGATATGTTTTCTTGTTCATAATGGATACTTGTAGTTGATTGTGAGGCAGCATTTTGTGCCATTGGGGCTTATGTAGTCGGCAAGTTGCAGTGCTGCAAACGTGCCGTCTTGCATGGCAAGGATGAAGACATGGTTGTTGTGGGCGAATACGGGAGGGATAGGTGGAATGCTCATTGTGAGCCATCCGCTGAGCACTTTGTTGGTGTTTATGCCTTGCGAGGGGACGATGAGCGACATCATCGTTGATGCATCGCTCCACACCTCGTTCTCGCTCCATTCGTCAGCGGTGAACTCTGCATCTGTCAGCACTGTGGGATTTACATCTGAAATGTCTGTCAATGGTGATTCCCACACGCCTTTCACAACAGCTGGGTTTGTGCGGACATTGTCGCGGTGGACGGCGAATGTCCATGATTCCGGTTCCGGTTGTGCTGCTGTCGGTATAAATTCGCGGAACTCATTCTTGCTTAATCCTCCGTTAAAGATGTCATACCAATATTTGTACAGTCCCGGTTTCCGGTGTCCGTTCACTGCTTCTGCATCTCCGGTGGCTTCCATTGGGATCTCAATGGTGATGAATGCGCTTGAAGCGTCATAGCCGTCATTGTCCTTGGCTTGCTCGCTTACTGCGACAAGGTCGAGGTAATGCCATTCCGTCCATGACGAAGCGTCAATGTAAACTTGCCATTTGGTCGGTTCTATCGTTGGCGGTTCGTCATAGACAAAGTCAAAACCACCTTCGCATCCGCTCAGAACCATGGCGGGAAGGATAAGACTCAGGATGTAAGATGATATTTTTTTTAGCATTTGTTTATTAAAAAATGATTTTGCGGGTGCAAAGGTACTGATTTCCCAATGCACTCGCAATACCTAAAAATATGTATTTCCAAAATCTTGTCATTGGCAGCTGCCGACATAAAGCAGAAGCATTGACAGCAGGACAAGTGCAAGGTCAAGCACCTTAGCCTTTAGGTTCTTCTCCTTGAATATCATCGCTCCGAAAAGGAAACTCACAATGACACTGCCTCGGCGCACCATGGAGACTATGCTTATCATCGCTCCGTCAAGTCCGAGGGCATAGAAATAGGCGAAGTCCGCAGCAGAGAGGAACACCGAGATGAGCAGTATTGACCAGCACCAGCGGAACGGAGTGGTCTTCTTTCTGGTAGGCAGCCAGAGAAGGATGAGCATGGCAAGCATCATGAAGAACTGATAAATGTTGTACCATGACTGCACCGCCATCTTGTCAAGCCCTATGCCGCCGTTCTCGGGAGATGCCATAAGGTACTTGTCATAAAGACCTGAGACTGCGCCAAGGACATTGGCGAGGATGACAAAGTAAATCCATTTGTTGTGCCACCAGTTGATTCCCTCCTTCTTGGAGGTCTTCTTCAGCATCTCTATTCCCACGAGAGCGATGATGACACCTGCCCATTGCCACAGGTTAAGGCGTTCGGCGAAGAATGTGGTCGCGCCGACAAGCACCATGACTGGTCGCGTTGCGTTTATCGGACCGACAATGGTCAGCGGCAGATGCTTCAGTCCGAAGTAGGCAAGTAGCCAGCTGCTAAGCACGATACATGATTTCAGCAGTATGTACTTGTGACCTTCCCAGCCGTAGGAGTGGGTGAAAAATAGTGAGTCCTCATTGATTATGCCTTCTGATGAACCAATGATGAAAGGAAGGAATATGAGGGATGAGAAAAGAGTGTTGAGCAGAAGGATTGGTATTACAGCATTATCCTTCAGGCTGTGTTTCTTGAAAACGTCATAAAAGCCTAACAGGCAGGCGGAGAGAAATGCGAGTATGAGCCACATGTCTTTTATGTTACAGAGTCAGGCAGGTCATTGTCTGACCATGCCTGCATAATGTTTTTGTTTGTTATGTTTAATTCATTTGTTATCAAAGGAGGAGTATCCTCATTCCATTCCGGGATAAGTCACGTTCTCAAGGAACAGTGCATGTGCCGGCATGGACTCCCTTGCTTCGCTGCGCCGGTGGGCATCGACAGCCTTCTTGAAGTCCTCCAATGACAGTTTTCCCCTTCCCACATCGACGAGAGTGCCTACAACGGCACGCACCATGTTGCGGAGGAAGCGGTCGGCGGTTATCTCAAAGTACCATTCTCCGGGTGAAGTTTCCACCCATTTGGCAGTGCGCACATCACAGAAGGTGGTCTTCACATCAGAGCCGGCTTTGCAGAACGTGGCGAAATCCTTCACTGTCAGCAAGTATTCCCCTGCCTTGTTCATGGCGTCAAAGTCAAGATTGTAGTGCGTCTCCAAAGAGTATTTGCGGAGGAACGGCGACTTGTGGGTGTGTATATAATAATGATACGTGCGCGAGGTGGCACTGAACCGCGCGTGCATGTCGTCAGCCACTGGCACAATCCTATGTATGGCGATGTCCTGCGGCACCATTCTGTTCAGTCGGAAGCCAACCTGTTCGTGGTCGATGGCTTCCTCTGTCTCGAAATGTGCTGCCATCATGCGTGCGTGGACACCGGTATCTGTGCGCCCTGCACCTACTATTGGGGTTGGTTTGCGCAAGATTGTCGACAGGCAACGCTCAATCTCACCCTGCACGGAGATGGCGTTCGGCTGTATCTGCCAACCATGGTAGTCCGTGCCGTCGTATGAAAGAAAAATGAAATAACGCATTATCGGCATGTGTAGTTATCGATGTTCTTGAATCCGTTGAGGAAATCACGCACAAGCATGCGCTTCTTTCCTGAAATCTGGAGCTCAAGGATTTCAAGCATGTTGTCGGCACATGCAACGAGCAAGCGTCCTTCTTTGACCGTTATCTCGCCGGGATTCATGCCTACGGAAGGGATGTTTGTCTTTGCTGTCTTGAACACTTTCATTGTCAGTGGCTTGCCTTCCTTTGGGACAAGTGTTGTCCATGAACCGGGATAAGGTGACAGACCGCGTATGAAATCATAGACGTTCTTTGCATTCTTTGCCCAGGTTATCTCGCACGTTTCTTTGAAAATCTTCGGAGCATGCTTGGTCGCAGCGGAGTCGTCCTGTGGCATGGACTCCACCTTTCCGTCACACTCGATGACCTTGTCGAGGGTGGAAAGGGCAATCTCCGCGCCAAGATTCATAAGTCCGTCATACACATATTCCACATCGGCATCGTCAGGGATAGGGAACTTGCGTTGCTCAATCACCCTGCCAGTGTCTATGTCGTGGTCAAGGAAGAATGTTGTTACGCCTGTCTCCACCTCACCGTTGATTACCGCCCAGTTGATAGGTGCCGCTCCACGGTACTGCGGAAGGAGGGCGGCATGGACATTGAACGTGCCGAAGCGTGGCATGCCCCACACGACTTCCGGCAGCATGCGGAATGCCACAACCACCTGAATGTCGGCATTATATGAGCGCAATTCCTCCACAAACTCCGGGTCTTTCATCTTCACAGGCTGGAGGACGGGGATGCCATGCTCCATGGCAAACACCTTGACTTGTGACGGTTGCAGTGTGTCCTGATGCCGTCCAACGGGTTTGTCAGGCTGGGTTACGACAGCCACAACGTTATATCCCCCTTTGATAAGTGCTTCGAGTGTGCCCACCGCAAACTCCGGTGTGCCCATGAATATTATGCGTAAATCTTCTTTCTTCATAAGTTTTGTTTCTTTATTCTTTAATCTGTACTCATATCAGCCACCATTTTCCTGTAGAGAGAGTAGACATGTGAGCGTGAGACATAGCCTATAAGCACATTGTCGATGTCCACGACAGGCAGCTGCTGGGCATTGGTCTTGTCAAAAGCCTTCATGGTTTTCTCCATAGGGTCATTGACGTTCAGCGTTGCGGGAGGGTCGGACATCAGTTGCCGCACCTGGAACCTATGGTACAATTCGGTGCGGAAAATGATATGGCGGAGCTTCAGCATGTCAATCTCGCCCAACAAATGGTTGCCGGCATCCACGACAGGCAGCACACTGACACGTGAGCGGCTGATTTTGTGAATCAGCTTTGACAGCGGCATGTCAGGGTCGACGGCCGAACAGTCGCGCTCGATTACGGTGTCCAAAGACATCAGCGTGAGCACCGCATGGTCCGTATGGTGTGTGATGAGCTTGCCCTCTTTGGCAAGGCGCATGCCGTAAATGCTGTGCGGTTCGAAGATATAGATTGTCAGATAGGATATCGTGCTGACAATGAGCAGTGGGATGAACATGTGGTAACCGCCGGTAAGTTCGGCAATGAGGAACACTCCCGTAAGCGGCGCGTGCATCACTCCCGACATCACTCCTGCCATTCCGAGCAGCGCGAAATTGTTCTCCGGCGCATAGACCCCTATGCCGTAATAGTTCCAGATGCGTGCGAAGAGGAATCCTCCGAACGCTCCAATGAACAGTGAAGGCGCGAATGTTCCGCCGCAGCCGCCACCGCCGTTTGTCGATGCGGTGGCAATGGCTTTCGTCATCACTACCAAGGCGATGTAGACGATAAGCAGTTCATAATGCCCGGCAAACGGCGAATGGGACATCACTTGGCTCCATTCTGCCTCTGTCTTGCCACTGAGCAGCACGTTGATGCTCGCATATCCCTCGCCATAGAGTGACGGGAAGAGGAAAATCAGTGTACTGAGCACAACGCCGCCGACAAGCCATTTCAGGTACGGATGGCGTGCCATTCTGCCGTAGATGCCCTCGCAGAATGTCATGAGGCGTATGAAATACAGTGATATGAGTCCGCATGCCACTCCCAACATGGCATTTGCTGGCACACGGTTCACGGGCCATGCCTCGTTCTGTGGGAACTGGAACAGTGACGCATCGCCTGAAAGGACATAGGTGAAGCATGTCGCTGTCACGCACGAGATGAGCATAGGCAGGAGTGACGCCATGGTGAGGTCCACCATGAGAACCTCGATTGTGAACACCAGTCCTGCTATTGGTGCTTTGAAAATGCCTGCTATCGCTGCCGACGCTCCGCAGCCTATGAGCATGAACACTGTTTTGCTGTCAAGGCGGAAGACGCGGGCGAGGTTGCTGCCTATGGCAGAGCCTGTCAGCACGATAGGTGCTTCGGCACCGACAGAGCCGCCGAAACCGATGGTTATTGCCGAGGCTGCCACGGAGCTCCACATGTTATGTGCGGCAAGCCTGCCTTGGCGTGTGGAGATGGCATAGAGGATTCTTGTTATTCCGTGAGAGATGTTGTCGCGCACGACATAGCGGACGAAGAGCATTGTCAGCAGGATTCCAAGCACAGGGAACACAAGGTAGTACCAGTTGAAGTGGGTGTTGAGGAAATTGTCGCTGAGCAGTTCCTGGATGAAATGTATAAGGCTGTGGAGCACAAAGGCGGCAATGGCGGCGAGCATGCCCACGACAAATGCGAGCAGGAGTGTCAGTTCCCGCTTTGAAATATGCTCCACACGCCATTCGACAATGAGGTCCAGCCACGTTTTTTTCTGTAAATCGATATTGTCCACGAATATTATGGTATGAATTGCGGTGCCTTCCGGCAACCTTTGCCATGCATCCTCCCTAATCTGCAAGGCGGATGCGGACATGAGTTTAGTAATATGCAAATTACGTGAAAAATATTTGAATATGCAAGTAAATCAATGAAAAATATTGCCGGTGTGGCTTTATGATTGATATGTGTCATAAAAAACATGTTGCGAAATCCCTGTGTAGGAAAAAGAGCGGATAGTCATGTGTGGAACCGGTGGTCAAGGAATGGGCGGAAGTGGTAAATTCGGGAAAAAGAAAAAGGTAACGATTCATTGTGCGAATCGTTACCTTTTGTATGGTGAATTGTTACCTCTTGCATGGTCAACCGTAGCCTTTTGCATTGCCATTCCTTGCAGATTGATGGCTGATGTATGGCGTGTTACAGGTGGTGTGGTTATAAGTTTCTGTCTTGCAGGTTGTTGCAAAGAATTCTTTCTTATAACGGTGACATCGCTGTCATAGGCATGGTTTGACATCGTTTGATGGTAAATTAACGTGAGTTCGACGAATTATGCAACTATCCGGCAGAATGAAGAAAACGCTACCAAAGCACCGTGAAACGGTGGCTCTTCGGTAACCGCCATGGAGCGAAGCGACATGGGCGGCAACATCAGTGCGTCATCCTGCACCGTAAGACGGTGCCTCATGGCATAAAGATACGCCCATAGCAATCCCTTTCAGTGTGAGGCACCGTCTTACGGTGCAGGCCACTGGTCTGAGACATCCCACATGCTGCCATAAGCAGCATGTGGGGTTAACGAAGAGTCACCGTTTCACGGTGCTTTTTATAGTATTTTGCTTTTTATCAGATACAGCAATTTAGTCGAACTCACGTTAAATTACAATGTGGATTAATGCAGATTATCCGCATATATCCGCATGAGGAGTGATAATATTGGTATCTTTATGGGCTATTCCACATTGACAAGATAGCTGATGTAGTTGTCCGGCGTGACCACAACTTGCTCCGCCACGTTGTAATTGTTCAGGAATAGCGTAGGCATCGAGGTGTGCCCTTTTTTAGGATTGGCTTTCATCTCGAAAACTCGAAAAAGTCCGTCCTCTTCCTCTATGTAGTCAATCTCTTGTTTGCCTGATGTGCGCCAAAAATACATCTTTGCGTAACAGTCGTTATAATGGTTGCGCTTTATGCGCTCGGAGATAAAGAAATTTTCCCACAACGCCCCTTTGTCTGTGCGTAGGTTTAGGGGAGAGAAATTTTGAATGAGCGCATTCCGTATACCATTGTCATAGAAAAATATTTTCTTGCTTTTCTTTAGTTCTGTCCTGACGTTTCGTGACAGAGCGTTAAGTCGGAACACAACAAAGCATTGTTCCAGCAAACCGATATATTTCTCGACAGTCTTGCTGTCGGTGCCAATGGTTTGTGCTATCTCATTGTATGACACCTCGCTTCCAACTTGAAGTGCCAGAGCCACCAGCAGTTTCTCCAGTAACTCGGGTTTCCTTATGTTGTCTTTCTTCAGGATGTCTTTATACAGATAGCTGTTCGCCAGATTCATCAATAGTTCTTTTGCGTTGTCCTTATGTGTGATGACATCTGGATAAGAGCCGTAAATAAGTCTGGTTTCAAGCGACTGCCGTACTTTCAGCAGACCTTCCGTGTTCATTATTTCTTGTGTGGATAATGGGAACAGGTTGTATTCATATTTCCTGCCGGTGAGTGGCTCATTGATGGTGTCGGATAAATCCAATGCTGAGGAGCCTGTTACAAGTAATTGGCAATGTGGCATGTTGTCTGTGATGAGTTTCAGTGTCAGCCCGATGTTCTCCACTCGCTGTGCCTCGTCTATCACGACAAGTTCATGCTGACCGATAAGAATCTTCAAGTCTGTCATATTGGCGTTTGTCAACATACTTCTTGCCTCCGGGTCGTCGCAGTCAAGAAACAGGGTTTTTCTCTCCGTCTCGTTGGCAATAAATTTCAACAGGGTGCTTTTGCCAACCTGCCGTGCTCCTATTAGGATTATTGCTTTTCCTTGGAAGAGCCTGTCTTTTATTTTGTTTGAAAGGGTTCTCTCTATCATGATTGTATTATGTTTATGGTTGCAAAATTATACAAAATAACCGGCTAATCCAAAAAAAAAGCAATAATTTTGGATTGTATTCCGAAAATATTGCAATAATTTTGGATTAGGGGCTGGGGACAGGCATGCTGTAATGGGTTGTTGCCTACATGAGACATAAAAACGTTTAGCTTAAAACCATAAGAAAACGGTGGCGGTTTCTTGTGTGAACCGTCACCGTTTTCAATGATGATATTGGCTGATTGTGATGTAAACGTTACCAGAAGTGTGCGTGGCATGATGCCGTGTGCATTATTCCCGGATAATCTTGACCTCTCCCGCAGGCGAGAGTTTGATGATGCTTGAAGGAGTGTGCGGCTTGTGTTCCTGCCGGCGTGCCCAGCATACATAGTCCACGGCATTGAGGATTTCCTCGGAAATGTCGCGGTAGTTCTGTGCTGCCGGTTCGCCGCTGATGTTCGCGCTTGTGCTCACAAGTGCCTTTTGGAAGCGGTAGCAGAGTTGCTTGGAGAACTCTTCCTGTGTCACGCGCAGTGCTATGCTGCCGTCCTCGGCGATGAGGTTTGGAGCAAGTCCTGTGGCTCCGTCAAGGATTATTGTCGTCGGTTTTGTCGCAAGGTCGAATATGTCCCATGCCACTTCCGGCACGTTGCGCACGTATCTCTGTATGCGGTTGCTTGAGTCGACGAGGCATATCATAGCCTTTGAGTCGTCCCTGCGCTTGATTTCGTAGACACGCTTCACAGCCTCGGCGTTGGTGGCGTCGCATCCTATGCCCCAGACTGTGTCCGTAGGGTAGAGGATAATGCCGCCTTTGCGCAGCACCTCTACAGCATTCCTTATGTCGTCTTCGATTTTCATATGCTTAGATGTTTGTGGTTTTGTGTGCTGTTATGCCGGAAATGTCTGTGCGGTGAACCGCGTAATGCGGTCTCTTTTTGTGTTTGAGCCTTTGTAATTGCAAAGGTGGAATTTTATATCATCATCGCCGGCGTTGTCCCATTACGCATTTTACGTAGTCTTTACTGGAGAGTGGGTCTGTTAACTCTACGATACAATCATGTTGTTGGTCGCATCCTGTTTGCCTTATGCCAATGGGAGAAGTTGCGTTTTTCACACTGTCCAGCCGAGTGCCGCCGCTCCGAGCACTGCCGCTCCTGCACCGTCGAGGGTTGAGAAGAGGAACTTCGCCTTGCCTTTGTAGATAGGCATGACATTCTCCTCGTACGACTTCTTTATAGGATCCATGAGCATGTCCCCTGATTTGCAGAGCCCTCCGAAGAAGATGTATGCTTCCGGAGAGGAGAAAACAGTGAAGTCGGCACACGCTTCGCCCAACATGTTTCCTGTGAAATCGAATATCTCTTTTGCCAGTTCGTCACCCGCTTCAGCCGCTTTGAACACCCGGTAGCTGTCAATCTCCTCAGGTTTCAGGTCGCGGAGGAGCGAAGGGCGGCTGTCTTTCTCAAGCATCTCCCTTGCCGTGCGTGCCACTCCGGTAGCCGAGCAGTATGCCTCGAGGCAGCCTTTCCTGCCGCATCCGCATGGTCTTCCGTTCTCGCGGACCATGATGACGTGCCCCAGCTCGCCGGCAAGTCCGTCATGCCCGCAGACAAGCTGTCCATTGGCAACTATTCCGCTGCCGACACCTGTTCCGAGAGTGATGACGATGAAATCCTTCATGCCTTTCGCGCAACCGTACTCCATCTCGCCGAGGGCAGCAGCGTTGGCATCGTTTGTGATGTTCACCTTTATGCCGAGACGCTCGCTGAACATGCCGGCAAGAGGGACTTTCCTGTCCTTTGCCCAGACGAGGTTCGGGGCTTTCTCTATGCAGCCGGTATGGTAGTTGGCGTTTGGCGCGCCTGCTCCCATGCCGTATATGCGCTCTATGCCTCCAACTTGCTCTATCAGTGGCTGCAATGCTTTGACGCATGCGTCGACAAAACTCTCCGCTGTGCTGTAGTCTTGCGTCTTCACCGATGTCTGTGCCACAATGTTTGCATCTCTGTCGACAATGCCGAACACGGCGTTTGTGCCTCCAAGGTCAAGCCCTATGACGTAAGGGCGTTCTGTATCTGTAACCATGATGTATTATGTTTTTTTATGTATTTCCCTGCAAAAGATATTGCAGCATTTCCTTACGGTACACTTGCAATCTCTGAGCAAAGTTAATAATTAAATCTAATAAATCAAAGATTTCTGCCGCTAAATTTGCTTATCTCAGTATTTTTTTGCAATTTTGCATCAATGTTTTTGAATAAATGATGCCGTTTGGAATACATATAGACCTTATGGAGCTTGCTCTGAAAGGTATACTGATAGGGATAATCGCGTCCGCGCCGATGGGTCCGGTCGGTGTGCTTGCCATCCAGCGTACGATGAACAAAGGGCGTTGGTACGGTATGGTGACAGGGATTGGCGCGGCGATAAGCGATATGATTTATGCATTGATAACGGGTCTCGGAATGAGTTTCGTGATGGATTTGATCACAAGTCCCCAGAACAAGTTCTGGCTTCAGTTGCTTGGCAGCCTGATGCTGCTTGCTTTTGGAGTGTGGTGCTTCCGCGCCGACCCTACGAAAAAGATTCATCGCAGTGGAAAGCAAAAGGGGACGCTTGTGCAGAATGGCATAACTGGCTTTCTCGTCACTTTCTCCAACCCGTTGATAATCCTGCTGTTCATGGCATGCTTCGCCCAGTTTGCCTTCGTTGTCCCTAACCGTCCTGTGGAGATGACGTTCGGCTATGTGTGCGTGTTTGCCGGTGCCTTGCTGTGGTGGTATGGGCTTACGTGGCTCATAGACATGGTGAGGGAGAAGTTTTCTGACAGCAGTATCTTGATAATAAACCGCATAATAGGTTCCGTGGTGGTGATATTCTCACTGGTGATGCTCCTCGGCACAGTGTTCAACCTTTACACGTTCTCTTATTGGTAATCAGGGCGGATGCCATGCCCCAAAACAAGTTTGCAAGCAAAATATGTTCATTTCACAGAAACTAAGACAAGAAAATATTGCGGAGTACCTGCTGTACATGTGGCAGGTGGAGGACATCATACGTGCCTTTGACTGTTATATGCCGGCATTGCGCCGTGGATATATAAGCAAATTCGACTGCTCGGACGAGGACCGCGAGGACCTTGAGGACTGGTATTCCAACCTTATCCGCATGATGACTGAGGAAGGGTGCCGCGAGTGCGGGCATCTGCAGATAAACAATGTGACGCTGCAGACCCTCGTGGAACTGCACCACCAACTGCTCGACTCACCGAAGTTCCCTTTCTACAGCACGGAATACTATAAAGTCCTGCCTTTTATCGTGGAGCTTCGCAATAAGGGCGACAAGGACAAGAATGAGATAGAGACATGTCTTGACGCCCTTTATGGCGTGATGATGCTGCGCCTCCGGAAGCAGGAAATCTCAGAGGACACCATGCGCGCGGTGAAGGAAATAACCACGTTTGTAGGAATGCTGTCCGATTATTATAAGAAAGACAAGGAGGAAGGACTGGAATTTGATTGACAATGCCGTTGTCCGCAAATTGAAAAATAAGGTTGAAAAGCAAAAAAGAAAAGCTATGAATATACTTGTAACAGGTGCCAATGGTCAGCTTGGCAACGCAATACAGCTGGTCAGCAAAGAGTCAAAGGATAATTATGTGTTCACGGATGTCTGTGAGGGTTATGAGAAACTTGACATCACTGACTTGGAGGCAGTGCGCGCTGCCGTGAAGGAAAAGGGGATAAAATGTGTCATAAACTGTGCCGCATGGACTAATGTCGATGCGGCTGAGACAGCAGGCGACATCGTGGAGACTCTCAATGCCACAGCTCCGGAGAATCTTGCCAAGGCCATGAAAGAGGTGGACGGCTTGCTTGTGCATGTCTCCACGGACTATGTCTTTGGAAAAGAACCGTACAACACTCCTTGCCGTGAGGACAGGGAAGGCACTCCGACAGGTGTCTACGGAATGACAAAACTCCATGGGGAGCAGAAGATACAGGCGGCAGGGTGTGACCATGTCATCATACGCACGGCATGGCTCTATTCCGAGTTCGGCAAGAATTTCTGTAAGACAATGCTTAATCTGACAGCGACAAAGCCACAGTTGAAGGTCGTTTTTGACCAGTGTGGCACGCCGACTTACGCTGGTGACCTTGCCAAAGCAATCTTTGAGATTGTGGAAAACCGCAAGTTTGAGGGGAATTCCGGTGTCTATCATTATTCCAACGAGGGAGTATGCTCTTGGTTTGACTTCACGAAGATGATAGCGGAGTATGCCGGACACACAGACTGTGACATACAGCCATGCCACTCAGACGAGTTCCCTTCCCCTGTGACACGCCCTGCTTACAGTGTCCTTGACAAGACAAAGATTAAGGATACTTTCGGCGTTGCAGTGCCGTATTGGACGGACTCTCTTAAGAAATGTATAGCAAACCTGAAGCAAGCATAAAGGAAACAAGGTGCTCCGCGACACGAAACGCTTTCTCGCGTTTGCCGGCGGAGACGGAAAAAAGAAATAAACCGGAAAACAACATTACCATACATGAATCCTGAAATAGAACGACGCAGAACCTTTGCCATCATCTCTCACCCGGATGCGGGTAAGACAACGCTCACCGAGAAGTTCCTTCTCTTCGGTGGACAGATACAGGTGGCGGGTGCCGTCAAGAGCAACAAGATACGCAAAACAGCAACGTCCGACTGGATGGAGATAGAGAAGCAGCGTGGCATCTCTGTTTCTACCTCTGTCATGGAGTTTGACTATAAAGACTATAAGGTGAACATCCTTGACACTCCGGGTCACCAGGATTTCGCCGAGGACACGTTCCGCACGCTGACAGCCGTGGACTCATGTATCATTGTTGTCGACGGTGCAAAGGGTGTGGAGACACAGACAAGGAAGCTGATGGAGGTCTGCCGCATGCGCAACACTCCGGTCATCATCTTTGTAAACAAGATGGACCGTGAGGGACGTGACCCGTTTGACCTGCTCGATGAACTGGAACAGGAACTGCAGATTGGTGTGCGTCCGTTGTCATGGCCTATAAACCAGGGCGTGAAGTTCAAGGGCGTGTATAATATATATGAGAATGAACTGAATCTTTTCACACCTGACAAGCAGCGTGTGACAGAGAAAGTTTCGGTGGATGTCAATAGTGGCTACCTTGACGAGTGCATCGGAGCTCAGGATGCAAAGCAGTTGCGCGACGATCTGGAGCTTGTTGCCGGCGTGTACCCTGAGTTTGATGTCGAGACTTACCGTGCAGCGGAGGTGGCTCCGGTGTTCTTCGGTTCGGCATTGAACAATTTCGGTGTGCAGGAACTCCTTGACTGTTTTGTCAAGATAGCACCGTCGCCACGCCCGACAAAGGCGGAGGAGCGCGACGTAAACCCTGACGAGCCGAAGTTCTCTGGCTTTATCTTCAAGATAACTGCCAACATCGACCCTAACCACCGCTCTTGTATAGCATTCTGCAAGGTATGTTCCGGCAAGTTCGTGCGTAACCAGCCTTATCTGCATGTGCGCAATGGCAAGACCATACGCTTCTCCTCACCGACGCAGTTCATGGCACAGCGCAAGTCCACCATCGATGAGGCGTGGGCAGGAGACATAGTCGGTCTGCCGGACAACGGGGTGTTCAAGATTGGCGACACGCTTACCGAGGGCGAGAAAATCCATTTCCGCGGGCTCCCGTCTTTCTCTCCGGAGCTCTTCAAGTATATTGAAAACGATGACCCTATGAAGGCAAAACAGCTTGAAAAGGGCATCAACCAGCTCATGGACGAGGGTGTGGCACAGCTGTTTGTCAACCAGTTCAACGGCAGAAAGATTATCGGAACCGTCGGACAACTGCAGTTTGAGGTCATCCAGTATCGTCTTGAGAATGAGTATAACGCCAAGTGCCGTTGGGAGCCTGTCCACCTGTACAAGGCTTGCTGGATAGAGAGTGGAGATGAAGCCGAACTTGAAAACTTCAAGAAACGCAAGTACCAGTATATGGCGAAAGACCGTGAGGGACGCGATGTGTTCCTTGCCGACTCCGGTTATGTGCTCCAGATGGCACAGGAGGATTTCAAAAACATAAAGTTCCATTTCACATCGGAGTTCTGATTCCTTCCCACTGACATCGGGAGGGCGGGCTTATGGCAAGCCTTTGGGTCTCCTATTCTGTAACAGCAAAAAAACTATAGCCTATGCAACGCATAAAGAACAGTCCTACATACAAAGAGAATGTTGAGTTTTCCAAAGTGGAATACTTTCTCGGTTCAGACCTGCAGCCATTGGCGGACGATGCCATTGCCCGCGCACAGTTGCACGTGGAGTTGAGTGATGCGATAAGTCTGCTTGCCGAACGCGAGCAGCTTGTCCTCCGTGCCTTCTATGGCATAGGCGCGCCTCAGATGACCCTTGCCGAGATAGGCAAGACCTATGGCATGTCGCGCGAGAGGGCAAGGCAGATACGCAACAAGGCTCTCCGCCATTTGCGCTCAAAGACAAGGTTCCTTGCGACAGAGTAGCGGCTGCTGTTCCATCAGGAGGGACGCTTGACTGCTTTGCGGCAGCATGTACTGTAAAACAAATATTATTATATAATAGGTAATGAGAAAAATTATTATCCTGTCATTACTGTGCACGGTGGCTCTGTGCATCCATGCCAAGAAGCAAAAGGGTGGGAGCAAAAGTGCCAAGTCTGTGGCAACGGTTTATATGTTCGGTGTCTCTGCATCGTTCAATGATAGTATTGTCTATTTCACTGATTTGCAGGAGGTGGGTAATGCTTATTATGAAAAGAAGGTGTATCTTGGCGGATTCAAGGAATATTCTGACCAGATGAACCGCTATTTCCTGAGCAAGACCGGCGAACACCGTACCAACGCTGTCTTCTTCAAGAAAAAGCGCGCCAAGGCAGAGAAGACATTGGAAAAGTTGCGCAAGCGTTATGCAAATTCCGGTGTGGTGATGAAGACAGTCCCGGCAGCGGAGTTCTCATTTGAAGGAGTGCGCCCAAACGAAGAATAATGTTTTGAGACATATTTTCGACATAGCCGGACATCTCTGTGTCATTGACTTCCTTCACGAGGATGAGATGACAGGCATACATATTCTGCCGTCTTTGGAACCGTTTCGTGTGAACGGGGATGTGGAAGCTCTGTGCCATAGTGGGAATTGTGGAATTTCTGCAGAAAGAAAGCCCTTGCTGGTTCTTACTGTAGACATGGCTCTCGGTCCTTTGCCAAAGGAGAGACGCCAACGCATCCGTGAGTTTGACACAGGTAATGGCATTACGATTGTTGACCGGCTGTGTGACGGCGGATACCAGTATGTCGTCCGTGACATAGGCGGCAATGACTGTGCCTTGCTGATTTCCAATGCCGACTTCTCGCAGTGCAGGTGTAACCTTGTGGGGACATATAATGCGAGGCGGTTCGGCTTGAACAATGTGATTATGTTTGCCTATGCCTTTGCCGGCAGTTTTCACCAAACTTTGATGGTTCATGCATCATTGGTGCGCCACAAAGGGGTGGGATATGCGTTCACGGCCAAGAGCGGGACAGGCAAGAGCACGCAGGTAGCCAACTGGCTTAGGATGATTCCTGATTGTGACCTGATGAACGATGATAATCCTATAGTCCGCATCATTGACGGGAAAGCAATCATCTATGGCAGCCCATGGAGTGGCAAGACACCATGCTACCGGAACATCAGCGCACCGCTTGGTGCTATAACGAAAATCTGCCGTGCTGAGGAAAACAGGGTGGAACGCTTGCGTGCAATCAAGGCTTTCGGGGTGGTTCTCCCTTCCTGTTCAGCAATGAAGTGGGACCATGCAGTCTATACCAATATCTGTGACACGGTGACGGTGCTTGTGTCATGCGTTCCTGCCTATGTCTTTCATTGCACAGCCTCACCAGAATCCGCTGTCGTTTGTAAAAAAGCTATAACTAAATGAGAATGCCTAACGCAAAACTGATACCTGCTGTGGGGGAACTTCTGAAAGAGGGACATACCGTGACATTGCCGCTTAGGGGAAACAGTATGCGTCCGTTCCTTGTGCACAAGCGTGACAAGGCGTTGCTCGTCCCTCCAAAAGCAATAAAAACAGGTGACCCGGTACTTGCGGAAGTGTCCCCAAAGCATTATGTTCTTCACCGTATAGTGAAGATAGAGGGTGACACAATCACTCTTTGTGGTGATGGCAACTGTGCTACAGAAAGTTGCCATAGGGACAATGTTGTGGCACTTGCTGTGGAGTTCTATCGCAAAGGGCGTACGAGACCTGACAGCATTTACTCCTTGAAATGGAGGGTGTACAGTGCTTTGTGGACAAGGCTCTTCCCATTGCGCCGTTATTTGCTGAAACTCCATGACGTGCTTTTCAACTCGCGCAGGCCTTTGGATGATTGACCTTGTTTCCGATTGTCATTGTTGGACTGTGGGAGGGAAGGCATAAATATGAAATGTAAAATTATTAGTAAATATGAGAAAGCGACAAGGTTTTGTGCTCCGTTCCGTGTGTGGTGAGCAGTTCTTGATAGCAGAAGGAGAGGAGAATATAGATTTCGGCAATCTTGTGTCCATGAACGAATCGTCGGTGTTCCTGTGGAACTCCATTGCCGATGGACAAGAGTTCACGGTTGACACTCTTGTCGACACTCTGCTTTCTGAATATGATGTTCCTTACGACAAAGCACGTGAGGATGCTGAAGACCTCTGCAATGACATGCTTAGGGGAGGAGTAATAGTAGAGTGAGCACGCAAAGTGTACCTTTTTCCATAAGCTATTCTGCGAATGACAATCCAAGTGATTATGCGCCACCTTGCGGTGCGCTAATACAAGGAATATTATTTGCCGGACAGTTATTCCTGTCCGTTTGATTGTTAAATATTGATAATCTTTCCACATGCCATTCGTTTTTCCACCATTTTCTTTGTAACTTTGCATCTTGAATGGTGAGATGTGTTGGACCGGTAGCTCAGCTGGATAGAGCAACAGCCTTCTAAGCTGTGGGTCAGGGGTTCGAATCCCCTCCGGTTCACTTTATACAGCCCAAAACCGTCTGGAACTGTTGTTTCAGGCGGTTTTGGGCTATTAATGTGTGATATGTTTGATTTTGTTGTTGAATATAAGTTAAAATAAATTTTATATATTTAAATTACCCCCCCCCCATATTTGTTTTTTATTTTTAATGTATGTACATTTGTATGAATATTGACGCACGTCAACAATGTGCCTGTTAACGCACACTGCATGACTATATGTTCTTTGCATAGAATATACATACAAGCAATGTAACTGAATCACACTATAAACCAACTAAAGAAATGAAACTTAGACATCTTTTGATGCTGTTGCTGGTGGTAGTCACCTGCAATAGCGTCACATGGGCAGCAACGGATGATACAACCGTTGTGCCTAAAGGATGGACATCGGTGAAATTCAATCCTGATGTCCGCTATTCACAATGGGTGATAGAATCCCGGCTTGGGGATTTCTATTCCAACAGTACAAAGAGACCTTTCAAACTTTTTGATGCAGAGGGAAAGGCGGTGCCGGGCACTGCGTATGACAGTAACACACGCTTCGACTATGTACCGGGACTTGTAGCCAAGGCAACAATCGAAGCACGTGGCTTGTACCAAAATCACGACTGGTCAAAGCCTTGGTTCTACACTGTTATGAACTATGGGACAGAGTTCACATATACAGGAAAAGTAAGCGGACTTGCTGACGACAAGCTCACGCTTGACGACATGAACGCGGCGAAGATGTACTTTGGTGTGACAAATGATGCTTTGGCAACACAGGAGAACAAAACCCTTGTCACAGAGCAGATTGACAAGATTGTTGAAAAGATGAAGGTTTACAACGACAGTTGGGCTATCGGTGGCAAAAACTCTAAAAACACTCTTGGCGATGCTGTTAAGGGCGGATGGTTCCATAAACCGGAATATGTTGACCAGATGTGGGGTGACGGTCTATATATGGGTGCTGCGCTCCTTGCTCAGATAATCAACTATAAAGGTGCAGCAGCCAATGTGACAGAAAACGACTGGAATCTAATAACAAAGCAGTTCACTATCTCATGGAACCGGATGTATAATGAGAGTAATGGCCTGCTCTATCATGCTTTCACTGCAAATCCTGAGTCAGCAAAGGCTGTTGGCTGGGAATTGCCTGATAACACTTACCATTCTGCTGCCCATTGGGGACGTGCATGCGGCTGGTATTTCCTTGCACTCGTGGACGTGCTGGAGCAGATGCAAATGGCAAATCAGACAGACACAGAGAATTATAAGACCCTTCAGGGCTATTTGCAGAAACTTGCAGCAGGGCTCGCAAAGTATCAGGACGAGGCCACTGGCTGCTGGTATCAGGTTGTCGATGAGAAGGATGCTCCTCTTTCCGGCAACTATCTTGAATCTTCATGCACAGCAATCTTCTCCGCAGCCTACCTGAAAGGCGCGCGTCTTGGTGTGCTTGACAAGACTACTTATGAGACAATTGGCGAGAAAGCCTACGAAGGATGCGTGAACAACTTCATGATGTGCGACACAGAAGGAAAGGCGCAGCTTATACGCTGCTGTGCGTCAGCAGGACTTGGCGGTAAAGTACAACGTTCTGGCTCACGCGACTACTATATCACAGGTCCTGATGTCATGCAGCGCAACACATACACAGAGGGAAAGGTGCTTGGCGGTTTCATCCTCGCTGCAACAGAATACGAGCGTCTGCACAATAAGCAGAATGCACCAATGCTCCTTATGGACCTTCTGCCTTCTTATGCCGTGGCAAATGGAGAGACGGCAAGCTTGGAAGTGAAAATCAGCGGTGCGGAATCCCCAAGCTATCAGTGGCGCAAGGGAGACTGGGACAATTCCGAGGCTATTGCCGGTGCGACAACCTCAACATACAACCCTACGGTGTCCGGAAAATATTTCTGCGAAGTCACTGCTAACATTGCCACTCCCGCAAAAGGCATGGCTTCAGCACGTGCCACAACAACCATACGCTCCTCTGTGGCAGAAGTGACTGTGGCAGAAGAAGCGGACGGAGATGAAGGCACTACCACTCCGGGAGAAGATAATGTAATTGCAACATTTGTACCTACAGGCTCAATTTCAGGTAAAACATGGACTTGTAATGAAAATAATGGTTTTGTTATTACAGGAACAGCCAATATAACTTCGAAGGAAGATGGTATAAAATTCGCTACATCTAATACACTGTCATTGACTATTCCAGAAGATTACACAGTAACATCAATAACGTTTGTTGCATCTAACACCTCAGCAACCCAAACAGACATAATTATTGACGGTATTAAACAAGCGCTTGAAGGGGAGAAACAATACCAAATACAGACATTGCAGTATACATTCTCTCCAAATGTGCAAGGTGCCACGACACTGATAATAGACAATTCGACAAAGGAAGCAAATATCAAATCCATTAAGGTGCATGGCTTTATATCCACAACACGTGCCATATTCAAATATAAAGGCTCTGCCCTTGCATTTACTGAGACATCAGAGAATGCAGAAAGCGTATATGCCACAACGTTGGAAGTCGATGCGGCTGAGGCTAAGGGTGGTATTAAACTGACGGTTGAACTGCCTGAAGGTGCAAAAATCTCAGGTGACGGTGTTGGAAATAATGAGATACCTCTGCCTTTGGACGGAAACTTTGGAGAGAAAAAGACATTCTACTATACAGTTACTTTGGCAGATGGTACAACGGTGAAGTATAGGATTACCGTAAATGTCAAGAAGCAGAGAATAGTCCTGAAATATGAGCCGGAAGTTCTTGAATGGGACAAACATACTTCCCCTGATAAGGATATAAATGCGGCACTGTCAGAAGTTACCCTCAGGGCTTATATTGCTAATTCTGACGGTACTCTCGTGGAGAAACAACTCCCTGTGGGCATCAAATATCTCAGCGACATGGAAAGTGTGGCTACTGTGGGTGATGATGGCACAATCAGCATTGTCAACAATGCGCAGGGAGGTGCGAAGATTTATGCCTACATTGAAGATTCCGATGCGAACGCAATGGCATACACTTTCTTCAACATCCTGATTACCGACGGCTACACTTACAAAGTGGATAAGGACACGCTTGCACCAAAGCTGAATGAGCAGAGATGGCTTGAAGACAATGATGTGAAATATGTCAGAATGACTTTCGGCGGATGGAAATACAACAATGGAACGTACAATCCGTCATCTGAACGAACAGACTCTTGGGGCTCACCAAAAAGGCAGGATGGGTTACAGACCATTGATGGCTTCAGCTATGGTTTTGCCGGTGGGCAGGATGCTTGCGATGAGGCGATGCAAAAGTCAGAGGAAACGATTTATGGCTCACAACGAATTGGCTGGTTCAAGTCTCCAAAGGTGGAGAAGAACGAGACTGATGAAAACATGCCAAAGGTCAATATTCTTGAGACTTACCCATTCACCCTCCCTGTCCGTGGCGCTTACATGACTTTCGAACCTCAGATGAATGGCACAATGTCGGTGTATATCATTCAAAACGGAGCATGGAACACTGACAAAAGCAACCAGATTATAGAAGGCGAGTTCCGCCCTCATGCGTTCCATGTCGTGAACCAGCGTGGTCTGCCTCTGCGACTATTCACAAACGATTTTTCCGTTTCATCAAAGCAGACAGTCACAACGAAGTACTATTGTAACCCGGATGGCAGCCTAAGTGACAGTAAGAACGTTGCGAGCTGGGATGAGTTCAAGAAATATATGTCAGCGGACGAGCAGAAAAGTGTAGCGAAGAATTGGGCTGTCGGCGATGCAAAGTATCAGGGCATCGTGGAACTTGATAACGGCTCGTTCCTTGCTATCCAGAAGGGCATCGTGAAATATACATTCCACGTTACAGGTCATGAGACTTACTATTTCTTCTCTAATTTCTCAAAGATGGGCTTCTGTGGTGTGAACTTCGTGCCTGACAGTGAGAATGAAGGAAAGCAGCCAAAGGACGCTCTTGTGCTAAGTGATACGGAGAAATTCCCGGAAATAACCTATAAAGCTGATGGCGAAATCACCGGCAATGTCGGTCTGCGCAAGTTCAAATTCACTGTTGGCAGTGAGGAAAAGGGCAATGTCGAGGGAATACAGGCGCCACAGTTCAAGACCATTACGGTCAACCGTGACTTCAAGAAGGGGCAGTGGACTACGCTCACCCTGCCGTTCAACATGACACAGCATAAGGTTGAGGAAGTCTTTGGTTTTGGTACAGAACTTATCATGTTGGACAAATCAAGCATCATTGATGATGTGGCACGCCTGCATTTCCTGTATCATGAGATTCAGAATGTCCTTCCGGGCTACCCTTACTTGATAAAGCCGACACTTGTCGATGCTTCCGGCAACGCTTTGGAAACCAAAGATGGCGTGAGAACCATCAACGGCGAAACGTTGATCCGGTTCGTTGTGCCTGTGAAGCATGTCAGTCCATTCATCAGCCAGAAGGAGATTGATTGCGGAGCATATACCGCGAAAGGAACTCCGGGCTATTCAACTGCCGGCATTGCGGATAAACTGGGTTACAGTGTGCTGTATGAGGCCGGAGACATCTTTGTCAGCGAAGGCAACGGCAACCTTTATGTTTCACAAGGTTCTTCCTATGGCAAGGGCTACCGTTCCTACCTGAAGAAGAATCCGGGCACAGCGCACGTGAAGTCCGTCAAGCTCTTCTACTCCGGCGTTGATGACAATCCTAACAGCACTCCTACCGAAATCCGTATAGCAGAACTCTCTCCGGAGGCTGCCATGGCGGTAGGGCTGAAAGGTGTGTACAACCTTAACGGACAGAAGGTTGCTGAGACGGCAGAGGGACTTCCGGCAGGAATATATATTGTTAATGGTAAGAAATTCACAGTAAAATAGACAAAAAGGAATCATGAAGAAATCTTATATAAAGCCAGAAATAGAGGTTATCAGAATAGAAGAAAGCCTGTTGATAACAATCTCTAATCCAACGACAGACCCTGCCGCGCCGGACAGTGAGCATAAGCCTGATACGCCGGGAGTTGGTGGAGGCGATACGCCTGCTGATTCAAAGGACGGTTTCCCTTGGGAGGATGATTTCGCGTTCGAGATTGACTGATGACTGATAATTGAGAGCACTCAAGCAAGCCTGCGTCGAAAATGCTTTGCGTTTTTTCGTCGCAGGCTTTTTCTTTGAGGTGATGGTTTTCCTTTATGTGCGTTTTGCTTTCTGTTTTCGGAACAATTGTGTGTGGATATGGATTTATTTGGATAATTTTGTAACTTATTTCACACATTAATATATAAATATGGATAAAAGATTACTTACCATTCAGGATATTTCTTGCGTGGGGCAGTGCTCTCTGACAGTGGCATTGCCTGTCATCTCAGCCTGTGGTGTTGAGACAGCGATATTGCCAAGTTCGGTGCTTTCGAACCATACAGCCGGCTTCTCGGCATGGACTTTCTGCGATTTGACAGACGAGATGCCGTCAATCCTTGCGCAGTGGAAGAAAGAGAACATTGATTTTGATGCGTTCTATACAGGATATGTCTCAAAGGCGCAGATACCTTATATCATGCAGATTATGGACGAGGTTGCACGTCCCGGTGCGTTGCGCATCATCGACCCGGTGATGGGAGACAATGGAAAGCTCTATGCAGGCTTTGATGAGGATTTCCCGATGGAGATGCGCAAGCTGATTAAGGGTGCTGATGTCATTCTTCCGAACATGACGGAAGCTCTCCTGCTTTTGGGCAGACCGTATGTTGAGGGTGTCTGCACAAAGGAGTTTGTGGAGGATGTCCTGGAGGAACTCTATGCGCTTGGTGTGAAGAATGTGGTGCTTACCGGTGTCAGTCTTGAGGAGGGCAAGCTCGGAGTGGCTTGTTACGATGGTGAGAAAGTAGAGTACTATTTCACGGAGCGTATCAATGTGTCCATGCACGGTACCGGCGATGTCTACTCCTCATCGTTTGCCGGAGCCATGATGCGTGGCAAGAGTGTGCTGGAGTCTGCATCTATAGCTGCAGACTATGTCGTGGAGACAATACGCCAAACCATTGATGATAAGAGCCATTGGTATGGAGTGAAGTTCGAGAAAGCACTGCCATACCTTATCGAAAGACTGTCATAAGTTGCAGTCAAGTATCTGTTGGGAATTATTCAAAACCGTTGTTTTGCATTGATTCTCAACAGATACTTGTTTTTTAGTCCTAAGCCTTCGGATACAGAAAATACTTTTTCTCATGTGGCGCAAATCGGATGATTTGCAGTAAGGTAATGATTTTTTAACAGCCATGTGACTTGAGTTTCATTATTTTATTCGTACCTTTACAACCGCTTAGGTGATTTCCGCCAAGCGATTGTCCATAATGTATCGAAAAGGAATTGCCATATATATCATAATGTCATGCTTCGTGGTTGTCTCGGCGTATGGCTGCAAGACTGTGCACGATGTGTCTCAGCCGAAGATGCATGGCGATTCCACGGAAATAGCGACAGGAATGGTTCCGGCGGTCGATTCTGTACAGGTTGCTGTGGAGAAGGATTCCATGAGGTTTACGGAGGAGACCATGAGAAATGCCATTATGGAATGCCGCTTGGGAATGTCTCGCAGCCATGCCTACGAGAAGGTCACACGTTACGAAAAGCTGGAGATTGCCGTCAATGATGTCAATCCGTTGGACACTCGGAAGCGTTTTTTCAAGAGCAACAAGTGGATAAAGCATTTTGTGGAACATTGCGGTCTCAATGGGAAATTCGTGCTGCCTATACTTACCGAAGAGCGTGTTGAGGATTTGCTGCTCCGCAGAAATCCGGCACGAAAGTTGGCATACGTCCGTGGCATCCGCAGGGAAGGTGCCAATGAGATGCTTTACACGGATGCGGTGGTCAACGTGCTTGTCGGTGAGAAATATGCCGATGTGAATGTCATGGACAGTCTGGTGAAGATTGACGGCAAGCGTCTGGTGTCCCCTTTGTCGAGTGACGCCACAAGCCATTATTGCTATGAGCCGGTGAGTTGCAATGACAGTGTCCTGCATTTGTTCTTTGCGCCGAAGGAAGGCGAACTTGGTTTCTCCGGTGAGATGATTATGGAGAAGGACAGCCTGTTCAGGTTGCGTCACATAAAGCTGATGCTGCCGAAGCCCGGCGGCTCACGCTCAATTGATAATCTTTATGTCGTGCAGGAGTTTGGCACACATCCTGACGGGAAGAGTGCACTGATGCAGAATGATGTCCTTGTGGAGATGAAGGCGAAGAGCATTATTGGAAGGCTGTGTTACATAAAGTCCCAAAGATATTCGGACTATTCCACCGATTCCATAGACAGCAGAAAACTGAAAGGCAGGATGACAGAGAAATATGATGCCAAGGCAGAGTACCGTCCAGACAGTTTCTGGGCACGTTATGACGGACGTGGTACAGAGGTGACGGACACCGTGGCAGGTGAAGAGAGGCGTCATGAGACCTATGCACAGCGAATGCTGCGTTATGCCGACGACATCAAGAGCATACGCTGGCTTGTCAGGACACTGAGGGCTTTTGTCGACAACAAGATTCCGGTAGGAGTGCCAAGCGTTTTCAACATCGGACCTACAAACAGCCTTGTCTCATTCAACGACCTTGACAACCTGCGCCTGAGGATAGGCGGGCACACCACGTCGCGCTTCAGCAGGCATCTTTTCCTTGAAGGCTACTATGCCCATGGATTCCGTTTCCATGACAATTACTATCAGGGGCGTGTGACATACTCCTTTATCCCGAAGACACACACACCTTATGACTATCCTTGCTATAACATAAGTCTTGAGGCAAGGAAAGACATCGGCTACATCGGTGAGCGCAGCAGTCATCCTGACAGGGACAATCTTTTCTCATCATATCATTGGGACAAGAACACCCACCTGATGTACTATGATTTCCGGAAGATAGAGATTGAGCGTGATGCCAAGAACGGCATGAGGTTCAGGGTCGGCGTGAAGACAGAGCATGACATCGCTACGGGCGGTCTGTTGTTCAAGAACCTTTCGGAATATGGCGATGGCGTGTACAAAGGAGGGCCATGGACGGACTACGACACTTACAGTCCGGATTATGTTTCCCGGAACAACGGTTCCCTGCGCACTTCTGAGGTGAGTGTCGGCATAGAGTATGCCCCGAGGAATGGCAGGCAGGATGCCTTGCGCGGACAGCTTCCGGTAAACAGCGACCCTCCGGCGGTAGGTCTGTCGCACACTTGGGGCATCAAGGGATTCCTTGGCGGACAGTACGGCTATCATATTACAGAACTAAAAGCACGCAAGCGCTTTTTCATGGGCGACTGGGGTTTTGCAAGTGCTTTCCTGAAAGGCAGTGTGGTTTGGAGCAAAGTGCCTTATCCGCTGCTGCTTGCTCCTCAGGCGAACATGTCATACGTCAATGACGAGGAGTCTTTCAGCCTTATCACGCCTTCCGAGCTTATCAACGACAGGTATGTGCAGTTGTTTTTTACATGGGAGATGAACAGTAACCTTATCGGTGTCGTGGATTTCATACGCCGTTGGCGTTGGAAGGAATATTTCAGTCTGAGAATGCTGTGGGGAGGTCTTTCTGCAAAGAACAATCCCCAACTGCCTGCAAATTGGAACGACAATATACTGATGGCTTTTCCTGAGGGACACAGTCTGCTGTCCTCCACGCCTTATGTGGAAGGCGTGGTGGGTATACACAACATCCTGAACGTCTTCAACATTGATTATGTCCACCGCTTCTCGTATCGCCGTTTGCCCAATTCAAGGCATGGTGGCATACGCTTCTCTTGCCGTTTCAATTTCTGAGCATGCAGGGTGGATGCGTTCTGTCCATGTTTCGGACTTTCGGTTGTCGTTCTCATGTTTCCGCTATGTCGATGGATGCTTCATGAGCCGGTGTTCCATGCTGTTTCCCGACTCCGGAAAGTACATGAGTTTTCTGACTCCCTATTTATCATAATCGTAAAAAACGAGGCATGCAAAGGTGAAAGGTGACACTTCATATAGCCCAACGTAACCTTTCGCAGCATGAAAGGTTACCCTTCGCAATGCCAGATGTAACCTTTCTCGGTGCATAAGGATAAAAAAGCACTGTAATTCGTTACCTTTCGACCGTTTTTAGTAACGAATTACAGTGCTTTTTTGTGCGTGTGACTTTCTTTTGTGATGCTAATATGCTGATAGATAAAGATATAGCGGAAAAATAGAAAATGGTGGGATATTTTGCCGCTTGCTACCTCGTGAGTGTTTCTGCGCGAAACATGGAGGGCAAAAATGCCATGAGTTTTCTAATTTTTCCCTGTCCTGAAGTCCGAAGGCGATTTCCCGCTATGCGTCTTGAAGAACTTTGCGAGTGACGCCTGTGAAGGGAAACTGTATTCGATGGATATTTCTTGTATTGTCTTGTCTGAGGTCAGGAGGTCAGCCTCCATTTCTTTCAGCAAGTAATCCGCTATGAGGCTCTTCGGGCTGTTTCCTGTGATATACCGTGTTATCTCCGCAAGATAGCGTGGAGTGATGTTTAGCAGTGAGGCGTAGAAAGAAGTGTCGCGTGACTCTTTGCAGTGTGTTGTCACCTGCTCCATGAACCGGTTGTAAAGTTCCATACGTCTAAGGCTGTGGCTTGTGGAACTGACGGAGTAGACCACTTGGCAACGTATGTACTTGTGGGCAGAGGAGAGGGCAGAGGGAATGCTGTCCCCCATTGCCAGTCTTGTCGCTATTGCAGCAGACAGTGTTCCTCCGACACCATGCAACTGCCAGCCTTCCCTGTTTGGGGAAGTGAAGAACCGTGGAGACTCTTTGCTTCCGGCAATGGCAAGCAGACCGGTCACCAGCCCTTCCGTGCAATGCCCTCCACGCAGGAACACTGCCTGTGGTCCCATGTCAAGCAGGCGCGATGCTGTCTCGGACATTGCAGCGTTGGTGTTTATGCTTCTGCCGAAAAGCAGTTCCGCTTCGCTGCACTTAAGGATTAGTGTGTTTGTTATGGGAAACAGCAGCCGTACATATTCGCTGACGGCATCAGCCGTCATGAGTTGCTCGCCACGGGAGGACAGGATGCCCGGTGCACTGACAATATGCCGGCAGCCGACAATCTCGTCCCTTATGTCATGTATGGCGTTTGCCTGGCGTATCATTCCCACCTTCACCGCTTTGGGTCTGACGTCCCTCAGCAAGGCCTTCAATTGGCTGATGACAATGTCTTCCGGCAGGTCGTGGATGCTGTGGATGCCTTGTGAGTCCTGTGAAGTGATAGAAGTGATTGTTGAGAAGGCTATGCCTCCCATGGCTGATATTGTCCTTATATCAGCCTGTATGCCGGCTCCGCTTGTGCTGTCAGAACCGTTGATGGTCAGTATGGGGGTAAGATGTTTAGGCAATAGTCTGTTTTTATGATGCAGGTGGACAATGCCTTGCCCACCTGCCGTGAATCGAACTTTCTGCTATGGTTTGGGAACCACCCTTATGCTGCCCGCTTTACCACACGGTAGCCGTATGTCGCAACCACGCAGAAGCAAATGAATGGCAGGATGAATGAAATGTTTACAGCCGGCATTCCGAAGAGTTCTCCCTTGTCTATGATAGACGCCTGTACCGGAGGAAGGACGGAACCGCCAAGGATAGCCATGATAAGTCCTGCCGCTCCGAACTTTGCGTCTTCGCCCATCTTGTCAAGTGCGATACCATAGATTGTCGGGAACATCACGCACATTGTGAACGATGTTGCCACAAGGCAATAGAGACCGGCACGGCCTGTGTTTGCTATAGCTCCGATGATGAGGATGGCTGAGAGTGTGCCGAGGATGCGCAGGAGGTTGCCCGGTTTGATGTATTTGAGCAGGTAAGTGCCTACGAAACGTCCGATGCAGTGGCTTCCCATGGCAATGATGTTGTAGCCCTGGCTCAGAACCTCAGCGTTCTTCTCTGTCATGGCTCCGGAAGTGTCGATGCCGAGAAGTCCGCCGATGGTGTGTTCAAGGGCAGTGTAATCGCCTTCTGCCATCAACAGGCGTGTGCCATACTGGATGATGAATGTCCAGCACATAATCTGCGCACCGACATAGCAGAACTGCGCCAGCACGCCCTCACGGTAATGGTGAGTGTGCCATAGGCGGCGCATGGTAGGACCGAAATTAATGTCATGGCTCTGGTCACCGTTCTTTGGCATCTTGACACAAGCGAAGACTATGAGCATGCAGACGATAATCAGTCCTATGGCAAGATATGGACCAATGAGAATGGAGAGGTCGCTGTCACGCAGTGCCGCAAACTCCTCGTCGGAGAGTGTGGCACGCTCTGCCGTTGACAGAGGGTTGAGACGGTTCTGTATGAATGTCATTGCCACAAACATTCCGCATAGCGAGCCTACAGGGTTGAATGCCTGTGCCATGTTGAGGCGTCGTGTTGCGTTATCCTCAGGTCCCATGGTAAGGATGTACGGATTGCAGGATGTCTCAAGGAATGACAGTCCGCAAGTCAGGATGAAATATGCAAGAAGGAACGGTGGGAACATTCCTATCATCTTTGCAGGGAAGAAGAGCAGTGCTCCGAGAGCGTACAGTCCCAGTCCCAGCATGATTCCTGCCTTGTAGGAATATTTGCGTATGAACATGGCGGCAGGGAATGCCATGCAGAAATATCCGCCATAGAACGCCACTTGCACCATTGAGCCTTCCGTGACGCTCATTCTGAAGATTTTGGAGAAGGCTTTTACCATAGGGTTGGTGATGTCATTGGCAAAGCCCCACAATGCAAAACAGCTTGTGACAAGAATGAATGGCACAAGCATGCTGACTCCGTTGGATGTCAAGAGTCCGGTCTTTTTCTTTTCCATAGTTTTGAGACGGTATGTGCTGCATGGGAGAGGACATACCTTTTTAAGTTAGTTTATTTGTTGTTTTGATTTTTTTGTTCGACTGCAAAGATAATAAATAATAATGAAAAACGGAAAATGAAAAACGGAAAATGATGATTCTCAGAGCAAAGTTTTGTGTTTTTCCTTTGTTTTTCCAATAATTATTACTAATTTTGCGTGAAAATATCAACTAATATAACGGTCAATGAAGAAAATGCTTTCTCTGCCACCAAATTTGGTGGGATGTTTCCATGATATTACCGGATTGTCAACTGACGAGTGGTTCTGTACAAATGACCCTGTCGACCAGAAACTTGGTTCGGGAGGCGGAACAACATGGGTGCTGGACAGCTGTCCGGAGTCTTTCCGCAATGAGAAGAAGATTATTTTGCACGCCGGCGGGCAGAGCAGGCGTTTGCCGGCTTATGCCCCTTCCGGAAAGATACTTACTCCGATTCCTGTGTTCCGTTGGGAGAGAGGACAGAGACTTTCCCAAGACCTGCTGTCGTTGCAGTTGCCGTTGTATGAAAGTATAATGGCAAAGGCACCGTCATCATTGAAGACGATGATTGTCAGTGGAGACGTGTTCATTCGTGCGACAAAGCCGCTTCAGGAAATACCGGAGGCTGATGTTGTCTGCTATGGCTTGTGGCTGAATGACGATATTGCTAAAGACCATGGAGTGTTCATCTCTGACAGAAACACACCGAATGTGTTGAAATACATGCTTCAGAAGCCATCCCTGCAGACACTGCATGATGTGCAGAAAGACCATTATTCGCTCGTTGACATAGGCATTTGGATTCTTTCGGACAGGGCTGTGGAGGTGTTAAAATCCAAGAGCCGTGCTGAGGAAGGCGCAGGATTCTGTATCAGGGAATACGACCTTTACAGTGAGTTCGGATGTGCTTTGGGAACAAATCCGTCAGAGCCTGACGAGGAAGTGGGGAAACTCTCTGTTGCAATCCTCCCTCTTCCGGGTGGAGAGTTCTACCATTATGGCACAACACCGGAACTGTTGTCCTCCACATTGGCAATTCAGAACATAGTGGTAGACCAGCGTGAGATTATGCACCGTGACCGTAAGCCTCATCCTTCGATGTTTGTGCAGAATGCAGACATAAGGTTGAGACTGAATGAGGAGAACACCAATGTATGGATAGAGAATTCCTTTGTAGGAGAGAAATGGACATTGACAAACTGCAATGTCATTACCGGTGTTCCGGAGAATGATTGGGAGATATACCTGAAGCCGGAGCAATGCGTTGACATTGTTCCTATGGGGGAGGCAGAATGGGTGGTGCGTCCATACGGCTACAAGGACAAGTTTGCAGGAAAGATGCAGCAGGAGCCTTTGTTCCCGATTGTGGACAATGTTGATGACATGGGCAAGGTCCTGCGCTTTATGCTCGGTCTGTCCGAGGAGGGCAGGGCTGTGTTCGAGTCGGCAAAGAAGATAAGTGCGGAAGGAATCTCTGCCACTGCCAATCTCCTCAGGCTTGCAGAACAAAGGAAGCAGCTGAGAGCAAAGAACTGGGCGGCAATAGCGAAGAACCATGAGCATTCTGTATTCTATCAGACCAATCTTTTTGATGCTGCACGTGAGTTTGCAGAGTGTGGCATACCTTTGCCTAAAGAAATAGATGAGAAGAATCCTCTTCTGACACGTATCCATGATGCTATGTTCCGTTCCGAGGTCGAACGACTTAGAGCCAACGGCAATGTTGCTTGTACGGATGACCTTATCCGTAAGGCAAAAGAATGGGATTCGCATGCATTCAAACTTTTGCAGCAGGGACTTACAGAACCGATGCTTGTTGACAAGCAGTCACCAAAGATGTCTGTTTATGGTGACCAGATAGTATGGGGACGTTCTCCGGTGCGCATCGACCTTGCCGGCGGATGGACTGATACTCCTCCTTACTGCCTTATGGAAGGTGGTGCTGTGGTGAACATCGCCATTGACCTTAACGGTCAGCAGCCTATCCAGGCGTATGTCCGTCCTTGCAAGGAAAAGCATATTGTGATGAGGAGTATCGATCTCGGTGCGTCGGAGACGATAACGACATACGAGGAACTGAAGGATTTTCATCATGTGGGCAGTCCGTTCTCCATTCCAAAGGCGGCACTCGTGCTTTGCGGTTTCCAGCCGGGATTCTCTGTTGAGTCTTATACTTCTCTGGAACAGCAACTGGAGGCTTTCGGTTGTGGTATAGAGGTGACATTGCTTTCTGCCATTCCTGCCGGCAGCGGATTGGGAACAAGCAGTGTGCTTGCATCGACAGTGCTCGGTGCGCTGAATGATTTCTGCGGACTGAACTGGGACAAGAACGAGATAGGCAGGAGAACACTTGTGCTTGAACAGTTGCTTACGACCGGCGGAGGATGGCAAGACCAGTTCGGTGGCATACTTCATGGTGCCAAGCTCCTTACCACAGAGCGTGGATTTGAGCAGAACCCTCAGGTGCGTTGGATGCCTACGACTATCTTCACACAGCCGGAGTACAAGGCGTGTCATCTGCTTTATTATACAGGCATTACCCGTACGGCAAAGACACTGTTGGCGGAGATTGTCAGAAGAATGTTCCTTAACCATGGCGAGGAACTGCGCCTGCTGCGTGGAATGAAACAACATGCCAACGACATGTATGAGGCTATTCAGGCAGGCAACTTCAATCTTATGGGTGAACTTGTTGCTAAGACATGGCAGCAAAACCAAATGATTGATGCCGGCACTAACCCTGACGGAGTCCGTGTGCTGACGGACATGGTGGACGACCTTTGCCTTGGCTACAAGCTCCCCGGTGCAGGTGGAGGAGGCTATCTTTACATGGTAGCGAAAGACCCTGAGGCTGCCGCGCTCATCAAGCAGCGTCTGCAGCAGAATCCACAGAACAAGAATGCTCGTTTTGTCGATATGACAATAAGCGAGACAGGACTTCAAGTAAGCAGATCATAATGTATGCGATTTCTCAGATAACGACCCTGATAGGGGCGCATAGGTATGGAACGGCAGAGACAAACATCGGCTTTGTGCTTACCGATTCCCGCTCCCTCTCATTTCCGGAGGAGACACTGTTCTTTGCAATAAAGACACAGAGGAGTGACGGACACAAGTATATTCCTGATTTGTACAATAGGGGAGTGCGTAATTTCGTAGTCAACAGAGACTATGACATACCCACAGACTTGCCAAAGTCCAATTTCCTTGTAGTGACCGACACTGTTGAGGCGTTGCAACGCCTTGCCGAGCGACATAGGGAAGAATATGACATCCCCGTAATCGGCATAACCGGCTCCAATGGTAAGACTACCGTAAAGGAATGGCTTTATCAACTGCTGTTCAAGGACAAGCGCATCACACGTTCCCCACGTTCGTACAATTCGCAGATAGGTGTGCCACAGTCCGTATGGATGATTAATAACCAAACGGAACTGGGAATCTTTGAGGCGGGCATCAGTCAGGTCGGTGAGATGCAGGCTCTGCAAGAGATAATCCAGCCTACGATAGCTGTCCTTACAAATATCGGGCAGGCTCATCAGGAGAATTTCCGCTCTATAAGAGAGAAGTGTGAGGAGAAACTCCACCTAATGAAGGATGCACAGGTTGTTGTCTACAATGCTGATGATGCGACAGTCTCCCACTGTATGCGAAAGAGCAATTTCAAAGGCTTCCGCCTCGGATGGTCTATGGAAAACCCTGACGCTCCCTTATATATAAATAATGTGGAGACTGATGATGAGAACCATGAGACAAGAATCTCATACATATATAATGGTTTTGCCGGTGATTATTGTATCAAGAATATCAATGAGGGTGGGATAGAGAACTCCATAACGTGTGCTGCCGTATGCCTTTACCTTGGCATGTCCCAAAAGACTTTGGCAGAGCGTATGCCGCAACTGGAGGCTATCGCCATGCGACTGGAGGTCAAGCAGGGACAGAGAGGTTGCATCCTGATAAATGACTCATACAACAATGATGTGAAGTCATTGGACATAGCCCTCGACTTTATGTCACGCCGTCCAGATAGCAAGGGGCGTAGCCGTACATTGATATTGTCGGACATATACCAGACAGGTCTTTCGGACGAAGAACTGTCGGCAGAATTGCTCTCTCTGATAAAGAGCAGGGGAGTTAATAAGTTCATAGGAATAGGCAAGGTGCTGAAGGACAGCTTCGCCCCGGTGCTTTGTGGCGCAAGCAACGACATTCTGCGTGCATTCTTCAATACCACCGATGAGTTCCTTAAGTCTGAGACATTCGGCAATCTCCATGATGAGGTGATTCTCATAAAAGGTGCACGCATCTTTGAGTTTGATCGTATCACGGACAGATTGGAACTGAAGGTTCATGAGACAGTGCTGGAGGTGAACCTCAATGCTGTCGTTGAGAACTACAACCGTTACCGCTCGTTCATGCATCCTGATACAAAGCTCGTATGCATGGTTAAGGCGGATGCCTATGGTGCTGGTGCTGTTGAGGTAGCGAAGACCTTGCAGGACCATCGTGTGGACTATCTTGCCGTTGCCGTTGCCGACGAGGGAGTGACACTGAGGAATGCGGGTATAACATGCAACATCATGATTATGAATCCGGAGATGTCCGCATTCAAGACTATGTTCGACTATAACCTTGAACCGGAAGTATATTCTTTCCGAATGCTTGACGCCCTTGTCCATGCCGCACAGCGTGAGGGAATAACCAACTGGCCCGTGCATATCAAGTTTGATACAGGCATGTGCCGCCTCGGCTTTCATCCTGAGAAAGACATCGATGAACTCATCGACCGCCTGCAGCATCAGAAAGCAGTCATCCCACGCTCTGTGTTCTCCCATTTCGTAGGCTCGGACAGTGATGACTTTGACGCTTTCTCCGCAGAACAGTTTGCGCTGTATGATGCCGGAAGCCGTAAGTTGCAGGCTGCATTCCCTCACAAGATATTACGGCATATCTGCAACTCTGCCGGAATAGAGCATTTCCCTGAACGGCAAATGGATATGTGCCGCCTCGGACTGGGACTCTATGGTGTCAATCCGCGTGACAACTCCGTGCTGTCAACTGTCTCAACCTTAAAGACAACAATCCTCCAAATGCGCAATGTTCCTGCCGGACATTCCGTAGGCTATAGCCGCCGGACAATACTTGATCGCGACAGCCTTATAGCTGCAATCCCTATAGGCTATGCTGACGGACTGAACCGTCAGTTGGGCAACAGGCATTGCTATTGTCTCGTGAACGGAAAGAAGGCTGACTATGTAGGCAATATATGTATGGATGTGGCAATGATAGATGTCACGGACATTGATTGCCGGGAGGGCGACAGTGTGGAGATTTTTGGTCAGAATCTCCCTGTGACAGTTCTTTCCGATGTTATAGGGACAATCCCTTATGAAATCCTTACTGGTGTAAGCAACAGGGTGAAACGTGTATATTTTGAGGAATAGGTGCTTATCGCCATATGCGCACATGGGGAAACAAAAGGCAATGAGTATTCTTTTGCGAACCAAGGCTGTGTTGTCCGCAACATGATTTCTGGCAAAACAATAAATCCTATATAAACTAACAACAATGAGAAATTTGAAACAAGTGCTTCTTGCGCTGATTATGATGTGCTGCGGCATTTCGTCCGCCATAGCCGGCAGCTATGAGTATGAAGAACTGTATCGTGGCTTGCCGTTCGACATGCCTCGCATTGAGAGACCTGTCTTCCCTGATGCCACGGTGTCGGTTGTAAAATATGGTGCTGTAGGCGACGGACAGCACAAATGCACAGCTGCCATACAGCGCGCCATTGACGAAATGGCTGCCAAAGGTGGCGGCAAAGTCGTTATCCCAAGCGGTTTGTGGCTCACAGGCCCTATTGTGCTGAAAGACAACATCAACCTTCATCTGGAGAAAGGCGCAACACTCTTGTTCTCGCCTGACATCAACGATTATCCTGTTGTCAACACAACCTACGAAGGAATCCCGGCAAAGAGAGCGCAGAGCCCTATCTCTGCCACAGGCGCGAAGAATATCGCCATCACCGGTCGTGGCGTAATTGACGGCAATGGTGAGGTATGGCGTCCGCTAAAGCAGGAGAAAACTACTCCAGCACAATGGAAACGCATAACCTCGCAGGGCGGATTCTATCGCAGGGCTACCATGTGGGCACCTGCCAAGGAAGACTTGCCGCGCCCGATTATGGTCAATCTCTATGAGTGCAAGAATGTGTTGCTTGAGGGCGTTGTCTTCCAAAACTCACCGGCATGGAACGTTCATCCTGAATGCTGCGAGAATGTCATCATTGACGGTGTGGACATCCGTAACCCAAGTTATGCGCAGAATGGCGACGGACTTGACCTTGACGCTTGTAAGAACTGCATTGTAGTCAACACAACCTTCGATGTTGGCGATGATGGCATCTGCATCAAGTCAGGTAAGGATGAACATGGCAGAAAACGTGGTCGTGCGTGCGAGAACGTGATAATAAGCGGTTGTACCGTATATGCCGGTCATGGAGGGTTTGTCATTGGCTCAGAGATGAGTGGCGGCGTGAAGAACATAAAGTGCTCTGACTGCCAATTCTTGGGAACAGACATCGGTCTGCGCTTCAAGAGTTGTCGCGGACGTGGCGGTGTGGTAGAGAACATCTGGATAGAGAACATTTCCATGGTGAACATCCTCGGCGACGCCATCCGCTTCAATCTTTACTATGGTTCGAAAACAGTAATGGTGGAGAACCCTGACGGTACAAAGCGCCCTGCAGAGATAGCTGCCGAGCCTGTCACGGAGAAGACTCCTTCGTTCCGCAACCTGCATATAAAGAATATCATGTGCAGTGGTGCTCAGCGTGCCATCTATTTCAACGGTCTGCCTGAGATGCCTGTAAAGGATGTGACAATGGAAAATGTTGTCATCACCGCCAACGAGGCAGGCTACATGACCTACTGTAAGAACATCAAGCAGAAGAATGTCACAGTAAAGGCAAAGGACAATAAGCCTGTAGGTGAGTATTATTGCAAATAGAATCAGGAATTGCAGTAATATAAAACCCACTTGTGCAGCATGTTGGTTATCATGGGCGTGTCTCTTGTGGGCGAATCATGAGCAAGTGTTTCAAAATACCCCCTATATCGTTGACCTTTGGTTAAAAAACTCTAAACAGTGAGCGATATAGGGTTTGTTTTTCGCTATTATTAATTTAAATCATTAATTTTGCATAAAATGTGTGCGTAAAAGCAATTTAAACTAACTGATTAAAACAAACAAGCATAATCAAAAAACAACTAAATAATCAAAAATGAGTCAAATTCAAACTTCTAAGATGACCAACTGGCGTTGGGTCATGTGTGCGATGCTCTTCTTCGCAACAACAGTCAATTACATGGACCGTCAGGTTCTTTCTCTTACTTGGAAAGACTTTATCTCACCGGAGTTCCATTGGAATGACGAGATTTACGGTAACATTACAGCCGTCTTCTCCATATTCTATGCAATATCCAACCTCTTTGCCGGCAAATTTGTTGACTGGATGGGTACAAAGAAAGGATACTTCTGGGCAATTACAGTCTGGTCTCTCGGTGCTGTTCTCCATGCCGGTTGCGGTCTGTTCACAGAAGGTTGGTTGGGTCATGGTCTCGAAAGCAAGGCTGACCTCATTCAGGCAACAGGTGACCTTGCCGTGACAATAGCAACAGTCTCCATGTACGCTTTCCTTGCATGCCGCTGCGTGCTCGCCCTTGGTGAGGCAGGCAACTTCCCTGCAGCCATCAAGGTGACAGCAGAATATTTCCCAAAGAAAGACCGTGCGTTCGCAACATCTATCTTTAATTCAGGTGCATCCGTAGGTGCTCTTGCTGCTCCTGCCACCATTCCTCTCCTTGCAAAGGCAATGGGCTGGGAGATGGCATTCGTAATTATCGGTGCTATTGGTTTCGTTTGGGCAGGCATTTGGCTGTTTGTCTATGACAAGCCGGCAAAGTCAAAGTTTGTCAATGAGGCAGAGCTTCTCTATGTCAATCAGGATGAGGCTGAAGGCACTGCACCTGCTGCAGAGGCAGAGGAGAAGCAGATGGGCTATCTTGAGGCATTCAGCCACAAGCAGACATGGTCTTTCGCATTTGGCAAGTTTATGACTGACGGTGTATGGTGGTTCTTCCTCTTCTGGGCTCCGGCATATTTCTCTGACCAGTATGGCTACAAGTCCGACTCCTCAATGGGTATCGCGCTCATCTTCACACTGTACGCTATCGTTACCGTACTCTCAATGTTTGGCGGTTATCTGCCAAAACTCTTCGTCGAGAAGAAGGGCATGAATCCTTATCAGGGTCGTATGCTCGCCATGCTTATCTTCGCATTCTTCCCTGTGCTGGCACTCTTTGCACAGCCAATGGGACAGTACAGCGCATGGTGGCCGGCAGTGATTATCGGTTTTGTAGGTGCCGGTCATCAGGCTTGGTCTGCAAACATCTTCTCTACGGTAGGTGACATGTTCCCTAAGTCTGCCATTGCCACAATCACTGGTATCGGTTCTATGGCGGGTGGTATCGCTTCTATGCTCATCAACTGGGCTTCCGGTCACCTCTTTGTTTATGCTGAGAAGCAGGGTGCGGCATTCCAGTTCATGGGCTTTGAGGGCAAGCCTGCCGGTTACATGATTATCTTCAGCATCTGTGCTGTCGCTTATCTTATCGGCTGGGTGGTGATGAAGGCTCTCGTACCTAAGTATAAGCCTGTGGTTATGAAGTAAACAACTAATTGTAATTTTCCATATATGCCGACAAGCAAGGATTCCTTGCTTGTCGGTGTTTTTTTGTTTATACGCCAAATGTATCAAAATAAAATATTTTAATTGCTTGCCATTCTCGGAAAATATAGCTAACTTTGCACAACGAAACAAATAACCATTAAATTAAAAAGCATATAAGAATAAAATAACATTCATATAACATATTAATAATAGCGTTTACTATTATTCGTATACTCTGAAAATTTGGCGATTAGAAGATGTATAATTACGGATAGGTTCAGTGAACGCCTGCGCTTAAGCGTGGGTGGAACTTATCTTTTATACGGGTCACGCCAAATACCTCAGAGTTAGATAAGGGAAGCTCACGCTTCTTGTATGTCTGCTTCTGAGGTGTTTGTGTTTGACACCCGTATTATCGAATTTTAGTCCGCGCGCAAAAAAAGCGTAGATGAGAAATCATTATTCCATGAAAGTGGGGCTGCTGTCGACGGCTCTGCTTTTGAACTGTCCTGCTTTTTCACAAGAGCAAGATATGGACAGTCTGTGCATGGTGGTGAAGTCAGACACAGTTGCAGACACCACCCATTCTTTGAAACTCAAGGATGTGCTAATTCCGACTGCCGTTGTCGGTGCGACCTCCGCGTTTGTCGGCAGCCCATGGCTGACGCGCCAGCGCGAGCATGTCCAGGATGCTTTGTCGGCACGGGGAAAGCACAAGTTCAAGGTTGACGAATACAGCCAGTATGCTCCGATGGTGGCTGTCTATGGTCTGGATTTGTGTGGAGTAAAAGCCAAGCACCGGTTTGTCGATAGGACAGTCCTTCTTGCGATGTCTTATGTGACAATGGGAATACTTGTCAATACAATGAAATATACTTTCAAGGAAAAGCGTCCTGACAGTAATGCCCGCAATTCCTATCCCTCCGGACATACCGCAACAGCATTCATGGGTGCGGAGTTTCTTTGGAAGGAATATAAGGATGTTTCACCATGGATAGGATATGCAGGATATGCCGTGGCTGCCGCCACAGGTTATCTGAGGATATACAACGACAGGCATTATATAAATGATGTGGTCGCCGGTGCATGTATTGGCATGCTAAGTGTAAAGATGTCCTATTGGCTATATCCCAAATGCTTCAAAAGGTCAAGGTGCTCCAAGTCAATGGATGTTGTTGCCTTGCCTTACTATTCTGCCGAAGGATGTGGAGTGAATATGTGCCTGCAATTTTAGGATGAAGCCTTGAAATAGTCTTTCATATTCATACATAAAACATTCTATACTTGTACTCTCCTCATGCGGATTCAGAAGATTTATGCGGATAATCTGCTGAAATCAGCAAGAATCCGCATGAGGAGAATCTGTGGTATCCCTTTCGGTTGGCATTCCTGCAATATTTGCAAATGGGTTGCATGGAAAAATATGTAACTTTGCACCGATAAAACAAAATGACAACCAATATGAAAGTAAAATTACCCGTTTCGATAGCATTTTCTTTATTGATGGCCGGAAGTGTATATGCTGACGGCAACATAACAGGCTCGGTAGTAGAAAAAAGTACTTCAGAGTCGCTCAGCTATGCTACAGTTATTCTTGTCAATCCGGAAACAGGGGCAACTCTTCCATTTGGCACATTGACAGATGAAAACGGCAGGTTCGTAATCAAGAACGCACCTTCCGGCAAGTATATACTCCGTGTCAGCAGCATAGGCAATGTTCCGCAGGAGCGTGAGGTTACTGTAACTGATTCGGAAGTCAACATAGGCAAGATAGAGCTTGCCGAGGATTCAAAACTGCTTCAGGAAGTGGTGGTGAAAGGGCAGAGAAGCCAGATGTCGGTAAATGCCGAGCGCCGAGTGTTCAATGTCAGCAGCAACATCGCTGCAACAGGAGCATCTGCCAATGAGCTTCTCGCGTCAGTCCCTTCGGTCGATGTCAACAGTGATGGCGAAATCTCCTTGCGTGGCAATGACGATGTCCTTGTCTGGATAAACGGCAAGGAGATGGGCATGAACGCGGACAACCGCGCACAGATACTCGGACAGATTCCTGCCGAGACCATTGAGAGCATTGAGGTAATGACCAACCCATCATCAAAGCACAGTTCCGCAGGTACAGCCGGCATCATCAATATCCGCCTGAAAAAGGATCACCGCCACGGATATTTCGGAAGTGCAGAGGCAAACGTTGACACACGTGGCACGGCAAACGTGAACTTCAACATCAACTACAACGAAGGCAAGTTTGAATCTTTCGCAGGACTCGGACTGAAGACACAGCATGCTCCGGGAGGCACCACATCGCGCCGCAATTATGCAGACGGCTCTTTCCTCAATTCCGACGGCGACACCAAGCAGCATGAGAACGGCATGTTCCTGCGCCTTGGCACCAATTTCAACCCGAATGACAAGAACACATTCTATCTGAGTGCAATAGGTACGCTTGGGCACAAGTGGGGCAACACGGCAACCGTCCATTCAAGCAACCTTCCGAACCAATGGATTGGCAATGTCAACCGGATGCATGAGACTGGCGACACACGCGGTGCGAACATCCTCCTCGGATACAAGCACTCCTTCGGAAAAGACCATTCCTTGGACATGAATGTGAGCTACAACGTATGGCAGGGACCAAACGACAATAATTCCCACGAGTTGGCTGAATGGGCTGACGGCAGAGAGGAATCCGTCTGGCATGGGCAGCATCAGGATTTGAAAATCAGCAACTGGGAAGCTGCCGTCGATTATTCAAACGTTGTGCTCCCCTGGCTGCGATTGGAGGCCGGCTATAAAGGTAACTACAACCACGAGAACAGCCCCGCTTCCTATGCAAAAGGAGAGACAGAGGACAATCTGCAGCCATTGGACAATCTCTATAACAGGTTCAGGTATGACACGGATATTTCTGCCCTGTACCTCAATGTCGCAGGAAATCATGAGCTGCTGACGTTCTCCGCCGGACTTCGCGGCGAATGGTGGCAGGTGCGCACACGGTCGCTTGGCTACGGTCAGAACGACGCTGATGTGGCACCGTTCAAGAAAAACGATTTCGCACTGTTCCCGACAGCGTCAATCGGGTGGGCGTTCCGTGGCAACAATGAACTGAAACTGAATTATTCCCGCCGCATACGCCGTCCTTTCGGACCGCAGCTAAACACGTTCGTGAACCTCGCCGACCCTTCGGAAGTGCATCTCGGCAATCCGCTCATACTCCCGGAGTTCAGCCATGCTTTGGAACTTTCCTACATAAAGAATTGGGATGAGCACATGCTCTCCGTTTCGGGCTACATGCGTTCCAACCCTGACAGGATAAGCCATGTCAGTTTCCTTGCTCCGATGGTGGGCAATTCCGGCATTTACACAATGTACTACGGTCATGCCAATGTCGGGAGCATGAGGAACATCGGCATGGAGATAATCTCACGCAACACACTCTTCAGGCGTCTCACGCTCACCACGACACTCAATCTCTACAACAGCCACTTGGGTGCATGGGATACGGAATACCCTCTGAACGGAGATTTCTACACGGTGCATGGTGACAAGCAGAACCGCTTTGTGTGGGACATTCGCTGCATGGCATCTGTGCGCCTGCCATGGGACTTGGCATTCCAGGCTACAGGTCGCTACAACTCACGCAGGGTGACGGCTCAGGGTACAATGGAGCCTGACTGGGATGTTGAGGCCGGTTTGCGCAAGACAGTCGGTGCATGGAACTTCTCGCTCGTGTGCAAAGACATCTTCAACTCCAAGGAGAGCAAGGAAATCCTTTACGGAAACGGCTACACACAGTCCATAAACAAATGGTCAGGAGGCCGCACCCTCCGTCTGGCAGTGACTTACAGCTTCGGCAAGACAAGCACCCACAGCCATGACCGTCATCAGCATATCGATACGGGCGGCTATGGTGAAGAGCATCAGCATTAATGGTTGACAGCCGGCAAGATGTTTTTTAAATACAGCAAAGTGCCACCTTTCACATAGTGGAAGGTGGCACTCGGTTTATATTCCTTAGTGTCCGACTTCAGAATAAGCTTTAAGTCGAGCTATTGCCGGCTGTGAATGACATAATGAAAGATAACGATTTGCATTCTAAAAGGTAACCTTTGACTTAGTGAAAGGTCACACTTTGGGAGGTCAAGTGTTACCTTTCGCCAAACCAATGGTGTTTTACCACTTGTTGGCTTTTAGAGGTTATAAAAAACAATATATATCTGACAATATGCAACTAATTGTTTTATTTTGGTTACATATTTAGAAGAAGGTGAACTGTCCGCCTTTGAAGTAGACCTTATTATCCAAGGTTTGCGTACGCATAAAACACATAACGGCAGATATGTTCTATAAGAAAACATGCAAAATGCGGTAGGCGGAGATGTTTTGATGTGGCTTATTGGAAAACAAATAAGGACGGCATCCTCAGTGAAGGATACCGCCCTTTATAGTTTCTTCCCGGCGTTTTTTGT
>NZ_SRZC01000021.1 GCF_004792655.1 Palleniella muris | reverse complement strand
GGTATAGCTTTTTTCGCATTCCCGCAAGACTTTGACAATCTTTTTTGCAAGAAAATGTCAACTTTTGCGCTTTCATTGACCCAAATCAACGGATATAAAGATATGCACATTATTATATATTATACAAAGGATTTCTTTAGGGGAAATTGGAAAAACGTGATACAGCATGAGAAAACAGGAGAAAGCATGACAAAGCATGATGTGGGTTGGGGTAAATGGAGGGAAAACATGAGGAAAATGCGAGGAAACGGATGAAAAATCACAAGAAAATGGACAAAATAACCAAGTGTTACCTTTGACATGGTAAAAGGTAACACTTTATACAGCCAAAGGTAACCATTCATGATGCGAATGGTTACCTTTGGTTATTGGTAAGAATAGCGGACTATTCTTTATGAAATACAATTAATACGAGAAACCTTATCAGAGACTTTCAAGCATGCGCTTGATGACCACCGAGCAAGATATTTCGCGGTTGGCAGCTTCGGGGATGACGAGGGAGTTAGGAGACTCGATGACATCATCGGTGACAATAAGTCCGCGACGTACAGGGAGACAGTGGAGGAACTTGCCGTTGTTTGTCCATGACATGTGCTCTGTGTCAACAGTCCATGACATGTCCTTGGAGAGGATTTTACCGTAGTCCGCAGGTTCGGTCACACCCGGGCATGACCAGTTCTTCGCATATATGAAGTCAGCGCCCTCAAATGCCTTTCGCTGGTCGTACTCAACTACAGCACGGCGCACCTCGCCCGTTGCAGGATTGGTATATTCAAGGAATTTCGGGTCGAGTTCGTAACCGTGAGGATGCGTAACGACAAGCTCCACATCAGGGGCGGCGAGCATCCACTGCACATAAGAGTTAGGCACAGCCTGCGGCAAAGCACGGCAGTGAGGCGCCCATGTCAGCACCGCCTTCATCTTCTTATGGTTGAAATCGAAATTGTCAAGACTATGACCGTTGTCCTTTGCCCATGATTCCTCCATTGTTATGAGGTCGGCGAAAGCCTGCAAAGGGTGGACAGTAGCAGTCTCCATGGCAAACACCGGTTTGCCACTGTACTTCAGGAACTGATTGAGGACAGTCTCCGCATAGTCATACTCACGGTCGGAAAGCCCTGCAAATGAGCGCACTCCAATCATATCGCAATAGCATGCCATGACAGGAATAGCCTCCAGGAGGTGCTCTGCCTTGTCACCGTCCATGATTACCCCACGCTCTGTTTCAAGCTTCCATGCCCCCGCATTGACATCAAGCACGATAACATTCATGCCAAGGTTCATTGCCGCCTTCTGCGTCGAGAGGCGTGTGCGCAGGGAATTGTTAAAGAATATCATCATCAAGGTCTTGTTTTTGCCAAGATGCTGATACTTGAAACGGTCGTTCTTGATTTCGAGTGCCTCCTGCATCGCCTTCTGAAGGTCGCCGAGGTCTTGCGGATTTACGAAACTTCTCATATTCAGGTAAGTATGTTATTTGTCTTGTTATCAGGCTCTTGTCTGTCCGTTGCCGTCAATGAGCCACTTATATGTTGTCATTTCCATAAGTGCCATTGGCCCTCGCGGTCCGAGTTTCTGTGTGGAAATGCCGATTTCGGCCCCGAGTCCGAACTGTGCTCCGTCGGTGAACGATGTTGGTGCGTTGACATATACACACGCTGCATCAACCTGTTGTTGGAATTTTTCGGCTGTCTCTTTGCTTTCTGTGATAATAGCTTCCGAGTGTCCGGAGCTGTAATGGCGGATATGTGCCAACGCATCGTCCACGGAATCAACGGTTTTTATGCTCAGTTTGTAGTCCATCCATTCACGTCCATAGACAGAAGAGTCATCATCGTCACAGAGTATGGCGGAATTAAGATGTGCCGCTGCACGGCTGTCAGCATAAAAATGCACACGTCCCATCATCGGAGAGAGCAGTTCTTTAAGGTCGTCAAGCCGGCTGCTGTGGACAAGCAGGCAGTCAAGGGCGTTGCAGACAGAGACCCGCCGTGTCTTTGCATTATCGATTATCGCCTTTCCTTTCTCAAGGTCGCCGTCCTTGTCAAAGTACGTATGCACCACTCCTGCCCCTGTCTCAATCACCGGAACGCGCGCATTGTCGCGGACAAACTCTATAAGTTTTTTCCCGCCACGTGGTATGCAGAGGTCGATATATCCCACGGCATTTAGCATCTCCGCCGTAGCCTCATGGGTGACAGGCAGCATATTGACAACGTCAGGGTTCACGCCTTCGTCCGCAAGCACCTGTTTTATTAAGGAAATTATCGCCTGATTGGAGCATTCTGCGTCCTTTCCGCCCTTCAGAATACAAGCATTGCCGGACTTGAAGCATAGCGAGAAGACATCAAAGGAGACATTCGGACGTGCCTCATAAATCACTCCGATGACACCGAAAGGCACTGAGACGCGACGCAGGAAAAGTCCGTTTTCCAAGGTATGTGCATTTGTTATCTTGCCCAAAGGAGACCCCAACCGTGCCACATTGCGCATGTCCGCAGCAATATTCTCGAGGCGGCTTTGCGTAAGTTGCAACCGGTCATAGAGCGGATTATCCTGCTCCATACGCTCAAGGTCCCTGCCATTGGCTTCAAGAAGCATGGAGGCGTTTGCCACAATAGCGTCAGCAACACGATTAAGGACAGTGTTGCGCTGCTCGTCACTCATGCCGGAAAGTGTGTAGCCGGCATCTTTTGTTATCTGAAAAATCTTGTTCATAAGTATGGCAAATGCCTGTTTCTTATATAAAAAATCCTATCCGCAATCTTAATGCCGGTTATCCGACTCCGTCATGGCACTATTCCGCCGGGGAAAACTCCGTGTGGACAATCTTTTCCGGGCATGTCAGCACATCCGGAAGTATGTTGTCGCGGTTGCCGTTGGCGATTATCACGCGTATGCCTTCGGCAGCAACAGACTGTGCCGTATGGTACTTTGACTCCATTCCCCCACGCCCTGCGGAGCTTTTGGATGTCTGGATATACTGCTCTATGTTGTCGTCAGGATGCACATGGCGTATGACCTCCGATGCCGGGTCTGAAGGGTTGTCTGTGTAGATGCCATCGATGTTTGACAGAAGCACAAGGGTTTTCGCGCCCATCATCTTGGCTATCAGTCCTGAAAGCTCATCATTGTCGGTGAACATCAGCTCTGTCACGCACACCGTATCGTTCTCGTTGACAACAGGAATCACACCGTTGTCAAGCATAACTTCCATGCAGGCACGCTGATTGTCGTACTGTTCGCCCTCCTCGAAGTTCTCTTTCATTGTCAGCACCTGTCCGATATGGATGCCGTATTCACGGAAAAGGTCGTAGTAATGATTGATGAGTTTCACCTGTCCTATCGCCGAATACAACTGGCGTTGCTCCACAGAGTCAAGGGCATACTCCACCTTCAGTTCGCTGCGACCACATGCCACAGCGCCCGAAGAGACAAGGATGACCTCGTAGCGGTGTTCCTTCAGCCACGCTATCTGGTCGACAAGAGCCGACAGACGAGTGATGTCGAGTTTGCCTTTGGCAGTTGTGAGCACATTGGAGCCCACTTTTATAACGATTCTTTCCACCTTAGTATTTGGGTTGAGGTTGTGGTGTTAGGTTATGGAAGAATATTGCCAATATTGTCAGCACTGTCATTATTGTCAATATTCTCCCACAACTAAGCATTCTATTTCATGCCGGCTTTCAGGCAACGGATTACTGCCGAGGTCATTCCGGAGTGCTCCAGTTCGTTGAGTCCGCGTATTGTCAGACCGCCCGGAGTGGTCACCTTGTCAATGGCAGCCTCAGGATGCAAGCCGGATTCCTGCAGAACTGCAACAGCTCCGGTCATTGTCTGCTGCGCTATCTGCTGAGCATTGGCAGGATAAAGTCCGAGTTCCACCCCACCCTGCATCATGGCATGGATGAAGCGCATCACATAAGCAATGCCACATCCGGCAAGCATATTGCCTGCCGCAAGTGTCTTCAAATCACATACCTGTGTCTTTCCGAGAAGTGACAATAGTCTTTCTACGGTCTTCACGGTCTCTGCCGGCACATCGTCCGCAGGAGATATGAAAGTCATACTCTGACAGTATTCCGCTGCAATGTTTGGCATGACGTAAAGAATCTGCGCCGTACTTCCCGGTAACATAGCCTTCAAGTCCTCCGGAAGTATGTTGGCAGCAACGGAGATGAATATCTTTCCGTCAAGTCTTCCTTCCGAAGCAATCTCGTCGATGACGGTTTTTGCCATCCAAGGCTTCACGGCAAGCACCACGATTTCTGCCTCTGCAACTGCCGTTTTGTTGTCAAGTGTACAGTGGAGTTCCGGGAAATCCGCCTTGATTCTGTCCAATGACTGTTGTGTGCGGGCAGTGACGGTAATGTCAAGGTCTGCGCCGTCACGCATGGCTTTTACCCATCCTTTGGCAAGGGCACCGCCCATGTTGCCGGCTCCTATTACTGATATTCTCATAATACTGCTTTAAAACGTTCAATGAAATCGTCCGCTTCCTGCATTGTCAGGCACAGAGGAGGCAGCAGACGGATGACATTAGTCCCTGCACAACCGGTGAAACAGTGCTGTTCCTTCACAAGTCGTGTGCGTGGCTCTTTATATGGAACAGCCAATTCTATGCCTATCATCAGACCGCATCCACGTACATCTGTGATGACAGGATACTCTTTCTGCAGTTCTTTCAGGCGAGAGACGATGTGGTTGCCCACCTTTTCCGCATTTTCCACAAGGTGTTCCTGCTCCATAACGTCAAGTACGGCGATTGCTCCAGCGCACGCAAGGTGGTTGCCGCCGAACGTTGTACCGAGCTGTCCATAGACAGGCGCAAACTTTGGAGAGATGAGCACACCGCCCATGGGAAAGCCATTGCAGATGCCTTTGGCTACGGTGATCATATCCGGAGCATCAGCTGTGCTGTCCATAAGCCACTGATGAGCGAAGAATTTGCCAGAACGACCGTATCCGCACTGTATCTCATCGCAGATAAACACCGTATTATATTTTGTACAAAGGGCGCGGAGTCCCGCATAGAACTCCTTTGTCACCATGCGTATGCCACCCACTCCCTGTATGCATTCGATAATAACGGCACAGACATCACCCTTCGCCAGTTCACGTTCCCATGCTTCAAGGTCGTTGATTGGCAGATAAGTGACATGACCGTTGGCATTTATCGGTGCTATGATTTTCGGGTTGTTGGTAGCCTCAACAGCAAGGGATGTCCTGCCGTGGAAGGCTTTTTCGAGTGAAAGGACACGTGTCCTGCCATTGTGGAAAGAAGCAAGTTTGAGGGCATTCTCGTTTGCCTCGGCACCGGAGTTTATGAGGAACAGTTGGTAATTGTCATATCCGCACACCTCGCCAAGACGCTTTGCAAGCTGTTTCTGCAAAGGATTCTGTACGGAGTTTGAATAAAAACCGAGTTTTCCGACCTGATTGCTTATGGCTTCCACATAATGCGGATGGGCATGACCTATGGAAATCACGGCATGACCGCCATAAAGGTCAAGGTATTCCTCGCCCTTGTCATCCCAGACATGGCATCCTTTGCCTTTTTCTATCGTTATGTCGAAAAGCGGATAAACGTCAAATAGTATCATAATATGCTCTTTTTTACTGATTAAAAGCCCTTCATGCAAAGGGATGCTGTTAAACCTGCGCAATGGACTTTTGGAAAGATACCATTGCAAAAAGGCAGGATAGGAAGCCCACCCTGCCATATATTATTGATCAGAAAGCGGATGCCTTCAGATTAAGTCCCGTCCGTTCGTCACATCCGAACATGATGTTCATATTCTGTACAGCCTGTCCGACAGCGCCTTTGAGCAGGTTGTCTATAATCGATGTGACCACAACCTTCCTTCCAAAGACATCGACATGGACAATGGCTTTGTTTGTATTGACCACCTGCTTCAAGTCCGGTGCCTTGTCGGAATAGTGCGTGAACGCTGCATCCTTGAAGAATTCCTTATACAAAGCGACAATCTCCTCTGCCTCAACTGCCTTGTCAAGAGTGACCACCTCTGTGCAGAAGATGCCACGGGCAAAATCACCGCGATAAGGAATGAAGTCCACCGTCAGACCATCTGCACAGAAACCTTCCTCCAAAGTATCTACAAACTTAGGGGCGGAATCAGGACGAAGGTCGTTCAAAGTCTGGCAAATCTCATGCAGATGCTGATGAGTGAAGAGCTTATAGACAGAGAAATTGTTGTTGCGCCATGAGAAATGGGTCGTCGCTCCCGGCTTCTGACCTGCTCCGGTAGAGCCTGTAACGGCATTGACACTGACATCATGGGTCAGCAGTCCTGCCTTTGCAAGCGGCAAAAGACCTTCCTGAATACAAGTAGCAAAGCAGCCCGGATTGGCAAGGTGCTTACATGAAGCTATCTCATCACGGTAAATCTCCGGCAGACCGTAGACATAATCATGATCTCCCTTTATGCGGAAATCTTGTGCAAGGTCTATTATCCTGACATTCTTAGGAATGGAATACTCTTTCAGGAATGCCGCACTCTTGCCATGACCGAAGCAGAAGAACACGACATCAACCTTGTCAAACGGCATCTCTGACGTGAAGACAAGTTCCGTATCACCAAGAAGTCCTTCATGGACATCGTAAACTTTGTTGCCGGCATTTGACTCTGAGTTTGCAAACACAAGCTCCACCTCCGGGTGGTTAAGCAGGATGCGGATAAGTTCACCTCCGGTATAACCTGCCGCTCCGAGAACACCTACCTTTATCATCATTCAGGAATATTACAAAATTGTCGGGGTGACCAGACTCGAACTGGCGACCACACGCCCCCCAGACGCGTACGCTAACCAACTGCGCCACACCCCGAAAAAACATAATGCAGACATCCGCATCCCTTGGAGGGTAATTATTGGAATGTCAGAATGAAATGTCTGCACTATTCATTTATATATTAACGCTCCTCGTCAGGATGCGCAAGATAATAGGCACGAAGTGCCGTTGATGTCACTTTGATGAATCCTTTCGCATCCTCAGAAGACCATGCCTTGGCTGTCTCGCCGTATTCTCCGAGCTTGTTCTTCACAAGGTCGTTAGGGGATTCCACTCCGACAGTCTGGAAACCTAAAGGACGGAGTTCCAGTATCACATCGCCTGTCACATTGCGCTGTGAGGATGTGAGCATTGCCTCGATGTCCGGCATAACCGGTTCAAGATACTGTGATTCGTGGAGGAACATGCCGTACCAGTTTGCCACCTGGTCTTTCCAGTACTGCTGCCACTTGGACAGCGTGTATTTCTCAAGGAAACGGTGTGCTCCGATTATGAGCATAGGCGCAGCAGCCTCAAAGCCTACACGGCCTTTGATACCGATGATTGTGTCGCCGACATGGCAGTCACGACCTATACCGTAAGCCGCACCGATTTCCTCCACTGCCTGTATGGCGGCAATCTTATCCTCATACTTTTTGCCATTGACAGAACAGAGTTCGCCTTTCTCAAAACCCAGCTTCAGTGTCTCCGGTCCTTCCTTTGTCACATGCTTCAAGTAAGCCTCTTCAGGCAGTCCCTGTGCTGAGTCAAGTATCTCGCCACCGCAGATTGATGTTCCCCAAATGCCTACATTATATGAATATTTCAGCTTTGTGAAATCAGCGAAATAGCCGTTCTTGTTGAGGTAGTCCACCTCTTCCTGACGTGAAAGATTGCGGTCACGGGTAAGGGTGATAATCTCAATGCCCGGAGCTTTCACAAGGAAAGTCATGTCAAAACGAATCTGATCGTTACCGGCACCGGTTGAACCGTGAGCGATGGCATCCGCACCGATTTCCTTTGCATAGCGTGCAATGGCGAGTGCCTGGAAGATACGTTCAGAACTTACAGATATAGGATAGCAGTTGTTGCGGAGGACATTGCCGTAGACCATGTATTTCAGTGACTTCTCGTAATACTCCTGAGTGACATCAAGAGTAACATACTTCACAGCACCGAGCTTGTAGGCATTCTCTTCGTTTGCCTTCAGTTGCTCAGCGGAGAAACCACCGGTATTGGCACACGCAGCGTAGACCTCACAATCCATTTCCTTTGTGAGATACATCACATTGTAACTTGTATCAAGGCCACCGGAAAAGGCAACCACAACTTTTTTCTTTGCCATAATATCTGTTTTTCCTTTCTTCTTGTTCTTGAAAGTGTTTTCTAAAACGGTATGCCTCTCAGTGTAAGAGTCTTAATGACATCCTGGAACACTTCTATCGGAGTAGGCTCACCCGTGTGCATCTCCGGGTCATAGAGCATTCCTGTGCAGATGCAGAACTTACGTTCCTTTGCCTTGAGAATGTCATGGTTGGTACAACCCTCACATCCGCGCCAGAAGGCATCATCATCAGTCAACTGATTGAAACTGACAGGCACATATCCCAACTGAGTGTTCATTTTCATGACCGCATCACCGCTTGTCAGTGAGAATATCTTGGCATGAGGCCACCTTACACGTGCAAGAGTGAACGTATAGTCCTTTATGCGCTTGGCGATTCCCATTCCGAGATAGTCAAAATGAACTATCAGTCCGGAGGTGGTGACATAGGATTTGTTGCCCCATGTCTCTATATAGCTGAAGCCTGCGAACTTGTCTCCACACAGTGCGAGGATGGCTTTCCCCTCCCTCATCTTCGTGGCTACATACTCATGGGAGCGTTCAGCAATACCAGTGCCGCGCTTTTTCGCAGCGATACGTATTGTGTCAAGAATTGTGTCGACATATTTCTCATCGTCGGCATCAGCAACCTTTATTGTTATCTCTTCTTGCATCTTATTGTATATCCGGTATTATATATGCCAGTGCGTCAGTCGCTTCTTCATGGGTCACATCAGGAGCGAGCACTATGAAAATAGTATCATCACCAGCTATTGTCCCAAGCACAGAATCGAGGCGTGCATTATCTATATTATAAGCTATACTCGAGGCATATCCCGGGCGTGTATGTATGACGCCCATGTTGCCTGAGAATTTCAAGGAAAGGAAACCTGTCGTCGTAAGCATGTCACGCGCCGTCATTGGCTTCTGCACACGTTTGTACATGGTCTCGTTCGGAAGCACATAGATGTACTTGCCATCTGCCATAGCAGCCTTAGCGACTTTCAACTGTTTCATGTCGCGTGACAGCGTTGCCTGCGTGATGTTTATCCCTTCCTTACGCAAAGCGCGAAGCACCTCGTCCTGAGAACACAGTTCACGTGTGGAGAACAGTTTCCTCAATTTGTCAAGACGATTGTTTTTCAGCCCCATTTTGCATATTTATGTAATTCGGATGCAAATTTACACATATTTATGCAAACCACCAAACTTTTCGCGATGTTTTTTTGTTAAAATTACGCTAAAATCTGCCGAATAGCTTAGAATGAGCGATTTATGAGTGTTTCACCTCAATGGAGGTAATGATTTAGCAATGGTTCTAATTTCTGCAATGCGCATACGTTTGCTTGTCAAACAACTCTTGTCGGTTGCAAAAGTACAACAAAAACTTCGACTTACAAAAATGCAGTTTATCTTTTATGATTTATTTTCAGTTATGATTTAGATGATTTCAACTGAGTTTACAAATGTACTTCGCAACATGCCTGTTAGTTCTTGATGCGCAATTATATGTAGCTAAAATGTTAAAAATGTAGCATAAGATGGCTTTTTATCGCAGATGTTTCTTTTTTATGAAACAATATGAGTATCTTTGTCAACCAAAAAGAATAATATGGCACAAAATATCTTCCGACTTGTCTTGACAGACGAGGCACAGGACTTCATTGAGAGTTTACCCGAAGCGGTATCTTACAAGATATACTACAACATCAAGCGTGTTGCAGGAGGAGAACGCAACAAGGAACTTTTCAAGAAGTTAGAAAATTCGGAGATATGGGAGTTCCGTACATTATATAACAAAACTGCTTATCGGCTTTTTGCCTTTTGGGATAGGGACAAAGAGACATTGGTGATTGCCACTCACGGTATTATCAAGAAAACTCAAAAGACACCAAGCAAGGAAATTGCGAAAGCAGAAGCAATCAGAAAAGAATATTTCAAAAATAAGTAATTATGGCACAGATGAATCTTACTCCATTGGATGATGTTCTTGACAAGCATTTCGGTAAAATTGGCACTCCAAAACGTGACGCTTTTGAAAGTGATGTGGATGAAGCGTTGCATGCTTATCGTTTGGGAGAAGCCATCAAGAAAGCTCGTATTGAACAGAACTTAACCCAAGAACAGTTGGGTGAGCGTATTGGTGTGAAAAGAGCACAGATTTCTCGCTTGGAAAGAGGTTATAGTATTACCATTCCTACTATGCGACGAGTTTTCAAGGCTCTTGGTGTTGTAACCGCAACCATAGATTTGGGTATCGCAGGAAAAGTAGCTTTATGGTAAAATATTCATCTTTATAATAACAACAATGGCAACAATAGACTTTGAAAATATAGAATCTCAAAACAATTCAGATAATAAATATTTGGAACTTTGTAAAAAAGGAAGATATATAGAAGCTGTAAAAGTTTATAAAGATGACACAGGATGTGGATTAGCAGAAGCAAAAGCTTACATTGACAATCTGCGTTCTGAGTATGGGGTACAGCCTCAATCTGCGGGACAAGGATGTATGGTTGCGGTAAGTATATTAATTATAGTTTCATTTCTAATATTTTTGTAATATGGCACGACGATACAGAGACCCTTGGGCTAAAAAGTCCAAAAAGGGAATGAAATCATTAGGAACAATAGCCAAAGTCGGAGGCGCTTTAGGTTATGCTGCTTATAACGGTATAAAAAGTACAAATGCACAAACTCGACAATTAAATCAAACAAGAAATACCAAAAACATTTCTCCTACAGGTTGTGGCATTATTGCAATTGGTTTTATCTTGGGAGCTATTGTAGGTATTTGTGCCGGGAGTTTCATGGCTTTTGGTATAATCTTTTTTGGCACAGCCTTCGTTGTGTCAATTATGACTATTGTATCGTCAGATGAAGAAACAAAACAAACTTCGTCGCCTACTGAAGTGTCAAAAGAAGATGTACTAATTAATTCTAATCCTAAGTTTAAAGAGGTTGCAGGCGCTATTAAGAAATCTATTTTGTCTAAAGTTCCCCATGAGTATATAAATTTACAATTAAAAGGTTTACCTGTTGATTTAAGAAAAGAATGTTTCTTGCAAGCCTTGTTGTCTGCATTAGACGAATATAATTTGATGCCTGAAATTCCCAATGAGACAGAGAAGTATATTGATGGTCTTACGGCAAAAATGAACATATCAGAGGACATGCTTGCAAGCAAAAGCCAATATGTTGACTTTACAAAATCTCTTATTGTTCAAGATATTTTGCATGGAATTATTCCACGCAGGGCGACTTTAACACGAAATCCCATTAATTTTCAAAAAAATGAGATTTTAATTTGGCCTTTTGTCGGGGTAGTTTTGTATGAGGAAGTAGTTAGACATCAATCCGTTGGAGCTTCAAGGGGAATTAGTGTTCGTGTTGCAAATGGTATATACTATCGTGTAGGAGCATTCAAGGGAGAAACTTTAACGACATCAAGTCTGCAAGCAAAATATACAGGTTCATTGATAATCACAAATAAAAATATATATTTATATTCTATTCAAAAATCAATTCGTTTACCATATGAAAAGATATTGTCTTTTGTTCCATTTGAAGATGGTATCGGCATTCAGCCAGACAGAATGAATGCAAAAACTATCTATATCAAGGGACTTGATGGTAGATTTGCATTTAATGTTGTGTCAAACATACGAAACATAAATGAATAAGAATTCAAATGCAGGGTGCTTATAGAAGACACCCTGCATTTAAATTATCGCCATAAGCCTTTCTGTCGTAAATGATTTCGAAATAAAATCCATTGTTCTTTGAACCAATCAACAATAGGTTGTCTATTGATATGCAAAAACAATTGGTTCGGCTTAGTGGAATCAGAGAATACTTTGATTTCCGCATCCTCCACTTTGAACTTTCGCCTGTGTTCCTCTGAATAAAGCGAACCGCTAAAGTTCAATGCCTTTCCTGTAAGAAGCACTCCGATTTGCTCAGCTGTAAAGCCAATCTTCTGGCACAAAATTTCCATTTGTAAGCGTGCCTCCAACATCGGGAACCAACGCTTGGCTTTGCGGATGATTCCATTGAGCGTAGTCACCTCAAAAGAGTGCTTACTTGTCAACTTCTCAACCTCTGATTGGTGCTTCTGTTGCATCTCGTCAAGCTGCCGTTCATGGCTCTCCTCTATTCGCTGCATCTTCTCATGGAGTTCATCTATGTATTGCTCTCGGTCGGTGACAAGTTCGCATAGTTTCTTGTTGGTTTGCTCCACCTCCTTTAGTTTACCACTGCCCAAAAGAGAACCAATCTTTGAGACAAGGGCGGTCTTGGCTTCCGTCTTTGCAGCCTGTAACTTCTCCGTGTTGACTTCGCTCTTGGTCTTTTGAAGAAGTTGCTGCGCCTCGTTGATGTCCGATTGCAACAGCTTCATGCAGTTCTGAAGCCTGTCCGTCTCTCGCTTGATATTGCGATAATACTGTGCCGTGGTGGTATGCCTTGCGTCAGAGCCACGGACACCTCGCTTCAATCCGTACTTGCTCATGGCTTGCGCATAACTGTCGTGGTAGCCTATCATCTTGTCTCTGTTGAGCACGTCGTCGGCACACAGTCTCACGGCATTGGCTTTCTTGCGGTATGTCCGCTTGCCCTCTTCCGTAGGCTTTGCCCTTGCCTTTCTTCGCTCGCCTGTCACTATCGGAACGATGGAGGCATGGAGGTGTGGCGTATGCTCGTCCATGTGGAGAACAAACGACACCACATTCTCCTTGCCAAATGTGTCCTGCAACCATCTCAAGCTATCGTTGCACCAATCGTCAAGCTGTCCTTTTTCTGTGATGTTCATCATGTCCTCGTGTGTTCCCGAAAGAACTGTTCTTATCACCCTAACCTGGTCGTTGGTAATCTTGCGCTTGATGCCTGCCGTTTTGATGCGGTAGGCGATGGCTTCGTCACGACCATACACGCCACTCGGCATCTTGACAAGCTCACGGTTGAGGTGCGTTCTCGTAGGGTCTGCGTTGTCGGGAATCACCTTGCGCTCTATGTGGTCTGATTCCCTTGCGTCAGAACAGCCCTTTGCCTTCTTGAAATCCAAACTGAAATGTCCCATAATAAACTTGTTTTTGAGTTATACAATTCCGCTTGCCGCATTGCGCCCTGCGCATGGCTCACGGGGTTTCAAAAGGGGATGCCCCTTTGCTCAAACGGGTGTTTTTAGCGGTGGCGTGCCACTGCGTCAAGAAAACGCCCTATTAAGCTATGGCTTTTCCGTTCAGAATAGCCATTGGGGCAGGAACCACATCACATGCCCAAGGCTGCGCCTCTCTTACGAGGTGGAACGGTTCGCTTAACAGGCTGTACTTGGTGTACTGACTGTTTGGATTTAGCTCCGCACAGATAGTCGTTCAAGTCGTTGTACTCGCTATACAAATAAGATGCGTCCCTCACACGATAGCCAAGGGCATTCTCTATGACTACCGTTGCCTTGCGTCCTGCATCATCATTGTCAAGCAGACAACTGATGCGTTCGTAGTCATGGAGAACGTCAATAGCCTTGTCCACGTTGCTTGTGGAGTTGAGTATCACGTAGTCCTGTGCCTCCAATGACGGATATGTCGGGAACCTCTGCACTCGTATCGTGAGAAACGACAGATAGTCCATCATGCCCTCGAACACATAACATGTGCTTCTTGCCTCGCCTTGCTGTCGGATATGTGTAATGTCCTTGGGCGATATGCAACCCTTGAAAAATTGGTTGCGAATCTCGTAACCTCCCGACTTGTTCTTGAAGCCTATGGCGAAGTATCTCTTGCCGTTGTTGGAGAAATGCAGTTCCACACATTCCTTTCGGGCGATGTGCGGATTAATCTTTCTCTCGTTCAGATAACGCAAGAGTGCAGGGTGATAGAGTTCCATAACCTCCAATCCCTCAAAGCTCGGCTTGGTGGCTTGCTGAGTGAAAGAAGAGTCGGTAGGATGCACATAAGGTGCTTGCTTCTCTATCTTGTCCAAAAGATAAGGCAAGTTGGCAGATGCGTAGAGGTGTGCTGCGAGGTCGATGATGTTGCCACCTCTGCCCATGCCGAAGTCGAACCAACTGTTTATTGCTGTGTTCACCTTGAAAGATGCCTCACTCTCGTTTCTGAGAGGTGATTTGTACCAAAGGTTAGCACCCTGTTGCTTGACAGGGCGGTGTCCCAAACTTTGCAGATAGTCTGCAATCTTGATTTGCTTTGCTTCTTGAATGTTCATATCTTACAGTGGATTAAGTGGTGAATGTATTTTTGATGAGCTGTTGAAAATAAAGAATAACCTTGTGAGAACCAACAAATTAGCATTACAACAAACTCTCAACAAATTCCTCGTCACAACAAATTACGAGGCAAAAGAGAAAGATAGGGAGAACCATCATGTTTTCTCTTTTCATCAGTCCCATTCTTTTGTTGAGTATTATGTTGAGAATATGTAGAACCATAAATATCTGATATTCAACACTTATTTTATCATATTCAACAATTCATCAAATTATTTGCCGTTTAATTTGTCTCTCGTTATGGTATAGAACCTGCCCACACGTTTGATGGGTAAATATTGGCAACCATTGTTGTAGTTATACTCGTATGTAGTGTATGTGAGACCGTTTAGTGCAGGTTGCAGCTTCCAACAGTCCTGCACTATCTTTCGCACAAGGTGCTTCTCCGCTTTCACGTGGTTGCACTGCAACAAGGAAAGGGCATCATTGAGGCAGAACTGCAAGCTATCTGTCTGGGTGTTCTCCATAATTTCAAGAAACAACTCCGATAGTTCCACCTCAAGTCTGTTGCGGTTGCAGCGGATGATTCTCCGCAAAGCATCAGTCGCAATCTGTTCGGGGGCGAACCACATTCGGCTCTTCTGCTGTGTTGACAGCGTTCTGCCTTGCAGATGGAACAGGAAAGCAGGTATCTCAGCAATCAGTTTACGCAAGAAGTCGGTATCGTCCGATTGCAGCGATGAAATCTTTCTCACCCAATATCGGGTCTCTCCCTCGTCAATGATGACAGGCAGGGATTCGTTGTTGGAGCACAGCACAAACTTGGCAAAGAAAGAAATCTCGTTTCTGTCCTTGCCCTTGGCTTCAACCTTGTAGGATAGTGTGGTGCTGAGGTTCTTCAAACGCTCGGAATCCTCCCTGCGACTGAGTAGCACCTCGTCCACGACAATGAGCAGTTTGCCAGCCCAATCTGCATTGAACTGACTGCGGAAGTCCTCGTTGGTATTGAACGTTACGTTGTCTTGGAACAATGCTTTGAGAAAGTTCAAGAACGTGGTCTTTCCTGTGTTCCTCTCCTCTGATACAAGCAACAGGATGGGAAGTTTCTGCACTGGTCTGAGATAGAGCAGTTGCAGATAGTCCATGCCAAGCTCGTATTGCTCACCGAAGATATGCCTTACCAACTTTTTGATGTTCGGAAAATCCCCTTGCATTGGCTTGTGGCTTATCGGCTCGTAGAGATTGAGAAAACCGTCTATCACCGTGCGGTGGTTCACATGTTCGGGAACGGTACAGAATCCGTCATACTTGTGGACGTACTTGATGAACTCCTTGCCGTAGTCCTGACGCAAGGTTTCCATGTTCCAAGGGATGCGCTTTCTTACCTTTCCTCCATTGATAGTAGGTTGGTCAACCACCTTGTATAAGGTTGTGCCAACACGGATGAACACCTCGTTTGGTGGAGGTGGTGCCTGTGGCTGCATGGTAGCAACTTCAACTGGCAGTTTGTTGTCATTTGTCATGTTCATAAATTCTCCTTTGTAACTTATAAAAATTAAAGTTGCAAAGGTAATGGCGGAAAATCAAAATACAAAACTCAAACCTACGCAGAATGGAGAAGTTTGAACCGACAGTGTTAAAAGATAGGAAATCAAGGTGTTTGATGTAGCTTTTGGGGATAAGGTAAAACGAAAAATCCCGAAGAAAGGCTTACAAAGAAACCGTTCCTCGGGATGAACAAAAATGTATTCCTGCATGTCATACGTTTTACATGTCATACGATAAACATATAAAACGTATGACATCAAAAGTTCTGCTTTTTCTCACGACAACACTTCTCGATACGACAATGAATCAGTACGACAGCACTTCACTAAACTGCCAAGTATTCAATCATATTTAGCTCAAGTATTCAATCATATTTAGCTAAAGGTGTTTGTACCTCCATAGAGTTGTAGGATTATGGTACTTTTCTCTTTTGCTCCGTACAATCTCTTGAGGATTGCATCACGAAGTTGTGCTGTACCAAAAGAGTGGAGACGAAAGCAAATGGCAACTATCATAGGAAAACTATACAGCGTTTGCCAATCACCAACTGAAGTTTCGTCCTTGCGTTGGACTTCTGACATAGACAGCATACCTTCCTTATATATGGCTCGTATCACAGAGTTGAGTTTGGGAGCTGTGGCATGAAATATATTCACCAACTCGCCTTCACCCATCCACAAGTTCTCTAAGTTGGACGGAATGGAAAGTGTCCCATTTCCGTCCATAGTGATAATTGTCCTTTTCATACCATTCCTCCTATTACAGGCAAATGCCCCTTGATTCGACTTTCAAAAACAGATATGTCATGGTCAAGTTTGTTACTTGTCACCTTGGCGTATATCTGTGTCGTGGTGATGTTCGTGTGACCGAGAATCTTGCTCACGCTCTCTATCGGCATACCATACTCCAAGGCTAAAACTGCCCAACTATGACGAGATACGTGGAACGAAACTTGCTTTTTGATACCACACATTGCAGCAACTCGCTTGATATGCTTATTGATAGTTCCATGGTCACCAATATGGAATAAGTGACAGTCTTTTCTGAATGATTTGTATCTCTCAATAATCTGTATAGGTATATCCATCAGCTTGATTTGGAATGGTACACCTGTCTTCTGACGCTTCGACACAATCCAAGGAGCACCATTAACTATACAGATGTTGTCCTCCGTCAAGTTCTTGATGTCTATGAAAGAGATACCTGTCCAACAACCAAAAATGAAAAGGTCTCTCGCAAAAGCCATGTTTGGGTCTTCCAACTTTATCTCAGTCATGGCGGTTAGCTCGTCCAATGTCAAGAACTCACGTTTCTTGTGGTCTGGGTCAACATGGTACATGGCAAATGGATTTCTCGGTATCTTGCCATTGTAGTGTGCGGTCGTAACGATATGTTTCAGCGGAATGGAGTAAATCCAAATGGAGGACTGCGCAAGTCCTACCACATTCTTCAAGTACAGACAATAGTCACGAATGAACTCCTCGGTAAGCTCATTCATGGACATGTCGCTGCGCTTGTACTGATACTTGATGAACTCGGCAACATACTTTCTCACCGTTAGATACTTGTTGTAAGTAGTCTTTGCCCTGTCCTTGCCGACACGCTTTGCAAAGGCGGCGTTCTCCTTGTCAAAAGCTCTGAGCAAAGTCTCGTACTCCGTGCCAATGCCTTGGTAGGCATTTCTCACCATTTCAGCGGTAACGAACGCCTCACGGTCGGAAAGACGTTGGTAATGCTTGGCGATTTGCGCCTTGATGTTGTCAAGCACGAAGTTCACCTCCTTGGCTTCCTTACTCTTACCTATGGCTCTGTTGCCCTTGGCATCCCAGATAGCCTTGGTAACGTTCTGCTTGCAACTGAACTGTGCGATAGTTCCGTTGATTGTCACTCGCCCCATAATAGGGACAATACCTTTTCTCTCCTTGCTTCCATTTACATAGAAGACTGTCTTGAAAGTGCATCTCATAATTCCTTACTTTTTTGTTCGGTGCAAAATTAAACTATGAGAGCTGCATGGCAAAATTGAAACCTACGCAGAATGGAGAAGATTTAACCGGCACCGTTAAAAATGCTTATTAGGGCGTTTCCATTGGGTAATGATTTGAAAGCGTTTCTACTTCTCTAATCTGCTTTTTCCTCATTTCCTTGTCACTGCCAACTAAAGCCAACGACTGCCACAACCACTTGAAACTCAAAACAAATGCTCTATTTCGCTATTTTTTGCCTTTTTAGGCGTTCTTTTTATATAAAAGCGCATTTTTTCCATCCTCGCATCGCAAACCTTATTTTCACCGCTTTTCCACACAGATTTCAGGAGTGCTTCGGAGAAAAAACATGAAGCATTCGGTGTGTGAATACACATCACACTTTGGATGAAATATTTTAAAAGTGATGGGAAGCAAAAATCCCATCACTTTTTATCATCGAACCGTAAAAGGAGAGTACACATACCGCTTCTCCTTACCATCAATTCCAACCTCTACGCCGAGCCTATATTCACCCGATGTTAATTCCTTAGCATAATACCGGCTCCGTAATGGTTGGTTCATAATCCAATGCCCACCAGGCACAATATTCACAGCCAATAGAGTGGCAGCAAAGAGATAACCCTCTTTTGTCTTCGAAAGATGCTTACACACAACCCATCTTCCATTTGTCTTCTTTTCCACTCGCCGCCCACTCTCTAACGAGACAGTTGAACTCTTTGCCTTATTGGCTATCGTTACTGAAATAAGCGTATCAACAGGAGAGTCCAACACTTCCGCCGACAGCTCAATAAAGATACTATCACCTTGTTCGTGTTGTTGGGCAGCTACCGCAACCAAATCATTGCCGCTTGAGCTACGCGCGGAGCATCCAAGAAACAAAAGGCTGTAACAACTAAGTAATATGTATGCTTTAATATTCACAACTTAATACTGTTTTAATCCAAGTGCTTTCACCACTCTTTCACTTAGAGGCATCAATCACGAGATTGCTCCCCAGTTGATGTTAGTCTTGCGCAGTTCATACAGGCGTTGCCACAGGACGGCATACTCAGGTTTGTTGCATTCGGGATCATTGTCAAGCACCTGCTGTGCCATGTCACGCGCAAGCTGCACAAGTTGTCCGTCACGTGCGATGTTTGCGATTTTCAGGTCAAATGCCATACCCGACTGCTGCGTGCCTTCCAAATCGCCCGGCCCGCGGAGCTTCAAGTCTGCCTCGGCTATCTTGAAACCGTCGTTCGTCTCACACATTATGTCAAGCCTCATGCGTGTCTCCTTCGTAAGTTTGTTGCCGGAGACAAGGATGCAATACGACTGGTCGGCACCTCGTCCGACACGCCCGCGCAACTGATGAAGCTGCGACAGGCCGAAACGCTGGGCTTCCATGATGACCATCACGGAGGCATTGGGAACGTTTACGCCCACTTCTATGACGGTTGTCGCCACAAGTATCTGCGTCTCACCCTTGACAAAGCGTTGCATTTCCTCCTCTTTCTCGGCAGGTTTCAGCTTTCCATGAACCTTGCTTATACTCATATCGGGGAATATATGGCAAAGTTTCTCATAGCCTTGTTCAAGATCCTGCAAGTCCATCTTCTCACTTTCCTTAATCAGAGGATAAACGATGTACACCTGCCTGCCGAGCTGTATCTGTTGGCGGATGCTCTGATAGAGTGCCACAAGCTGGTTGTCGTACCTATGCACCGTATGCACAGGCTTGCGTCCAGGTGGCAGTTCGTCGATAACGGACACATCAAGGTCGCCATAAAGGGTCATTGCAAGCGTGCGAGGGATAGGCGTGGCGGTCATGACAAGTATGTGGGGGACAATTCCGACAGAAGCCTGCGCGCCTGCAGAAGCACCGGGAGCCTTCGCCCACAGCTTCGCACGCTGTGCCACACCGAAACGGTGCTGCTCGTCAATAACGGCAAGTCCCAGACGGCGGAACACCACAGTGTCCTCGATAACGGCATGTGTGCCCACGACAATGTCTACTTCTCCCGTGGCGATTCCTTCAAGCACCTCCTTGCGTCGCTTGCCTTTCACAATACCGGTAAGCAGTTCCACCCTGACGGACATGCCCGAAAGAAAGTGCCGTATGGTCTCCAGATGCTGCTCTGCAAGGATTTCCGTAGGTGCCATGATAACCGCCTGATAGCCGTTGCCGACAGCAATGAGCATCGTCAGCAATGCCACCAATGTCTTTCCGGAACCTACATCGCCCTGCAGAAGGCGGTTCATCTGCCGTCCGGAGCACATGTCGGCATGGATTTCCTTTACCACACGCTTCTGCGCACCTGTCAAATCGAATTTCAGGTTGTTGTCATAGAAATAGCGGAGCGGCTCGCCTGCCTTGGTGAAACGGCATCCGAGGTATCGCTTCCTGCGGTCACCGACATAGCGCATGATGTTGAGCTGCACATAGAACAGTTCCTCAAACTTCAGCCGTTCCTGAGCCTTGCGCATCTCGTTATTGTTATGGGGATAGTGAATCCACCGCAGCGCTTGGTCTCTCGAAATGAGATGATTGGGCTCAGTGATATATGTCGGGAGTGTCTCCCCTATCTCCGGCATTTTGGCAAGCAAGGCTTTCTGCAGGCGTTCCACACCACGCGAGGTAAGACCGGCATTCTTCATGCGCTCCGTTGTCACATAATGCGGCTGCAAACCCATTTCGCTAAGGACAAGAGTGTCAGCCTCATCGATGTCAGGATGAGAGAACTGGTATCGCCCTTGGTAGATTGTAGGTTTGCCGAAGACAATGTATTCCACGCCGAGACGGTAATTTTTGTGTGCATATTCGCCATTACGAAACCATACAAGGTCGACGAATCCCGTGCCGTCGGAGAAATGTGCGACATATCGTTTCTGTCGTCTGCCCGTGTCATAGACTTCCCAGGATCGTATAGTGCCCTTTATCTGCACGTAAGGCATCTCACCATCCATGTTCCTTATGGCATAGACATGGCTTCTGTCCACATATTTATATGGATAGTATTCAAGTAAGTCGCCGAAAGTCTCAATGCCGAGTTCCTTACTCAGTATGTCTTTCTTCTTCGGCCCTACTCCTGCAAGGTACTTTATGTCTTGTCCGAGAAAATCGATAGTCGCAATTGTTTTATGTGTGAAAAATGTCTGTTCAAATGTTTTCGCCAGATAATTTTGCAGCCACTTGCTGCAATTTTTCAACAAATTGAAGAACAGGCGGCTCTCAGTATGTTGCTCACTTGCCAAGCAAATTACGGAGATGCTTCACACGCACGCCGTAGTTGAAACTCTGTGTGCCATTCAGACCGGCATAATTGACTGCCACAAGCTCGCCCGCATGGTTGACAACAGGAGAACCACTGCTGCCGGGAAGAGCAGGAATGGAATACATAAGGCGGTCGCCTGTCCTTTGGCTTATCGTGCCGGTGTTGAACTGCGACCTCACCCCGTCCTTCGTTATGGCAAGCGCCGGGCCGAGATTGAAACTCGTCATGAACAGGCGGCTGTTCTTGTCATCACGGATTTCCTTTGCCGCCTTGTCCATAAGTGAATAAGTCAGAAGCGGGTCTTCCTCCGGCACTTCAAAGATATATTTGTCCTCGGGAGTGACCTTTGATTTCAGCTGGATGACCGCCAAATCATGCTCGGCGTCAGTCTTCCGGACAACACACGGCACAAAATCCTTCGGGCCTTTCACGTGAGTATTGTTGTAAGCAATGCTTATCCGGTTATGGTACTTTATCTCCGAATCGTTGGCGCGTATCCTGTCAATGGAATTGTAGTATTCCCCTACCTCGTCACGCTGCGCCTTTATGGCATCGCGGACAGCTTTCACACGGTAGAACTCCTCATAACTCACCGACCTGCTACGGTTGGCAAACAGATAATATTGCTCTGCCTGATTAAGTTTTCCGTCAAGCTCATAGTACTTGGCAGCCAACATCATCTTCAACGCTTTCAGCACTTTGTCAACCGACTTGTTGACATCCTTGTCCGCAACCATATTGGACACGACATGAGTGTTCGTCACAATCTCCCCTTCCTGAGAGACAAAGAAGCCTGTGCCGTAGGAGGTGGTCACATCCACAGAGTCCTTTTCGGTGGCAAGCCCTCTAAGCTCGCCGTTGTCATCAAAGCCGGAGAAATACAAGGACACGCCGTTTGACAGTTCCACTTCGTAGAAACTCTCATTCTGCACAAGCACAACGCCCGAAGCGGTCTCAGCCTCAATGTCGCCCTCCGCCTTGTTGACACAAGAGACGGACAGCAGCATTGTGCAGACGCATACTATCCACAGACATTTGTTTTTCATAACCCTTTTTATCCTCGTTTTTATGGTTACACGTTCAAAAAACCTCATTCTTGACCAGGCATCATGCCGCCATGGAAGCCAACAACGGCTGCAATGCTACGGACAAAGGTACAAATAAAATTCCGAAAACATGGCAATGTGCGGCATATATTTTCCTATCTTTATTGATATTTGTCCGTTTTTCAGAATTATTACGCAAGTATGTCAACATCCCCACCAGTCTTTTCTGCAGGCAACATTTTCTCCACAAAGCAGTTCTCACTATGGCATGGGCTTGTTAAAGGCTGTGAAAAATTTTGACAACGGAAACTCTTGAGTTTTCTAATCATTCCATCTCAAAAAGTGGGAAAACACGCTTTGGAATGTGAAATATATGTGTTTCCCACCCTGTTTCTTAGTGAAAATAATGCAAAAGATAAGGACAGACACCACAATTCAATAGCTTTGGCAATGCGATTCAATAGCTTTTGCACCGCAAACCGATACCTTTTATACTGTAAACTGATACTTGTTGCAGCAAAAAAGCATAACAGGCGAATCATCATGTCCATTATTCCACTGATTAACAACACATTACTAAAACCATAAAATTCAGACGATTTTTCTGTTTTCCTCTTGTAAATTTATTTTCATGCGAATATTTTCGTTAAAAACGATGTGGGTTTTCTAATTTTCTATGTTGGTCTGCCAAACATGTACAATACATTATAATTCATCTATTTCAGCTGTACCACGCCCATATCCTGCATGCAGCGAAACACTTCTTATGAAAATGTGATTTCACAACTATTTATGAAGCTTTACCGGATGACACCAACAATTTCCAAACGTCCCAAACTTGCCTTTATCATCACACTATTTGCGGCTGTCCTCCACACACGCCTGATAAAATCATTACGCAATTAACATCTTACAAGGAAACACACCTCACTAAGTTTTTTTTCCACCGCAAGCCTTGCAGACATGATGTTTTCAGGATAATTTTCAATATCTTTGCAATCGAATTTCAAAACGAGAAGAGCAATGAACGAAGAGAACGGAAGCAACTCACTGATAGACTTTGGATTGGCGGAGGACAAGTCCAAGAACATAATAAAGGTAATCGGTGTCGGCGGAGGCGGTTGCAACGCCGTCAACAACATGTACGACGAAGGAATCGTAGGTGTCACTTTTGCGGCATGCAACACGGACAGCAAGCAGCTTTCCCATGTCAGTGTGCCCGTGAAACTGCTTATGGGAGAGAGCGGACTGGGAGCCGGAGGCAACCCGGAGAAGGGAAAGGAGGAGGCGGAATACAGTCATGAAGCCATCCGCAAACTGCTCAGCGACGGGACGCAGATGGCGTTTGTCACCGCAGGCATGGGCGGTGGCACGGGCACGGGTGCCGCTCCGCTCGTGGCAAAGACAGCAAGGGACATGGGCATCCTTACGGTCGGCGTGGTGACTCTGCCGTTCTATTTCGAGAAAAAGCGGAAAATAAAGAAGGCGTTGCTCGGCGTCATGGAGATGAAAAGGAATGTCGATGCGCTGGATTCTCCACTGATGTACGGCAACGACATACATAAGGCGAAGAAGATTCTCTTCAACATCTATGCCAGTGACAAAGCACCTATCTTTGTCCGGGAGATGCAGGAGATTGACGAGTTCTTTGACCAACTTGACCCGAACATTGAGGTCATTTGGGGCATTGCGACCGACAACCCTCTCGAGGATGATGTGAAAGTGACGATTCTTGCCACGGGAATGGAGGACGCACTGAACGAACAAAGATACAATGGTGACAATGCCGGCAAGGGTGATGTCATAGACGATGAGTATCTGGAGTCGGTCATCTCATTGCTTTACAAGCCCATGAAGAAGGAAATCCCGAGCATTCCCGAAGACAACAAGAATGCTGCGGACGGTGAGGACGAAGAGCCTCAGTTGATCATAGAAGGGGGGCCTGACGAACCGGCTGTGGTTGAGGAAGAGGAGAAACAGCCTAAAGAGAATCCTTTGTTAAGGCGTATGAGGACATGGATTCTGAATTCACGGATTACAAAAACACTGTTAGCAGAAGAATAAGCGATGGACAACAACAATGAGCAACTTGACAAGATTGTCGGGGACATCCGTCGCATGGCGAGTTATCTGCATGGCATCGGGCGCAACGACTTGCTCCTGAACGCCATCGGTGTGCCTCTGCTCGAGGAATTGCGCATAGAGGCTGCCCGAGGCAACCTGAGCCGGCTGCACATCACTGCCGACTACCGTTTCCTGCTGACAGACTATGGCAACAGGGAGGTGGAGCTTTCGCCCATTCACAAGGCGGTTTACCTGCTTTTCCTCAATAATCCCGAGGGGATAGAGTTCAAGCGTCTGGCGGACTACCGTGACGAACTGACCGGCTACTACATGCGCACTGCCACCCGTCTGGACAAGGACAAGATTCTTGAGACAGTGGACCGCCTTGCAAATCCTGCCGACAACGCCATCAACGAGAAGTGTTCGCGCATAAAAAAATGTGTTCCTGGCATCGATGGATGAGTACAGCGCAAACTACTATATCCTAAACAGCCATACCAAACGCCACGTGGGTTGCTCCTCCGGAATATGGTATGAGCGGCTGAAAGTCATCACCCTGCCGCGCGAGCTGGTGGCTTTTGACAATGCGGAGCTGTACAGTCTCGCCACAGCCTGAAAGGAAAGCACAAAACTGTCTCCTATTAATAAAGGTCACGCAGATTCCGCAGATTTTCACAGAAGAGATAGTTGTTTCTGTGAAAATCTGCGGAATCTGCGTGACCTTTTGCTTTACCGTTTATGTGAAAATATTATCATTGTAGGCGATATACCCCCATTTGTACCCCTATAAAATTTGGAATCGCTTGCGAAATATTGTACCTTTGCAATCAGATAAGCTGCGCCTCGGCAATCAGAGCATGCTCTATTGCACTCGACTTGCATTATCTTTGCAAAAGAAAACGGATCTCAGCAATAAGGAGCGTCCATTTCTGCTGAAATCCGTGTTTCTTGTTCATTTTCCTTTTATAGGAATGCGTTCTTTGACATATTTACCATTATCTCGTCACTTTATTCAAAGCGCAGGATGACAGAACCGGTGTACTGTGACTGGTCTGCCCAGAACACTTGTGCGGAAGGACCGTTAAGGTCGGTGGTGTTGACCTTGTTGCGCACGGAAGGAATAACCTTCAGAAGGGCGATACCGGTCTCAGGGAGTGTGTAGAGGATGTGGTCGCGCCCATCGCGTGGAGTGTACACTCCGATGTAGTCAACAGCGCCAGGGCGTGCCTCGGTCTTTGCCTTTGCCGCAGGAGCGAAGCCTCCGAGAGGCTCGATAGTGACAGCGCCGTCGGCAGTGTGGAGGGTCATCCATGAGCAGTTTGCGAAGTATCCCTTGAACTCTGGGTACTCGAATGTCTCGCCCGGCACAGGGTCATTGTAGTCGTTCTGCCAATAACCGTACTGCGGACCGTGGAGGCGGTTCTGCCAAACACGGTAAGGACCGTCGCCAACCCATTCCTTTGACTTGACCTTGCTCTCAGGATATGCGAAGGAAATGCCCATTTCGTCCACTACTCCGCCAAAGGTATAGGCGTAGTCAAGCTTAACGGAACCGTCGGCAAGGAATGTCCATTCCGCAGACTCCAGTGAGCCGTGCTTGTAGGTAGCCTTTACAGTTGCCTTATCGGCATCAACGGTAAAGCCGGTGAAAGCACCCTGATCCATATAGGTAGTGTACTGTGTTTTCTTCTTTTCCGCCTCCTTGTCATCATGATTGTAGAAACCGTCCTGTGAGCGGTCGGAACGTTTCGCACAGATGAACGACGGGCCTGCAATAGTGAAGTTTGATGCTTTGACAAGGCTGCCGTCCTTCTTTGAGAAACGATACTCCTTGCCTGCCGCTGTAACGGTAAGACTGTAGTCATTCTCGCTTACGGAAATGGCAGCCGCTTTGAGTTCCTTGTGTGTGGCAGGAGTCTTGGCAGCATTGGATTTCATTGACCATGTGTAGAGTTCTTTGCCAAAGTTGTCTATCACAGTGACCTCCAGCACATCAACATTGTCACGGCGCGGGAGTGGCAGGATGCCTTGTGCGTGCGGTGCAACGTCAGGGCCTGTGAGAGTTCCGCTTGCCACTATGGTCGCTTTCTTTGTCTTGTCGCCCGGCTGTGGCATGTTCTTGTAAGCATACTTGAACTTACAATCCTTCAGGTTCAGGAAGTCATACTGGTTGTCAAGGTTAAGGACAGCATTGTCGAAAGCCGTCTCAAGGTTTGTTATCTGTACCGGACACCATATTTCCTTGATAGTGTAGTAAGAGCCTTCCTTCTCGAAATGAGGGCCCAGAATACCGTCCGCGCCATAGTTGCCGACATTGTCAATCATGCCGTCCATGTCAACACGCTTCACTCCTTGGTCAGCAAAGTCCCACAGATAGCCGCCGGCACAGCGCGGAGCTTTGCGCATCATCACCCAATAGTCATACAGTCCGGCACCGTGACCGCCGTCATAAAGTCCGTGGAGGAACTCTGTCGGCATGACAATCTCCGGCTCTCGGAGCAATGCCTGTGTCTCGCCCCATGAGCGATAGTGCTTGGTTTCAAGTCCGTGTTCGTTTGCCCAAGGATAGACAACGGTACGTTTCTGCAAGTCAAACTGATGAAAAACAGGGTCAAGTTCCATATTGAAACCGCCCTCATTGCCATTGCTCCAGAAGATTACCGAAGGGTGGTTGTGGTCACGCTTCACCATAGCCTCAACGAGTTTTGAGCCGTTGATGGTGTTGTGGTACCAGTGCCAGCCCGGCTGCTCGTCCATGACATAAAGTCCGAGGGAGTCGCAAGCCTCGTAGAACTCTGGATCGGCAGGAGCATGGGAGAGACGCACGGCGTTCATGTTCATGGACTTTATGAGCTCTGCATCCTCTATGTTCTTTGCCTTTGACAGGGTTCTGCCGCTCTCAGGGCGGAAGGAATTGCGGTTGACACCTTTCATCATGACTTTCTGACCGTTGATATATACGCCGTCATGTGCACGCACCTCCACAGTGCGGAAACCGAATTTCTGCTTTTCTGTGTGCAGAGGCTTGTTGTCACGTGAGAGTGTGAACACCGCCTCGTAACGGTTAGGAGTCTCGGCAGACCATGGCTTTATATCATTGACTTTGAAGTTGAATTCGGCAAAATCGGATGAGCGGGTAGTTTCAGTAGCGTTGGCGACAACCTTTTTTGTTGCCAAGTCGCGGATTTCCACGCTTACGAAAGTATTTTCAAGAGCATGGTTGAGATAAGCTTTGCAGATGAATTGTCCGTCATGTCGTGCGTCTATCGCCACGCGCTCGATGTTGTGCGCCGGCTTTGCTATAAGATAGACAGGGCGGATGATACCGCCGAAGTTCCAATAGTCGGCACGACGTTCAGCCATGTTGACAGCGTCCTCCTCCGATTCCTTATTGACAGTAACCTCGATGCGGTTCTTTTTCTTTCCGAAGAACACACGGTCGGAAACGTCATAGCGGAAAGGTGAGAAACCGCCCTTATGCTTTGAGCCTGCCTTTCTGCCGTTTATCTCGCAATAAGTGTCGGTCATGGATGCCTCGAAGCAGAGGAAAATCTGCTTTCCTTCCCAGCTTGCAGGCAGTTGAAACTCATACTTGTACTTGCCGGTCTCGCTTGCAATGCCTGCCGGACGTGGCTTTCCGTAGAATTTCATGCCATACTGGTATGTGCCGAAGCCTTGCAGTTCCCAGCAGGAAGGCACACCGATTTTTGTCCATTTCCCGCTGTTCCTGCCGTCAGTGCACATAAAGTCCCACTGCTTCATGTCGTCACAGCCGGTGCCTGAGATGTAGACACGCTGCGTCTCTATGTTCTGTGCGGAACATGGCGCGATACTGAAAGCGGAGAATAGGAATAACAATGATGTCAGTCGTCTCATATTTTCTTTTTAAGGTTGGTGATTGTTGGTTATGGGTTGTAGGTTTTGTCATGGCATGGTTGCCATGACAGCTCATGTTAAATCATGATGAATCATGGGGTATCATGATGCAACATGATATTATTTTTAAGCGATGTTATTTCTTCAGGTTTGTCATCATCATCTCCTTTGGCTCTATCGTAACTTTGGATTCATCCAGTTTTGAGCGATCGAGATTGAACACATCGATGAAGAATTCATAGTTTGCCTTGCGCTTGTTCGGGCCGTAATCGTGGCGTTCCTTTGGCAGATGGACATTACGGACGGCATCCTTCTTGCCATAGAATCCCCAGATGCGCTGCAGATAAGGATACTCCAATTCCGGTACAGAGGCAGTCCAATCGCCGTCATCGCTTACGACAAGCACCGGATTAGGTGCGAACATGGCAAGAAGTTCAGGGTTGCAAGTGCCGCCGGCAGACAGATGAATCGGCTTTCCACTCTCACATGGGCAGCCACCGTCGAAATGGGACGCGAGGTTAACCGTAGGTGCAGCCGCCGTGAAACGTGGGTCAAGGGCAGTCAAAAGCACAGTGTGAGTGCCACCACCCGAGCCTCCGTTGGCACCGATGCGTGTCATGTCAATCTGCTTTCCACGGTTTTCTATCATCCAATCAAGCAGGATAAGACCGTTCATTGCCTGGATTACATGGGCGCGGTCGGTCTGGTGGGTAGGATATTCCGCCTCGGATTCACCCCACGCATACAGGTCGAAGTCCACACAAATGGCACCCATACGCGCCAAAGTGCCCAAACGCTGCTGCTGGTCCTTGCGGTATCTGCCGTCGTAGAAATGACCGTTAGGGCAGATAATCAATGCGTGCTTGCCCTTTGATGTCGGTGTGTAGATGCTTCCGAAGATATGTTCTCCGGGCAAAGTCTCTATACAGATGTTCTGCACTGTATATCCGTCATACTTGCGTATCTTGGAGAGAATCGCCTTTTTGCCCTTCACGCAGGAGTCAAGGTACTCGTCTATCTGCAGACGCTGACGCATCTCACGGCGCAATGTGTCACGGCGTGCCTCCCATTCCTCCTTATTATTATATAAGGAAGACAACCATGTGAGCATCTTCTGACCGTCTTCTGTGTGACGGCGCATGTACTCATAAGGCTTGATTTTGTACGTATTGCCCGACTGCTTCCACCAGTTGAAGTCAAAATACTTACAGATGTTGTCCAGAGTTTCCTCAATGGAATAAGGGCGGATACGGAAATCGGCATGCGGAAGGCGCTTGCCCACTGTGTCGACATTGTACTTCAGGCGCACATTGAAACGCTTCTCGACATCCTTCATGACGTCACTCAACGCACGGTCTTGCTGCGCATAGCTTGCCGAACAAGAGAGGACTGCCAATGCTAAAGCGGATATTATTCTTTTATTCATCGGTTATATTGTTTCATTTTTAATTAGGGTCAACATACTTGCAGGTCATTCCTTCCGGCACGGAGTAGTTCGCAACAACCTTTCCGGAAGCATCACGATGCCACTCGATGGACACCTTTCCCCACGGAGTCTCCGTGCTTGCCTTCACCCACTGCATGTCCTTCACAGGCTGCGGACGGAAGACAACCTCCTTGCCATTGATGTTTATTCCTGCCAAGGATGTGAAATGGAAACCATCGATGTGTCCCATCATGAAGTGGTTCATGGAAGAACCGTGTGCAGGGTCCCACTGTTCAGCGAGGGTTGTCATACCCTGCTTCATCTGGAAACCGTAGCCCGGCACCTCAAAGTGGTTAAGCATCTTATAGAGAAGCTCCTGTTGGTTCTCCTCACAAAGCACCTCAAAGAGGTAACGGTTGCCTATATCGCCCGTTGTAAGGCGGTCATTGTGACGGTGGATGTCGGCAATGAGCGAGTCAAGGACTGCCGCTCTGTCCGCCTCAGGACAAAGATGCAGGTTGAGAGCTATAGCCAATGCCGTCTGCGACTTATGCAAAGGGTTCTTTCCATTCTCACCATTGTAGAACTCTTTCTGCCATGCAGCCTTAATCATCTCTGCACGTTTTGCGAGCATAGCCTCATCGGCTTTCTTGCCAAGCAATGCCGCAGTCTTGCGCATCATGTCAGTCCAACGGTAGTGATGAGCAGTAGAGACAAGCGGAACGGAGGTGTTGCGTGAGAAGCCCGAACGGAAATCGCCGTAGTCATACCAATCGCCGAGACCTTGTTTCAGTATGCCACAGGAGTCTATCGTGCTTAGATAGTTCACATAAGCGAGCATATCGTCATAGTATTCCCTGAGCAATGTGTCGTCATCGTAGTACTGCTTGTACATCCAAGGCATCATGATGAACGTACCACCCCACTCCGGAGACTCGGCGAAAGCATCCATTCCCGGACCACGGAAAAGGACATATTCCGGAGCGGTCGTAGGCACTGCACCGTTGGAGTGCTGCGCATCGGCAATGTTACGCATGGTCTGGCGCGCGAAACCGGTAAGGTCGTAGTTCATGAACAGTCCTATTCCGTTAAGCCAATCCTGCTCAAGCCATCCCAGTTTCTCACGGTGAGGGCAATCGGTGAAGACACTCTGCATGTTGGAGCGCACCGCACGGTCAATCAACTCATGTGTCTTGTTAACCAAAGGGTTACTGCACTCAAAGGTAGAGACCTTTCTTGCGGAGTTATAGACAAAGCATGAGTTGACAGACTTTATTACAGGAAGCCCCTGCGGGTTAGGCTCGCCGTCCATGACAGCACCTTCCACCTGAATGTACCTGAATCCGTAATAGGAGAAACGAGGACGGTAATGCTCCGCCTCCTTGTCACCTTTCAGCGTGTAGCTGTAATAATGCTGGCGTCCTGTCTGACGCTGGTTGCACGCACCTTCAGGGGTAAGCGTCTCGGAGACATAGAGTTTAAGTTCCTGACCGGCCTTTCCCTGCACGGAAATCTCAGGGGCTCCGGCAAGGTTCTGCCCCATATCAAGGACAAAAGTGCCTTTCGGAAGCTCATGCTTGGTGAGTTTCACGGCACTTGCACGTTCAGCGTCGGAAAGGTATTTCATGCTTTTCGGTGTGAAACGCTCCATGACTTTCACCGGCGGTGCCATCCTTTCACGCAGAACACCTTTAGGACCTTCCTGAATGACAACACTCTTCCACTGCTTTTTTATGCGTGCATCGTAGTCCTCACCGCCATAGATACTGTTGAAAACAATCTCCGAAGGCGACCACTGCCATGACTTGTCAGTAACGATATTCTCCTCCGTGCCGTCCGCATAGACAAGATGCAGACGGAGTTTCAATGTCGGAGGGCCGAAACTTATCCTCAGTTTGGTGTAGCGTCCGCCCTGCTCGTTGTAGAAACCGTTGCCGAGAAGCACCTCTATGCGTGTCTTTTTCTTGAAATCACGGTCGGAAAGGTCATACTTGTTGTAGAACACCGACTTGTCATAATCACTCCAAAGCGGTGTGAACTCATAATCGTCAATGCGCTCACCGTCGATACGCACCTCGCTGAATCCCAGTCCGCAAGCATACATTGTGGCTTTCTTCACCTTCTTTTTCACAGTGAATGTCTTCGCCACATATATGGAACGGCGCGACAATGGGTCAGCGGCATTCCAAAGAGGGAGGGCGTCCTTCAACGCCTTGCCCGTATAAATCCTGCCTTCAGGAGTATGAGCGTCAGCCTTTGTTATAGCCCCCACCCACTTTGCGCCTGAGAAAACATCCTGCGCACCGGCACACATCGGAGCAGCAAACAATGCCATAAAGACAAGCAACCGCACCACAGAAGGGAATAATGAGAGCACTTTTGAAAAACGATATGTCATAATAATCCTGTTCTTATTAATCCAACTTACAGGTTATCTTCTTTATTCCGTCAGCGGAAGCCTTCTTCTTACCGTCAACAAAGACCATGAGTCCCTTGCCCTGATGATAGCGGCTGCCGTCCTTGTCGTAAAGGATAGTGATGTCATGACCATGGTAACGCACATTGTCAAGACAGAAATATGTCCACTTTCCTTCAGGAACAAGAGGGTTGACAACGACAGTATTGTCCGCCTGTGGCTGGAGACCGCAGATGCCGGTGATAAGAAGGTCATTGAAAGTAGAGTGGTTGTAGTAGCGTGAACGCTCCTGATCGCCTTTCAGCCAATAACCTGTCACCTCGTCCTGATACTCGCCGATGTACGGTTTTCCGCGCATGTGCTGCGCCTGAACGTACTTCTCCATCTGCTCAAAGAACGCATCCTTCACACCTGCCAAAGGAGATGTCTGCTCTGTATTAAGGTAGTTAATCATACCTGTGAGTGTCTGTGCCGATGCAAAAGGCCAGATTGCACCGTCCCACTCACATTTTCCGACACCGTGAGTGCGGAATCCCGGGTGACGGCGCTCGGCTGTTGTCAGTCCGTAAGGTGCGTTGAAGCCCTGCTCATCCATAACCTGCTGCCATGCAACGCCGTACTTTCCATTGTCCAAAGGCATCTTTACGTACCACGGCATGTAGCCGATTGCCTCACGCACATTGGCGAGTGAATCGCCTGTATGTGTCTCAAAGAAACTGCTTTTCTCGTTCCAAAGGTTTGCAAGAATCAGCTTGCGGAGAGCCTCAGCACGGTTATTGTATTCGTCAGCGAGAGCCTTGTCGCCTGCAAGAGTGGCAACATTGGCAAGCGCGATGTCATTTCCGTACATGTAAGCATTGACAGAAGGGCGCATAAACTGCTGTGTGCGTGAGCCGGAGACTGTCTCCTCCATGGCGTCACGGACATCACTCTGCCAGAAAAGTCCGTCGATTCCCTTCTCGTTGCGCTTCCTTATCTTGCCGTAACCGGACTTCTTTGCAGGGAAAGGCATGTCCGGACGGAATTGGTTCCAATGATACCAATCGTCTATCTCCCACTTCATTGACGGAAGGACAGACACCGCCCAATCCTTTCTGCCGTCAACAAGATAGCGCTGCCAGATACTGTAAGGAATCCATGAGGAGTAAGCTGTGAGCTTCGCCATTGGCTTTCCCTCGTTGCCCTTGTACCAAGTGTTGATGATTTGGTCAAGATATTCCGGATTGCGGAGCCAACGTGACTCATGGATATGGTGACCCACGCCGGAGGAAATCAGCTTCCATTTGTCAGCATAGTTACGCTGTACAAGGAACTCAGTCATAGCCCAGCCGACCGGAGTCTTCTCGATATGCTTGCGGAGAGTCCACCAGCGATACCAGTAAATCTCCTCAAAATTCTTCTGTGAGCACTCAAACGCCGGGCAGTTGGCACGCATCCACTGCCATGCCTCACTGTTAGGAATGGCCTGAACGATGTTCTCGTCCTCCATGTTGTTGAAATAATCGACATAGCCCTTGTAGTTGTCGTAGTCCAGAACGGCAGGAGTGCCGTCAGTGGCAAGCTCTCCTCCGTCAACAATAGCCTCAGACTTGAAATTCGCAATGGCATAGACCGCGAGTTTGTCCTGCTCACCTGCGTCAGGAAGTATGCCGTCCCAGTCTGCCGGAGTGTCGACAGTAGGATAAGTGCGCTGCACACCTGTGCGGAACATCACACGTTCAATGCTCTCCACTGGAGCAAAGAGCATACGAGTTGCGGTCTTCTTTCCGTTGACAAAGACTGTATAATTGCGGTGCTCAACATTAAGTTCGACACGGATACGATACTCTTTTCCCGCCTCGTATGCCGCACATTTCGCATATCGTGCACCACCCTTGCTGCGGAGTTCCCCATCGTCTGTCAGTTCAAGGCGTCCGCAAGCGGTGCCCTGCTTGTCGAGGAACTCAACCTGAAGCCTGCCGTGATTGTTCTGCGAAGCCTTCAGGTCAAACTCCACGGCGAGTTTCTTTGATGCCGGAATCTTCCTCTCCACACGGCAGTAATCAAATTTGTCCTTGTCGGAAAGTGTCATCCATTTGCCGTCAAGACCCACGGGAGCCTCTATCGGAGAATAGATGTTCCACGCCGTAAGGTCGGCAAGCGACTTGCATTTCGTAAAGTCATCGTTGGCGTGAGCTGTCGCATCAATCTGCACGGGGACGGGGACGCGTGCCACCCACATGTCCTCCTTGTTCATGGAGTAGGTCAGCCACATGTCGCCGTCTGCCGGTTCGCCGTTGCCTTCCTGAATACCACGCACATACTGCGGGCCGAATGACTTGTAGTTTCCTCCGTAACGCATCGGCGGAATCTCACCTGTCACAAGGTTCAGGGTGGTGTACTCCAGACCGTCGGAAGACAGAGAGATAGCCAAAGGCCAACGGAACTCGGAAGGATTATAGACAGTCGCATAAGTGCCGTCGGACAGACGCTGTCCCCAAATCTTGGCATTGCTGTTCACAAAGCCTTTCGCACGCTCGATTGGCTGTGACCATGTGTTGCCGCCGTCGGAAGAGACACTTGTCAGGGCGTGCTTCCAAAGCGCCACAATCCTGCCGTCAGGCAACGTGTAGTCGTTATAAGCCTTGTAAGGTTTGTTCAGCGGAATGAGTTTCTCGTCTCTGTCCGCTTCCTCCACCCACTGCATGCGGATGCGCGGATTGGCATAGATTTCCGCCACCGCCTTGCGCAGATGCTTGTCGCCCTTGCGGTAGTTAGGGAAGTCGGTGTTCTTCTCGTTGAAGTCGTGGTTATAGTATATGAAATATATCTTGCCCATTGTGCCGTCCTCCTTTATCTCGCGGATGACACGTCCGATACCGTTTCCGTCGTTGTTATGGTCCTTCTTGGACATGCAGACGCCGTAAGAACCGATGGCGTAGAGGCGGTTTTCGGAAGAGACATACCAACCCATGCGCTGGTGCATCACCGCCTTCAGGTTCTTGGCAACGCCTTCCACGCCCTTCTTTGTGAATCCGTCAGGCACGTCGTACTCAGGGAAAAGCATCTCAGGCACCGACCATGAATAGCCGTCCTTGGAGCTTTGCACAAGGGTATGTGACGGAGGAACCTGCTCGTCCTTCGGGTCACAGAGGTAGTGGACATAGAATTTCCCTTTCCAATAAGCCATCATCGGCTGGTGGTTGTATGTCCATCCGAAACCGTTTTCTGCGGAAGGATGCTCACGGTTGGCACGCATAATCTGGATGTTATGCACGCCAACGACCGGTGACAACTGGCCGTCGTGGTGGTTAGGGTTGCTCAGTTGAGTGCCCGTATAGTAGACTTGTGCGGAAGCTCCCTGCACACAGAATACGGAACACATACACAACGCCGCCTTCATCAGGGAGGCGGTAATCGGTGATTTGATGTTGGTCATTTTATAATCTGTTAGTTTGATTCTTTATGCACATAAGGTTATGATGTTGGCAAAGTTACTAATTATTTTCCAAGTTTGCATACGTAAGAATGTAAAAGTATGTTAAGACTTGAAGATAAGACAATGTTTTGCACATTTCCGCCGTCATTCCACCATTCATTCCGAATCACTTGACAAAACGAAAGGTTAGCTTTTGCATTACAAAGCGTTACCTTTCGCTTGGCAAAAGATAACGTTTCACAAGCCAAAAGGTTAGCTTTCGAAAAACCACCTCTTATTTAACATACGTTTTGTTTTTGGTTTACAAAAACGCACAAACAGCCATACATTCATCAAGCCATAACGCAGTTTTGCTTACAAAACGAAAGTCCGAAAAATATTTCTTCACACCATCCAACTTCATTCTGCACATATTTAATCGCGCGAATGTCAAAATCTTTATAAAAATAGCAGGCAATCAAAAAAAAATTAGTAACTTTGTACTCGTCAAACCTGCAGCGCACGGACATGGTTTCCATATGACACAAGCCATTGTCCGCCGCTTTGGGGATTGCATCGACTATCAAACTATCGAAAACAAAACAAGTGAAGATTACTCTCATCACCTGCACATACAACGCGGAGAGCGTCTTGCAGAGGACTCTTGACAGTGTCCTCCGGCAGCCGTATGCCGACATCGAACACATCATAATCGACGGTGCGAGTTCCGATTCAACCGTCTCAATTGCCGAAAAATACAAGACACAGAGCGACACAATGCATAACGGGCACACCGTAACGATACAGAGCGAACCGGACAAAGGGCTGTATGACGCCATGAACAAGGGCATCGGCAGGGCTACGGGAGCCTATCTTTGTTTCCTTAACGCCGGGGATATGCTGACGGACGATGCCATTCGGGAGTTTCCTTCGGGGCACAGCGTTGTGTATGGAGAGACGGACATCGTGGACGACAACGGCAATTTCCTGCGCCACCGCAGGCTTCAGGCTCCGGAAAAGCTCACTTGGCGTTCGTTCCGCAATGGCATGCTGGTGTGTCATCAGGCGTTTTACGCCAACACGGAATTGGCGAAACAGACACCATACAACCTGAGATACAGGATTTCGGGTGATGTCGATTGGTGCATACGCATCATGAAAGAGGGTGAGAAGCGTGGCATGACGACATGGAACACGCACCGTGTCCTCTGCCGTTATCTTGCCGGAGGCATGAGCGTGAAGAACCACCGCGCATCACTTCTTGAGCGTTTCCACACGATGAGGGAGCACTATGGCATTGTCACTACCGTGGCGATGCACGCTTGGTTTGTAATCAGAGGCTTCATAAAGAAATGATTCCGGAGGAAAGAAAGATACAGAAGTTGTTCCGAAAGGGCTGCGCCGAGTATGGGTTGCTGGAGGATGGGGACAGGATTCTCATAGCCCTATCCGGCGGAAAGGACTCCCTCGAACTTGTCAGGCTGCTCGCCGGGCAGCAGAGAATCTACAAACCGCGCATCAGTGTGGAGGTGGCGCATGTGCTTATGGACAACATTCCATACGAGACTGACCGCAGTTATCTCAGCCGGTTCTGTGAGAACCTTGGCGTGAAACTGCACATTCTCCATGCGTCCTTTGAGGAACGGGAGGGCAGCAAGAAGCCTCGGTGCTTCCTTTGCTCATGGGCGAGGCGAAAAACTCTCTTCTCTTTTGCCAAGGAAAACGACTTCAACAAGATCGCTTTGGGACATCATCAGGACGACATCCTTGTCACTCTGCTGATGAACATGACCTTTGAAGGGTCAATACAGACCATGCTGCCACGGCTGACCATGGAACATTATCCTGTCACTGTCATCCGTCCGCTATGCCTTGTGCCGGAAAATCTCATCACCACCGTGGCTGAGACTGAGGGGTTTGAGAAGCTGAAAACCGCCTGTCCTTACGAACAGGTCACGAGAAGGCAGAGCATGACAGAGATGTTCCATAGGCTGGAGGAGATGAATCCGGAGGCGCGCTACAGTCTTTGGAACTCCATGCGCAACATACACAAGGACTTGCTGCCATGATTTTCCTGCCTTGCGGCACACGATACTAACAGAGAAAACAAACTAACAAACATTATGAAATACGACTTCGATGAGATTGTCCCGCGCGAAGGGACAGACAGCATGAAACTGAAATACGTCAAGGACATCTGCGGAAGGGACGATGTGCTGCCTATGTGGGTGGCAGACATGAACTTCCGCACGCCTCCTTTTGTCGTGAAAGCCATAGAGAAGCGCGCCAATCAGGGTGTTCTTGGCTACACATGCACACACGACAGGTACTATGACTCTATATGCCGCTGGTCAAAAGAGCATTACGGCATGGAGATAACCAATGAGAATGTCAACTACATCCCGGGCGTTGTCGCCGGCATTCTGCTTGCAGTGCAGGTGTTTACGGAGAAGAATGACAAGATTCTCATACAGCAGCCGGTGTATCATCCTTTCCGCATTGTCCCCGAAGCGACAGGCAGAAAGGTGGTGATGTCACCGCTCCGCAGGGTGGGAAGCAGCTTTGAGATGGACTTTGAGCAGCTCCGCAAGGACATAGAGGGCTGCAAAATGATGATTCTCTGCAACCCTCACAACCCTGCCGGAATATGCTGGTCGAAGGAAGATTTGCAGACTGTCGCGCAGATTTGTGCCGAAGAAGGTGTGCTTGTCATAAGCGATGAGATTCATTGCGACATGGTTCTTCACGGCAGGAAACACATCCCATTTGCCACAGTGAGTGAAGATGCGCGCATGAACAGTATCACTTTGCAGGCTCCGTCGAAGGTGTTCAACATGCCGGGAGTGGTCGCTGCGCAGGCGATTGTCTTTAATCCTGACATCAGAGAGAAGTATTTTGGCTACATTTGGGGCACTGACCAGGATGCAGGCAATGTGTTTGCTTACGACTGTGTGGCAGCTTGCTACAGTGAGGAGGGTGACGAATGGCGCAGGGAGATGCTTGCTTATGTGGAAGAAAACATCGACCTTCTCTGCGCAAGACTTGCCGAGGAATGTCCTCAAATAACACCGATAAAGCCGGAAGCGTCCTTCCTTGTGTTCCTCGATTGCCGCAAACTGATGGAGGAAAAGGGTATGAAAGAGCAGTCGGAACTCGTCCGTTTCTTTGCCGACAAGGCGCATCTCGCCTTCAACAGTGGAGACATGTTCGGCAGTCTCGGCAAAGGCTATATGCGCATGAACATCGCTTGTCCGCGCTCTGTGGTGAATGAGGCGATAAACCTGATGGTTGAAGCAGTAAAACAATAATAACATAATCATGAAGAAACATTTCTTGCTCGCTATCATAGCGACAGCCATTGCGGCAATGCCAACATCGAGCTGCATGGCACAACGAACCTATTCACCGTTCTGCTTCTGGTACTGGATGTACGGAGCGGTGTCAAAACCTGCCATACAGGCTGACCTCGTGGCAATGAAGGACGCAGGACTGCGCGGAACATATCTCATGCCTATCTACAGTTCGGAGCGAAGACCGGAGTACAACGGACAGGCTAACCAGCTGACACCGGCGTTCTGGGACATGGTGGGATATTCCATGCAACAGTGTGATTCGCTCGGTCTGGAACTGGGCATACATATCTGTGACGGCTTCGCCCTTGCCGGAGGACCGTGGTTTACACCGGAAGAATCCATGCAGAAGGTGGTATGGACAGAGGAAATCGTGGAGGTTGGCATGGACAAAAGCAACGCCAAGGCTTCTAAGAAATATGGGAAAAAAGCTAAAATGGCGGCTCCTTACAAGTTCAGACTTGACGCTTATAAAGGCGAGGGCTATAAGGACATCGCTGCTTTTGCTGTGCCTATCAAGCATAAGGTGGACGAGGTGAAAGCCACAAATATGGCTATGTCGGATGGTGTGACGTCGGATGAGAAGAACATCATACGTGCAAATGCGCCTTGTTCATTCTCTTTTGATTTCCCTAACGGCACTGTTGTGCGCACGGTGGAAATCACTCCGTCGGGCACAAATATTCAAAATCAGCGCCTGAAGGTGGAATACAGTCTTGACGGAAAGACTTTTAACTACATCACGACATTCACTCCGGCACGTCAGGGCTGGCAGAACACTGCCGCTGCTGCAACATTCACACTGCCGGAATACATAAAGAACAACGCAAACTCTCCTCTTACGCTGCGTTTCAGCTGGTCTCCGGACGGCACAGAACCGGGTTCTGAGGATCTCGATGCTGCAAAATGGAAGCCGACACTTAGACTGAAAGGCATCCGTTTCTTCCAGAATCCTAAGATTCACCAATGGGAGGGAAAGGCTGCTTATGCATGGCGCGTGGCGGAAGAGACTACCGACAAGCAGGTGCCTGCTGAGTTCTGTCCTACTCTCTATGACATAATTCCGTTGGAAATGAGTGAGGACGGCACTGTAAGCATACCGGCAAACTGTCCCGGAACTTACCATATCATCCGTATGGGACACTGCTCAACAGGGCAGATGAATGCCACTGCAGGCGGAGGAAAAGGTCTTGAGTGTGACAAATTCTCAAAGGCTGCCGTCAACAAACTTGTCGACAACTGGTTCTGCAAGTTCATGGAACTGCCGCACAGCAACACTGTCAAGTATCTGCATGTGGACTCTTGGGAGTGCGGATGCCAGAACTGGTCAACGAATTTCGCAGAGGAGTTCCGCGCACGCCGCGGCTATGACATCAAGCGTTGGCTGCCGTTGTTCGCCGGAATCCCTGTTGTCAGCGCAAGCGAGAGTGAGCGTGTGCTGCGCGATGTGCGACTTACCATCAACGAACTCATCCATGATGTGTTCTTCACAACTGTCAGAGAGCGTGCCCACAAGATGGGAATGCAGTTCTCTTCCGAGAGCATTGCGCCGACAATGGTGGCAGACGGACTCGACCACTATAAGTATGCCGACTTCCCAATGGGAGAATATTGGCTCAATTCGCCTACACATGACAAGCCAAATGATATGCTTGACGCCATCTCTGGTGCGCATATCTATGGCAAAAACATAGTGCAGGCGGAGGGATTCACGGAGGTTCGCGGCGTATGGGATGAGGATCCGGCGTCCATAAAGACACTCCTCGACCGCAATTTCGCCCTTGGTATGAACCGTCTCTTCTTCCATGTGAACACCCATAACCCATGGATGGACAAAAAACCGGGCATGACCCTTGACGGCATCGGTCTGTTCTTCCAGCGCGACCAGACATGGATGCCGGAGGCAAAACCTTTCGTTGACTACATCACACGCTGCTCCGCACTCCTCCAGCAGGGACGCCCCGTGCAGGACATCGCCGTATATACCGGTGACGAAATGCCTCGCCGCTCTGTCCTTCCTGAGCGTCTTGTGAGCATGCTGCCCGGCATTTTCGGTAAGGAGCGTGTCGCTTCCGAGGCGAAAAGACTTGCAAACGTCGGACAGCCGATGGAGGTCAGCCCTGTCGGTGTTAACCATTCTGCAGGCATTGTTGACCCGAAAGACTGGGCGAACTGCATGCGTGGCTATCAGTATGACTCTTTCAACCCTGATGTTCTGCTTAACCTTGCAACGGCAAAGGACGGTTGCATGGTGCTGCCGGGTGGTGCAAAGTACCGCATTGTGGTAGTTCCCGGCGTGCGTCCGATGAACCCTGACGGCATAATCGGCAAGGAAGCAAAGGCTAAGATTGAGGAACTCCGCAAGGCGGGTGTGGCAGTCATTGACAAGACCTTTACGGATGATGATTTCTCACGTTACGGTCTGAAGCGTGATGCAGTGCTTCCGAATGGCATAGCATATACACACCGTAGCGCAAATAATGGCGAAATATATTTCATCTCTAACCAAAAGAACGGGGATGTGACATTCACGGCGCAGTTCCGTGACACCGCCAACGGTACACCTTATATATATAATGCCGTTGACAACACTGTTTCTGCATGGTCATCGGAGACAATCTCTCTCCCTGCCAATGGCTCTTGCTTCGTTCTTTTCCCAAAGAACAGCATCGCAGAGATGCTCTCCTGCCTGCCTGAACAGCCTGCAGAGAAGACCGAAGTGACAGCAAAACCGGAAAGAGAACCTATCGCTCTCACCAATCCTTACACTCTTACACTGAAGGAAGCGGGAGCAACCATGACGCTCGACGCATTGAAGAGCTGGACAGAGATTGAGGAAGGAAACCTCCGTTACTTCTCCGGACACGGCAAATACTCCACAACCGTAAAACTGAAAAAGAAACCTTCAGGCAACGAGAAACTGCAACTCGGCAAGGTGATAAACATCGCCCACGTTTGGGTTAACGGCATCGACTGCGGCATTGTGTGGACAGCACCTTACGAAGCGAACATCGGCAAGGCTCTGAAAAAGGGCGTAAACACCATCGAAATAGAAGTCGTGAACACATGGGCAAACGCTCTCCGCGGCATGGACGAGGGCAAAGCACCGTATGATGGTATATGGACAAACGCCAAATACCGTATGGACAAGCCTCATCTTCTCCCTGCCGGACTCCTCGGACCTGTAACTATCAAATAAACATAACCAATGAAAAAACTTACAACATTACTTTTCCTGGCATTCTGCATGGCGACAATCGCCCATGCAAAGATATGGATGCCGACCATCTTTGACAGTCGAATGGTACTGCAACGTGAGTCAAACGTGAAACTGTGGGGCACCACCGATGCTGGCAAGACCGTCAAGGTGACTACCTCATGGAACAAAAAGACTTACCGCACCACTGCCAACAGCGACGGCAAATGGAACGTTTCGGTCTCCACTCCTGAGGCAGGAGGACCGTACAGCGTGACCGTCAGCGACGGCGAGACACTCACTTTCGACAACGTGCTCATAGGTGAGGTGTGGATATGTGCCGGACAGTCGAACATGGAAATGCCTATGAAGGGCTTCCCTTCACAGCCGATTGAGAACGGACCGACAGACATTCTCCACTCCACAGACCCTCTTCTGCACGTCTTCCAGTCAAAACGCATCAGCCGTGTGGAGCCTACCGACACAACAGTAGGTCAGTGGAAGACCTCTGAACCTGAGGTAATACGCGACTTTGCTGCCACAGCCTACTATTTCGGACGTGAGCTGCGCCGCACTCTCAATGTGCCTGTCGGACTTATCGTTACGGCATGGGGCGGCTCTTCTTGTGAGTCTTGGATTGCACGCGAGTATGTAAAACCTTTCGTGACAGAGAAGTCCCCTTACCAAATCCCCTACAAACCATCGGACATAAAGTCCAAAAACCGTCAGCCGACAGTGCTTTTCAACGGTATGCTTAACCCTGTCATCGGCTACGGAATAAAGGGTGCAATCTTCTATCAGGGTGAGGACAATGTGCCACGCTATCAGGATTACGCACAGCAGTTGCAGACTATGGTTGGCTGCTGGCGCGACAAATGGGGCATCGGCGAGTTCCCTTTCTACTATTGCCAGATAGCACCGTACGACTACAGCATCATCAACTGGACAGTGAACTCTGCACTTCTCCGTGAGCAGCAGTACATAGCCGAGACGCAAATCCCCAATGCAGGCATGGCTGTGCTCATGGATGCCGGCATAGAGAAAGGCATCCATCCACCGAAGAAGAGCGTTGCAGGCGAACGCCTTGCCATGCTTGCCCTCGTGAAGACTTACGGTTGGAAGGGCATCACGGCAGAATCGGCACGCTACAAGAGCATGACCGTCGAGAACGGAAAGGCAATCCTTGAGTTCGAGCGTGACAAAATGAACCTCTATGGTGCAAACAGTTCGTTCACAAGCCACCTCTTCGAGATTGCCGGCGAGGACCGTGTGTTCCACCCTGCGACAGTGGAACTGCACAAAAGAAAGTTCCTTGCCGTCTATTCCCCTGAGGTAAAGAACCCTGTGGCAGTACGCTATGCGTTCAAAGACTGGTGTGAGGGCGACCTCTTCTGTGACGGCCTGCCGCTCTCTTCGTTCCGCACAGACAACTGGCCAGTGGAGGAACGCAAGACAGAGACCACTGAAACAAAGGATTACGACAAGCAGAGATAAAGCATTTCCGGCTTTAATCAGAATTGACAATACTGTCAATATTGACATTAATGACAATACTGCAAAAACAAAAAACCTACAACCAACAACCGAAAATGAGAACAAGACTATCATTCATCCTTCTCCTTTTAGCCATGAACATCCTGCCGGGCTTCGCACAGCAGGTATGGAACTTCAACCTCGACTGGCGTTTCCACCGAGGAGAAGCAAAAGGCGCAGAAGCCGTAAACTACGATGACAGCCAATGGGAGGTGGTCTCCACGCCCCACACAGTGCAGCTTATGCCGGCAGAAGGCAGCGGAAACCGCAACTATCAGGGCGTCGCATGGTACAGGAAACGCTTCCGGATGCCTGCCACAAAATACACCAACGGCACTGTCTCCCTGCAGTTTGAGGCAATCATGGGCAAACAGAACATTTACGTGAACGGCAAACTTGTCAAGGAGCATCTTGGCGGTTACCTGCCTATAACCATTGACCTCACGGCTGCCGGTGTAAAGGCGGGCGACGAATGCCTCATCGCTGTGATGACAGACAACTCCGACGACAAGTCCTATCCTCCGGGAAAGAAGCAGATGACTCTCGATTTCTGCTACCATGGCGGTATCTATCGTGACGTATGGCTCATAGAGCAGCCTGCCGTACACATCACCGATGCCGTTGAGAAAGGCGAGGTGGCAGGTGGCGGAATCTTCGTCCATTATGCAAACATATCAGAGAAAAGCGCGGAGGTTTATGTCAACACTGATGTTGAGAACTCACTCAACAAGCCACAGACCGTTACCGTCACAAACACTCTCCTTGACGCTGCGGGAAAGAAGATAAAGACTTGGACAAGCAAAGTCACAATCCCTGCCAAGGGAAGCAAGACCATAAAACAGGGCGCAAAGATTCAAAAACCAAATCTTTGGTCACCTGAGAATCCTTATCTCTACACCATGCGCACACAGGTTCTTGCCAACAAGGAGACCGAAAAGCGCGACACAAAGATTGGCATCCGCAGCTTTGAGTTCAAGGGCAAGGACGGTTTCTGGCTCAACGGCAAGCGTTACCGCCAGTTTATGGGCGCAAACCGCCATCAGGACTTTGCCTATGTCGGCAACGCCCTGCCTAACTCTCAGCAGCGTCGTGACGTGCAGCGACTGAAGGATTGTGGCTTCAACCTCATCCGTGTGGCACACTATCCGCAGGATCCGGCGTTTATGGACGCTTGCGACGAACTCGGAATCTTCATCATTGTGGCAACTCCGGGCTGGCAGTATTGGAACAAAGACCCGAAATTTGCCGAGCTTGTACACCAGAATACTCGCGACATCATACGCCGCGACCGCAACCATCCGTGTGTCCTCATGTGGGAACCAATCCTCAACGAGACACGCTATCCGGAGAAGTTCGCACTCGAAGCCTTGCAGATTACCAAGGACGAGTACCCTTATCCTTACCGCCCTGTCGCTGCTGCCGACCTTCACAGTGCGGGCGTACTTGAGAACTATGATGTCGTTTACGCATGGCCGGGTGACGATGAGAAGACAGACGGTCTCGAACTCAAGGCGCAGCAGTTGAACAAAAACATGCTCACACGCGAATATGGCGAACTTGTCGATGACTGGTATGCTCACAACAACCTCAACCGCGCAAGCCGTTCATGGGGCGAGATACCACAGTTGAAGCAGGCTCTCTCACTCTCCAACACCACACGCGACCAGCATCGCACCACCGGACTGTTCCTCGGAGGATGCCAATGGCATCCGTTCGACCACCAGCGTGGCTATCATCCTGACCCATATTGGGGTGGAAACTTTGATGCGTTCCGTCAGCCAAAGACATCCTATTACATGTTCAACTCACAGATTCCTGTGACGGAAGGCGAGCCGATGGTCTACATCGCTCATGAGATGGGACAGTTCTCCGAGAACGATGTGGTGGTGTTCTCCAACTGCGACAGTGTCCGTCTGTCAATCTTTGACGGTGAGAAATCATGGACACTCCCTGTGGAAAAGTACGGCGAGGCTGACCGTCCGTACAACGCACCGGTGGTTTTCAAGGATGTTTGGGACTTCTGGCAGGCACGCGAGTACTCCTACAAGCAGCGCAACTGGCAGAAAGTGAACCTCGTGGCAGAGGGTATTATCAACGGAAAGGTTGTCGCAACAACGAAGAGAATGCCTTCACGCCGCAGCACAAAACTGCGCATGTACGCCGATGAGCGTGACAGAAAACTTGTCGCCGACGGCTCAGACTTCATCGTTGTGGTATGCGAAGTGACCGACGACAGCGGCAATGTGCGCCGTCTGGCTAAGGAACAGATTAAGTTCACGGTGGAAGGTCCTGCCGAAATCATCGGCGACGGCACCGATATAGGTGCCAATCCGCGTCAGGCAGAATGGGGAAGTGCACCGATACTCCTGCGCAGCACAACCACTCCGGGCAAGATAAAGATACATGCCGACGTGCTTTATCCGGGCACACACTCCCCTACTCCTTGCGACCTTGAGGTGGAATCCGTACCTGCCGACTGCCAATTCGTGCGCGGACTGGGCATCGATGCAAGCAGCAAGGCTAAAGTTTCGGGCAGCGCATCGTCCTCAAACTCAAGCTCTAAGCAAATCTCCGACGAGGAGAAGCAGCGCATGTTGCAGGAAGTTCAGGACCAGCAAGCCGACTTCGGTGTGACAAAATAAGTTTCCACAACATTGCATTACAATCCGGCAAGAATATTCTTGCCACCCCAAATAGGTGATACTTTGTTCGCAAAGTGTCACCTATTATTTTTCCGTATACCAACAACAAAAAGTCACAGCATGGCAAATGACAAAATGAAAGGTAACCTTTTGCACCGTAAAAGGTTACACTTGACTTCGCGAAGGATTACCTTTGGCAATGCAAAATGTTACCTTTCACTATATCAATGGTCTTTTAACATCCGTTAGATTTTCAGTTCACACAAAACAACTCTTTACCTGACACTTTGCACACTGCCAAGCATTTTTCCTTGACATATCGACAAATACATCAGTAAACTGTTATTCCGATTACATGGCACAATGCGTTTTCTCTGCAAACAACACATTAGGCAACACCCCCTAAAGTCGCTGAAATTACAGCAATATATATACAAAACGCAAGAAAAAGCACTTTCACAAATAAAAAAACAAGAAGACATGGAGAGTTTTTCCAAAATTATTCGTATTTTTGCAAGACAAAAGTCAGTATGCATAGTCCTGCACCAGAAATGCAAGAGAGTGTACGGATGACATTCATCCCCTATGAACTGCCATGGTGAGGATACGCCAAGTAATAACCAACAAAAAGAAAAAACAATGAGAGTCATTATCGAACCCAACTACGAGTCAATGTCAAAATGGGCTGCCAACTATGTCGCAAACCGCATAAAGGAAGCCACCCCGACACCGGAAAAGCCTTTCAAGCTCGGCTGCCCTACAGGTTCTTCACCACTCGGTCTCTACAAAGAACTGGTCAAGAAATACGAAGCGGGAGAAATATCTTTCCAAAACGTGATAACATTCAACATGGATGAATATGTGCATCTTCCCGAAGACCATCCGGAATCCTACCATTCGTTCATGTGGAACAACTTCTTCTCACACATCGACATAAAGAAAGAGAACGTCCACATCCTCAACGGCAACGCGGAAGACCTCATAAAAGAATGCGAGGAATACGAGGCTGCCATCGAGGCTGCCGGAGGAATCGACCTCTTCATGGGTGGCGTAGGACCGGACGGACACCTTGCGTTCAACGAACTGGGCTCATCCCTTGCGTCAAAGACACGCATCAAAACTCTCACAACAGACACCATCATTGCCAACTCACGCTTCTTTGGCGGCGACCTGAGCCTTGTGCCTACCCAGGCCCTCACTGTCGGTATCGGCACAGTCATGGCAGCCAAGGAGGTGCTTCTCGTATGCAACGGTCATCACAAGGCACGCGCATTGCGCCATATCATTGACGGTTCGATAAGCCACAAATGGACGGCTTCCGCACTGCAGATGCACCCTCACTCCATCGTTGTCTGCGACGAAGCAGCCTGCGACGAGCTGTCTTTGGCAACATACAAATACTATCTTGACAAAGAACGTGGAAACTTGTAAACACAATACCATGAACAAAGTTATAGAGACTATCATGTCACGGCGCAGCTGCCGGTGCTTTGACCCAGAGCGCATGCCGTCGGAAGAGACCATACAGCAGATTTGTGAGGCAGGCACATGGTCACCAACAAGCCGCGGACAGCAGAACCCGATCATCATTGCCGTCACCAACAAAGAGTTGCGTGATCGCATATCACGGATGAATTCGGCAATCATCACGGGAAAGAACCTTGTCACTTCCACCCCACCGGGTGCAGACCCGTTCTATGGTGCGCCATGTATGCTGATTGTACTCGTAAAGGAATCACCCAATGCAATGTACGACGGACCGATAGTCATGCAGACTCTCATGCTTGCAGCGGAATCACTCGGTGTCAATTCTATATGGATTCACCGCGCCAAAGAGGAGTTTGAGAGCGAGGAAGGAAAGCAGATTCTCCGTGACCTTGGCATAGAAGGCGACTACATCGGCATAGGACATGTTGCTCTCGGCTATGCCGCAAAACCGCTGCAGGAGCCTAAACCACGAAAGGAAGATTATATCTATTGGGCAAAATAACCGATGTTCATGAAAGATTGCAAGACCTCTATCAATATAATGGCTGTGACAAGGAAGTATCCATTCTCCATTGTCATAGCCATTGCCATTTGGGTTGTGTGCATGATTCCTATTCCGGAGACACCACTTAACAACATTTCCTTCATGGACAAATGGACGCATTTCGTGATGTATGGCACACTGACAGCGGTGATTTGGGTGGAATATGCCAAAGCGCATAAAGGCTCTTTTGCATGGAAAAGACTGCTTCTTTACGGCTTTCTGTGCCCTATCGCCATGGGATGCCTTGTGGAACTGGCACAGGCTTATCTGACAACCTGCCGTTCGGGTGATGTCTTTGACGCTATATGCAATGCCCTCGGTGTCTGTCTCGGTGCTGCCCTCGGGCACATCATTGCAAAGATGATGCCGCAAGGAAAGAAACAAAAGAACCCATAACCTACAACCAACAACCCATAACCAATGCTAAAAAGAATAAAGAACCCATGGCTGAAAGTGCCGGATTACTGCTGTCCGGGATGCAGCCCGACCAACGAGAAGGGGCTGAAACTCGAATTCATTGAGGACGGGGATGACATAGTAAGCTATTGGAATCCTGACCCTGCCTACCAAAGTTGGAGGAACACGCTGCACGGAGGCATACACTGCCTTATGCTTGACGAGATTGCCGGCTGGGTGGTGTTCCACAAACTCAGCACTATGGCTGTGACAAGCAAAATGGAAACAAAGTACCTGAAGCCCATAACCATTGACGGCGGACGGATAGAGATGCGTGCACGGCTATCACGGCAGATGAGGCAAGTGGCGTTCATCGATGCCGAACTGATTCAGGGCGGTGAGGTCTGCACCAAGGCGCAAGTGGTTTATTTCTGCTCTCCACGTGCCAAAGCCGTCGCGGAATATGGCTTCAGCGGATGCGAGACAGAGGAGATAAAAGAATAAAAAATAGCGAAAAGACTTGTTTCTACTCATTGTAAGAAAGTCTTTTCGCTTTTTGTTTATCCAAGAACAATCAGACTTGGATGATGTGTTAATAAGGATAACTCACACTAAATTGGACTTTGGTTGAATATCAAGAAGTTAGGCGTTTGCCTTTATAATATAGGTAACAATATGGAAACGAGCGGACTTCTGCTCGTTTCTGTATTTTGCAATATGCAAAGAACGCCTTAATTCGGGGACAAAGATACGATATTTTTCTAAATCTCGCATAGCTTACAAGGAGAAAACCTTGGAAATTAGAACTTTTTACGTTAAAATCCATATTTGACAAGCAGATTTTGAAGAAAATATTTGGAGTTTCCAATAAAAAAGAGTATTTTTGCAGCAACAAATCCCACCACGCCTCTCAACGATGCGTACCACGGTGGGACTTCGCTTTTTATAAAGGGTATATGGATTACGACAAACAACCGATAAACGTAGATGAACAGGTTGCCTTGCTCCAGAACAGAGGGCTGGTGATAGAAGATATTGCAACTGCCAAATTGCAGCTTCGCAATATCAGTTATTTTCGTATTGCCAGTTACCTACGATATATGGAGGAAGACAGACAGTTTCATCATTATAAACTGGGTAGTACATTTGAACAAGCCATCGACCTTTATCTCTTTGACAAAGAACTTCGTCAACTTATATTCAAGGCAATTCAAGATATAGAGATTTCTCTTCGGACCAAAATGATTCAGATATTTTCCATGGAGCATGGCGCATTTTGGTTTATGGATGCATCATTGTTCAAGAATGCAGACTTTTATGAAGGCTGCCTTGACAATATCAAGAAAGAGGTATCTCGTTCAAATGAAGATTTCATCAAGGAGCATTCCGAGAAATATACTTTCCCTTCTCTCCCTCCTGTGTGGAAAACATTAGAGGTCGTTTCGTTTGGTACGCTTTCCAAATTATTTTGTCTGTTCAAGGACAATCGTCTCAAAAAGCAAGTGGCAAGAGAGTTTGGACTACCTCAATACACTTACTTGGAAAGTTGGATAAGGTGTATAACCGTGCTTCGCAATTGTTGTGCTCACCATGCCCGTATATGGAATAGGCGTTTTGCCTTGAAGCCACAATTGCCAAATCGGCTTCCACTTTTTTGGATTGCTCCAACCCAAAAGCCTATCAAACTTTACCATCAGTTATGCACCTTATTATATATGGAGCAAACTATAACTCCTTGTATGGATTTAAAAAGCTCTCTGCTCAGATTGTTCGCAGATTATCCCAATATTGATTTACATGCCATGGGCTTTCCACAAGGATGGGAAAACGAACCTTTATGGAGATAGCAACAAGTGTTCGGATATAAGTCTATCCAAGCACTTGCTTGTTGAATTCGCGCTTTGGCTGCTTTAGAGCTTAATGTTAAGCCTCAGAAAACTTTGACTTGTAAAAGCCTGATTTCGTTAGAAGATTCTGCCGTTGATACGGAAGCTGAGACAAGGATAGACTGTAATCTTTGAGATTGTCTTGATAATCTTACCACCGTCACCACCGACTCCTTCATCCTGAAGCTGGACTTGTCCTTCAGGCTGGTCTATAAAAATCTTTGGAGTGCCCCAGAACTGTACGCCAAGATCCCAAGCGAAAGAGACTCTCTTGCGTGGAACTGCTCTGCCTGAACCTATACCGAGGTATGGCTTGAAACCACTTGTCTTCAGATAGGCACGTGCCTCACTGCCATTTGGCTCAAGAAGGTAGTCACCCAGCTCGACTCCTATCTTCTGAAGGTTGTTCTGTGGAGCAAAGTTGTTGTTATAGTAAGTGATTGCCTCCAGATTTTTCTGACAGTTTGTGGTGTAAGCTTCAATAATCTGTCTCTTGCCGGCATAGAAACCTGCTGTAAAGTGGAAAGAGGAATGCTTGCTTGGATAGAGGTCAAAGAGGAGCTTGAAATTAGTCATTGAAATCTTGCCGTCAATGAGAAGCTCTTCTGGCAACCCTACTCCTTTATACTCATGACCTACAGGTAGCTGAGCTTGGAACTCATCCCAAGACTCTTGCGCACCATTAAGGTCCACATCAATGTCCTTCACCTTAATGTTCGGAAGGAAGCTCATTCCGGCACGCATCTGCACATAATTACCTATCGGAGTAGCAAGGTTGAAACCGATACCGGTAGTACCAACTTCAACACCTACACCAAGGTGATTGAACAGATTCTTATCACAACATCCATTCTCTGCCTTTGCTGAGAAAGCAACAAAGGCAAGTAATACTGCTAAAATTGACTTTTTCATCTCTTTCTTTATTATTATTTAATCAAAAAGTTTATTCCCTCGTTAAAACTGTATGCAAAATTAATATTTTATTTTCAATTATGCAAATTTGTGCTAACCAAAGTTAACATTAATCAACAAAAAATTGCGTGCAATGGCAGTCTTTGCCAAAGCACGCAATTAAAATATACACATTCGGAGAAGATTAGATGATAATCATTACGCTTTATGCTACTTTATCCATACCAATGTGTTAGCCGGAACCTCGGAAGATTTCAGCGGTGACACTGTTCCTTCTTTCTGATTGACAACGAAGACGGAGCCTTTCACCTTTCCACCCATAAGCGAAGCGAGTGAAACAGCTGCATCTGTGTTGTTAAGAACCAACTTTCCGGACTTGCCCTCCATACGGAAAATGCCGTCATAAGGGAAAGATGAGTAAACCGGTTTCATCTCCGGCAACGCCTTTGCGAGACCATTGTCCTTGACTGTCAGCACTGGGCATGAACCTCCGGCAAAGACTATTGCCCACGGATTGCGGTCGTAAGCCTTCGCATAGTACAGCACCGGCTTGGAAGGATGTGCCTGACGCATCTCGCTGACAGTGCGGTAGACATCATTGAATGTCGGCTGTCCGGTTCTGATCAGGCGCAGATGCTGGCGCGGAGCAAGGTTCACACCGCCCTTAGGAGCATACAGTTTCGGATTCTCCGCATTTGCAGCGTCCGCTGATTTCGGCTCTTTGAGGGATGAATCGTAGAACCACTGCTCTATTTCTACCACATCCACGATGGCAGCATACTTTGCTTTCGCCATAACAGCGTCAGTGACATTCTTGTTGGCATTGAGGATTACGCGTGCATCCTTGCCAGTCTTTGTCTGCCACTCGCCCACACAGTCAAGCCAGAACTCAGTGAAATGCTGCGGACCGGTGAACTCTTCGGAAATGGAATGGTAGACATTCGGATTATCGGCAAACTTGTCAAGCACCTGCCAGATGTACTGCTTGTAGAGCCGTGCACGCTCCTTGTCAGTGACATCGTAGAACAAATCGGCAGTGAAGATGCGCTTGTCGCCCGTGAAAGGCACCGGTTCAAGGAAGTTTGTGCCACGTGAGCCTTTGCCGGTCATGACGCCTTCGCTCTGTATGTTGTTCGCAGAACGCCACGGACTGTCAACCCAGTGTGCGCCCGCCTCGATGATGTTGTGCTGGAAGAAGTGCTGATTGATGATAATCATCTCTGGAGCGGCTTCAGCAAGCTGACCGATACGTGAGACATACCACTTGTTCAGTTTCGTAAGGTCGTACTTTGACAGACCGTCCCAGGCAGTACCTTTGCCGGAACGTGCTATGGACTGCTCGAAGAAAGGTGCCCAAACGTCACCGTTCTGACGCTTGATGCGCTCATGGTCATCACGGCGGCGGTCATACCACAAGCCGTAATTCTGGTTCCAAACGGCAACGCCCTGCTTCTTGATGTTCACAATAATAGAATCTATACGGTCAGTTCCGCCACGGTGTTCCATACCCGGAACGAAGCGTGTCACGGCATAATCTGCCTTAGCCATGTAAGGATAGCGTGTCCTGCCGTTCCACCATGGAGTGCGGTGGAAGCGTCCTCCCATGAACATCGGACGGACATCCTTGCCGGAAGAGGCTGCAAGTGCGAATGTTCCGTTGGCTGTGATGACAGGGGAATATATGCTTGTCACCTCAGAAGCCTCGGCAACCTTCACGGCATCCACAGACTTCACGCCTTTAGGATCTATGGAGACTGTCAATAAAGCGGAATCAATCCATTGGTCAAGTGTCACGCGTGGGTTAAGAGCTTCCTTTGCCATCTTTGCAGCAAGCTCTATGCTCGGCGATGTTGCGCCGTCATGTCCGCGCTCAAGTATCCTGAAACGCTCGCCAACCTCTTTGCCGAGACGCTCGGAAACCTGTGCCTTATAGAGCGAATAAGGGTTGACAAAGTCGTTGGTTGCCCGCCATACGCCGTCACCCTGACAGTAAGCCCAGCAGCCAACGGCATAGGATTTGGTATCCTCGGCAGGAGAATAGCAGTCGATGTATGACGCGGAACACTGGTAAAGAGTACTGTTGGCTGTGTTCCAACCTGCACCCCACTTGTCCAGTCCGAGGTTTTTGAACGAGATACCGCCACCTTCGATGTTCACATTGTCAAACAGCAAGCCTGTCGCCCATGACGAAGAACCGCCGCTGAAGCCATGGCTTCCGACAGCATCACACTGTACAAAGGCATTCGGTCCCGGTGCGCAATAGCCTGCTGAGAAATCATTGATGCCTTCTTCCGAATAGCAACGCATGAAAAGGCATTTGCCTCCCATTGTCAGGAATGTACGGCGACGCAGACCACCGATTTCGGAAACAGGATTTCTTGATATACAGTCCTCGACTGTAACCTGCTGTGCTCCGCGATGAACGATGACAGCCGAACCTGCAAGACCTTGGAAATTGCACATGCGCACCCAGCAGTCTTCCGCATTCTCAATGTATATTCCGTCCCATACATGGTCTTCATCCATAGGCTGTGAAACGACAGTGAAGCGTGAAGATCCTGCAGATTCCTTGCGGACAGCATCACTTGCAATGGTCAGATTCTCCACACCGCAGTTTGTGATTCGCCCTTTCCATTCGTAGAGAACGGCAAAACTCTTGCCCCATTTGCTATCCAACGCCACTGTCAACGGTGCATCAAGAGTGACCTCATTACCATTGGCAACTGTGCAGGAACGTGCCCAACGGACATCCATTTCTCCGGCTTTCCAGCCCCAATAAGGGAGATTTCCGCCAAAGACATTGCACCCTATGGACTCTATCCATTCCTTTGTGGAAGGGCGCACGATAAGCATCTTTTGAGCGTTTCCTGCCTTTGAGGCTGCAGAAAGATGAATCGTCTTCGTTCCGGCAGCAACATAATCGTCGGTAATGTCAAGAGTATCAAGGGCACGGAAATCATCCTTTCCCTCTATGTACACCACCGCACCGCGGTCGACACCTGTCTTCTGCAGCACTGTCTCTGTCTTGGAAACACCACGAAGGACAACACCTGACGCGGAAATGCGCAACGGAGCGGACAGTTCGTAGACACCCTTATCAAGCAAAACGGCACCGCGCAAGCCTGTCACCTTGTCAGGTTTCAGCAAGGAAACATAGTCAATCGCCTTCTGCAAGCGTGCCGACTGGTCACCACCTTTATGGCTTACAAACACCTTCACTGCCACATCAGGCAACGGCTCTGCCGACATTCTGTAACCGCAATAGCTGTAATCCGGCAGCCCCTCCAAATGCTTATGCGCCTGCGCACTGCCGGAAAGGCAAGTGAGCAAGGCGCAGATAGTCATAACAATATGTTTCATTTCTTCTGGTTCTTCTTTCTCTCTTCAAGACGCTTGAACCACGCCTCGCGCTCCTTGTTAAGGTCATAACCGCGCTTGGAGAGATAATTGTTGACACGTCCCTTGTACTTGTTGAAGGCCTCATGCTTTCCTTTGCTGTCACCGGCGTCAAGGGCAAGCTCGCGCGCCTCTACCATCCAAGCGTAAATCTGTGCCTTCTCCTCTTCCTTTAGCGAAGGAATCTCGTCAAGATAAGCCTCGTAAGTGACCTTCACCTTATTATAAGTGATGTTGTCCTTGATGGCAATGACCTGCTCAGGTGTGAGGTATATGCCAAGCTGTGCCGGCATTGCGAAATGGGTGCGGTAGAGCTTTGAGTCGCGCTCCGCCTTGTTCTCGATCTTGTAGATGTCGTTAAGCTCGAAATAGCGGTTAGCGACAATGTTGCGTACAGCCTCGAATTTCTCACCTGTAAGGTTCAATGACTGTATGTTCTTCTCTGAACGTGCAATGATTGTCTTGACATACTCGGCGTCACGTCCCTCACTGTTCAAAACGACACTTTGTGCCATTGCCGAAGCAACGACACAAAGTGACATTATAATAAATGATATTCTCTTCATAAAAAGTTAATGGTTGGTTCTGTAAATGTCCAAACTGATAACGTGCGGCTCGGATTAATCCAACGAACCCTTGGCAGCAAGAGTGTCATAGTTGTTGGAAAGGTCACGCCAGTCAACCTTAACGCGAGGGTCGATACCGTTGATGTACTTCTCAATGTTTGTATAGCCGTCGCCGTTGCAGTCCTTCTGTGCGTCGGTAGGATCGTTAGGGTTCAGACCGTACTTAATCTCCCATGCATCAGGCATACCGTCACCGTCAGAGTCAACACGTGGAGTGCCGTGGTACTCAGGATAGCCGCCCATCTGGCGTGGGTCGGTGATTATACCGTCCTTATATGAGTCTTTCGGCAGACGACGGTACTTGAATGAGCCGTCAGGAGCCTTTGATTTCTCATGCAGACCGCTTGTGTCTCCGTAAGGATTGTCCTTCGGGAGCTTCTTCACATAGTAAGCCTTGCCTGTACGAACCTCCTCGATGATGCGCTGGTCGACGATGTCACGTGTAGGAATCATTGCACCTGCATTGTCAAGGACGAAGTCATAAGCCTTCTGTGCACCCATAATCTGTACGTGAGGCATAGCGAAAGGCTCGTTGGCCTTCATCTGCTCTGTGTAGCCCTTGGTGTCAGGCTGTGACTCAACCTGTATACCACCGTCCCAGTTGTCCTTTGTGACGCGCTCGTTGCCTTCCATGATGTTGCCGGTAGCATAGACACGACCATACTGCTTATAGTCCAGTTTTGAGCGTCCGGACTCAGGCTTCAGGAAGCGATGGCCTACAGGGCTGTCTTTCGGAGTGAGAGGTCCCGGCTTGTAGTAGTTGTTGATAAAGTTGTACATCGCCTGGTAGTCACCTCCGTCAGCAGCACGGTGAACCCAGTTGTAGACTACGTTGTTGACAAAGTTGAATATGCCGTTCCATCCTACGGAAGGGTTTCTGCCACTGTTGTCAGCCCAGAGGTTGCGCATGAAGCAACAGTTCTCGCCACCGAGAGTAGAGCCGAAAGCGTGGTTGTAGGTGTCAAGAGCTTTGGCGGAGATAGAGTTCTGGATGGTCACATTGACAGTTCCGCGCTTCTCGTGCTTATAGTCCGCACCCGGATTCCACATGTGACGGTAGAAAGAGATGTTCTCATCAAGTCCCCACTCTGCGGAGATATGGTCAAGCATGATGTTACCTACAGGGTTGCCACCGAAAGAGTCCTCACGGTGATGAGCGTAGGTCTCGCCGCGACGGAAGCGCATGTGACGGATGACAACATCATGAGTGTCTATACCGAAGGTCTGACCTGCCACACATACACCATCGCCCGGAGCTGTCTGACCTGCAATGGTGATATAAGGAGCCTGTACAATCAGCGGGCTCTCCAGGCGGATAATGCCTGACACGTTGAATACAACGATACGTGCACCGCCTGCCTCGCAGGCCTCACGCAGTGTGCCCGGACCGGAATCGGCAAGGGAGGTAACGACATAAACCTTGCCACCACGACCACCGAAGCTGTACATACCGCCGCCTTCCGCACCCGGGAATGCCGGAATCTTTGCCTGTGGAAGGTCGGTTGGACGTCCCGCCCATGGCACATAAGGACGACCCTCTGCATGCTCTTTCTTCACGATAGGCTCACATTTTGCCCATACTTCTGCTTCATGTTTCGCCCAAGCCTTCTGCATGGAGTCAATCTTTGCAGAAGCCTCCTTGTTGAGCTGAGGATACTGCGCTGCAGCAGGAGCGGCAGCCAGTGTGAAAGGTAAAAAGATTAATGCTTTCTTTAATAAGCTCATAATGATTTGTTTATTTAGTTAGAGTTGTTGTTTTTCACTCGGTCAATACTATAATGATGACAGTAATGTCAATATTGTCAGTTATGACAGTTTTGACACTTTTGTCAGAATTGTCAATGTTGTCATTATTGACAGTATTGTCGGAATCTTTCTTTACTTCGCCTCTATCACAAACTTTCCGACATCCTGAAGCGTCACCCTCGTGCACTCCGGCGAGGAGACATTCTTGAAAGTGACGTTCTCGACTGGTGATTCCGGCAGACCGATTGCTTTCACAAAGTCCGTGCAATGCTCCACGGTAAAGCCATCAAAATGGATGTTCCTGAAATAAGGTGTTAACTTCGGATTGTTGTCCTTGTTAAAACGCTCCGCAAGTTTGCCGACATAAGTGGCAGAACCAAGCATGTCCCAATAGACGGCACGCGTCTTCGGATGCACCATGCGGACATTCTCGAACCACAGATTCTCACCGCCTCCGCCACGCGGGCGACGTGTCTTGAAATAAATTCCGTACTTAGGGTTCTCGATTGTCACATCGTACATGTAGACATTCCTTATTCCGGCAGCCGTCTCCGAGCCCACGGTAAGACCGCCGGCTCCGCGCTTTGCAGTACAGTGGCGTATGACAACATTCTCCGTCGGGCGCGCCTTAAGCAGTCCGTCCATGCCTCTTCCAGCCTTCAGCGTGAAACAGTCGTCACCGCAATCGAGGGTGGTGTACTCGATGAGGGCGTTCCGTGAAGAGTCGATGTCTATGCCATCAGTGCGCGCAATGCCAGCACTGCTGACCGTGACGCCACGGATGATGATGTTCTCGCAATAAACCGGCACAATGTTCCAGAAGATACTGCCCTCCAAAGTCACTCCCTCAAGCAACACGTTGCGGGAATTCATCGGACCAAAGAACACCGGAAGACAGAGTGTACCGAGATGACGCTCACCGGCACTCGTCTGCATTGTCTTAGGCGTCCGTGTCTCAAAGCCATAACGATCCGTAGGAATCGTGCCATCGAAGACACGCTCCTTCAGCGGCATAGCCTGCACAGCCTCAGGTATTCCTGCCATGGTGAGTTTCAGAAGTTCACAATCACGTGAAGGGGCAACGAGCTTTCCCTTGCCTACAACGGCAATATTCTCCGCTCCGTCGGCATAAATCATGGCTCCCGGGCCATAGATGTCCACACCTTCATTGCGGCAAGGGACAACCGGAAGATAGTCCTTGACATCACCGGAGAAGCACAATTCCGCGCCCTCGTCCACCTGAAGACAGATGTTGCTCTTGAGAATAATCCTGCCTGTGTGCCATTTTCCTTTAGGAACGATGACTGTACCGCCACCCTTCTTAGCCAGTTTGTCAATGGCAGCCTGTATATTCTGCCCTTTCTTGATGACCACCTTGCGCGCCGGAAACACCGGACGCTGCAGCTGCGGCATGTCGAAAGGTGCCTTTATAGGTTCTATCTCTGCAGGACACTGTGCGGAGGCCAACGACGCAAAAAGCATGAGAATACTTGCAATTATGGTACGTAAGCCATAACTGCCATACGACAAGCCGGAGCCTGCGTGTGAAAGCCCAAGAGAATAAAAATACATTGTCAGTAGTTTGATGTTATGCCTGCAAAGTTACTAACTTTTTTCGACACTGGCAAATATTTCTTGTCCTAAAATAATTGTAACGGGGATTTCGTAACCATTTCGTAACAACTCCACCGCGTTTTGACACCGCCAAAAACATGGCTTGTGACTACTCGGAAAACGGTGTGTAACAAGTGACAAAGTGAAAGCTAACCTCCGGCATTGTAAAAGGTATCACTTTACACGACAAAAGGTAACACTTTATCATGCAAAGTGTTACCTTTTGCAGGACACTGAGCATTTTAACGTTTTCTATTATTTTAATTCATAAAAACACAACTGTTTCTTTGCATTTCGAAAGAAATTGACTTATCTTGCTTGCACATTGCTTTATCGCTCGAAGAAAGAAAAGAAACAAAAGAATATTCCTGCAAACACCATACTGGCAAAGATATTCTTTCAACTATACTGTCAAGAAATTGCACTTCTATCTTGGGTGTATAAATCCACATATAATTGAAAAACAACAATTTCCACATGAAATGCTTCGCATACAAATGTGGCGGAGCCACACTTTGCAATGAGAAATACAACACTGTACACAAAGACAGGGCTTGTCACAACTGAAACAGATGAATCACAATGTGTTGTATCTGTTTAGCGACATTAATAACAACAAATATTCGTACATAATGTATAAAACGGCAAACAATCTTGCAATGGCATACAAAAAAGAGGGCAAGCCTTTTACAGCCTGCCCTCTTGGACTTTATTCATAAGCACACCACATGATGTGCCACGCTTGCTGATAAGGATTACTTAACGCGCTGACCTGCGATGTTGAAATCGCCAATCATGACCTGACCGTTCTTCACTACCTTCTTAGGAGCAACCTTAGCAGCCTCTGCACCCTCAACATTCTCGATGCCTGTGCCATCGCCAGGAGTGAATGTGAATTCGCTGAAACCAATCTGTGTGTTCTTGCAGAATACATAGTATGTCTCACCCTTTACAGCCTTCCAAGAGAGTGTGCCCCAGAAATTCTGACCGCCACCAAGGACGAAAGCGTCAGTTCCTTCTGTTCCCTTTGTAGCGTTCTCTTCCATTACAGTCTTTGTGTTGTTGATATAACCATTAGCTGTGATTTCCTGACCGATACGGAGAGGCTTTGCATCGCTTGCCTTTACGACATAAACATCACGGTTACCTTTCAAGACATAGACTTTTGTTGTCAACACACCATCCACCTTTGAAGTGAATGTAAGGTATGTACCGTTTGTTGGAAGACCGTTTGAACCATCAAAGGCATAATACGCACTTGTCCAATCTGCGCGATAACCCTTTATAGGTGCATTCTCACCAGTACCGTCATAAATAGGGTCAATCCCAACCTTGCTTATGTCGACAGGATTGCCCTTGCCCTGAACATAGTAAAAATAAACATCTGTTCCGGTAGTTTCTGACTCCAAATCCAATTTGTTTTTCTTCAAGCCACTCCAACCATTATCATATTTTGGTTCAAGTTCATCAGGGCGTACATTTCCTTCAACATCATTATATCCTGCGATAGGACCGGATGTGTGAGTTCCTTCTACATTTGCAGTAGAGAACCTAACAACAGACATTGCAGACGGATCAGCATTTGCTACATAATCAGCCTTGAGGACAGTCTCGCCTTCAACAATTTCTGTGACAGCCCAAGATTCAGTCTGCGCATTAACACTCATTGCACAGAATGCAATGGAAACAAGAGTAAAAATTTTCTTCATAATTTTCATTTAGGTTTGGTTAGTAAATTAATTTCGCCACAAAGATAGTAATAATTACAATCATTCATATTGTCATACAAACATATTTACTTATTTTTAACTTATAACCAGCTATTTCACCGTCATTCAGGAAACATTGGCAACATCACTTAAAGAAATGGCATCGCTCAAAGAATCCGCAGGAATCTTCTTTATCCACATGACTAACCACTGTAATGGCGAAGCAAACATTCGGCTATATGACACTGACAAAAAAATCAGAGACGACCGGAATCTCTTCGACAAACACGTTGTCATGGAGAATTCCAGTCGTCTCAGCTTATTATTGTATTATGATATGGTATTTATTCTGCCAATGGGTCGAATGTACCGTTTGCACCACCATTGAGGTTGTCTTCCCAACCGATGGTCTGCTGAACATAATCAAAATCGGTCTTGTTGTTATTCTGAGCAGCAGAACCCAAGCCGAGGAAGTAGTAGTGAGGACGGAACTTCATTGAGTACTCATTGTGTGTTGCCTGGTCCCATCCGTCACCCTTGCGCAGTCTGCGTACAAGGTAGCTGTTATAGAAGTCAGCAAGCTTTGTGAGTTGATTCTCAAAATCAGTACCACTCTTACGCAGGTCAAGGACATAGTCGGCACGCTTGATGTCCTTTGACTTGAGATGCTTCAACAGTGGGTCAGGGTTGTTTGGATCGTCAAGAGGAGTTTTATCCGGATTTTTTGTCCAAGTCGATGTCACACCACCGAGACCATTGTTGATGTCATTCTTCACACGGAAGAAGAGGTTCTCACGACGCTGACCGTTCAGAGGAGTGAAGCCAAGCCATGTGCAAGTGTTGCCACCATATTCTCCTCCAAGAATCCATGTGTCAGGAGCACCCTGAACCTGAGAGAAGTTTGCACCGCCGTCCCAAAGGAGCCAACGACGAACATCATCAAAACGCTTGCCTTCGTAAGCGAGCTCTATCTGACGCTCATAGAGGATTGCAGCCATACACTTCGCCTTGTCGCTCTCAAGGTCTGTCGGCAGACCATAATTGTTTGTTGAGGTATAGCCGACACGACCGCGGATAAGCTCAAGCTGGTCGACAGCCTCACCCATTTCACCTATCATACATGCCGCCTCTGCAAGGTTGAGAAGAACCTCGGCATAACGGATTTCCATCCATGTGTTGGCAGACTGCTCGAAACCTGTCTCCTGAGAATACTTGTAGCGTGCGCCCTCCTTGCTCACGTCCTTGTCGTCCGAACGCTTACGGACATAGATGCCCTTTGCACCTGAACCAAGGTTGTCAGAACCGTAGGCACTGCCGTTCTCACCATAATCATCATCGCGAGCTTCTTCCTTCTCGTACCATACATAGTTCCAAAGAACATAGTCATCACCCTTGTAAGGATTGTTGAGAGTGGAAGTATTAGGGTCTCCCTCAAACGCCCAACGCACGCCCGGGAATGCGAAAGTGCGGTAGAAGCGTGGGTCACGGTTAAGGAACGGAGCATTCGGGTCATAAGTTTCCGCACTTGCATCCAACTTGCTGTACGCTGTGCAGGAAGCAGGACGCTTGCCATCCTTCATCGGGAAGAGGTCAACCATTGTCGCAGAAGCGTTGAGACCGGAACCGAGGGCGTTGCCCGGGCGGATAAGGTCTTCCCATGAGTTGTTGAAATGGTAGTCTGGAGTACTGCCTTTCAGAATGTCATTGTACAATGTAACGAGGATTCCTTCCTTGTTTGCCTTTCCTGTACGTGAGAAGATAGACGCCCAGTTTGATGCATTCACACCTGGGTCACCCTGATACTGGAGTTCGTTGCCGCAAGAATTGATGACAGGGATAGAAGCCTTGATGCAGTCATAAGCATCCTGCCAGCGCTGCTTGTCGCCCTTGCGGTTGAAGAGCGGACTTGCATACATCAGGAGGACACGTCCCTTGAGCGCAAGGGCTGCACCTGAAGTGACACGACCATAGTCCTCAGACTTCTGCCAGCCACCGTTTGTAGTGTATGGCGCAAGATACTCGTTAGCCTTGTCAAGCTCACTGCAGATGAACTCGATACAAGCCTTTGTTGATGAGCGCTGAGTGAATGATGCTGCCTCAGGAACCTGCTTTGTGGTAACGATAGGCACACCACCATACCATTTCACCAACATATAGTAGCACCATGCTCTCCAGAAATGAGCCTGTCCGAGAAGCTCACGCTTCTGACTTTCAGGAAGAGTGCTGTTCTCTATACCACCGATACAGTCGTTGACGTTACGGATACGGCCGTAAGCCATGGTACGTATGTTGTTGGTGTTCTTGAAACCGAAGTCTGGGACTTCGTTAGGAGTATGGGAAGTGTACTCTATCTGCTCGTTAACAAAGCCGCCAAGCCCGGTGAACTCCTCTGTACATTTTGTCAGGTCGTCAGCACGTCCGGTGCTTGGGAACTGCCAGTTTGCATCAGAGTTGACATCAGGCTGACAATATTTATAGATGTCATTGAGACGTCCTTGTGCTCCGGAATAATAGTTATAGCATTCCTCTGTGGTCTGGTCGTAGGATTTCATGTCTTTCAGGAAATCATCGCTACAGGAAGAGAATGCAAGGCAGGCGAAGAACGCCGCACCCATATATTTTATATTTGCTTTCATTGGTAGTCGTTATTTAGAATGATACATTGACACCGATAGTCCACTTGCGGAGAGTCGGATAAGAGTTCCAGCCACCCATCATCGGGTCTATGAAGTTGTCAGGGTAAGGGTTGTAGAAGCTCAGGAGGTTCTGACCTGTCACGTTAAGACGGACGCTGCTGATGCCGATAGGCTTAAGCCACTCAGAAGGGAGCTTGTAAGCCAGAGTCAGACGGTTGAGTGCAACGCGTGTGCCACTGATACGCCAGAAGGAAGAACGCTTGCTGTTGATGCTGTGTGCGATGTTAGGGAACTTCGCGTCACGGTTCTCTGCAACAACGAGGTTGCCACTTGCGTCGTAAACATCCTGATAAGAGTACATGTCATCCGGATTCCAGAATGAAGGCACGTTGGAATGCTGGTAGATAGAGTTGAATTGCAGCATTGAAGAGTCAATGAAGCTGTATCCGCCCCAAGATGCTGAAAGCTGGGCAGTCAGAGAGAATGCCTTGTACTCACAGCCAAGGTTTGTTGTGAAGCCATAAGGGTTGGAACGGTTGTTCAGGCGAACGAGGTCGAATGTCTCATCGACGCTGCCGTCAGGACCGGTATAGTTGCCGTTGGCATCCTTACCGCCACGAACGTCCTTATAGATGAGCATACCAGGATAAACCTCATTCTTTGGCTTGCCGAAATAGCGGCACTGGTCAACAGGTGTGCCGGAATCCTCACTCAGCTTTGCGAAGTACTCCTCGATGTCCTGGAAGCTGCGGAACATACCGATGCACTGCAGCCCCCAAGCACCCATATCGGAACGATGACCCTCGTAAACAGACATGTACTGCTGGTCACCTGTGTTCCACTCCTGAAGCACAATCTTGTCATCAGAGTAACCTGTATTCACACCGATACGGTACTTGAAGTCCTTACCGATCTTGTCCTTCCAAGTAGCAGAAAGCTCTACACCCCAACGGTTGCTCTTGCCCCAGTTGACATCAGCAGACTGAGTACCAACTGTTACAGGAACGCTCTGTGAGAATGCCATCAGCTTCTCCCTATCCCACTGATAGTAGTATTCCAAACCGATAGAGAGACGGTTGTTAAGGAAATTGGCGTCAACACCAAAGTTGAACTTGTAAGACTTATCCCAGTGAACATTAGGGTTCACTGCCGAGTTGTTCTTGTTCAGGCCAATGTGTGAACCAGCATTGATTGAGTTGCCCTCACCGAAGATGGCACCCTTATCCTTGTCAGTACCGTAAGTCTGGAGCCACTGCCAGAAAGTTGTGTTGTCACGACCTGTAAGACCGAAAGAAACACGTGCCTTAAGATAATCCACCCAAGTAACATTCTTCTGGAACCAGTCTTCCTGAGAGATTACCCAACCGGCACTTGCTGAAGGGAAATAACCCCAGTAGTTGTCCGGATGGAACTTGGTGGAAGAATCAGAACGGAAGAGGAACTCGAACAGGTATTTGTCAGCATAAGCATAGTTCACTCGTCCGATGTAAGACAAAGAACCAGCCTCACTGCGATAAGAGTTTGTTGTAGGAATACTTCCCTCGCCTACAGAGTTGAACTCACCTGTACCGAACTCATAAGGCTTGGTAACCATACCGTCAACATACTCAGACTCTGCCTCTGACTTCTCTATTGAGAAGAGCGCACCTACATGGTGCTTGCCAAAGTCACGTGCATAGTTGATGCTGAAGCCCAACTGATAGTTGTCTGTGCGGTTCATGGAACGACGGAGGAAACCGCCTTCCTGACCGTTGCTGATAGGCTGGCCGTTGTTAGCGAGAAGGAAGTTGTTTTCTGCCATAAGAGCATTCCATTCTGCCTCCTGTCCTGCGATAGGAGTGTAGAGGTGCTCGCCTGAACCTGAGCGTACAACCATCTTGTAGAGGTCATAAGCAGAGCCACGCTCGTTGCCTTTGCTCTGGTTGATGCTCTTAGAGTAGCTCAAACGTGCTGTCAAGCCCTTCAAAGGCTTGTAGATTTCTGCGAAATCAACATTAAGGTTCGCACCAATGTTAATATTGTTGCTGTTGCTATTGCTGTAGTCAGGACCATTCTGGAGAACATCGTAGTTGTAGTGCTCATTCTGGTTCTTCGCACTGTTAGAAAGACCATAAGCAGCAATCGGTCTGCCGTTAATGTCCTCAGGAATATAGCGTGGACGGAAGAGAAGCGCCTGATAGTCACGCTCAGCACCTGAGCCACCGACTTTCACCAAAGGCTTGTTCTTCTTGCCATAGTCACCGGAAACAGAGAGACCGGCCTTCAGCCACTTTGTCACCTTAGCGTCAACACCGGCACGGAAATTCCAGCGGTCATAGTCAAGCTTGCCGAGGTTACCATCCTGCTTGAAATAAGAAACAGATGCATAGTAGTTAGCACGGTCTGTGGCACCGCTCATGTTGAGGGCGTGCTTCTGTGTGAACGCAGCCTTCCAGTACTTGTCAAGGAGGTCATAGTCGAGGGACTTCATTGCCTCAAGCTCGTCAGCCTGGAAGATATCACGCATATTGTCGATGGTATTAAGTGGGTTAGCTGTCACGGCAGCATTCACAAGGCGACCATAGTTGTATGAGTCAAGCATCTTCGGCATAGCGACTGCGTCAGTCACACCAAATGTTCCGCTATAAGAGATTGAAGGTGCACCAATCTTACCTTTCTTTGTTGTTACGAGGATTACACCGTTAGCGGCACGTGCACCGTAAACGGCAGCGGCAGCGTCCTTAAGGATGGAGATTGACTCAATCACAGAAGGGTCGAGGTTGTTGAAGGCTGTAGCACCAAGATTCTCTGATGATGTGCCAACCTTCACATCGTTTGGATAAACATATCCGTCGATAACATAGAGAGGCTCGCCTCCATTACCACGGATAGAGATAGTAGCATTCTCTCCCGGACGGCTTTCACCACCACTTACAGAGACACCGTTAACGAGACCTGAGAGTGTGGAGGCAAGGTTGCCTGATGAAAGGTCTGTGATTTCCTCCACAGGGATTGTTGCCACAGCACCGGTCAAGTGGGCACGCTTACGAGAGCCGTAACCCACGACAACGACCTCATTGAGGTTTGTGTCGGCAGGCTTAAGTTTCACAGTACCGCCCGGCTTTACCTCAAGAGTCTCATAGCCAATGTATGAGATCTTGACTTTTGTATTGGCAGGCGCATTAAGGACATACTTGCCCTCAAGGTCTGTGATTGTTCCTGTGCCTTTCTGGTTTGCTATAACCACAGAGGCACCAATGACAGGTTCGCCGTTTTCATCAAGAACCGTACCTGTCACTTGATTCTGCGCCAACGCCGGTACAGAGACAAACAGCGCTATCATAAGCCACAGAATGCTGACTAATTTATTAGGTTTCATAAATTATATTGTTTTGCTTTTATACTTTATATCTGTTGTGTTCACTTTCCTGTTTTCTATATCATGCAATGATTTACACTATCATCATTAAAGAATGGTACAGGAGCTAAGTCTTACAACCAACGTGGGTCACCAATACCGGCAGCAGCAGCTGGACCAGAGATATGGAAATCACCTTCTGTCGGGTTTGTAAACTGAGGGTCACCAAGAACCTGTGATTCTGTTGGATAGTTTTCCTCTATAATGTCCATATCATAATTAAACAATGTATTGTTTGAGAATTTAGCATTTTCAGGTTTTGGCTTACCATTTCCAGAGAATCTCTGAATAATCTGTTTTCCACCAGTATTCATAAGTATGCTATTGGTCAAGGTAAAATATGAACATTCCTGACCTTTGAACCCATCATAATTACCAAATTTCTCAGTCTTTGCCATATTATAGAAAGTACAATTTGACACTGTTATAGAGTTGCTAATATACCCTGCACGTGTACTACGTCCTGCATTTTGATACTGAACAATATAATCCTGAGAAACTTCTCCAGCATTCCATATAGTTGAGTTTCGAATCGTAAGATCATTGACAAAACCAGATTCCATTCTTATGAACTGAATTTTCTCTGTAGGAGTATGTTCTATAATACAATCATCAATTATAACAGTCTTAAAACAATATTTCACATTGCCATCATGGATAAAACGTTTCTGAAGACCATTAATTTTGACATTCTTTATATAGATAGGGTTTTCTACTCTATAATAACCACCCTCTACATTAACTTCTGCAGGTGTTTTATTACCAACTATCATGTGGCTTGCTGACCCTGACGCATCTATGTTAAGATTCTTCATTGTGAACCCCTCATCAATGATGAAAGAAGCATCACCTACAATCTTAATGCTAGCTGGCTGTGTAGGAGTTGTAGAACGTAATGTCACACGATGCGTACCGAAATCAAGAGAACTTGTCATTGTGTAGTTAGCACCTGGCACGAGGTCAATGCATACTTCGTCAGTTATGTCTGCCGGGATAGGGTTATGTGCAAGCCATGTTGAGATATCAGTTTCGGCTGGTATTTCCTTCCATGTTGGCAAGAAAGATGTGAATGATTTCTTTGTAGCTTCCTCTGCATCGGTATTTCCCACACTTTTATTACCCAAGGTACGGATATCAAGAACATAGTTGCTATCATCCTCACGAGGGAAGGTAAGTGTACAGCCGTCAATAATACTGTCGGTGAAGAGAATGACGGGATTGACAGGGTCGGTGACGTTAGTCACTGTACACTGGAAGCTGCTGGCACCTTTCACAAGTGGCCAACTGACAATCCACTGAGAGCCATCCGCGGATGATGCAGTCTTCACATCCTCGGCATTTGGTGAAGTCATTTGAGTGTTCGTGACGGAAGACTCGAATGATTCTTCATCAAACCCGTCCTGAGCACACGATACGAAGAGAAGACTTGCTGATAGGACCGATAGCCCTAAGAGTTTCATTTTCTGTTTCATAGGTTTTTGTTTGTTAGATTATGAATTTGTTGTTGTTTTTGTTGATTACTCTGTTTTTCTGGACAGTTCTCCCCGTCCCCCTTCACGCTCCTTGCGCGTCTTCTCCAGAACCTCTTTTATGTAAGCCACATTGTCTCCGTAGTTGGCGCGCACGTTGCGTACATCCTTAGCATTGCGCGAGCGCTCCACCGTGAGCCACCCTCGGTACCCGGTTTTGTCCAGCACGTTGAGGATTTCCGGCAGGTTGACTTCCGGATCATGGCGAAGGGTCACGCTGTCTGTGTTGGAGATGTGAATCTGTGCAATGCGGTCTTTTCCGAGCTGCCTAAGCTCCTTCGCAATGTCCCAGCCGTTGTCGCAGGCGTCCTGCACATTGTAGTAGATCTTCACTCCCTTGCTGTTGACCTTCTTGAGCATCCTGACGCCGAACTTTGCAGGCATTGCCGTGCGCACGCCGATGACAAGCCCCCGCTTGGCAGCCATCTCGCCCACCTCATGTAGGCGCTTGCAGAGAGTCTCGTAAGCCTCGCCCTTTCCTGCCTGCCATTCCCTTCCCGAGCCTCCGAGCGGCAGGAATGCCGTCTTCGCGCCGAAGAGCTCCATTGTGTTCAGGCAGTCCTCGACGAGAGCCTTGTAGTTCTCCCTTCTGAGGAAGCTCTGGGCGAAGAACCCGGACATTGCAATGGATGAGATTCTGATGCCAAGGGAGTCGGCCGTGTGCCTGAACTTCGTGACGTCCGCAGGGCTTGTGCGGAACTTGTTCTCGAACAGCACGCGCTTCCCGAGCGGCCCCATGTCCATCTCAAGGCCGTCGGCATGAATGTCCCTTGACAGTCTTATAGCCCCCAGCTTCTGGCGCTTGAGCATCATCCAGTCACAGCAGCTCACCCCCTCAATCTGTGCGGATGAGGGAAGGAAGCAGAGCGACACGAGCCAAAGGGCGAATATACGTAGTTTGAGTTTCATCAGTCTGTATGGTTTTTCTGAGTTTTTATTTCTGAAAGGTCTTCACGCGGATTACGCGGATGAACGCAGATTTATTGGCAAGCGGGCATATATCAGCGGCAATCTGCGGAATCTGCGTGACCACATGCACTACCCCGCATGAGTAAAGTGCCTGTATTATCGCAGAGCCTCACCCGCATTTAACACTTACTTCTTGAAGTAATCGAGGTCGTTGATGTAAAGTTCGATGTTCATGTATCCGCTCTCCGCCAGCTTTGTGGCGTCGGAAGCGTCGTCAGGGTTGAGCCCGTGCGCCTTCTCCCAATCGTCCGGCATTCCGTCGCGGTCAGAGTCCACGCGAGGAGAACCCTTGTACTCCGGGAGCCCGCCCATCTGGTCAGGGTGGGTTATGATTCCCATCTTGTATGAGTCTGCAGGGAGACGGCGCTTGACGTAAGTGCTAGTGAACGGCTTCGCCTTCTTTGTGTAGTCAAACTTTCCTGTCTTCACGCTTCGTATGATCTTCTCGTCCACGGCGTCGCGCTTAGGCAGTGTCGCCCCCACATTGGCGAGGACATAGTCGTAAGCCTCCTGTGCAGTCATGACTGTCTTAGGCTCATTATATTTAAAAGGAGTGTCCGCCTTAAGGAGCTTGCGCACAGCGTCGTTGGTGTCCAGCCCCTTTGGCTGCTCCTGGCCTTTCTTGACATCATCAATGCCGGCCGGCTGCACCCCGCCGTTCCAGTTGTCGGCAGAGACCTCCGGGTATCCCTCCACGAAATTTCCGTTGACATACGCCTTTCCCCATGAGTTCTGCTTGTCCTTCGCCCTTCCATGCTCCGGTTTGAGTATTCGATAGCATATGGCCTTGTTGATGTTGTACCCTGTGACCGGCCCCGGCTTGTAGTAGTTGTTTATGATGTTGTAGAGCGACTTGTCGTCTCCGCCGTCAACGGAGCGGTTCCACCAGTTGAATAGCACGTTGTTGACGAAATTGAAGTCTCCGTTCATCGCAATCGACGGGTTGCGCGATATGTTGTTCGCGAATAGGTTTCGTGTGAATAGTGAGTTGTACCCTCCTATAGAGGCTCCGAAGGCATGGTTGTAGAGGTCTAGCCCGTGAGCGAAGATGCAGTCCTGTATTGTGATGTTTACCGTTGCGAGCTTGTCCTGCTTCCCGTTGTGCTTCGCATACACGTGACGGTACATGGACATTACCTCGTCCAGTCCCCATGAAGCCGAGCAATGGTCGTAGATGATGTTTCCTATACCGTTTCCTCCGCAGGCGTCATCTCGGTGCACCACGTCCAGCGCACCTCTGCGGAAGCGCATAAAGCGGATGATAACGTCGTGGGTGTCAACCAGCACAGTCTCACCGGTAACGACCACACCGTCACCCGGCGCAGTCTGTCCTGCGATAGTGATATATGGCGCAACAATGTTTATCGGACGCTTCAGCTTTATCTCGCCTGAGACATTGAACACAACGACACGTGGTCCACCTGCCTCACAAGCCTCACGCAAAGTGCCTGAACCGGAGTCGGCAAGCGATGTGACGACATAAACCTTGCTTTCCACAGGGACACCGAGATAGTTCACACCACGACCGCCGAAAGAGTACATGCCGCCGCCTTCCGCACCGGGGAATGCCGGGATTGCCGCCTGCTTAAGGTCAGCCGGAGCATTAGCTTGTGGCACGAAAGGTTTTCCTTGAAATATACCTTCCATGACCTTTGGCGCGGCTTTCGCCCATGCCGCCTCATTAAGGGCATCCCACTGCGCCTCTTCTTGTGCTCCGCGTGCTTTCACGGAGTCCGGGATTGTTGGATACTGTGCATTAGCAATGCCAAAAGTAAAGACGGAAACGTTCATCAGAACCGCCGCCCTCAACATTTCTTTTCCTTTAAGAATAATGTTCATTACGTTTTGTTTTACCATAAAGGGGCGTGGACTTAACCACGCCCAGCAATGTGACAAATGATTTTCAGGTTAGTTTGATATTTCTTTTGCAAAGATACAACATTTAACTAATATCTGCAAATTTTATGTGGATTTTTTATAAAAGTCACTGTAAATATGTAAAAAAAACACTAAACATTAACTGCATTGCAGGCAATCAAGCTTCCACCGTGCCTACGGCAATTCAGTTGGTCTTCGATTTGCTAAAATTGCATATCTGTTGCCCAAATCCTACTATGGGAAAACAGTTTTTATATGGTCATTAAATGTGTTTTTCAAGCTTAAGCACATCATCACAATAATCGCACACCGCCATTCTGTGGGTTATGAAAATCAGGGTCTTATCACTCATTAAGCGGATATTTTCCAGCAAGCGGCACTCTGTATCAGGGTCGAGGGCGGAAGTTGCCTCGTCGAAAAGCATAATCGGACGGTCGCGGAGCAATGCCCGTGCAATGGCAATACGCTGCGCCTGACCTTCGGACAGTCCTCCGCCGTGTTCGGAGCAAAGGGTCCCCATGCCGTCCGCCATTTCAAAGACAAACTCGCAGCAGCTTTTCCGCAGAGCCTCACGGAGTTCCTCGTCGGTGGCATCGGGCTTTCCGAGAAGAAGATTCTCGCGGACTGTACCACTCATGAGTGTGTTGCCCTGAGGGACATAGACGAAATTGCATCTATGGAGGTTTGTCAGTTCCTGCCTTGTCTCTCCTATCGCCACCCTGCCCTCTGTCGGACGGAGAAGTGCAAGCATAAGGCGCACGAGGGTTGTCTTTCCGGCTCCTGTCTCGCCAATCACCGCCGTGGAAGTTCCGGGGCGGAACGTATGGGAGAAATTCTTGAACACATCGCGTCCGCCGGGCTCATATCGGAATGTCACTCCCTCAAACTCCACACCGCAAGGAGCGTGAAGCACTTCAGGTTTTCCTGCTGTCTCTTCCGGCACTGCCTCCAGTTCCATCAGGCGTTCCGCTGCTGTCAGCACACCGACGGTCTGTGGAATGAGGCGCGCAAGATTGCGGGCAGGCGACTGAATCTTGTTGACAAGCTGAAGAAAGGCTGTCATACCGCCAAATGTCAGTGTGCCGGTTGAAAGGCGCAGCGCGCTCCAACCGAACGCGACAAGATAGCTCACCGCAAAGCCGAGGTTCACAGTGAGATTGGACAAGACGGAGAACCATGTCCTCCGCACCACATTGCGGCGTAATCCAGCATGCGCCTCCGACAGCCGCCCAAGCATGAGCCCACTGCTCTCCAATGTCTTTATAACCAGCATGTTCTGCACAATCTCCTGCATAACCGACTGTATTCCGGAATCTGAATCACGCACATCACGGTTCAGACGGCGCATCTTCCTGACATACACCCTGCTAAGGATAACGCAGACGGGCACAATAATGACCGTGACAAGCGCCAGCTTGCTGTCCATGGAGAAAAGGTAGCAGAAAGCACCTGCAAAAAGAAGCAGTGTCGCCAGTGCGCCGGGAATCGTCTCCGTAAGAAACACCACCACCGCCGTTACATCACCTTCAAGGCGGTTGAGCACATCGCCGCTATGGTGCGCACCCTTCCCCTGCCATTCGGAGCGCAGGACACGCTCCAGCATCTGCCTCTGCATCCTGTTCTGGGCACGCACGCCAAGGATGTTCCTCACCCACGTCCCGGCTATCCCGAGCGCGAAATCCGCAAGGACAATGCCGCCCATCAGCAGCACGGCAGCGTAAAGGCTGCCCTCCCTCGCATGCGATGCAATGTCTATCGCACGCTTCACGGCATAGACAGAGAGCAGGGACATGGCAACCTGTGCCACGCCCAAAAGCGCATTTACCGATGTCTGGAGGCGGTTGCCCTGCGCCCTGCCCCACAGCCATTTCACGATGTCCCAAACGGGACGCTCTGTCTTCATATAGCCTTTTAATTCCTTTCCTTGCTTTTTCAACATATTCCTACATTTACAGCTAAATATCCTACATCTGAATAATCTTTGGATTCCAAAGATGAAACAAATTTTCCACACTACCTCATACTTCCAAATTGTAATCTAACAGTCAGTTGGGCTATCTAATTTCGCCTCTATCTCTTTGATAGACGGCATTGTACCTTCAACCTTTTCCGGATATAGTTTTTCAAGCTCGTATTCTGATATTCCGAGTGGCTGGCTACTTGACTCAAGCGCATATTGAGCCAAAGTGTTGTTCTTTTGCTTGCAGATAAGCAGCCCTATCGTCGGATTATCGCGTCCATCCTTACGAAGAAGGTGGTTACAAGCTACAACATAACCGCCCAACTGACCAGCATCGGCAAAATCAAATTCTCCGATTTTCACTTCTATCACAACATAGCAAGATAATTTCAGGTTGTAGAACAACAAATCAATAAACTTTTCTTTTTCAGCTATTTGCAGACGATACTCTTTGCCCACATAAGCGAACCCTGTACCAAGCGCCAATAAGAAGTTTGTAATGTTTGTCAACAATGTGTCTTTCAGTTTGCGCTCATTGTACTTTCCACGCAAACCTGTGAAAGAGAAATCATAGGGATCGCGCGTCAGTTCCTGTGCCAAGTCACTGTCCGCATCAGGGAGTGTGTTCCTGAAATTTGTCAAAGCCTTTCCGCTGCGTTCATAGAGATTCGTACCCAACATGTTGAGCAGCATGTCCCTGCTCCAGCCATGTTCCAATGTCTGACGAACATAGAACAAGGCCTTGTCGGAATCACGCGAGCATTTGTCTATGATATAGCGGTGATGTCCCCAAGGTATTGAGAACAAGTCGGAGTACAATCTTTCCACAAGTTGTGGAAGGTCTGCCTTTTCTGATTCTTCCACAACTTGTGGAAGAATTGCAATCTGCTGCTTGTAAAGGGCATAGAAACGTTTCGCATAGCGAATGGATGTCTCTGAAAGTCCTTCGACATCAGGCATTTCATGGCGCAAATCACGGCTCAGTGTGGTGTAGAACTTACTGCCATACTTATTTTCCACTTGCTTTTCCTCAATATCCTTGCCAAGTTCCCAATAATAGCCAAGCAGTTCCCTGTTCACCTTTATTGCCGCCTTGATTTGGCTGCCACGATAACGCTTCACAAGGTCATTTATCCATAAAGCGTAATCCTTGTCCAATATGCCAATTGATTTATCCATAATCATCCTACTCCGAATTTCCATAACAGCTGCACATCAAAAACTTTCTCACGAGCGGACATCGGCGCCCCACATCATCTTCGTGCGCAGAGTATCAACATAATTGCTTGACTTGCGCTTCACTATCGCCACATCATACGCTGCACGGCGGACAGTGATGCGCGTCGTCTCTGGAAGTTTCTCCGACCTGCCGTCGACAGCAATAAGGAACTTATGCGAACGGCTCTCGACCTCCAGTTCTATTTCCGCCGACAAAGGTACGACAATCGGGCGGATGTTCAGGCTGTGCGGCGCAACGGGCGTAAGGCACATGACATCCGTTTGCGGCATGATTATCGGACCGCCGTTCGACAAGGAGTAAGCCGTCGAACCTGTCGGCGTCGAGACAATCAGCCCGTCAGCCATATACGTCACCAGCGGTTCGCCGCCAATCCTCGCATTAATTGTTATCATTGAGGCATTGTCCTGCTTCAGCACAGCGATGTCGTTCAGCGCATGCTCCACGGCAACTCTGTGGCACCCACCGCGCTCCACGGACAGTTCCGCCTCGATGACAGCGTGGCTTTCCGTGACAAAATCCCCGGAATAAAGCATTTCAAGCGCTTGTTCCGCGTCAGAAGCAGGAATATCAGCAAGATAGCCCAAGCGCCCCGTGTTTATGCCCACAATAGGCACTCTACGCCTGCCCACCATGTTGGCAGCCTTAAGGAATGTGCCGTCGCCACCCATCGAAACGACAAAATCAACATCAAAGTCCAGCTCAGTGAACGTTCCCGCCACACCGGACAGCAAGCCTTGCTCTGCAACAAGGAAATCATGGAAAAGACGTTCCATGTAGACTTCCGCACCGCGCTCTGCAAGAAGCGAGAGCACACAACGGACTGCCGAAGACTTCTTCGTCTGGTATTCATTGCCGAAAATGGCGAAACTGAGCTTTTTCTTCATTAATTCTCACTGAAATCTTGTAAATTAACAAATTGTTTTGTATATTTGCAACTGCAAAATTAAACATTTTAATCAAGAAAAAAGAAAAACCATGGCAAAAGTTTATGAATTCATTTCCAATGGAACAGAGGAAGTCGAGGCTCTGATTCCTGTCGATGTGCTCCGAAGAGCAGGTGCCGATGTCTGCATAGTGTCAACAACGGGCGACATTGAGGTGACCACTGCCCATAACGTCCGCATCATTGCCGATGCGCTCATTGAGGACTTTGACGGCTTTGACGATGCCGACCTCCTCATGATTCCGGGCGGTCTGCCGGGTGCGGAGAACCTCTGCAACCACCCATTGGTGCGTGAGGCTATACTGAAGCAGTACAATGCCGGCAAACTTGTCTCTGCCATTTGTGCCGGTCCGATGATTTTCGGCTCGTTGGGCATCAGCAAGGGCAAGCGCTGCACCTGCTATCCGGGCTTTGAGGATTACCTCAATGGTGCGACATATACCGCCGAACTTGTCACCGTCGACGGCAACGTGGTAACAGGTGAAGGCCCTGCGGCGACATTCCCTTATGCCTACACTCTCTGCGAACTGTTGTGTGGCAAGACTGTCTCAAAGTCCTTGCAGGACGGCATGATGTACACACATCTTATTGAGGAGGCGAGAAAATAAGCGAAGTAAAAAAATGGTCTAAGAAATAAAAGAAACAGCTTTTACCAAATGAAAACTCTTTCTTTTATTTCTTAGACCATTTTTTTTGAACTGCTACTTTTTTGGAAGATTGTTTGTACCGCAACTTTCAAAGGACAAAAGTCACCGTTTCATGATGTTGTGGTTTGGATAAATTTCTACAGAATAGTTACTTTGCATGCTTGAAAACAGCAGTTGCGAAACATCTTTGCTTCATTTATCAGTTGGCATTCCAAGAAATAGCAGATGACAAGAGCCTCATATACTCCTCATCCGTCGTTTCCCAAGTCGTCTGTGCAATGGCTTTCCCCTGCCTGTTAATGATGCAGAATGCCGACGCACCCATTTTCTTGGTATTCACGCCGAAACGTTGCTTCATGAAATCAAAGACCTTGCCCATATAATTGGAGAGACCTATCATTCTCGGTTTCTTCGGATTAATGGAGTAATACTTGCAATCAAATTTGTTCTTTTTGGCAAAGCCCTCCACAAAAACCTTGGGATGTCCGCAAATGACAAACAGTTCAGCATTCTTTTTATCCTTCAACAAATCCAACACATTAGGCAGCGTTTCCATTATGCATGGACATGCATCATGGAATACATACAACACGCGATAGTCTGCATCGGATGACATTATCTTGTTATACAAACTGTCCGTGCTGATGTCCACAATCTGCGCGTGCAGCGTCATGGACAAAAAGAACAGGGTCAGCAAATGAAAGTATCTCATAGCACTCTATTATATTTATTTTCCTAATCAAAATATTACGCGAGTTCGGGATAAGAAAGTCCCCGAAAAAGTTGGTAATCTCGCAAATATTTTGTATATTTGTAAGTGAAAATCAATAACATACTAAAAACATAAGCGATGATTACCACTTGCAAAGTTACTGAAATTTTCTGTATTATCGACGAGTTTTCCAAGAAATTGCACGCAGAACTTGAAAAAAACATGTATTTGCGCCTTTCTGACATGGACGGGCGCAAGCGCAGGAAGCGTGAATGCATGATGTCTGAGAGCGAGATAATGACAATCCTTGTATGCTGCCATTTCGGAACATTCGCCAATT
>NZ_SRZC01000020.1 GCF_004792655.1 Palleniella muris | reverse complement strand
TCATAGTCATGTTTGTTAAAAAATGTCTTAAATACAATTAGTTTAAACAACTTCATTGATAACATTGACTCTGTTAGTCAACAAAATCAATTTTTATTTCAACTTTCACAAATGACCTGTACACAATTGAATAAATCAATAGTAATATTCAATACCGAAACATCCGAATGCCACTCAAAAAAAATAACTAATAATCAGATTACAACCTCACCACCAAACGGATTAACATCCACGAGCTTCGTGCCACCATTGGCAGTCTTCACAATAAGTGTCAGCATGGTGGCATAGAGTTTCTCATCTAATGGACATGAACACTTGACATGCAGGCGTCCGCGTTTCCGCTTAACCAGCAGTGTTGTATTATCACGCACTTTGCCGTACACGGCAACATCATGGAATGTAGCCGTCCAATAGAGTTGACGGTTATCATTAAGGAAACGAAAAAAATTCCACAACTGTGCCGTATCTTCTGCACAATTATCGTAGCCATAACTGATGCCATGCGTCATTGTCACAAACCAATCATTGCTTTTCACCGCTTCCTTGAAGTATCCTATCAAATCATTCCTTGTCGTGCTTATGCGTTTGCCGCCCCACGATGTCTGGAATGTACGCAATCCGACTCGCCCGACAGAAAGCAGGCTGTCTGCAATTTCTGTCTTTTGATTGCCCGGGAAACAGAACGTTGTGGGTCTGAGTCCGGTATGTAGCTCTATCACATCGTCATTCAATCGCGCCTGTTCCACAATTTCTTCGGGTGTCAGTTTAGTGACAGAACGATGATTGAACCCATGGTTCGACATCTCCATTCCACTGTCAGCCATTTCCTTAGCCTGCTCCCAAGAAACGGTCTTCCATTGCTTAAAGCTGCCATTGTTTATGGCAGAACCTATCAGCCAAAATGTGCCTTGCAGATTCTGTTCGCGCAATCGAGGGAAGACTTCTGTATAATGTTCCTGCAATCCGTCGTCGAATGTCAGGCTGACGGCATACTGACAGCCATGCCTCCATTTGGCAATTTCAACGGTTGCCGACTGTGCACTGCCACCCTCTGTCGCCGGCAGCTTGGCTTTGGCAGAAATTTCACCTGTAGCACCCACCAACAAAAGAAATAGAATTGCCTTCCACATAGCTATTTCAGTTTCATTATCTTGGCAAGAACCTCATACATGCCATTGCCCAAACGCTCTGCCGCAGGTGCAGTGAAATGCAGTTGGTCTCTCTGCAGTTCAGCGTCCGACATGTCCACAACATAGAAATTCTTCATGTCCTTCATCAATTTGCGTTGCGCTTCCTCAACATCCTTGTTGTACTGCTTGTTACTCCTTGCCACAGTACCACAGATAAAAGGCAGTTTGGCATATTTCTTCTTTCCCGTTTTCTGCACAAGATGCTGACGGACATACTCCACAACGCCTTTCAGATTGTCATAATAGCGCGTCCCTGCCCTACGGTCGCTCTCGCCCTGATGCCAAAGGAATGCCTTGATGTCATAACCTTCCGGCAACCGGCTCAACTGCCTGTCGATACAGAGGTCTATCTCCTCCGTGAACGATTTCAGCAGCGACTTCCCACCTGTAAGGGTCGATGTGTTCCCGGTCAGCCATTTCTCGTCCGCCGTCCAATATTTCTTGCTCGTGCTCGCACACTCCGGGTCAATGGCAGTACCGCCAAGCGACCACTTGATTACATAAAAATCACGCTGCAAAGCCTGTTCCAAACGGTAATACACCACTGCATCATACGCCCAACGCTCAGGGTTCTTGTCATGCACAATCTTCGGCCAAAACAGCTTGAAACCATCAGTGCGCAACTGCCCTCCACTGCCATAGCACCAGTGGCAGTGCTTGAAACCGTTGCTTTTTATGTACTCCAGCAACTCACTGTTCATCACCCTGCCGTCCGTGTTCGATTGCCCAGCAGTGATAATAACAGCAACAGGCTCGTTCTTTTCCTTCTTTGCCATAGTCGTAACAGAACACAACATGGCAAAAAACATTAATATGTTTCTCATTGAAATAAATTTTGAAGTCATGTGGCAAAGGTACACATTCCGTTTGTCATCTCTATGTATTTCCGTACATTTTGCATGTAAATATTGCTATCTTCACGCATAATGGCAGTAACAAATTAGAAAACTCGCCGCATTTTGTCCCTTAATACCTCGCATAAAAACGACCAAAGAAAATAATTTGCGGAATATTGCATGGTTTTTCAATTTTCAATAACTATCTGAATATCATATTATTACATTTTAAGAACAAAACAAATATACATGAAAAGCACTTTTTTTCGTCACTTTTCGGGCGTTTTTTGCCCCAAATAGCAGTGTTTTTCCTATTGGTTTGTTGTCTTAAAGATTACCTTTCCTTATGGAAAAGGCTACCTTTCGCAGTGTGCAAGGTAACCTTCCCCACTGCTGAAGGTCAGAAAAGGCTCTTTCAAGCCGTATTTTCCACATTATGATAAATAGAGCATTAGAAAACTCATGCAGTTTTTTTTGCACGTTTTTCCTCCCTCTTCCGAAATCCATAGAGAGACTAAAGCAAGCCCAAATCCTTTGCCACCTTGCATGCCTCGGTGGAGTTTGCCACACGAAGTTTCTCGATGATATTCTGCCGATGACGGTTGACCGTATGGACACTCCTATGCAGAAGCGAAGCGATTTGCTTGCTGCTTATGCCTTGCTCGATAAGGCGTAGCACCTCAATCTCCCTGTGCGAAAGAATGTCTGTACAATCATGCTCCGTCAAATCAATCGTTTCGCCTGTGACAGAATTGATGATTTCCGTGGCAGAACGCATACCGGGAGCAATATTGTAAAGGCATAATGCCATACGGACACTGCCTTTTGAGGCATTGCAAAAATAGAATATGCGGTGTCTTACCGTCACATAAGCTCCTGATTTTGAGAGCATGCGCAAATGGCTTTGAAGATAATGTTCACCTCGGATGTCTATCGGCAGGGAACTTACAAAATCAAAAAACTTCAGTTCTTCAAGGTGCTTGCGATGCAAATCGTCAGGATGAACGATTCTGAAAATCTCCTCTTCCCAGATTGTCGGTATTTGCCGCCTTGCCTTTGCAGTATCAATGGCAAGCATATTTGCCGCTTTGCCATAGTAGACATAGCTGCTGTTTGTCCTCAAATCACTCAGCACAGCTATGACATTCTCTGTCTCCGCATACGCCCTCGCAATACCGCGATAATAGTCTGCGGCATTGTCAAGCATGCTGTCCGAGAACTCCTGAGCGGACAGCTTCCGTCCTAATTGTTTCGCTGTGTCTGACATAAAAATGGTTATTTTTCGCTATTGTACAGTGGCATAAAAACAGTTACCTTTGCAAAAGAGAATGCAAACCGAACGCAATAGAATTTGTTCCAAATTGCCGAGGTGCAGCTTATCTTATGCAAAGGTAATAAAAATAAAACATTTATCCACATACATTAAAGAAAGAAATATTGCAAACCATTATGAAAAAGATTGTCACTTCACTTGCCGCAGCCATTGCTGCCATGCCTATGTCCGCGCAGTCGTTGGAGAAACTGACATGGTTCAACGAGCCAAACCAATGGTCGGTAAAGGGCAACACACTCAGTATGTTCGTCACACCGCATACGGATTATTGGCGAATCTCCCACTATGGATTCACTGTCGATGACGCCCCCTTCTGCTATGCAATGTATGGCGGAGAGTTTGAGGCGAAAGTGAAAGTCTCCGGTGACTACAAGACGCGTTTTGACCAAGCAGGAATGATGCTCCGCATTGACCATGAGAACTACATAAAGGCGGGTATTGAATATGTTGACGGAAAGTATAACCTTAGTGTTGTTGTCACTCACCGCACTTCCGACTGGAGCGTGATAACGCTGGAACGCCCTGTAAGCCATATTTGGATTAAGGCTGTACGCCGCCTTGATGCTATAGAGATTTTCTATTCGTACGATGACAAGGAGTACATCATGATGCGCAACGCATGGATGCAGGACAACCACCCGATAATGGTTGGGCTTATGGCTGCCTCTCCTGACGGTGAAGGATTTAACGCAAAATTTGAGGATTTCACAGTCAAGCACCTCCCTGATTTGCGCCGTATGCAATGGCTTGAGAGAAACAAGTGAAAACTAATAAAGAGATTTGTTACCGGACGACACCAATAGATTCAAATCTATCCTTGAACACATTCTGCTCAGATTGCGACAATCCAATCGAGGTGGCAACCTGCTTCCAAGCGGACATTGCTTCCTTCACTTTACTCACAATCTGAGCAGCAATCTTGGAAGAAAGCATGTAATCTCCACAGGATTCCAATAGGATGTCAAGGTTAGATTCTGTTGTATAAGCGTTAATAAGAAGGTTTTGTTCACGAGCTAAAGTAGGATTGAGATTGTACGCAGGCGAGAGTGTCCACCCCTTACTGGTCAACAGGAAACCATGATTGCGGAAATGGTCATCGCTATTGCCAATTGCAATATTGAAGGCAACCCTTCGGAACAGTTCTTGAAGGTTGCTTTCAACGTCACAACAGCTCTGTACAATGAAGTCAACAATGTCCAGATAACCATTGCCGGTCGAAGCGTTCTGTCCATCAGTCAATCCAAGCATTGTCATGGCAGAAGCAAAATGTACTCGCCTCCCCTCGTCTGTGCGGTCAAATCGGCGTGACAAAAGCGTGTGGTACTTGCTACCTGCCGTTATCACTCTTGTCTCTGCACAAGTAATACCTACAGCTTTAGCCATGAGGTGTGCGAAATGCTCCCAAGCTCCTACATCGTACAAATCCTTTCTTGATGGGAACTTTGCGACGTACAGCCTTTTCTTCTCATCCATAACAGAAGCCTTTGGACGAGCACCACCAAGCGAGGTTCCCGGATGAACAAGCTGCATCAGCCATTTCTTTTCAGGGAGAGTGTTCTTCTCTTCACTCAACTCAATCTCCTGACTGGCAGCTATAAGTTCCCTTATACTGGCAATAGGAGGTATCTGCAATTCGTTTGTAGCATTGATAAACTCACCTGTGGGTTCTTCCTTAAAGCGGAATCCTCCTATTCGTGAGGCATCGTCAACACCAAAAAGGTTATCCATCGATGACAATCTACGTACAGGACGCTTTTCCTCTGCTGCAAGAATCTGTTCACGACGAAGCACGAGCGTACGCCCCCAGCGGTCAGGCAAAGAGTCGGAGAAGCATCCGAAGATGTCTTTTCCTTGCTGAGTATATTGCATGCCAACATAATTATTGATGTCGTCACTCTGCAACACATCAGCATGATTCTTCAGCCAGTCCGTATCGAATCGGAAGCCATAAGTTTCCCCACCACGGATGCTATCTATGGTGAGCTCACCTACAAGTTCAATATCCTGCATCCAGTCAAAATCAGCATAAACCAAAAGCTTTCTCATTCCTTACACCTTTTTAGTGGCACGTTCACGATGTTTGAGTTGAAGGTCTTGCAACCCTCTGCCAATAGGGTCTTCCTTTCCAATGAGGAGAATATCATCGTCAAGCTGTAAAGCATACAGTACTCGAAGATAGATGCCGATACTCACTGTAGGCAAGCCTTTTTACACACGAGAAAGAGTGAGTTCGGAACAGGTAGCGCGTTCTGCCACCTGAGCCATACTCAGATTCCTTCTGAGGCGAGCCAACTTGATTTGCTCACCCACAATCTGCATCTTTTCAGTAAGTTTTCTGGGCAATTTTGTACCCATAGTATTCTTTGCCATAGGCTTGTCAACATTGATTTACGTATGCAAAATTAATGTTTTTTCTTTATTTTATGATAGGTTGATATGAATTGAATCACAGAAAGGTGCGTGTTTTAACGTTCTTTTATGGATTAAGGTATTCTAGGTAAGGAAAAATAGAAGTGGGCGAGCAAGACAATAGCAGAATCACATAGCCTGAGTTTACAAGTTCAGATTTACTACATGATATATTATTTCTTTTTCGTCTTTCCACCGGTATCCTCTATCGATGATTTTGCTTTGCTCTCTACATAACGCCTGACATCGAAGCCATGTTCAAGAGTACTCCTGAGCGTTCCTGCCTTTATGTTGTAGGACAGGAGCAGCGCATCAAGCGCATTGCCATATTGCTTCTTGACGGCTTTGTTGTTGATGGTTATGCCTGAGGCTTTTATTACAGGAGAAAGGATATCAATAACCTTGTCAAGGAAATACTTGGAGGCGGAATTTATGCGTTGCTTCAGCTGCTCATCCTTAGCATACTCGGCACCGGCACGCGTAAAAATAATGTCGTACTGCACCTTGAATTTATCAGCCACTGCCACCAACTCATTGAGGATGCGTGGCTGGGCTTCACGGATTATGTCAACAAGTCCGGGATGCGAGTTTTGAAGGTTGGTACATACAACACGCATCAGATACTCAAAGTCATACGCAAGTTTGCCAAAGGAAAACTGTTCCTGCAGCAACTGATAATAGTATTCATACCGCAGGCGTGGCAGACGCTTCTCGCTGTCGACCGATTCCGACAAGGATTCCGACACATAGTCATTGACCGTTTGGTCTGTTATGACACTCGCAGCGTCAAGCGGAGCGGACAACACCAAGCCTTCAAGCGTGCGGCAACGGGAGAGTGCTACATACACCTGTCCATGGGTGAAAGCCTGATTGGCATCTATGACCGCATGGTCAAAGGTCAGTCCCTGTGACTTATGTACGGTAATCGCCCATGCAAGGCGCAACGGATACTGCCGGAACGTACCGTCCACTTCCTCGCGTATCTCTTTGGTTTCGCCGTCAATGATGTATTTCTTGTTTTCCCACTCCTCCTGTTCCACATCTATCCTGTAGCGTCCGCCGGCTTCATTGGCGCAAGAGACGATAAGCCCGCGTGGGGAAATCTCTTCCACACGCCCTATCTTGCCATTGTAATAGCGTTTCTCTGCCGAATTGTCATTTTTAAGAAACATGACCTGTGCGCCAGCTTTCAGCACCAGACGCTCATCGGTCGGGAAGGACAACTCCGGGAAATTGCCGGTTATCTTTGCCTTGAATGTCACTGCCGGAGACGGCAAAGCATCCAGACGGCGGTCGTTGTAGCGTTGTGCCATGGCATTGTGCGTCGTCAGCCGTATCCAATTCTCGCTTTCCCTGAAACCGGGAACATAGCGCGCGTTCAATGCAGCCAAGACATCTGCCGTCACACGGTTCTCACGAATGGCGGACAGAATGGAGATGAACCGTTCGTTCTGCTGACGATAGATATGGCACAACTCTATCGTGACATACGGCAAATTCAACAATGACTGTGCACTGAAGAAATAAGGTGTGGCGTAATGCTGCGACAGAAGTTTCCATTCTTCCTCCTTTATGACAGGCGGCAACTGCTGCAAATCCCCGATAAGCAGCAGCTGCACTCCACCGAAAGGCAGCAACGGATTACGATATTTGCGGAGGACATCATCGACAGCGTCAAGCAAATCGCAGCGCACCATGGAGACCTCGTCAATGACAAGAAGGTCCATCGTGCGGATAAGATTCTTCTTTTGCTTTGACATGCTGAAATATTTCTTATCCTTCGGAGGGCGTCCCCTTCGCTTTGTGTCCGGATTGTTTGTCACACCGGGAACGAATGGTTTGAAGTCAAGCTGAAAGAAGGAATGTATTGTCTGACCGTCAGCATTCAGAGCCGCAACACCGGTAGGCGCAAGCACAACCATGCGCTTTGGCGACAGTTCACGCAAACGCCGTAGAAATGTCGTCTTGCCTGTACCTGCCTTGCCTGTCAGGAACACACTCGTCTGTGTTCCGGCAATATACTGCCATGCAAGGTTCATCTCATCATTGTGCTGTGCCATAATAATTATATAAGGTATGAGTAACTTTCTTTGTAGCTATATTCCCTAAAAGTAATGGTATCGCTCTAAGAAATAAAAGAAACCAAAGAATTTTCCGTTAAGCGAAAAAACGTGCAAAGGCGAAGCCGTTGCTTAGGATTCTTTGTGTTCTTAGAGAAATATGTCTTCAGGAAATAATATTCAAAATCTTGATTACTTACTTATAAAACAGTTACTTAAAGAAAAAGGACTCCCTCTGAACGAGAGAGTCCTTAGTGTTATATTCAGTTGGTTAGAACTGGAAATACTTCTTTGCGTTGTTGTAGCAGATGTCCTCAACCATCTGGCGCACACGCTTCTCCTCGTAGCCTGTGAAAGGAATGATGCCAGCCTCGATGTCATTGCCGAGGAGGTTGCAGAGGGTACGGCGGAAGTACTCGTGGCGTGGGTAAGAAAGGAATGAGCGGGAGTCGGTCAGCATACCCACGAAACGTGAGAGAAGGCCGAGAACAGACAGAGCGTTCATCTGCTTCTCCATGCCATCCTTCTGGTCAAGGAACCACCAGCCTGAACCGAACTGAATCTTTCCTGCCACAGAGCCATCCTGGAAATTGCCGAGCATTGTTGCGATAACCTCGTTTGCACATGGGTTGAGGTTGTAGAGAATAGTCTTAGCCAGCTTTCCTTCTGTGTTGAGCTCATCAAGGAAATGTGACATAGCCTTCGCTGTTGTGAACTCACCGATAGAGTCGAAACCTGTATCAGCACCGAGCTGCGCAAACATCTTAGAGTTGTTGTTGCGGATAGCACCATAGTGATACTGCTGTGTCCAGCCTGAAGCATAGTCCATCTCGCCCTGAGCCTTCAGGTAAGCATGCTTGTACTTGCGCTGCTCCTCAACAGTAGGAGTAGTTCCGGCAAGTGCCTTCTGCATGATAGCGTTAATCTCAGCATCTGTGTATGGCTCATCGTAGAACTCCTCGATACCATGGTCAGAGAGACGGCAGCCCATAGAGTCAAAGAAATCATGACGCTTCTGGAGAGCCTCATTGAGTGATGCAAAGTCCTTAATCTCAACTTCCGCTACCTCAGCAAGTTTCTCTATGTAAGCCTTCCATGTAGCAGCCTCAATGTTCATGCCCGCATCAGGACGCCATGTAGGAAGCATGCGTGTCTTTGCTGTCGGGTCTTCCTTCACAACCTTGTGCCACTCAAGAGAATCAGCAGGGTCATCTGTTGTGCAGACAATCTCGACATTGTAGTGCTCCATCATTCCGCGTGGGCAGAACTTAGGGTCATTCTTAATCATGTCGTTGCACTTGTCGTAGATTTCCTTCGCATTCTCAGGATTCAGAGTCTCCTCGATGCCGAAAGCTGTCTTCAGCTCAAGGTGTGTCCAATGGTAGAGAGGGTTACGGAATGTGTAAGGCACAGTCTCTGCCCACTTCTCAAACTTCTCCCAGTCGGTAGTGTCCTTGCCTGTGCAGAAACGCTCGTTGATACCGTTGGAACGCATAGCACGCCACTTGTAGTGGTCTCCCATGAGCCAAATCTGCGCGATAGAGTCAAACTTCTTGTTCTCAGCCACCATCTGTGGGATAAGGTGGCAGTGATAGTCGATAATCGGCATCTTGGCCGCATGGTTGTGATAAAGGTCTTTCGCTGTCTCAGTTTCGAGCAGGAAATCAGGATCATTGAATTTTTTCATAATTGGTTAAGGTGTTTTATTTTAAGTTTTTCAGTTGTTCTATAATAACAAATGCAAATATACTCAAATTATTCTTATCACAGGTCAATACCGCAAAAGAATTAACAAGAATTAAATTACTGAATAATCGCAAAAAGAAAGTAATATCTTAAAAAACACAAAAACATTTTGTACAAAAACAAAAAAAACATTATTTTTGTCATCATAAAGTGCTCTGTTTTATCAAATGACCTAAAATCTAACTAAAAAAATGACAAACAACAGAAACAATAAGGGAGGCAATAGCGCTTACAGGAACAATAAGAGTAATCCTGACTATGAAAAGCTAATACCTGTTCCATTTCTTGCCAATGACAAACCTGTATGGGCAAACTATCTTAATATGGCACGACAGAACATCTATATCACTCTGTGCCATATCACCCGCGTTTTGGGACTGCCGTTAACGGAAAGCAGCAATCTTGAAGCTACACTTATGCAAATTCCTGTTATAACTTTGCTGAATAAAGATAATGGAAAAGCAGAACAAAAGGAAAAAGCCATAAGAATGCTCGATAAGCATTTTCCATTCCTCACGCCTATGGTGGAAAAGTACATCATGCTGACTTGCAAAGACAGACAATCAAAAGACAAGACACCCAAGGTATATTATGAAGTATTCAGCATCATACTCCCTTTAATCAATTTGTTAAGAAACAAATACACCCACTATCGTTTGGAAGACAAGATGCTTGACAATAAAGAGAACATCATTGACAAAAGTATACTCAAAAACATGGCTATACTCTCACAATTGCTCTCTTATTGCTTCGTTGGTGCCACACGAATCACCAAAGAGCGTTTCGGTGCAAAATCCAATGCCGAAGGCGGCACCCTTAATGAAAGGGATTTCTATTTCCTCAATGGTCTTACACCACGAGAGAATCCATGGAGATATTATCAAGCTTACAAGAAGGACAAGGAGGGCAATACCATAAAAACACGAAAGCCCAACGGACAAGAGATTGCAACAAAAATGACCTATGAACGTGCAGATTTCAAATATGCCATCTACAACTTGAAGGATGCAAACGGCATGCCATTGAAGGAAAGACGCTTGACAAATGTAGGACTATTAATGCTCGTATGCTTGTTCCTTGAAAAGCGATATGCCTCTGAATTTGCAGACCAGACGGAATTCTTTACACGCCGCAACACTAAAACATACAAACCGGAACAGAGCGAGGTAACCATCATGCGTGAAATCATCAGCGTATATCGCATGAGACTGCCAAAAGAACGTATGCAAAGTACCAGAGACAACTCTGCACTCGGTCTTGACATGCTTAATGAACTGAAAAAATGTCCACGACCTTTGTTTGATACACTCAGCCCCGCTGACCAGAACCTGTTCCGTGTTGCCGTAACCGAAAATGAGAATACCCAAAATGACGAAACGATAGAAAACGGTATGATGCTAATGTTGCGCCGTACAGACCGCTTCCCATCTCTCGCACTGCGCTTCATTGATACCAACCAGGTTTTCAAATCCATACGTTTCCAAGTTCATCTGGGCAACTACAGATACAAATTCTATGAAAAAAAATGGATTGACGGTAATGATGGAAAGGACCGTGTCCGCATCCTACAAAAAGAACTTAATGGCTTCGGACGTTTGGACGAAATAGAGGTTACACGCAACAACAAATGGGGTGACCTTATACGTAAAATAGACCAACCTCGCGAAGACACTTTCGAAACTGCACCATACGTTACCGACCACCATGCTACCTACCTTTTCAATAACAACCGCATAGGATTGCTATGGAACACTCAAGACCATATAGCATTGAGCAATGGAATCTATCTGCCGTCATTGCTGGAAAAAAATAGGATTTTAAGCGAAGACGAGAAACTCAAAGACCTGAAAGACCAACACGGCAACGGCATTGCCGAATGTGTAGAGCCAATGTGCTGGCTAAGCGTCTATGACATTCCGGCAGCAATATTCCTGATTCATCTTTTGCACAAGAATGGTCAGACATTTGAAAGTGCAGGCAAAACCGTAGAGGACATAATCAAGGCAACCTATAACAATTACCAACAGTTCTTGAAAGGAATTGCCGGTGGCACTATCACATCCATGGATGACCTTCAGACGCAAGGAATAGGTATAAAGCCATGTGACATACCGGTGAAATTACGCGAATATCTGAATGGCAAACAGACAAATATCAAAGAGGATTTTGTCTATCTTGGATATGAGAGATTGCTTGATATGTATGAGCGGAACGAAAAGAGACTTGAACGATTCCAGAGGGACAATGACACCTATGGCTCAAAAGAGAATAAAATCGGAAAGAAAGCATATATCGACATACGCCCCGGTACATTGGCACGGCATATAGCGGATGATATAATGTTCTTTGTGCCAACCGACAAGAATAACAACAAAGTACGCATAACAGGACAGAACTTCAATATCATGCAAGCAGCTATCGCACAGTACACCGGCAACATTGTACAGCTGAGAACCCTCCTGCAGAAAGGTGAAATAATCAACTGTGAACGTCAGCATCCATTCATGCACAAAGTGCTGGCAACAAAGCCGTGCAGTTTTGCTGCTCTCTATACAGCATATCTCAAAGCGAAAAGAGCCTATTTGGCAAACCTGATAAAAGAATACCAAAAGGCAAGAAAGAAGACAAACGACATAAAAACACTCAAAAAACAGTTTGTCAAAGACTACAGCAAACTTGCTGCACTGAGTTTCCTCCATGTTGACAGGCAAAAGTGGGCGGAACGCAATGAGGACTATTACAAGCAGTTAGCTGAACGATATGCCACAATAGAACTTCCGCACGGCATATTCCTCAATGCCATTCATGATGCCATCATGCAATTACCCGAAAGCAAAAACATGGACATCGACAAGGAGAAAGACAATGTCTCCGGACTTATCCTTAAATACTTCAAAGCATCGGGCGATGCCTCACAACCATTTTACGGAAACAAGTTCAAACGCAACTACAAATACCTTGACATGATGGTCAAGCCGGAATGGAGCTATTCAGGCCCTCAGCCCTCGCTTGAAAAGCACTACTATTCCATAAGTGAAATGGCTAACATGCAGAAGCAATGGGGACAAACAAAGGAATTGCGTGAGAAACGTGTGGCAGTCTACGCCAAAGCAGTAGACAAGAAGACCAACCACCTTCTTGAAAAGGCAAGAGCAAAATTCGGCAATGACATAAGAAAACTGGAGCGACGCGAGAAGTCAATCCAAAGAGAATGCAATGAGGAGAAAAAGGCTGCCATTGAGAAACTGCAGCACTGCCGCACCTCATATTCTGCCAACGAACGGGAAATACGCCGCTATAAGGTGCAGGACATTCTCATCTTCCTTATGGCTATCGACCACCTGACGGCAGCAATGGGCACAAAGGGCAATTTCAGTTCCTACAAACTCCGCAACATAGGCTGCGCTTCTGAAAGCAGTGACATTCTCTCCATGCTGATGCCGTTCAGCATGACGCTGGAGATTCCATCGCTCATAAAAGACGAGCCGGCAAAGGTGATTACAATCAAGCAGGACGACCTGAAACTAAAGAACTATGGCGATTTCTTCCGTTTCATCTATGACCGCCGCATACGCACACTCTTACAGAATGTGAAAGAAAACGAATTCACCCGCCAACAGATTGAGGAAGAACTCGAATGCTACAACCGCATGCGCATCCCTGTGTTCAAACAAGTGCTGTCAACCGAAGAGAAGATATGGAAACAGCTCCCAAGCGAACAATTGCATAAAAAGGCTGATGACAAGGAACACCCTGTGAACATAGATTTCAAATACCTCATGCAGTTCGTAAACATAAAAGAAAGCAACATCGAAATCATCAAAGCCATTCGCAACGCTTTCAGCCATAACCAATACCCTACTGACAGTGCTGTCGCACGGCTTGTGTTCGACAAAAAACAGATTCCTGAACTGGCAAAGGAAATAACAAAACTGCTACATAACAAAACAAATCAGATAAACCTAAAAGACATGGAGGACAAACAATGAGACTCACAGATTCAATAACAATCCATTACATCCCGTTCCATATTGCCGAGAATGTGGACATCAGCGCCAAAATGAGAGAATCAGAACTTTGGCAGTATCACCCAATAAAGGTTGAGAACAATACGCTCTACGACCATGTGGCAGACTTCATGAACAACAAGATGCATGACGATGCTGCCAATGGCAACGGATGCGTAATCTACTCCTTGAACTCGAAATCACAGATAGCAAGCCGGCTTAACAACAAAATATTCCGCATTGACGCAAAGGGACACGACATCTCTTTCAAATTCTGTAATGACAAGAAAATGTCGTCACCAAAACTCGTGCTCTATCCGAAAATCTCCATAGGAGTCCTGACATTCGGAGTAGAAATCAACCATACCGAGAACACCATTCCGGAAGAACTTATGGAGCTGAACTATATGCTGCACAAATTAGACAAACAGGCTCCAGAAATCACAAGATTCTACGGAAACAAACAGCCGCACGAGAAGTCATTGGAGAACGACAGAATGTTCTACAAAAAAATGTCCGGACAAGAAGATGCCGTCGGCTTCACCATACCACAAATAATCAATGCCATGCTTGCTGACTTCTCCAACGATGAAACTCGCTTGGTCAACAAATCACGCACGCATCTCTTTACATACCTTCAAATAGACAAACCTGTCGACAAACAGTTTAAAGAAACTTATGTACGCATCCTCAGAGCTGAGAATGCAAACTACGCAATCACAGAGAATGACCTTGACAGCAAATATTTCACACAGACCTTTGAAAACATTTATGTCGGTTCATGCCTGGAAGGTGTGGTGATTGCCGTCTCGGCCGGAGATGACACCACCACATTTATAAAACAATACAAGTCACGTGTCCTCTTATGTTACTTCTGGATTTATTTCCTCGTCTACATCCAAAGACTGGCACTCATACACATCACATCATGCATCACATCTATCAAGCATGCCGATAAACTTTCTCTCCTCGTTGAACAATTATCAGAAATAAAACTCAATACCTATTTCCCTGACATCTCCGATTACACACAGCATAACGAATTCTACAAGCTGTGCAGCAAAAACCTGAATAACTCTGTCTATCTGGAAAGTGTGTCTGACAAAATATCATCACTCTACTATATGCTCGACAGACAGCATCAGGAGAAAGAAGAGATCCACAACAACCAACTGCGGAAAATCAACGAAGAGGAAACGGAATTCAGTAACCAGATGAACCAACGCATAGCATTGCTCACAAGCGCACAGATATGCTTTGCAGCAATGGTATTCTTTGATGTTTCCATAAACATATTTAAATTGTGCAACTTCCGCTATTCTATAGGGGAAATTATATTAATGGCATTTTGTGTCGTGCCGGTCGGATATTTCATCTACCATGCCGCAAAACTGATTTCATTGGCAAGAAAAAAGACAAAGCAGAAACGACATAAAAAATAAATAACCCACAAATGTCAATCAAAGACATGCACCGCACTGAAATCATTCCTTATGGCAGGAATGTAAACGGAGCGAGCATAGCAGTTGACACAAATCGGATATATCGCAACCTGGTCTTCTTTCTTGACTATGATATTCTGCAAGTCAAGCCTTAGACGTGCCAACTGAGCGTCAGAAAACAGACATTCGAACACACTTTTATTAACACGTCTCCCAAACGGCGTCAGCAATTTCACAACCTGCTGGCGCCGTTTGCTTTTTCTTATGTCGTATGCAACGACACAATATATCTTTTTTGCTCTCATCACCATTTTGCTATATAAGGTCTGTAAAATGCTCCTGTCTTCATATAATCCACAAGTTCTTTCGCTTGCATTTCAATAATGTTGCTGAATTTCCTTTCTTCACCACGATATTTTTCATAACGCTGCAACCTCTCCAAAACATTCTTAGCCAAAAGCGATTTTGTGGAATCACTCAACATTCCATTATTCAACGAAAGCGGCTCCTTCCTTTGAATCATGGAAATGACAACACGGTCGGCAGCCTGTGAACGGAACAATTCTATCATGTCAAACACCAGATTCGCATTCCCCTCCTGATAATGCACGAATCCCATATAAGGATTGAGCTTGTTTACCAACAAAGCCTGCCAAACACGAGGATACAGAATGGCATAAGCATAATTCAGCATTGAATTGACCAAATCCGTCGCTCCATGATGCTGCCGGCATTCAAACCCTGTCACATCATCATTTATCAAATCCCTGATGTACTCCCAGTAGATCACAGCCCCCTGTGCTTCATATCCCATTAACGTCATCCTGTATTGAGCCAAATCGTCTATATCATTTATTTTCCTGATAACCTCCTTAACACTTCGCTCTGTGTCAGACCATTCTCTTGAAAAGGAAATGACATTCTTGTGATACTTATTGAAATATTTCATGAGGTTCAACTGATTTTTGAGCTTCCCTATAATTATCTGTTTGGCGACAAACAGTCTCCGCTCTTCCGACAAAGAACCCTGAAGCTGCCAGTTTGTCGTCAAAAGATATTTTGGAGATACAACAGAAGCGATGTGTGTGCTGTGGTTATCAAAAAAGTCTATGGCGATATTGTTTGCCATACAGAACTTGACAGCATTGCTTGAAATACTTACACCATCGGAAATAACCGAAATATGTTTCAATACTGCTGAAGGCGGAACAGAAACAGGATTTCCATTCTTCCGTAAAGTTATGCCACGATTACTGACTCCTATGAAATAACCATGTGAAGACACCACCAGTTCTGAATTGTCATTCTCTCGTCGCCGATATTCCAATTTCCGTGAACGAACCAATTTGCGATTCAGCATCTTGTCATCTTCCGCAACATCCTGCCTGCCGTCCTTTGCATCCGCCTTAGCCTTTCGGATAATCCTCAACAGCTCTTTGTTATCTTCTATTGTCGAATTGCCGAACAAAGGCAACTCATGAAACATCCGTTCCAAATCCTTGACGGAATAGCTTGGATTCTTGCCAATCCAACCCTCTATCACTCCCTTAATGGTGTCACAGAACATTTTACTATAACTCTCCGGCAATACCCTTGCATAATATCTGTGTACACCTTGTACTGATTGTACATATCTTTTGGACAGTCTGTTGTCCTTTATCTCTATGCTGCGCAGTCTGCTGAGAATAGAGTTTTGCTTCTCTTGGGAAATAGAAACTTTATTTCTTGTCACCACTATCCCAAGGTATTCGATGCCTGCCGATGTATGACATATCTGTGGCTCGTTCAAGGTCAGATGCAGATGTTTTTTCAGGTGCTTTGCAATACGCGAATGCATATTTTCGGCTTCTTCCTTTGTCTCACACCAAACAATGAAATCATCAGCATATCGCACATAAGCATCTGTGACACTGCAAACAAACTGGTCAAATGATGTAAGATAGAAATTTGCCAACAAAGGTGACAGCACTGCGCCTTGAGGTATGCCTTTGCATTGCTCTGTCCATTCCATCGACTTATCAACCTTACCCATTGTGACACATAGTTCGATGATTCGCCTGAGTTCGGAATCAAGAATAGCCGCGGTCAATCTCTTGAATAAAATATCTCTGTCTATCGTATCGAAAAAATCATCAATGTCAAGACGCAATATCCATTGATTCTTTTTCTGACAGCATTCGTGCACAACTCTTCTTATTGCTTTCTGATGCCCCTTCCCCACCCGATAAGCATAACTGCAATTATAAAACCGCTTTTCAAATACAGGCTCTATCAAAATCTTAATCGCTTGTTGAACAATTTTATCCTCGACACTCAACAAGCCCAATTCCCTTTTCTCACTATCATTTTTAGGAACGGAAATTCCCATATACGGTTGCGGCTTCCATGTTCTTTCACTTAAAGCCTTTTGCAACCTTAAAAGGTTCTTACCTAATCTTTCTCTATAATCCTCCAAACTGACATCATCAATTCCTCCCGCAGATTGTTTCTGCAGGACAATCTGCCATGCTTGTTCCAATGTGGACATCAAACAAAGATTACTATAAACTGTATTCATAAAATAAAACGATAAGATCAAACAATGTTGCTATACCTACTCAAATGTAGGCTTCTACAACGGTTCAGGACCATCTAAAAATGAAGCTGAAGCTAGTTGTCATACCTACTCAAATGTAGGCTTCTACAACTTCCATGCAACAGAATCCCGAAGGTATGCTTTGGTTGTCATACCTACTCAAATGTAGGCTTCTACAACCTCTCATCCGCGCGAATTACAAACTGACAAACCATGTTGTCATACCTACTCAAATGTAGGCTTCTACAACTTGAGGCAGAGAGCATCAACGGTAACATAAAATCCGAGTTGTCATACCTACTCAAATGTAGGCTTCTACAACTGCCGTAAAAATTGGTTTTAGCTTCTAAAAAGTTGTCATACCTACTCAAATGTAGGCTTCTACAACCTCTTTGGAGATGATGGACGGTTGGCAGGTTGACAGTTGTCATACCTACTCAAATGTAGGCTTCTACAACACGGATATGCTCAGGGTGGAATTGAATTGAACTCAAGTTGTCATACCTACTCAAATGTAGGCTTCTACAACAGACTATCACTATCACTTCAGCTACTACTGCTAGTTGTCATACCTACTCAAATGTAGGCTTCTACAACCAACGATGCAGAGGACTATGCTGAGGTAACTGTTCAGTTGTCATACCTACTCAAATGTAGGCTTCTACAACGTTCCGTAACAGTTGCGCAAGAGGATAACATTCAAGTTGTCATACCTACTCAAATGTAGGCTTCTACAACTTTCAGCTGTAAACCATTGTTTGAAATTATTGCGGAGTTGTCATACCTACTCAAATGTAGGCTTCTACAACTTATAGAGGGAGCTAACCTATAGTTCTCTTATGCAGGTTGTCATACCTACTCAAATGTAGGCTTCTACAACAACCTCATTTTCAGCACGAAGCCGAAAATGATATAAATTATCATGCAATCATAACTGTATGATTGTCAGTGATTGCAACCTCATCTGTATATATTTTTCGCAAAGGTACTATTTTTTATGCTTATAAAGACATAAATAGTCAATTATTTTTCGTGTAACATACTGAATTCATGGTTATTTTGTCATTTTTAACATTCTCGAAAACACCATCAGTTTTATTCGCCCAAAGATATTTTCGATTATGAAGAGAACCCGACTGTCAGCAAGTTGCTACTGTTCAACAGATTACGAAATCGAATATTCCTGATTTTCGCAAATATCTTTACTGAAAAACGGAATTTTGCGATTTGCGAAACCGAAATAACACAACACCAAAGGACGCAAAGTATTAACATACAGACAAACAGACGTTTACAGAAATACACATTTTTCGCAAATGAAAAAGCTGCTGTCCAAGCATCTGTCTCCTCAGAATAATGTATGACTCAATCTGTGAAAACATCAATCAGGCAAAAATACCACAGCCTATTTGCCATACCACAGCCATGATGCGCATAACAACAAAGGAAAAGCATCTTTCCGGATAAATAATTGAAAGAAAAACAGCAAAACCTTTGGCAGTCTGAAAGAAAATGCATAATTTTGCAGTCAAAGTGAAACTTTGCAGACAAAACCTGCATATATTCTTGCAAGAAGAGCTGGAATAAGGTATGCCGGTGAAGGTAAAAAATATAACGAACCCATATAAACATTGAAATCATGAAAAAACAGAAACGTTACTTCCTCACCGAGGAACAGATTCCGACACAATGGTACAACATCCAGGCGGACATGACCAACAAGCCGCTGCCGCCGCTCAATCCTGCGACAAAAGAGCCGCTGAAGCCGGAGGATCTCTACCCTGTCTTCTGCGAAGAGTGCAGCCGTCAGGAGCTTGACCAGGAGAATGCGTGGATTGACATCCCGGAAGAGGTGCGCGACCTTTATGCTTACTACCGCTCTACTCCTCTTGTGCGTGCCTACGGACTGGAGAAGGCTCTCGGCACTCCGGCACACATTTATTTCAAGAACGAGTCCGTGAGCCCTGTGGGCAGCCACAAGCTGAACTCTGCCATAGCACAGGCTTACTACTGCAAGAAGGAGGGTGTGACGAACGTGACCACGGAGACCGGTGCCGGACAATGGGGTACGGCGCTGTCCTACGCTGCAAAGGTGTTCGGGCTGGAGGCCGCTGTCTATCAGGTGAAGATTTCCTACGAGCAGAAGCCTTACCGCCGTTCCATCATGCAGACCTACGGTGCTCAGGTTACTCCGTCACCTTCGATGTCGACACGCGCCGGGAAGGACATCCTCACGCGTGAGCCTAACAATCAGGGTTCTTTGGGCACTGCCATATCCGAGGCTGTGGAACTGGCGAAGACAACACCTAACTGCAAATACACTCTTGGCTCTGTCATGAACCATGTCACCCTGCATCAGACAATCATCGGTCTGGAGGCTGAGAAGCAAATGGAAATGGCGGGCGAATATCCGGACATCGTCATCGGCTGTTTCGGCGGCGGCTCTAATTTCGGTGGCATAGCTTTCCCTTTCATGCGCCATAACATAAAGGACGGAAAGACTACTCGTTTCATCGCTGCCGAGCCTGCGTCATGCCCGAAACTGACACGCGGAAAGTTCCATTACGATTTCGGAGATGTCGCCGGCTACACTCCGCTGCTCCCAATGTACACACTCGGCCATGACTTCATGCCTGCCAACATCCATGCCGGAGGACTGCGCTACCATGGTGCCGGTGTCATTGTCTCACAGCTGCTTAAGGACAAGCTTATGGAGGCTGTGGACATCAAGCAGCTGGAAACCTTTGAAGCCGGTGTACTCTTCGCGAAGGCCGAGGGCATCATCCCTGCTCCGGAGTCAAGCCATGCCATTGCGGCAGCGATAAGGGAGGCGAAGAAATGCACGGAGACCGGCGAGGAGAAAGTCATCCTCTTCAACCTTTCCGGGCATGGTCTCATCGACATGACAGCTTACGACAACTATCTTGCCGGCAACCTCCAGAACTATGATGTTCCGGAAGAACTGATAGAAAAGAACATTGACAAAGTGAAAGGATTGGTGTAAAAAAGTCCTGTCTAAACAACTGTTGGGAACTGATTGCAGCAATTGCTTATCACAAAAGGTAACACTTTGCATAGTCAAGTGTTACCTTTTGTCACATAAAGTGTTACCTTTTGCAGTGCAAAGTGCCACCTTTTACAATTCCCAATATAACACTCTGATTTTCATATCATTAACCACTATCCGGATTTGTAGCACCCGGAGCGATTGTTGTGGCTGTTCTTTAGTTCAAAATGACGTGGGAAAGAAAAGCACTATTGCAAAAATAATTTCACATAATTTGAACATTCAAAATAAATTTGCTAACTTTGCATAAGATAAGCTGCACCTCAGCAAAGTTAGTGCAAACCGAAATGCAGTCAAGCTTGCTTGAATTGCTGAGGTGCAGCCTAACTTATATAATAAGAGCAAGCTCTTGCTGCATTCAGTTTGCACTATCTTTGCATAAAGAAAAAATCCTAAAACCAACTAAAAAAAACAATGAAACAGAAAACATTATTCATCTTACTTTGCGTGCTTCTTGCCATGCCTGTTTGTGCGCAAATGACAGTCACCCACCCTTGGGCAGGGAAGAAAGTGGCATACCTTGGTGACTCTGTCACCGACCCACGCAACAGCGGAAGCAACAACAAATACTGGAACCTGCTCAACGAGTGGCTTGGCATAACCCCATACGTCTATGCCGTCAGCGGCAGACAATGGAACGACATCCCACGGCAGGCGGACAAACTGCGCTCGGAGCATGGCAACGACTTTGATGCAATAATCATCTTCATGGGCACCAACGACTACAACAATGCCGTGCCATTGGGAAGATGGTACGACGAGGTGGCTGCGACCGTCGAGTACGGTCACGGTTATGTGAAACGCCCGGAAACACGCATGCGGCGCGTTACTGTCATGGACACGAACACATTCCGCGGACGCATGAACATCGCAATGGACTCGCTGAAGCGCACATTCCCTGACAAGCAGATTGTCCTGCTTACTCCCATACACAGGGCTGGATTCTATGCCAACGACAAGAACTGGCAGGTGACGGAGGATTATACAAACCGGTGCGGTGAATATCTTGACGCATACGTCGATGCCGTAAAGGAATGCGGACAGGTTTGGGCAGTGCCGGTCATCGACCTTGCGGCATTGTGCGGGCTTTACCCTATGCTTGACGCACATGCGAAATATTTCGCCAAGCCTGACAAAGACCGTCTGCATCCGAACAACGAAGGGCACCGTCGCATGGCCGCGACGCTGATGTACCAGTTGCTTACTATCCCTTGCTCATTCTAATACATGGAAAACAATATGCTACGATTCATTCTATTTACAGTACTGTCCCTCTGCGGCATCGGCAATCTTGCCGCCGAGGGAGTGACCTACAAGACAATCAAGGTTGACGCTCCGTTCGAGATGCCGGCTATCAAAGAGTGTGTGTTCCCTGACAAGGAATTCAAAATCACCTCCTACGGTGCAAAGGCAAAGGACGGTTTCATAAACACGAAAGCCATAAACAAAGCGATTCGCGCATGCAGCAAAGCCGGTGGCGGCAAAGTCATTGTCCCTGCCGGGGAATGGCTTACGGGACCGGTGCATCTGATGAGCAATGTCAATCTTGTGCTCGCCGAAGGCTCTGTCCTGAAGTTCATTGACCGTCCCGAGGCTTATCTGCCTGCTGTCATGACCTCATGGGAAGGCATGGAGTGCTACAACTATTCTCCGCTGGTCTACGCCTACGACTGTGAGAATGTGGCGATTACAGGAAAAGGCACGCTTGCCCCGATAATGGGAGAATGGAGGAAATGGTTCAGCCGTCCGCAGCCTCACCTCGATGCACTGAAAGAGCTTTACACAAAAGCGTCAACGGATGTCCCTGTCGAGGAAAGGCAGATGGCTCAGGGCGAGAAGCACCTGCGTCCTCACCTCATACACCTTAACCGATGCAAGAACGTGCTTTTGGACGGTTTCAAGATTCGCCAAAGTCCTTTCTGGACAGTGCACATCTATCTTTGCGAGGGAGGCATCGCAAGGAATCTTGATGTCAACGCGCACGGTCATAACAATGACGGCATCGACCTTGAAATGACGCGAAACTTCCTTGTCGAGAACTGTGTATTTGACCAGGGCGACGACGCTGTGGTGATAAAGGCCGGTCGCAACCGTGATGCGTGGCGGCTTGCCACTCCGAGCGAGAACATCGTGATACGCAACTGCACTGTCAATGCCGGGCACACGCTGCTTGGCATAGGCAGCGAGATTTCCGGCGGCATCCGCAATGTGTACATGCACGACTGTGTGGCTTCAGGTCTGCTGCACAGGCTCTTTTTCATCAAGACAAACCACAGGCGCGGTGCTTTCGTAGAGAACATTTACATGGACAATATCAAGGCAAAGGGAGCTATCAACGTGCTTGAGATAGACACCGAGGTGCTTTACCAGTGGCGCAAACTTGTCCCGACTTACGAGGAGCGCATCACGGAGATTAAGGGAATCCATGTCAGCAATGTCGAGTGTGGCAACGCGAAGCGTGTGTACGAGATAAAGGGCGACTTGCGCAAACCTGTGCAGAACGTGTCCATTGACAATGTCCGCGTCGGCTGTGTCGCAAATCCTCAGAACATTTGTGCCAATGTCAACAACCTCACTGTCGGTACGGTGGTATGTGATTCTGTTGACCCGAAAACGCTGCCGCAACTTGACAAGTATGTTTCCAACAAATAACTATATATATGGGGCAGATAAAAACAAAACACCATTTCTCCATTGTATAATCCACTGAGAGATACCACACTACTTTGAGGTACACTAACTTTACTTATCTATCGAACATGAAGACATTGTTAAAGATATTGGAATGAGCCACCCTGTTTTTCCTCATATCTTTAAAAGTATAAAGGTGTGACATTATCACAGTCCGCTATACCATTACAAACAGAAGACAGCCTGTAATTTGCCCGCCATTCACACAAAAGACTATTGGAAATAACATTATTCCGAGAATTTACTTTTTTAATATAACGCAGGACAATAATATAAAAAACATGGACTACACAGAAATACTTGAATCAATCTATAGCGAAATACAACAATATGCCAAATTCGGAAAACAGGCTGATTATATTCCAGCATTGGCAAAAGTCAACCCTGACCAATTTGGCATCTGCATACATACCGTGCATGGTGAGATTTCCGAATATGGACAGGCTGATGTGCCTTTCTCAATCCAAAGTATCTCCAAAGTTTTTGCACTCGCTGTAGCTTTGAGCATTCAAGGGGACAGGTTATGGAAACGTGTAGGAAAAGAACCGTCAGGCACAGCCTTCAACTCTCTTGTACAACTTGAAGTCGAGCATGGCAAGCCCCGCAATCCCTTTATCAATGCCGGTGCCATCGTTGTGGCAGACATTTTACTTTCATGCCTTCTTGAACCAGAGAAGGAGTTTATAGCTTTTGTGCGTACATTATGTAATAACGATAATATCAACTACAATGAGGAGGTTGCACAGTCGGAACGGGAAAACGGCTATCTAAATGCAGCCATAGCCAACCTGTTGAAATATCACCGCAATGTGGAAGGTGACATAGAAAGAGTTCTGCATTTTTATTTTCTAATGTGCTCAATTGAAATGAGCTGCCACGACTTATCACGCGCCTTTCTTGCGTTTGCCAATCACCGTCAAGTATTCGACTATGCCGGCATACGTCTTACATCATCCCAAATAAAACGCATCAATGCCATCATGCAGACATGTGGTTTCTATGACGAAGCCGGAGAGTTCTCCTTTCTTGTCGGACTACCAGGCAAGAGCGGTGTGGGCGGAGGAATATCCGCTATATATCCTCTACGCTATTCCGTGACAGTATGGAGTCCGAGGCTTAACTCTAAAGGCAACTCGGTAATGGGCATAAAGGCTCTAGAACTTCTTACTACAAAAACAAACGAATCAATATTCTAACCTTAATATTAATTACATGAACAGAATTACAGAACTTTTCGGAATAAAATACCCTATCATACAGGGTGGTATGGTGTGGTGTAGCGGTTGGCGTCTTGCAGCTGCAGTGAGCAACGCCGGTGGACTCGGGCTTCTTGGTGCGGGTTCGATGCACCCTGAGACTTTGCAGGAGCACATCGATAAGATGAAAGCTGCCACCGCCCGCCCGTGGGGAATCAACATACCGCTGATGTATCCTGAGATTGATCGTCTTATGAAGATTATCATCGACAGTGGTGTGCGCATCGTCTTCACCTCTGCAGGCAGCCCGAAGAAATTCACGCCTATGCTCCACGAAGCAGGAATAACCGTGGCACACGTAGTGTCAAGCAGTCTCTTCGCACGCAAATGTGAGGAGGCCGGCGTGGATGCCATTGTGGCAGAAGGCTTTGAGGCAGGAGGGCATAACGGGCGTGAGGAGACAACAACCATGGCTCTTATCCCTCAGGTGCGCAAGGCGACAAGCCTCCCTCTGATAGCTGCCGGCGGCATAGGCTGCGGACAGGCAATTTTGGCAGCTCAGGCTCTTGGTGCCGAGGGGGTGCAGATTGGCACGCTGTTCGCTTTGGCGGAGGAGAGCTCTGCAGCGGAAGCATTCAAGCAAAGGTGCGTAGCAATGTCAGAGGGCGACACAATGCTTTGCCTGAAGAAGCTCGCTCCTACCCGACTTGTGAAGAACGATTTGTACGGTCGTATCGCAGAGGCAGAAGCACGCGGTGCAGATGCCGAGGAGCTTCGCGGAATCCTTGGGCATGCGGCTTCAAAGCGCGGAATATTTGAGGGCGACACAAACGAAGGTGAACTTGAAATCGGTCAGGTGGCTTCTGCTGTAAACAAGATTATGCCGGTGTCGGAGATTATGGACAATCTTGTCACAGAGTATCGCAGCGCAATGAATTTTGAGCCGTTGCTCTGATATTTTTTGCATTACGCTCATGTATAAATGAAAGCATCCATAAGTTTGAGGATTTAGGTTCAAACTTATGGATGCTTGATTATTACACCTTAATATTTATTGTTACTTCCCAGTATTGACAACAGGCTGTGCGGGCTCGTCAGCGCAAAGGACGACAAGCAGGTTACTGACCATATCGGCTTTCTTCGCATTGTCAAGCTCGACAACGCCCTCATCGGAAAGTTTGTCTATCGCCATCTTCACCATGCTCACTGCACCATCGACAATCTTCTCGCGCGCTGTGATGATTGCGGCAGCTTGCTGGCGGCGGAGCATGACTGCCGCTATCTCCGGAGCGTAGGCAAGATAATTGATGCGGGCTTCCATCACTTCAAGACCCGCCATTTCAAGGCGTTCGTTGAGCTTGCTTGTCAGCACTTCGTTGATTTCCGCACTGCCGTCGCGCAATGTCACCTCATTGTTGCTGCCGCCCTCATTGTCGTAAGCATACATTCCTGCCACTTCACGGAGTGCGGAGTCGCTCTGTATGGCGACGAAACGCTCGAACTTGTTCATGCGGGCAGATGCACTATTCAGAGTCTGAGCATTGGCGGACACATCCGTGTCAATGTCAAATATCGCCTTGTATGTATCCTTTAGCCTCCACACGACGACAAGTCCTATCAGGACAGGGTTGCCGGCTTTGTCGTTGACCTTTATCGGTTCGGCATTAAGGTTGCGGGCACGCAGGCTGACATTCTTGACACTCATAAATGGGTTAAGCCAATAGTATCCGTTTTTGCGGAACGTGCCCACATATCGTCCGAAGAATGTCATCACTTTTGCTTCATTCGGTTCAAGCAACGAGAAGCCGCATGAACATATCACGGCAATGAGAAACAGCAGTCCTCCGAGGACAAACCACCATGTACACGACTCTCCTGCATCAGCTTTGACTATGCCCTTCACAACAGAGAACACGGTAGCGCACCATAGCAGAATGGCAATGGCTATCATAAGGAAACCATTGAGCGAGCCGCCTTTGAATTCAAACTCTCCTGAATGTGTTGTCTTTTCCATAATTCTTTACTTTAAATATTATTTGTACGATAATGGCGCACAAACGGAGAACGTTCTCTGTCAGCACGCCAACTATATGTCAGACTATCTTGCCTATAAAAAAACTACACGGCAATGTGATTATTTCACATTATTTTGCATATTATTTCTTCAATGCATCAACAAAATGCTGCGCCACCTGACGGAGGAGGTGCTTGCGCGTGTTTCCTCCGAAGATACTGTGGTTGCGGTTTGTGTAAAGCAACTCACGGAAATCCTTATCCGCCTGTACAAGGGCTTCAGAGTATTCGTAAGAGTTCTGAGGATGCACATTGTCGTCTGCCGTGCCATGGCAGAGAAGCAGTTTCCCATGAAGCTTTGCCGCCCTTGCTATCGGATTCTCGGCATATCCGTCAGGGTTTTCCTGTGGTGTGCGCATGAAGCGTTCTGTGTAGACCGTGTCGTAGAATTTCCAGTTTGTAGGAGGAGCTATGGCAACACCGGCATAGAACACGTCCCTCCCCTCACTCATGGACATCAGTGTGTTGAAACCTCCGTAGGACCAGCCCCATATACCAATATGGTCGGCATCTACATAGTCCAGCTTTGCCAGCCACAAGGCTGCTTCCACCTGGTCCTTTGATTCAAGGACACCAAGGTTAAGGTAAGTGCATTTCTCAAATTCCGCACCACGGCAACCTGTGCCGCGACCGTCGACTGTAACAACGATAAAGCCCAAAGAACAAAGATATGCATCGTAGATTGCCCCCTCGCCCATAGAGCCAAACCTCCAAGAATCAAGAACCTGCTGTGACGACGGCCCTGAATATTGATGCATGATGACAGGACATTTATGGGAAGAACTGCAAGACGGACGCATCATCCACCCGTTCAGTACAACACCTTCCGATGTCGTAAACGAGAAGAACTCTTTCTGCGGCATGTCATACTGTGAGAGCTTGTCGCAAAGAGCCTTATTGTCAATAATGGTTGAGAGAATCTTACCTTTATTGGTGTTTGATGTGCAGATATACGGTGTATTACAGTCACTCCAAGTGTTGAAATAGTATTTCATTGTGGCTGAGAATGTAGCACTATTCGTTCCTTCCTTAACAGACAGTCTTTCTATCTTGCTATTGCGGTGAGCAACATAAATGTGGCGTGTCATCGGAGTCGGAGCTGCCTGATAATATATGTCACCTGTCTTACTGTCAACACCATAGACTGCTGTGACATCCATGTTCTCAGGACAAACCTTCTGCAACAGTTTGCCGTCCATGGAGTAACGGTAGATGTGGCGGAAATTGTCCCTGTCGGAAATCATGACGAATCCCTTGTCTGTCATGACAAAGTTGTACGCCACCTCAGGGATATACTTGTCCACCTCCTCTTTCATAATCAACTTGGCAACCGCCGTAACAGGGTTTGTCGCATAGACACACATCTTGTCCTGATGACGGTTGAGAGTCACAAACAACACATTCGATGCGTCTGAAGTCTGGAACAAACGGCATATGTATCCATCGGCTTCCACCGGAACTTGCAACTCTCTTGTCACTCCTAACTTCACATCATAACTCCATGCCGTCACTTTGGCGTTGTCGTAACCGGCTTTCGGATATTTATAGGAATAATATCCGGGATAATCAGCATAATCTTCATTTGCCGGTTTGAGCCCTTTGTACAACTGCAGGTCATAAGTCCTGACGTTTGATTCATCGTACTTTATCCAGCATAACTGTGTACCGTCAGCATTGAAACATAGCGAACAAGAGAAACCGAATTCCTCTTCATTCACCCAATCAGGAATACCATTGATTATTTCATTGCGCTTACCGTCAAATGTCACCTGTGTCTCCTTTGCTGCCGTCAGGTCATAAAGGAAAATATTGTTGCCACGGACATAAGCAACCTTATTTCCGTCATTACTCCACACCGGTGACTGACAAGGCTCAGCAGACAATCTTGCAAGAATGTTGGTACTGCAATCATAAATATACCATACTGCCGTGAAAGAACGGCGGTATATATACTTTATTTCCGTTGCAATCAGCATCTTCTTGCCACTTGGGGACATGACAAACGACTCCGCCCTCTCAATCTTGTCACCTTTTGCCACAGCAGGGTCAAACAGAACTCCCGATTGCTTGCCATTCTTGTAATTATACGAAAGTACCTTTCCCTTCACCAGACAAGCATAATGCTCTCCGTCAGGCAATGAAGTGACAAACATTTGACGCTCAGCACGGAAATTACCACTGACAGCATCTTCCAGCGTAAATGGCGTACCGGCAAATGCCGACACGCCAAGCATTATCAGTATTGATAAAATAAGTGTCTTTTTCATTGTTCAAGTATTTTTCTCAAAGTGTAATCCGGATGTTTCTTGTGGAACTCCTCAACCCTATGAGTGTCAAGAGTGTCATAGAAAGGTCTGTCAAGAGCCTTGTTGACAACATACATTATTTTTCCTATGTAGTTGTCGCGTACCTTCTGTGGAGCTGTCTCAAAATTCTTCAACGGATAAACCGATACAAGATAAAACAACAAGCAATCCGGAACTATATTCTCCCGTGTCATTGACTTTGTCTGTGGTGCCGCATAGTATTTCTTGTAAACAGAATAGTCCGACCCAAGATATTTGTCCAGACATATCCCAACATTTCCATCTCCGATGATTATACTCGACCCAAGCGCCCCTATCTGAGTGTACACTTTCGGTATCTCAAACTCCGGGATTTCATCTTTAAGGAAAGCAAATGCCGATGCCATTTCGTCTTTAATGTCATCTATATTGGAATACTGCTTGCCCACTTCCAAAATGATATTCTGGAGGACAGAGTCCTGATAAAATTTGAAAAGGCGTTCGTTTATGTCCTCTTGGTCAACATTGCCTATTGACAGCACGTTTTCAATCAGAGTACGGGTTTCCATAGAATATTGTGTGCTCATCTGCTGAAGAGCCGAGAAATCACCAGTTGTAAGAAACCGGCTCTGTATACGGTCATAACGTTCTATCATGAATTCATCATCCACATCCGTTTTCGGCCAAAAACTCAGGTGGCATCCAACAATGGACATCAGGCAAAAAACCAATACCAATATGTATGATGTTGTTCTCAAATCTATTCTATTTTTAATTTTTGTACAAAATTATACATTTTTATCAATAAATCCAAATATTCAGGTGACAATTTTAAAAAAATAATACAATCCTATAATTTCACACTTGAGATATCCACCAAATTATTAACGATTGCATAAATCGTCAACCCTGCCGGCGAGTGAATCTGCAGTTTCTTGGCAATGTTCCTACGATGAGTTATCACCGTATTGGTAGATATACACAGATGGTCTGCTATTTCCTTGTTTGACATGCCCTGAACAAGCGCTACCACCACATCACGCTCACGCGAAGACAGGCTTTCCTGCGCTTTATTACGGTGAATCATTCTGGATATCTTCACAGACACATCATCCTGCCTCAGCCTGTTCTCAAGGTGGCGGATAGCAGGGATGAAGATATGTTCCTCCACATCTGTGTGCTGCACAAGCCATTCCTCATTATTATAAATATCATGCAACGCAGCCATCAAAAGATTGTTGCGAAGCCCATCAGAAGGAAGATACTTAATAATGATATTCTTCAATTCACGCAGTTTATTGTCGGTGTTGCCATGGTTGCGCAAATATGTATCAATGGAATACAGTGAGGAAGTTTTCCCTTCCAGGAGATTCTCCACATACGGGAACACCTCCTTCTCTTCATACCGCATGTGCTGATGGACGGAATGAGCATACTCATCATAAATCTTCAGTATCAAGTTTGCGAGACTGTCATTCTCATCCAAAGCCTGCATCAACTCTTTGCGGATGAAAGGCAACTGGAAATCCAGGTAGTACCTATGGCATGAACGAAGATAATTCAGAAGAGTTTCCACTGATAGTTTATCAACATCGTCGATTTCCTTGAACCCGTTTATTGAGAAATTCACAAGGGCAAGGAAAGTGTATGTGTCAACCCCTTGCTCCTCACAAACCTCTTCCACAGTCTTGTCGCCAAAACCAAGGTTTATTCCGAAACGGCCAAGTGACTGCAGGAGATTATAGTTGTCCCCTATCAGTGTAATCATCTGGTCGTATGCCTCGTATATCTTCTGAATCTTCATGATACCCTTCCAAAAATAATCCCCTAAGGAACGAGATGCAGAGATTAGGTTTCACTCAGCAATCAGTTCCACGACTTCCTCACCAACGCGAGCTGGCTCATGTGCACTGACAAAATCCAAAAGCAGTCGCAGAGCTTTAGTGACAGCATTGCCGACATTCTCGTCACGTCCCTCGTCATCCGTGAGTTTGAGAGTAACTTGCTCATCCTTGTTTCCACAAGCTATCCATATCGTACCGACTGGGATGTCGCCTTCAGAACCAGGACCTGCAAAGCCGGTTGAAGCCACAGCATAATCCACACCAAGGGCATTGATTGCTCCAAGAACCATCTGCTTGGCAACGTCCTCGCATACTGCGGTGTTCTCTGCGATGACTTCTGCATCGACATCAAGTACATTGGTTTTCACGTCATCCCAATAGCTGATGATTCCACCCTTGAAATAGTTTGACGCGCCCGGAACCATTGTTATGGCACTTGCTATGCCACCTGCCGTGCAACTTTCCGCTGTACCAACGGTTTTATCTGACTCGTAAAGCAATGAAAGCAGTTCCTTGCTCAGTACCTTGTTTCCAAATTCCATAATGTTAGGCATCCGCATCTTGCACTGTCCACTACCACAGAAACAGACTTTACCCTCAGGATGCTATGAGTTTTTTGATTTGTTTTTCATTATAAAGTTAATCTCTCTGCTTCTTCCATAATCGTAGTGGTTTCAGGAAGAAACATCACAGATTCATTATCACTTGAATGTCACTTTCGAGAATGCAGGAGCATCTATATCGCAAAAGTCCTTGTCACGATACTTATATGTGCCAACGATACCTATCATCGCAGCATTGTCGGTAGTATAACCGAACTTTGGGATATATATTGTCCACCCGAATCGCTTGGCATAATCATGGAACGCGTTGCGCAATCCATTGTTTGCAGACACGCCACCAGCCACAGCTATATGCTTTATTCCTGTCTCCTTTGCTGCCAGTTTCAGTTTTTTCATCAAGATATCGACAATCGTCCATTCCAAGGAAGCGGCAAGGTCTTCCTTGTGATTCTCTATGAAATTCTCGTCTTCCGCAACCCATTTGCGCAGATTATACAGGAATGATGTCTTCAATCCCGAGAAACTGTAGTCCAATCCCGGTATGTGCGGCTCCGAAAACTGATACGCCTTAGGATTGCCCTGACGTGCGAGACGGTCAATGATAGGACCTCCCGGATAGCCAAGTCCCATGACCTTCGAGCACTTGTCTATCGCCTCTCCGGCAGCATCGTCAATGGTCTGCCCGAGTATCTCCATGTCGTTATAGGCATTGACCTTCACAATCTGTGAGTTTCCGCCACTGACAAGCAGGCACAGGAACGGGAACGGAGGCTGGTTTTTATCATCGTCACTTTCTTTTATGAAATGCGCCATGACATGCCCTTGCAGATGATTGACATCTATGAGCGGTATGCCTAACGCCCGCGCCATTCCCTTTGCGAAATTCACACCGACAAGCAAAGAGCCCATAAGCCCCGGACCACGCGTGAAAGCTATGGCTGAGAGTTCCTCCTTCGCTACATTTGCACGCTTCAATGCCGCATCGACGACCGGCACAACATTCTGCTGATGCGCACGTGAAGCCAGCTCAGGCACCACTCCGCCGTACTCTTCATGGACAGCCTGCGAAGCTGTCACATTGCTGAGAAGCACACCGTCACGCAACACTGCTGCCGAAGTGTCATCACATGAGGACTCTATCGCCAAAATGAATATAGGTTTCTTTTCCATGTCACATTCATTTTTTTAACATCAACACTCTAATAGGACAGTACCTCAACACCGCTTTCCGTCATCAGAAGTGTATGCTCCCACTGAGCAGAAGGCAGCTCGTCCTCAGAAATCACCTCCCAGCCGAATGGGTCATCTGCGTCAATAAAGACTTTGTAAGTGCCCATGTTGATCATCGGCTCTATGGTGAAGACCATGCCAGGTACAAGGAGCATGCCACTGCCCTTCTTTCCGAAATGGGCGATGTCCGGCTCTTCATGGAATTTCAGACCTACACCATGCCCGCAAAGGTCACGGACCACACCGTAATGGTATTTGTGGGCATGCTTCTGTATTGCGTTTCCAATGTCGCCAACGAAGCAATAAGGCTTGGCTGCCTCCATGCCTATCTCAAGGCATTCCTTTGCCACACGCACAAGCTGCTCACACTCCAGGGAGGTCTTTCCGCCAACAATGAACATACGAGATGCATCAGCATAGTAACCATCAAGGATAGTCGTGAAGTCAACGTTAACGATGTCACCCTCGTGGAGAATCTGGTTTGGCTTCGGTATGCCATGGCATACGCATTCGTTGACACTGACACATACAGACTTTGGAAAACCTTCATATCCGAGACAGGCAGGAACAGCATCATGTTCCTTGCAGTATGCCATACATATATCATCTATTTCCTGAGTGGACATGCCCGGACGAATCACTGCCGCAACAGCATCGAGCACTCCGGTATTGACCACACCTGCACGGCGTATGCCTTCTATCTGCTCAGGAGTCTTCACCAAGTCACGGCTTGGCACACTCTTTGAGCGATTCTGCCAATACAGTATCTGTTTGTCCATCTCTGTAAGCTCCTGTCCGGGAAGGATGGACCATTTGTGTTTTTTGTTTCCCATAAAAATGTATCTCCATTAAAACCGGATAAAACAAAAGAGACTTAAGCAGTGTGCTTAAGTCTCTTTGTTTTGTCGGGGTACCAGGATTCGAACCTGGGACCCCCTGCTCCCAAAGCAGGTGCGCTAACCGGACTGCGCTACACCCCGAAAGGTTTTGTTTTCGCATCATTCAGGAATCATCCCCGAATTGCGAATGCAAAGTTACTGCTTTTTTCCGAACCATGCAAATTATAAAGCGTTTTTTTTACATCTTCGTCAATGATTAGACATAAATCAATCCTTTTCCGGACTATATACATTATATTATTAATATCACATCCACATTGTTTGATGTTTAGCCGGAAAAGTTTGCGCCATTCAGATTGAATTATTACCTTTGCATTGGAAATTTCCATAACAACCACGACATCAAAAAAAATGACAAAAACGATATTAGCCATTACAATCTTATTGTTATTCCAAGACATAAATTTGTGTGCCCAAAGCAGCAACAATGGCATGCAAAGAGAAATGTCAGCAAAGGCATTGGAGGAGTCTTATGTCAGCCCGTCACTAAGAGGTACAATCTTACATGACGACTACGACGCGTTGGTAATGTGCAAGGAAAAGGCACTGGGCATATTGTCAACACTTGACAACAGTGATCATGGCATCAAGAACCGTAAGGCTGTCGAGAAACTTTTAAACCAAAAAGAACATGAAATTTCACTTGAAGATTTACGCGGGTATCATCGCGTGCGCTCCATACAAGTAAACAACAACGGAATATTCACCTACCACTACTTCGCCTGCCGCTTCACAAAACAAGACGGCAAACCATTCTTTGAAAAGACAGCCGGCAGCCAACGCAAATCGGGATTCATATATGCCAACAAGCCAACATCAATGATATTCCTTGGCGGATGGTCTGTGAACGATGAGCCACAAACAGAATACGGAAGCCGGAACTCTGTTGCCGGCACGCTTTACAAGATAAATGACAACAAACTGATAATGCTGTTTGTCAGGCCATACAGGGATTTTGAAATCTACGAATTCACAAAATAGCAAACAATATTAACCATTTGATTTTCACCGGATTACAAACAACAGAGCAAAAGGTGTCACTTTATCCCGCAAAAGATAACACTTTACAACGCAAAAAGTAACAATCTGCCCTACAAAGTGATACCTTTCGCGACGCCGGTCAAATGGGTATCAAAAGTGACAATCTACATCCCACAACATTACAACAAAAAAAATATATTGGTGTCGGTAAAACACAAAATACATCTCTGATTGCGCGCGCAATATCCAGATGTTCCTGTGCAGAGAACCGCGTTAGCGGTTTGCAAGACAAGCCCATTTTGAAGAAAACCTCATAAAATGATGATATATAAGAGTTTGGTGCTTGTCATTGTTTTTTTTCCGGACGATAACAATATAAAAATATCTCCTTGCACATGGCACATTGCCGGTTTGCAAGGAGATATTTTTATAAAACGAGGTTCGCTTTCACGAACATATTAGCAAATAAACTTTGCGCAAGGACTATTTGATCACACCCTGCTCCACAAATATCTGCTTCAGGATTTCCACTGAGCGGTCAACCTGCTCTTTTGTGTGAGTTGCCATGAGAGCATATCTCACAAGCGTATCTGTCGGAGCGCAAGCCGGTGGCACAACAGGGTTGATGAACACACCACGCTCGAAAGCAAGTGCTGTTATGAGGAATGTCTTGTCAACATCACGCACATAAAGCGGAATGATTGGTGACTCTGTATCGCCAATCTCAAAGCCCTCTTCCTTGAAACGCTTAAGGGCATAATTGGTCACATCCCATAATTTCTCTATAATCTCCGGCTCTTCCTTAAGAATATCGAGAGCCTTCTGCGCTGCTGCTGTCGCTGCAGGAGTGTTTGACGCTGAGAAGATGTATGTGCGCGCACTATGACGCAGGAAATTGATTGTGTCCCAATCGCCGGCAATGAAACCGCCGATAGAAGCAAGAGACTTGGAGAATGTGCCCATGATGAGGTCAACCTCGTCCGTAAGTCCGAAATGGTCACACACACCGCGTCCGTTCTTGCCGAACACACCAAGACCGTGAGCCTCGTCAACCATTATAGAGCAGTTGTACTTATGCTTCAGTTCCACTATCGCAGGGAGGTTGGCAAGGTCGCCCTCCATGGAGAAGACACCATCGACAACGATAAGTTTCACAGCCTCGTAAGGAAGTTTCTTGAGGATGTTCTCAAGGTCTTCCATGTCGTTATGCTTGTATTTCAACTGCTTTGCAAAACTGAGTCGGCGGCCATCAACAATGGAAGCATGGTCGCGGTCGTCACAGATGATATAGTCCTCACGACCACAAACCATAGCAATGACGCCTGCGTTAACAGAGAATCCTGTTGAGAAGCACAAAGCCTCATCCTTATGCACGAATTCCGCAAGGTCCTTTTCCAGTTTCACGTGTATGTCAAGCGTGCCATTAAGAAAACGGCTGCCGGCACAACCTGTACCATACTTGTCTATTGCTGCCTTGGCAGCCTCGCAGATGCGGTTGTCACCAACAAGACCTGTATATGCATTTGAGCCGAACATAAGCACCTTATGACCTCCCATTTCCACCTCTGTACCCTGCCTGCCGAGTATCTCACGGAAATAAGGATACACACCTGCCTCCATAAACTTCTGTGGCAGACGATAACTCTTGAATTTTTCTGATAATTGTCCCATTTTATATAGGTATACTTTCGTATAATATGATTTTTCTGTATGCAAAGGTACAAAAAAACTTTAATAAAGTACACAAAGGAGTAAAAAAAGTGCATTTCATGTAAAAATATTTTATATCTATTGCGCAAATCATTGATTTTTTTAGTAATTTTGCAACTAAATGCCACAGTGAGTGACAATCTTTTTGTCATCTGCTGCACATATTTCAATTATGGATAAAAAGAAAATTGTTTTCATACTCAATCCTATTTCCGGGACAATCAGCAAGGCCGGGATTCCCAACCTTATTGACACGATTCTTGACAAGGACAAATTTTGTTACACCATAGCTGAGACAAAATATGCGGGGCATGCCTCGGAACTGGCTCGCAAAGCTGTCGAGGAGAACTACGACATTGCTGTCGCTGTCGGCGGAGACGGCACCGTCAATGAGGTGGCGCGTGCCATTGTCAACACGCATACGGCTCTCGGCATAATCCCATGCGGCTCCGGCAACGGTCTTGCACGCCACCTGATGCTGCCACTGAATGCAAAGGGTGCAATTGAGGTAATCAACAAATGCGAAATCCATGACCTTGACTATGGCGTGATAAACTCCATGCCTTTCTTCTGCACATGCGGCATGGGGTTTGACGCTTTCATATCCATGAAATTCGCAAACGCCGGCAAGCGCGGCCCCATCACTTATGTCGAGAATGTGCTGAAGGAAGGGCTGAAGTACAAGCCAGAGACATATATCATAGAGGACGAGAATGGCACAAAGAAGCATGAGGCGTTCCTCATATCCATAGCCAACGCGTCGCAATATGGCAATGATGCCTACATAGCACCACAGGCTTCCATGCGTGACGGGCTGATGGACATCATCATCATGGAACCGTTTGACATGCTTGAGGCTGCACAGGTGTCGATAGACATGTTCAACAAGACACTTGACAAGAATTCTAAGATAAAGACTTTCCGCTCCAAGCATGTGCGCATCCACCGCACAGAACCGGGAGTCATACATTATGACGGCGACCCGATAATGGCTGATTCTGACCTTGACATCTCCATACGCGAGAAAGGAATAAAAATCGTGACAAACCCTGACGCAGACAGAAAGAAGCGCCAGCCATCGAAGATGCAATCGGCGTTCAGCGAGTTCCTTTCCTCTATCCATTCGGCACGAATGGAGGTGACCGACGCCGTGAAAGGGGTAAGCGAAGAAGTAGCCTCGGACATCTCGAAGCAGGGAAAGAAAGTGCAACAAATAAGCAAAACGATACAAAACAAGCTTAACCTTTGACAGTTGGGCTTGTTTTTTGAATCATACAAACAAGAACACTAATATAAAAACGAACCATGGTAAAAGCTATTCTTTTTGATTTTGACGGAACTCTGGCAGACACAGCACCGGGGATTGTTAAGACTATGGAGTGCACTTTCCAAGAAATGGGACTGCCAATACCTTCGGAGCAGGACATGCGCGCCACTATCGGACTCCCATTGCCAAAGGCATTGCAAATACTGAACGGGCTTGATGACAAGGATACTGACAGAGCCACAGAGATCTACCGCCGCCTGTTTGCCACAGTGGAGGCTTCGCTCATCACCATATTCCCCGAAGTGAAGGAGACACTGCAAAGCCTGCACGACAAAGGCATAAGGCTTGCGATATGCACATCAAGGAACGTTGAGTCTTTGGACATGATTCTCCAACACCACGATATAGGGAGATTCTTTGAAACGAAGATAACCAACTCTGACAATCTTGCACCCAAACCGGCGCCGGACATGGTGCTGGCACTTTTGGAACGGATGCACATCAATGCCGGCGAGGCTCTTGTCGTGGGCGACACAACGTTTGACATCGAAATGGGAAACAGTGCCGGATGCCGTACCATAGCCATCACTTACGGCAACCACCCGGCAGAACGCATCGCATCATCCCACCCTTCTGCCATGATTGACTCTTTCAGCAAATTGCTCGACGAGATAAGGTAAGTAACTGTTGGAAATTAGTTTATACTAAAACGCAGTTGTTTTTTAGTCGATTAGTGTGCGGAGCCGAAGGAGCAATGCGGGCATTGTGACTGAGTGACAAGCACTAAGCGGCGGAAAAGAACAAGTTTTAGTACAAACATAACTTAAATATAAAGTAATTTACAATAGTTACTTAACATAACAGAATTGACACGCAAAATCATTCATATCGACATGGACAGCTACTATGCCTCTGTGGAGCAAAGGGACAATCCCGAACTCAGAGGCAAGCCGTGTGCCGTTGGCGGACTCTCCGACCGTGGAGTGCTGTCAACGGCAAGCTATGAAGCAAGGAAATCCGGCGTGCACTCCGCAATGTCCACAAAGCGTGCCTTGGAACTTTGCCCGGAGCTTATTGTCATCAAAGGAGACCATGACAAATACAAGCGCGTGTCAAAACAGATACATGAGATATTCCATGAATACACCGACCTCATCGAACCGATATCTCTCGACGAGGCATTCCTCGATGTCACAAGCAACAAACATGGGAATGTCTCTGCCACACAGACAGCATGCGAGATAAAGCAAAAAATAAAAGAACGTCTGGCACTCACAGCATCAGCAGGAGTGTCCTACTGCAAGTTTCTCGCAAAGATTGCATCCGACTACAACAAACCGGACGGACTATGCGTAATCCAACCTGAAAAAGCGCTTGACTTCATAGCTTCCTTACCGATAGAGAAATTCTGGGGAGTCGGCAACATCACGGCAAGGCGCATGCACCAATTAGGGATAAACTGCGGATTCCAGTTGCGCCAATGGTCACTGCAAGGGCTGACAAAGGAGTTTGGCAAAGCAGGCAGGGTGTACTACAATTTTTCCCGTGGCATAGACGAGCGCCCCGTGATTGCCGAAAGGGAGCGCAAGAGTGTCGGATGTGAGACAACATTCGAGAAGGACATCTACAAGAAATCGGCTGTAATCATCGAACTCTACCATATTGCCGAAGAACTCATACGTCGGCTTGACAAATCGGGATTTGAAGGATATACACTGACACTTAAAGTGAAATATCATGATTTCACGCAAATAACAAGAAGCCATACCGGCAGCACCGTGTTCTCAAACATGAAAAACATACTCCCTGTTGCCAAAAGACTTCTCGCCGATGTAGAGTTTGACAAGGAGCATAAAATCCGGCTTTTGGGGCTCAGTGTATCCAACCAACGTGACGAACTGCTCCACAAAACAAACTGGATAGAGCAAGAACTCGGACTAAAATAAAACCACAAAACAAACTGAAAATGAAACAATTCCTAATGCTTTTGGCTATTGCAGCCTCCATGGCAAATGGTTTCGCAAAGCCTGAAAACACAGAAAGAACAATACGCAATGATTGCTTCCGGCAGACAGTCGACGGGGAGACAATCTATTCGCAAGGCGGAGGCATATTCCGCTTTGAAGACCCGGAGACAAAGAAAATGCGCTATTACTGGTACGGCGTGAAATACTATGCTGCGGAGGAATACCGCAAAGACCCTTCGGTCACTCTGCCGAATGCGCAATATGATTGCGTGACATGCTACGTCTCTGACGATTTGGTCAACTGGAAATCCCTTGGCGAGGCCGTCAGCCATGAGGAGATTGACAAGCATGCGGGACAGACATGGCTGGGACGACTCGGCGTAGTAAAGGTGGACAGTGTCTACGCCATGTTCGTGCAGTGCGGCAGCCGGGTGCTTGTAGCCGAGTCTGCCAATCCAGCCGGCCCGTTCAAATGGGGCAGACTGATAAACATGCAGGACATGGTGGGCACGACAAACACCGGCGACCAGACTGTTTTCGTGGATGAGGACACAGGCAAAGGTTACTTGGTGTGCAGCAAAGGCAACGGGCGCAACCGCATCTTCGTAGCGGAAATCGGACGCACAAAGGACGACTCAATCGGTCTTTTGGACTGCACAAAGGTCTATGATGGAGCAGGCCGCGAAGGAAACTGCATGTTCAAGTATGGCGGAAAGTACTATCTCTGCGCCTCAAACCTCTACGGCTGGGACTGTTCCTATGCCTATTTCCTTGTCGCCGACAATGTGAAAGGCCCCTACCGTGAGGCGATTGCCTACTACAAACGCCCGGACAACGACTATCCGCTGAACATAAGCAACGCCATGCAGATAATGCCGGGCAGCGAGCGTGACTATGCCCACCTCTCGCAAACGGGCTTTTTCTACACACTGCGTGGGACAAACGGCGAACTTGTCCTGTACTGCGGCGACCGCTGGGCGGAGTTCGCAGGCAACGGCATAGGCTACAACCAATGGGTGCCATTGTCATTTGACGGGGAAGTCCCTCATTTCAACTCCCTCTCGGAATGGCATCTTGACCCGAAGAACGCCTCATGGAGCGTCGGCAGCAAGAACAATTTCGCCATAAACGGCAGCTTCGATGCCGACCGCAGGATTATCCCTCTCGCCGCAAAGCCTCGCCAAGAGTACCTCACAGGGTGGACAACGGAATTCCTGAAGGGCAGCGTCGCCACTGTGGCAGACACACTCTCCCCTCGCCTTAACCACGCGAAAAGCCGAGAGGACAGACGGCAAACCGTCGGCGAAATGGCACTTCTCATCACTGACCGCCAACATTTCGAGCGTCGTGTCAGCCAGGAGATAACCGCCACGCCATACGTGCCTTTGGCTGACGGCAGCTACACTCTGACGGCAAAAGTCAAGATAGAGCAGCCACTGAAGCAACTCCAGCTCTTCGCCGAGACAGGAGGACGCACGTTCAAGACCTCTGCCAAAAAGCAAAAGGGCGAATGGCAGACCGTCGAACTGAAGGGAATCCGCCTGACTGGTGGCAAAGTGAAGATTGGCATCCACGCCAAAGGCAATGCCAACGCACGCTGCCTTGTGGACGACATTACTCTCGTACGCGAGTAAACCTGCCGCAGAAAACAAGCGCCCCCAACAACACTAAAACAACATCCAGAAAAGAGTATTTTCCCGAGTCAGCGACAAGAGTTTGCCGAGTCGCTGACTCGGCAAACTCGAGACTGTTAAACAAGAAATGTATTTTTCTGTTGTGGCGGTACTGATATATGCAAGAAATCATAAAAAAGATTTGGACAGCAAAACAAGGCATGCAAACAGATTTCTTAAAATATTCTAATAATCCCCGCCATTTACCGCATATACAGAAAATTATTGCTACCTTTGCATCGCTAAACGCAAAAACATGCCTTGGAGAGGTGCTCGAGTGGTTGAAGAGGCACGCCTGGAAAGCGTGTAATCGGCAAAACCGATTCGCAGGTTCGAATCCTGTTCTCTCCGCAAAAATGAATAAAAAGGACTTGGTGCAAAAGTACTGAGTCCTTTTTGCATTTTACCAATGTCACGTTTTCTGCAGACAATGTTTTACAGAACAAATTGGTCCATGACTTGCAGGCATGCCTTCAAGTCATGGACCAATTTACGTTACACAAGAATACTATAAATTAAGTAGTTGCTTCAGGTCCTTAACATATTGCTCAAAAGCCTTACGTCCATAGTCTGTCACACGGCAAACGGTTCGGGTCTTCTTTCCTACAAACCCTTTCTCCAACACAATGTATCCGACCGAAGAAAGTTTGTCAAGCTGCACACTGAGATTCCCGGCTGTAGAACTTGTTTTTTCTCTGAGATAGACAAAATCAGCTTCTTCCACATTCATAAGAATTGACATTACAGCCAATCTCAGTTGAGAGTGCAACAATGGGTCAAGCTCTTTCATTTTTCTCTACTTTTTATTTTCTTGGCTATAACAAATGCCGGAACGATGAACATCAGAAGAAAACAGAGCATGTAGAGTGGTATTACCCATGAATACAGCAATTGGATGCGGCAAAGGGTACAGATAATCACTGCTGCTCCTGAAAAAACAGAAAACAGACCACCGAAAACGTATGAATTCTCTTTTAGAAGCACACCGGTTATGGTTGCCCCGAAACCTACAATGATAAAAGCATAGAACAACATGGCAAGCCATGCTTGCGGGTATCCACATTGTTGGGCAATGAAACAACCAATACTGATACCGATAGCAATATAACCTACAATTTGCCACAGCCTGTCTGTTGCATAATCAACATATGTTTTGGCTGTCTTTATACGGTCTGCCTTGGATGCAAGAAATATGTTTGCAGGTATTCCAATGGCAGGAATAGCGAACCAGACAAAGTTGAACCAAGGATTGTGCGTAACAGTAATAAGAACCCATGTAATGGCAGCAGTCAGAATTGTAACAACCGCCCACATAACTGAAATACGGAGGTCAGGCATAGCAACACGCTGTTTGGAATTCTGAATCATGGAGGTAATCAGTTCCATACTCTCCTGTGGGGTAAGTTTTTTGTCGTTCATGATCAAAAGTTTTAAGAGTTTGAAATTAGGTTTATTTTATAAACCGTTATCTTCTGAAAAAAGAGCGGTCGCGCGTTTCCGCTCTTGATTCTGATGCAAAGGTAATAAAGTTTATTTTACAAACCAAATTATTTTATAGAAAAATCATATTTATCTTTGTTTTCTTTGGAGTTTGAAAGTTTTTTACTAAATCTGCAAACAGATTTGGATATTATATCCTTATCAGCGACATTTTAGTAAAAAAGAGGCGTTATAGTCTCCACGTAGTATATGCGTGGAGCTGTTGTTCCATTCTTTCCTTTATGGCTTTTCCTACCGCCAAGTTCGTTAAGACGTGGTTCATACAGCTCCACGTCTCTATAACAAAACATCCTTTGAGGAGCGGAAGGAACATAAAAAACATATACAATGAAAAAGTATTTATTTTTAATGATTGCTATGTTAGCAATGGTTACAGTATTCACATCGTGCAGTGATGACGATGAGGAAAACAATGCAGCAATTCCTTCCGAACTGGTTGGTATATGGGCAGAGGATCCGGAGTTCAATAGTGATGATAATCTCATCTGGGAGTTCACAACCTCAGGCGATTTCATCTATAGATGGTATTACTACAAAGAAATAGACGAGTCTGTAGCTTACAGTTATACAGTCAAAGGCAATACTATGATTGCATCTCATGGATCTGCAAAGGCTCTTTTTACCATAAAAACACTAACATCAGAAAAATTGGTTATGTATGACAACACTAATGATGAAACCTTCTCATTAACAAGAATCAAATCATTGCCATAATTACGCGAGTTCGGGATAAGAAAGTCCCCGAAAAAGTTGGTAATCTCGCAAATATTTTGTATATTTGTAAATGAAAATCAATAACATACTAAAAACATAAGCGATGATTACCACTTGCAAAGTTACTGAAATTTTCTGTATTATCGACGAGTTTTCAAAGAAATTGCACGCAGAACTTGAAAAAAACATGTATTTGCGCCTTTCTGACATGGACGGTCGCAAGCGCAGGAAGCGTGAATGCATGATGTCCGAGAGCGAGATAATGACAATCCTTGTATGCTACCATTTCGGCACATTCGCCAATTTCAAGCACTACTACATGTTCTTCATCAAGGGGCATCTTGCCAAGGATTTCCCTTCCGCCGTATCCTACAACCGCTTCGTGGAACTCATGCCGCGCGTCTTCTTCCCTCTTATGCTTTTCATGAGGCTGCAGGCTTTCGGCAAGTGCTCTGGGATAACGTTCGTTGACAGCACGATGATTCCGGTGTGCCATAACGTGAGGCGCTGTTTCAACAAGGTGTTCGAAGGTCTTGCCACGGATGGAAAGGGGACCATGGGGGGGTGCCACGGATTCAAGCTGCATCTTATGTGCAACGACAGAGGTGAGGTCATAACATTCTGTCTTACAGGCGCTAACGTTGATGACAGGGACGACAGGGCATGGAGCGTGTTCACAAAGGAGCTTTATGGGAAGGTCTTTGCCGACAGGGGGGATATCAAGAAGGAACTCTTCGAAAGTCTCTTCAGCAACGGGATACACCTTGTCCATGGACTGAAGGCGAACATGAAGAACAAGCTCATGCCAATGTATGACAAGATAATGCTGAGGAAGAGGTATGTCATCGAATGCATCAATGACCTGCTGAAGAACAAGGCGGAGATTGTACATTCAAGGCACAGGTCTGTGCACAACTTCATAATGAACATCTGATCGGCACTGACTGCATACTGCTTCTTTGACAACAAGCCCGAGGCTATGCCCGTGCATGTGGAGAAATCAAGCCAGATGGAGCTATTTTAAATGATTTATTAGCCCGAACTTGCGTATAATTGCGTGGGAACATCATTATTCCCACACAAGTTTCGGAATGATTAAAACAGACAAACGAATGCGCTCTCTTCCTAAGGTTCTGACAACCTTTTGGGAAGGGAGCGCATCTCATTTGTTCCACCATCGCACACACCTATTAATGCTAAATGGCTAAACACATTATCAGTTGTTTTCCGGGCGGAGCTGGCGTACAACCTCTGCTGTGCGCCACATCTCTGACTCACGGAGGGCAGCGAGTTCTTTCTCAAGTCCTACGCGATAGTCAGGCTTTGAGTTTGCGTCAATGGAGATCTGTGCCTCATTGCCTGACTTGACGGAAGCGTAGAGCTTCTCCACCACCGGCTTGCATGCGTCGTGGAAAGGACCCATCCAGTCGAGTGCACCGCGCTGCGCTGTTGTAGAGCAGTTGGCGTACATCCAGTCCATTCCCTTGGCGGCAAAGAGTGGCATGAGTGACTGTGTCAGTTCCTCGACGGTCTCGTTGAATGCCTCGGAAGGAGTGTGTCCGTTCTCACGGAGCACCTCGTACTGTGCAAGGAGCAGTCCCTGGATGGCGCCCATCAGTGAGCCGCGCTCGCCTGTAAGGTCGGATGTTGCCTCACGCTGGAATGTTGTCTCGAAGAGATAGCCTGAGCCGATACCGATGCCGAGGGCTATGGTGCGCTCCCAAGCACGACCTGTAGCGTCGTTGTAAACAGCATAAGAAGAGTTAAGTCCGCGTCCCTCGAGGAACATTGTACGGAGTGATGTTCCCGATCCCTTAGGGGCTACCATGATGACATCGATGTCCTTTGAAGGTACACAGCCTGTGCGGTCAGACCATGTTATGGCGAAGCCGTGGGAGAAGTAGAGAGCCTTGCCCGGAGTGAGATACTGCTGCAATGTAGGCCATACGGACATCACTGCCGCATCAGAGAGCAGGCACATGACGATGGATGCCTTCTCGGCAGCTTCTTCGATGGAGAAGAGTGTCTCGCCCGGAACCCAACCGTCGGCGATGGCCTTCTCGAAGGTCTTGCCCTGACGCTGGCCGACAATGACGTCGAAACCGTTGTCGCGAAGGTTGCAAGCCTGTCCCGGTCCCTGTACTCCATAACCGATAACCGCTATCTTCTCGTCCTTAAGTACTTCACGAGCTTTTTCAAGTGGGAATTCCTCACGTGTCATTACCTCCTCGATAACGCCACCAAAATTCATTTTTGCCATAGTGTGATAATTTTGATTGTTATGTATGATTATTTGTTTTTCTCTATAAATTTCACTGATGAGCGCACACATTCCGTCTCTGAAGCATTATTCTCGTCATCATATACGGCTTTGGTGATACGCACCTCATATTCGTTTTCGGACATCTGCTCCTTATAGAAGCGCAATGTGTCGCCGGCATGGGATTCTGCAACATAGGCTATCTCGAAGCGGGAGAGGAACTTGTCCTGATAGAAGTCCAGTGGGAAGAGGTCAAGCACATGCTCTATGTACTTCACTGAATTGACATGTCCGTTGACATCTATGTCGCTGTATTTCGCTGCAATCTCCGCTACCATAGGTACGTCCTTGGACATTTTCACCCTTCCCGGCTTGGCTATCGGGCATTCTTTGTCTGCATCTACCCAACAGGCTATTTCACCGTCGCGGATGTCCATCAGGTTGCATGGCTGCCGTGTCTCAGTGTCTATGAGGGCCCAAATGGAGCGACCGTAGCCTATGGAGCGACCGTCATGAGACTCTATGCGGAAATTACGGTTTGTGAAATAGCGCATCGCCGATTCCACCCATGTCTCGACAAAGAAATGCTCATACTGCTTCGGCATGTCCGTCATCTCGATTACAAGGCGTGACAGCACCCAAGTCTTGTTAACTGTGTTAAGGAACTTCATTCCAAAACCTCTGTCGGAGGAGTGGAAATCTGCCGCATTGAGCAGATGGTTGCCGAGATGTCCCATAAAGAGACTGTGACCAACATCACAGTGGAATGGCTCCGCCACATTCTCGTAACGCCCCACTCTGCCCCACTTTTCCAATCTTTCCTCTATGGATGTCTGCATATTACTACTGTGTCAAGGATTAATTATTCTATTTGGTTGTCACGCTCTTCCTCACGTTGTGTGAGATACTGGTCAAGGCGCTCTATGCAAGAGCGTGTGATTGCTATGCGTCCTGAGCGCACGAACTGGAGGACACAGCCAAAACCATCCAACTGCTTGAACAGCCCAAGCACCTCCTCCGTGACACCCGTCTTTTCCACAATGGTATATGTAGGGTTAACTTCCACCATTCGTGCAGAGGCGTGCCGCACACTGCGGGATATTTCCTGATTGGCAAGAACCATGGGAGTAGATAACTTGAACAGCGATGTCTCGACCATGAATATCTCGTCATCGACAAAGCAGTTTGCCTGCAGGACATCAATCTTCTTCTCAATCTGCTTGACAAGCATCTCTGCCATTTCCTTCTTGCAATAGCAGGTGATTGTGTACTTATGCACACCGGGAGTCGAGGATGACGAAACATTGAGAGACTCTATATTCACCTGGCGGCGCGTGAAGACAGCAGTTATCTGGTTCAGTATGCCGGCATAGTTCTCGGAATATATTATCAGCGTGTACAATGTCAGTCCGGCACGGCTGTTGAGAAGCGCACCCTCATGCCCCGGAACGGAAGGGCGCACCACGGCATTGCGTGAAAAGCGCTCATACTGTGTCCCTTTGGCAGAATCCACCTCAAGTGTTGCCCTGCGCTGACGGGCAAGATTCTTCTCATAAGAATTGTAATCCTTGGAAGCAGCTGCACGCACTGCATCATTGAATCCACGCAGCTCCGGAGTAATCTCCTGCTGTTCATCACACTTTCCGCAAGTGTTGCAATCGCCACATTCCGCAGCACCGACATTCTTATTCGTTTCCATTTTTCTGTTTTCTTGTTATGACAATATGTTTGTCTTTAAGTAACTATTGTAAATTACTTTATATTTAAGTTATGTTTATACTAAAACTAATTTCCAACAGTTACTTATGGAACAATCCGTTAGTTCACCTCCAGAAGCATCTCATCGACACTTCCGCCCGGAGGTGTCATTGGCAGAACATTGTCCTCTTCCTTCACCGCACACTGAAGTATGTATGGCCCCTCTGTTGACAGCATCTCATGAACAGCAGCGTCAAGGTCCTTGCGGTCAATGACGGTTCGGCAAGGAATGCCATAGCCTTCTGCAATCTTCTCATAATCAGGATTGAGCATCGGAGTGAACGAATACCGCTTATTGAAGAACATATACTGCCATTGGCGGACATTGCCAAGATAGTTATTGTTCAAGATAATCATTTTGACAGGGCACTGCTGCTCCATTATTGTGCCCAGTTCCTGTATCGTCATCTGGAATCCGCCGTCACCGCAGAACATGCATACTGTACGGTCAGGAGCACCGAATGTCGCGCCTATTGCCGCCGGAATGCCGAATCCCATTGTGCCGGCACCACCGGAAGTGACTACAGAGCGAGGCTTGGTGTACTTGAAATAGCGGCATCCGAACATCTGATTCTGCCCGACATCCGTCACAAGAACAGCCTCATTATTGGACAATTCACTGACCTTGCGCACAACCTCGCCCATAAGCAGAGGGCCTTCTGTGGGGTTAAGTGCCGGAGAAATCACTTTATTGTATTCTTTCTCGGCATAAGGTTTGAATCCGTCAATCCATGCATCATGCTTCGCCTCGTCAACATACGGCAGGACATCGGCAAGGGTCTGCTTGCAGTTGCCAAGCACAGCAAGGCTGACTTTCACATTCTTGTTGACCTCAGAAGGGTCTATCTCAAAATGTATGACCTTCGCCTGCTTGGCGTATGTCTTCAGATTGCCTGTGACACGGTCATCAAAACGCATACCGACAGCTATCAGCAGGTCGCATTGGTTGGTCATCACATTCGGCGCAAGGTTACCGTGCATGCCAAGCATGCCCATGTTCAGCGGATGGTCGGTAGGCGCAACCGACAGTCCAAGCATTGTCTGTCCGAAAGGAATCTGCGCTTTCTCACAGAGAGCAAGCAGTTCCTCACGCGCTCCGGCTATCTCAACACCCTGACCGACAAGCATGAACGGCTTCACACTCTCGTTAATCATGCGTGCCGCCTCTTGGATTGTGGACACGTCGGAAAGCGGATTAGGGTTGTAGCTGCGTATGAAATTCACATGCTGCGGCTCATATTCAAACATCGCCGTCTGGGCATTCTTTGCGAAATCCAGCACCACAGGACCGGGACGTCCGCTCCGAGCGATGTAGAAAGCGCGAGCAACAGCCCATGGAATATCCTCGGCACGGCGAATCTGATAGTTCCATTTGGAAATCGGCTGTGTAACACCTACAACATCAATCTCCTGAAAAGCATCCGTGCCAAGCATTGCCGCACCCACCTGACCGCAGATGACGACAAGCGGAGTGGAGTCTATCATCGCATCGGCAATGCCCGTTATGGTGTTCATAGCACCCGGTCCCGATGTGACAAGCGCACAGCCCACCTTGCCACTGACACGCGCATAGCCCTGTGCCGCATGCACAGCCGCCTGCTCATGACGGACAAGAATATGGTTCAATCTGTCTCTATGGTCATACAAAGCATCAAATGTCGGCATAATCGCGCCACCCGGATAACCGAAAAGCGTGTCCACACCCTCATGCTCAAGTGAGCGCATCAATGCCTCTGCTCCTGAAATCTTTTCTGTCATTTTCCTTATTTAGTCAATTATCCTTACACCACCCTTATCTGCCGAAGATACCGATTGGGCGTAAGCACGGAGAGCTTTTGACACAACGCGATTGCGCTTCAATGGCTGTTGCGGACGGGCTGCAAGTTCATCATCTGAAAGTTTCACATTTATGGAACGGGTTGGTATGTCTATTACAATTATATCGCCGTCCTTGATTTTTCCTATATTGCCGCCATTGGCTGCCTCCGGAGAGATATGCCCTATCGACAGTCCTGAAGTTCCACCGGAGAAACGGCCGTCGGTAATCAGCGCACACTCCTTGCCCATGTGCATCGACTTGATGTAGGAAGTAGGATAAAGCATCTCCTGCATGCCCGGTCCCCCCTTCGGCCCTTCGTGAGTTATCACGACGCAATCGCCCTTCTTCACCTTTCCGCCAAGGATTCCCTCACAGGCATCTTCCTGAGAATCAAACACTACCGCAGGACCTTCAAAATGCCAAAGCTCAGGAGCAACGCCGGCAGTCTTCACCACACAGCCGTCCTGTGCTATGTTTCCGAAGAGTACTGCCATACCGCCATCCTTTGTGTAGGCATGCTCTATGTCACGAATGCAACCGTTAACGCGGTCTGTATCAAGAGTTTCCCAGCGTGTATCCTGTGAACCCATTTTTGTAGAGAACTTTCCTCCCGGTGCGGAACGGTAGATGCGGTCTGCCTCCGGGTCAATCTCGCTTCCCGTTATGCTGTATTTCTTGATGTCATCGCCGAGTGTTGCACCGTTGACACGCTTGCATGAGAGATCAAGAAGGTCACCCTTGGCAAGCTCACCGAGGATACCGAGAATACCACCGGCACGATTTTCCTCCTGAATACTGTATTTCTGCCAGTTAGGAGCGAGTTTGCAAAGGAAAGGAACTTTGCGTGAAAGGGCATCGATGTCTGACATGCTGAACTCCACTTCTCCTTCCTGAGCGACAGCAAGGAGATGAAGCACGGTGTTGGTAGATGCCCCCATGGCTATGTCAAGCGTCATGGCGTTAAGGAAAGCCTGACGGGTGGCAATGGAACGCGGCAGGACTGAATCGTCCCCCTCCTCATAGTATGCCAAAGCATTCTTGACAATCTGGCGCGCAGCATCCTTGAACAACTGTATACGATTGACATGAGTTGCCAATATTGAGCCGTTTCCCGGAAGCGAAAGCCCTATCGCCTCAGTAAGAGAATTCATGGAATTGGCTGTGAACATACCTGAACAAGCACCGCAACCGGGGCATGCGCAGTTCTCTATCTGAGCAAGTTCCTCATCACTGACCGTAGGGTCGCCGCCCTTAACCATAGCCGTTATAAGGTCGGCATTCTCACCTTTCCACTTTCCTGCCTCCATAGGTCCGCCGGAGACAAACACAGCAGGGATGTTAAGGCGCATGGCTGCCATAAGCATACCCGGAGTGACCTTGTCACAATTCGAGATGCAAATCATGGCATCCGCCTTATGGGCGTTGACCATATACTCCACAGAGTCCGCTATGACATCACGCGAAGGCAGCGAATAAAGCATGCCGTCATGCCCCATGGCTATGCCGTCATCAACCGCAATGGTGTTGAACTCGGCGGCATAGCATCCCATGCTCTCAATCTCACCCTTTACTATCTGACCGATTTCATGTAGATGTGTATGTCCCGGAACAAACTGTGTGAACGAATTGACAATGGCTATAATCGGTTTGCCAAACTGCTCACGCTTCATACCATTGGCTACCCAAAGGGCTCTGGCACCGGCCATACGGCGTCCCTCTGTACAGACAGCACTGCGGAGTTTATGTTTCATAATCTGTTGTATCTTTATTTCCTTTTTACCAAACTTGACGGAAGTGCGCCATGAAAGGCATGCTCCCACAATCATATTGCAAAGTTAGTCAAAAATCTGTTATCCACCAAAACTTTAAGCAGAAATTTGTATTTTACTTTCAGTTTATCACATTTTGCGGCGTTTTTCTAACAAATTCACAAATATTTTGGGCACATATATGTACCAAACGTTGTCTTGCCTCCACTGTCGCCCAAGCAATATGCGGGGTAAGATAGCAGCGCGGAGCCTTCAGAAGAGGGTTTTCCGCACTTGGAGGTTCAACGGACAGCACATCGGCACAATATGCCCCGAGAATGCCGCAGGCAAGTGCATTGGCTACATCCTGCTCATTCACCAACGGCCCGCGACTCATATTCATAAGTATGCAGCCATTACGCATACGCCCGAGGGTGCCGGCATTAATCATCTCAAACGTGTCATCGGCAAGCGGACTGTGCAGGGAGATGACATCACAGCCCGAAAGCATGGTTTCCCATGTCACTTTCCGTACATACTCAGGCAGCCTATCCTGCTCCTTGCTCGTCACAGCCATGACATCCATGCCGAAAGCATGTGCTATCTCTGCCACTTTCCTACCGATGTTTCCAAGACCGAATATCCCGATAGTCATCTGCGCCAACTCACGCTGAGGCACATCCTGATAGCTGAAATCCGGTGAGGAGCACCAGCGCCCGCGACGGTTTTCGTCAGCATAATGGGCTGCACCGTTGACAACATTGAGCAGATGGGCAAAGACCATCTGAGCTACAGAATCAGTGCTGTAAGCAGGAATATTGGTTACCGTGATGCCTTTCTCACGGGCATACCGATAGTCCACGACATTGTAACCGGTAGCCAGCACACCGATATATCTCAGCTTCGGCAGACTGTCCATCTCCTTTTTGCCTATCACCACCTTGTTTGTAAGGATTATGTCCGCATCCAATGAACGCTCGACAACGTCCTCGGCAGCGGTGCGGTCATAGCAAACGAAATCTCCGAGATTGCTAATCTCGTCCCAGCTGATGTCGCCGGGATTGACTGTATATCCGTCAAGAACTACTATCTTCATAATATATATTAATGTGAAATTTTATGATTATCCACAACAAGCGTTATCATCCATTTCAATTTAACGACACTGCACAACATACTTATACACAACACATTATGCAAAACAGGTAAAATAACATTTCAAAAGGTTACCTTTGACCATGCAAAAGGTTAGCATTCACAATGCAAAGTGCCACCTTTGGCACAGTAAAGCGTTACCTTTGCCCTTGCACATCTGCAAAGATACAAAAATCATCCGACTTTCCAAAAAAAATACATGATAATTATCGCTGTCGGCAATGATTGCGTCTGCACAACAAAAATGTCAGCATACGCAAACAAAAAAAGCAACAATCAATGGCCGCAATACAAAAAAAATCAGTACCTTTGCCCATGGATATGCAAACAAAGCACATTTCATAAACAACAGACATATTATGAAACCAATATTCATCGCCGGACCATGTGTCATAGAATCGGCAGAACTTCTTGACATCATTGCCAAGGAAATCACGAGAATCAACAGCCGCTTGTCCACAAACATTGTCTTCAAGGCAAGTTTCGACAAGGCTAACCGTACATCCATAAAATCATTCCGAGGTCCCGGCATAGAACAGGGCATGAGGATGCTCGGCGACATCAAGGACAAGTATGGTCTTCAAATACTTACTGACATACACGAAAGCCAACAGGCTGAGGTCGTGGCTGAGGTGTGTGACATAATCCAGATTCCGGCTTTCCTTTGCCGGCAGACTGACTTGCTGGTGGCTGCTGCAAAGACGGGGCGCACGGTGAACATCAAGAAAGCGCAATTCCTTAGCGGACAAGACATGCGGTATCCTGTCGAGAAAGCGCTTGAAGCGGGTGCTAAGGACGTGTGGCTCACCGAGCGTGGCAACTGTTTCGGCTACAACAACCTTGTTGTGGATTTCAGAAACATACCTGACATGCTTGACATCGTCCCACGCGTGATTATGGACTGTACACACAGCGTGCAGCGTCCCGGAGCCGGTGGATGGAAAACAGGTGGCGACCGGAGGTTTGTCCCTGCAATGGCAAAGGCCGCAAAGGCATTCGGTGCCACGGGATATTTCTTCGAGGTGCATCCTGACCCTGACAACGGGCTGAGTGATGCAGCGAACATGCTCGAATTGGAGAAACTCGAATCTCTCATAAAGGAATTGGTTATCGCGGATTGACAATGACCGACATATTGTAAAATAAACAGCGTTTCTGACAAAAACGTACAATAAAAATGAATGACAGACTATCCAAAGCACGCGATTATGCCATCGCATGCATGAAAGAGGAAGCACAGGCAGTGCTGAACATGATACCAAGCCTTGACGAAAACTTTGAGCGTGCCATAAGGATGATACACGAATGCCACGGCAAGGTTATTGTGACCGGTGTCGGAAAGAGCGGGCATATCGGGGCAAAAATAGCGGCGACACTGTCAAGTACAGGTACACCGTCATTCTTCATCAACCCATTGGACGTGTTCCACGGTGACCTTGGAGTGATGACACAGGATGACATTGTCCTCGCAATAAGCAACTCCGGACAGACTGACGAACTGCTTCGATTCATACCTATGGTACTGCACATGAACATTCCGATAATAGCCATGAGCGGCAACCCGGACTCGTTACTTTCAAAATACAGTACAGTACATCTCAACACGAAGGTGGAGAAAGAGGCTTGTCCGCTTAATCTTGCACCGACAAGCAGCACAACGGCGCAGCTTGTCATGGGCGACGCTCTGGCTGTGGCACTCATGCAGGTGCGTGACTTCAAGCCGCGCGACTTTGCACAGTTCCACCCCGGAGGGGAACTTGGCAAAAGGCTTCTCACGACAGCACGCGATGTCATGCGCACGGATGACATGCCTATAATTCCGCAAGAGATGCATCTTGGAGAGGCTATCATACATGTCAGCAAAGGAAAACTCGGGCTTGGCGTGGCACTTAAAGACGGGAAAGTCATTGGAATCATAACAGATGGCGACATCAGGCGTGCCATGGAGAAATGGCAGGCTGAGTTCTTTAACCATACTGTCGATGATATTATGACCCGGGAACCGAAGTGTGTGGCTCCGACGGCAAAGATATCGGAAATCCAAAACATAATGCACGAGCATAAAATCCACAGTGTGCTTGTTACAGACGATGACCACCGACTTCTCGGAGTGGTAGACCATTATTCGTGCATGGTGTAAAGAAGCACCGGTTATCGACAGGCAACAAAAGTCAACACTGCAACATGTGGCGTAATTCCCAAAGGGTTTTGTAACAATAAAAATTATTGTTGTCCGGTAAAAAAAACAATGACATGCAGCAAAGCTCTTGTATATCACCATCTTATGAGGTTTTCTTCAAAAGGGGTTTGTCTTGTCACCGCTAACGCGGTTTTCTGCACAAAAACATCCATACATTGCGTGCACAATCAGAGATGTATTTTGTGTTTTACCGGACACAAATAAATAAAAAATAAGGTTTTAAATAGGAAAAGGAGATTATCTCATGAGTGTGAGACAACCTCCTTTCTTCTTATTCCTAAACTTTCAATCAGCAAGAGACAAACAGCCATTAGTTAATGCAAAATGCCTCTCGCTTGCAATAAAGCCGGCACATTATTTCTTAGCCTCAGCCTTTGCTGTTTTCTTGGCTGTTGTAGTCTTCTTTGTGGCAGATTTCTTGGCAGGCTTTTCAGCAGGAAGAACCTTTGCAAGCTTTGCCTGCAAACGCTCAATCTCTTTCTGCTGCTTCTCAATCTCCTTTGTCTGGTTGGTGATTGTGGTAAGCATATTCTCCAGTTCCTCATTGTCAATGCCACCGTAAAGTGCACGGACGCGGGAGATGAAATCACCAAGGATGTTCATGTAGTTTGTGAACGCATCGAACGGACCGTCATAGATGCCACGGTCAATGTTCCAATTGCTTGCCTTGGTGGTCATGAAGCGGAAGTTGTTGGATGCCTGTAGGTAGTCCCAATCCTGCAACAGACGAGGATCATTGGCTATCAGCAGACGGTCAGCGACAGAGTAAAGCTTGTTGAAAGCCTCCTGCTGCATCTGGTTGCCAAGCCATACCGAACAGTCGCGCTCTTCATCAACCCATGACAATGTGTCAGGAACATCGATGGAACCTACTGAGTCGAACTTTTCAAGCACCTCACTCGGAGTAGCCCATTCTATGCCTCTTTCGCTTGCTTGTGACGGCAACGCCTTCAGGAAGTCAAGGATATGGCTTGACAATGGCTGTGCTATGCCAAGAGCTGTAAGCTCCATGAAGATGTTCACAACCTGCTCTTCTGCCGGGCAAGATGCTATATTGTTCATGTATGTGTCCGCCATCAACGGATAACCCGGCCAAGATGTGTTGCTGAAACGGAGTGATATATCGTCCGACAGGTTGACATCACGAAGCAAAAGTTTCAGGTTTGGTGCCATGTTGCAGTTATAGACATAATGCGGGGACTTCCAGCCAAGGACATGCTTTGCACCTTCTGTCAACATACCCTTATAACCAAGAGATGCAACTTGTGCACCAATCTCATCTGTATAGATAAGGGATGAGTTGCGGACTACCGTAGGACGCTTGCCAAAGCATTCCTGAATCTTGTCGGACATCTTTTCAATGTCACGCTTGAAACTTTCCTCATTGACAAGACCAGCAAGACCGTGAGAATAAGGTTCTGTCAGGAATTCCACACGTCCTGTCTCATTCATCTTCTGCAGTTTCTCGATGACTTGAGGGGCATGCATCTCCAACTGTTCCATACCAACACCTGAGATAGAGAACGCAACCTTAAAGCCCGGTGCGGTGTCAAGCATCTCCTGCAGGGTGTCAAGAGCAGGCATATAAGAGTTGTTTACAATATAGTTGATACTCTGCTCGTTTGCATAGTCATCATAATAGTAATGGTCTGTACCGATGTCAAAGAAGCGGTAACGTTTGAGATGTGTTATCTGGTGTATCTCAAAATATAAACATATTGTTTTCATAGCGTGGTTCTTTTAGCTTGTTTTATGTTTGGATGCGATTAAAATCGCTTTTCTTTTTTGTTGTTTCTATGCTGTTATGCTTATAGTCAAGCAGCTTCATCACTTGATGTAGTTACGGAGATATTCCTCGTTGTCAAACCATCCTTTCGCAAGAAGCTGGTCATAGCACTGGCGTATGCGCCAACCGACTTTCTCCCATGTAATCTGGTCAACCTCCTTCAAGCCTTCTTCGGCTATGTATTTATGGAAGCCTTCATTCGTACATAATGAGTAGATCGCGTCTGCCATGGCATGAATGTCCCAATAATCGACCTTCAAGACATTGGTAAGGATTTCTCCACAACCTGACTGCTTGGAGATGATGGACGGACAACCGCATTGCATTGCTTCCAATGGGGCTATGCCAAACGGCTCAGAGACTGACGGCATGACAAACACATCGGAATTCTTATAGCACTCATAAACCTGACGTCCTCGCTGGAAGCCGGGGAAATGGCACTTGTCAGCAATGCCATAACGAGCGGCAAGCTCTATCATAGCATTCATCATGTCACCGGAACCGGCAAAGCAGAAACGGACATTCTGTGTACGCTGCAATACAAGTTTTGCTGCCTCTATGAAATATTCCGGGCCTTTCTGCATAGTGATACGTCCGAGATATGTGACAACCTTCTCATTAGGAATCTTCTTTGGAACAATATTGCGATACTCTTCCGAAAGCGGATAAACGGCATTGTGCATGGCAACACATTTGCGTGGATCCTGATGATACTGGTTGATGACTGTCTGACGGGTCAGCTCTGACACGCACATGATACAGTCAGCATGGTCCATTCCGTTCTTCTCTATGGAATAGACGGTAGGATTCACCTTGCCACGCGAACGGTCGAAATCGGTCGCATGGACATGTATGCACAATGGTTTGCCACTTACCATCTTGGCATGGACTCCAGCAGGGAATGTCAGCCAGTCATGGGCGTGAATCAAATCAAACTGCTCGCTTCTCGCCAAAACACCGGCAATGATGGAGAAATTGTTTATCTCGTCATGCAGATTTCCCGGATAACCTCCGGCAAAACCCATGCATCCCATGTCATCAAGCCCCTGCATGTAGTTGAAATCAGCATAGATGTGATCACGGAAACGATAGTAATCTTCCGCTGTATGACCGACAAAGCGATTCTTTATATTGTCATATTGCACGTCACGCCATGCGACAGGCACCTGTGACATGTTGATTATTTTCAGGAATTTCTCTTCGTCACCACATGGCTTTGGCATACAGAATGTTGTCTCCACATCACCCTGCAATGACAAGCCTTTCGTGATGCCGTAAGAAGCTACAGCAAGTCCGCCATAGATTTTAGGAGGGAACTCCCATCCAAACATTAGAACTTTCATAGTATGTTTTCCTCCTTATTGTTAATAGGTATAAGATTCAAGTAGTTTTGACATACGGAGCAATTCCGCAACATTCATCGCGAAAGCACAGCCACCTCTGCCATGGAATGGCGGATTGCCGTCAAATAGTTCCGGCATTGTTCCTACTGCATGATAGAACATCTCATCCTCAAAGCCAACCATCTGACGGTGCACAAACGACAAGCGTGAGCGTTTGTGCAGCTTCATGACAGCCTCCATGTAGAAGCCGCCAAGCCAAGGCCATGCTGTTCCCTGATGATAAGCCCAGTCGCGCTGGTTCTGTGTGCCGACATAATACGGTGTGTATTTGCCACTCTTCGGTGACAGGGAGCGGAGTCCCTTAGCCGTCAGCAGTTCACGGGTACAGAAATATATGACACTCTTCTGCTGTGCTGTCTCCAATGGTGAATAGTCAAGCGCAACGGCAAATATCATGTTCGGGCGCACCTCTGCATTAGGCACACCATTGTCTACATAGTCCCAAAGGTAGCCGCTTTCATTCACAAACACCTCTTGGAAAGACTGCTTGATGGCATTAGCCTTGCTCTCATATTTGTCAGACGCGAAATTGTCATTTTTGAAGCGTGCCAATTCAGCAACAAACTTCAGGGAATTGTACCACAAAGCGTTTATCTCCACGACATAACCGGAGCGAGGCACGACAGGCTTGCCGTACACTGTCGAGTTCATCCATGTCATTGCCTTTGAAGAACCATTGATTCTCAGCAGTCCGTTGTCTGCAACAAATATGTTAGGATGCTTGCCTGACTCTATGGTATTGATAATGTTCCACACAAGTTCGCCATACAGTTCAAATGCTTTCTCTTCACCCTGTGAGTGAGCATATTGCTGTATAGCCCAAACAGCCCATAACGGAACGTCAGGCTGTTCTATCTCCGCAATGTCATACTGTAAAGGCTTGCCTATAAGGAAATCATTAAGAGCCTTGCCTGCCGTTTTCATTATCAGTTCAAAACGGTCCGGCTCTTCTATCGCAAGTGCAAGACCAGGCAAAGAAATGAATGTGTCTCTTGCACGGCATTTGAACCATGGGTAGCCGGCTATGATGTAGGAGCCATCCTTCTTATGGTTGTAGAATTGATGCGCTGAAGAGTAAAGAGAGCGGAAGAAATTGTCTCTTGCAGGACGATGGTCGCACTCTTCATCAAAAAGTTTTTTCAAAGTAGAAGGTTTTATCTTTGAGGTGCAGCCTGCAAACACAACGCTCTCCCCCTTCTTCATTGTCACCTCAAAATATCCCGGAACATACAAATCTTCCTGGAAAGCATAGCCACGCTCCTGTTCTTTAGGATATTCTATGCCACGGTACCAGTCAGGAGCAAAGACGAACTCGTTCTTCTTTGACAGCTGCATGTTAAGCTCAGGATAGCCGGCATACAAGGATGTTTTTATGCCGTTCTCTATTTCCTGGTATTCACGTGACGCAACACCATTCTCATGGCACAAGTCATTCACGCTGCGGAAGGCGAGAAAAGGACGCAGACGGAGCTTTGTCTGTGACGGTCCGTCAACAAGAGTGTATCGTATAAGTATGCGGTTCTCGTAATGCTGGAAAATCTTTTCCCTCTTCAGCACAACACTTCCCACGCGATAAAGTGTTGTCGGAATATGGTCGCAGTCAAACTCCCGGATGTATTTATGTCCTTTCGGGGCATAATTGTTTCCCTGATACTTGTGAAGACCCAAATTGAACTCTACATCATGCTGGACAACACTGCAATCCAAAGATGACAGCAGCACATGATTGTCATCATCAATCTCCGGAACCGGTATAACAAGCAAACCATGGTACTTTCTTGTGTTGCAGTCTACGAGAGTAGAGTAACTATAAGCCCCTGAGCGGTTTGTGCGCAGCAGTTCCTTGCTCAAAACGGCTTCCAAGTTGGTCATCGTAGCCTTCTCAAATTTAAGATAACTCATAGTTGTATTTTAAGGTTAATAATATTTATTTCATAGATTTCTTAAGAACATCCTAAATGCTCCTCTAACATTATGGCAAAGATAGCAAAAAAGTTGCTTGATTAATATCAAACAACTTCTTTTTTAACATTATTTACTATATATATTCCATGTTTTGCCGAAGTATTGCCACTTACATCCTTATTTTCACTTTTCAGACAGTTGGCAGACAGACTCATATATCTCACGTATCCGGCTTACTTTTTCCTCCATCGGAAGAAGCGCCGAAACCCAATGAATCTTTATACCACGCCGCTCCATACCCCGGAACCATGTCATCTGACGCTTTGCAAACTGATGGATATGTATCTCCAACTGTTCAAGCATATCCTCGTAAGAACGGCAGCCGATGACATATTCTGTCACATATTTATATTCAAGACCATAGTATATCAGGTCGTCAGGATGCACGCCATTATCAAGAATGGTTCTTATCTCTTCGACCATCCCCTCATCAACCCTTGCCTTAAGGCGGGAACTGATTTTGCTCCGGCGTTCGTCCCTCGGTATGTCTACACCTATCACGACAGTGTCTATCATGGGGAAAGGTCTGTCTTCCGTCTTATGCTCTGCATTATAAGTTTCAATCTCTATCGCCCTTATGGCACGCTGCGGCGAGTCTACGTCAGTCTTGTTGTGCATGTCGGAGTTGTTCCTCTCTTTCAAATCCGTCAAGATAGCGGTCAACTCTTCCATGGATTTTGTTGACATCTCAGCCCTAAGCTGTTCGTTCTTTGGCACGGGAGAAAGATTATACTCACGGATTACCGATTCTACATAAAGTCCTGAACCTCCGCAAAGTATTGGTAGCACTCCCCTACTCTGGCAATCAGAGTATGCATTAAGAAAATCCTGCTGGTATTGGAATATATTGTACTTGACTCCAGGTTCACAAATATCAATCAGATGATAAGGGACATCAATGATTGCAGGCACGCCGGGCAACGCCCACTTCTGCATAGCTTTGGTGGACATGTCAACAGAATAGTCGCACAGATCCTTACCCGTTCCAATATCCATCATACGATATACCTGACGAGAATCACCAGATATTATCTCTGCCGGTTGTCCTTCAGCAATATAGCTTGCAGCAAGATGTGCCGCCAACGTTGTCTTACCGGATGCTGTCGGTCCAACAATTGTTATCATCTTTCTTTTCATTTGTTACGTATATATAAATGTGAATGGCAGCATTTAGCACACCGCCATTCACATTAACATGATTTTATTTCACAAAAACTTTCTTTCCGTTCTTTATAACAATGCCTTTCGTTCCTTCTGCAACACGCTGACCGGCAAGGTTGTAGATAGCATTGCCCTGAGCCTTTTCAGGCACAGCAATCTCTGATATGCCGGTCTGCACTTTCTCATAAGTGAAAGTGACTTTCACCATTATCTGTTTGTTCTTTCCCTTGGAATCGACATCAGATGTGGTAATCTTTGAATTATCAAAGTTCAGCACAATCGCCTGCCTTGCACCAAGATTACTGTAAGTACGGTTAACAGGTGTCTGCCCTGCCTTGCCACCCGGGAAAACGAGTGTGCTCTCAGCAATGTCCGCACCGTCAACCGCAACACTTGTCATAGTGATTGAACGGTCGGCTGTGGTGGAAGTGTTGTTTGAATAACCTTCCACATACATCTTTGTAATGATATAACCTGCATTCACGGAGAACGTTATAGTGTTGTCTGCATTGCCGGTACGCACTTTCAGATAACCGTTTGATTCAGAAGCTGTAATCTCACCATTTGCGCCTGCGGTATAGCATTCGCCGACAATCACTCCCTTGTCCTCAGCAGGAGCTTTCAATGCTTCAGAACCATCGGTAGCAGGAACGACCTCCGGAGCATGGCTCTTGACATTTGTCTGATAGGTCGCTCCGTCAACACCAAGATAGTCAGGAAGATAAAATCCGAGATGAGGAGGCTGATTGTAAGAAGAGTTCTGCCAAACGACACCCATACGGTAGAGATGGTCTTCCATAAGGCAAGGAACCTTGTAGCGTGTAGGTTCAGGGGTTGAATAGATAAGAATGTCGCATGTCGGTGCGCTCCAGTCCGTCTCATAGCCTGTCATTATGATTTCCTCACGCCAGTCACCGAGAATGTCAGCCTGAAGGCATGGATTTGCCTTTGTTGTGTTGACAGTCTGTGGCTTGCCATATCCGGCAAATTCCAAGAAGGTTGTTATGTTCTTTGATGCGGTGTTATATGCTCGGATACGTGGAGAACAAAAATATGTATTTTTATCGTAACGACCGTCAAATGTCTGGTCATACGGGTCTCCTGTCCAATAAATGCGGAAACTTGTGTCAGCCTTCTTCGCAAGAACAACATTGTTTGTTGCACAATCGTAAGTATTGCCGTCATGCGATGACCAGAACTCAAAGCCACGGTTGGCAGGGATGAAGTCCGCAGCCAAACCACGCCCATTGTCCTCCTCGCCTACAGCACTTGCAAGAATTTCTCCGGTCGTCGCATCATGGACATCATAGCCAAAAGGATTTTCCTCATGAGGCATCATAACCTCCAAACCCGGACGGTCAGGACACAAGTCTGCAAGATGAATGGCATCGCCATGCCCCATGCCTGTCGAACACATCAACTGTCCGTCATGTCCTATTGTAGCACCGCCTGTAACGATGTCGTCATAGCCGTCGCCATTCACGTCGCCTACGGAAATGCCATGAACGCCTTGACCATAGCTTGACTTACCGGTTCCTGCAAAAAGAGTCTTGCCTGTTGCATCAACAACGTTCCAAGCGTCCTTTGAACTGCCTTTATGCAACCATCTGGTCTTTAGCTCTGTACCATTCCAATCAACAGCCCATATATAGCATGCCGTATAATATCCTCGCTGAAGGACAGCTGTCGGCAATGAAGCCTGTCCGTCAAGATACGCAACTGCCGCATTGTATCTCTCACCACGGTTATAACTTGTGTCTCCCCATTTTGAATTATAAGTACCGTCAGCAGAAGGGAAATCGATCATAGCACGGTTTGGCGAATACCATATTGTATGCATGGCAGCACCTGTCTCACCGTTAAATACAGTAAGAAGCTCTGCTCCGACAGTGACACGTCCTTTGCTGTTAACCGTCACTGCATCAGGACTGATAGCCTTTATCGCATTGTCCTTTGCTGCCTGAGTTGCATAAACGCCCTTGCCGTCCTTGGTGTCAGGACCTGTCTTTGTTATAAGTTCTGCCTTACCGTCACCGTCCATGTCATAGACGATGAACGGCGAGGTGTGCTGCCCTGAGCGTATGGAGTGACCGATGTCTATACGCCATTTCCGGGTTCCGTCAAACTCATAGCAGTCCAGATATGCAGGAGAAGCCATTCCATCCTTTCCGCTGTCACGGCTGTTGTCCGGCAGCCATTTGACAATCAGCTCATAATCGCCGTCACCGTCAACATCTGCCACTGAGCAGTCGTCAGGACGATAGCGTCCTGTCGTACTTCCATTCTTGTCCTTGCGTGCAGCAGGACGCGGAATGGAGATTTTCTTGAAAATACTTTCCCATGCCTCACAGGAAGCCTCATCGCCCTTGCTTGACACGACTTTGTAGACATCACCACTGTGTCCGTCCGAATCAAGATAGTTTGTGACATCAGTGATACCTTCTTTTACCTTCTCACCATTACGATACAACGTGAATGTTGCATCACCGTCAGCCTTCAAATAACGCCAAGACACCAAGATTCCCTCTGATGTCTTAACTGCCACGGGAGCGCGGTTCAACTTTTCCTTTACTTGGGTTCCTGCCGATGCTTCAGACATCGCCAATGCCATGAAGCATGCGGTAATAAAAAATTTCCTCATTAGTTATTTAGTCTTGTTAGTGTAAAATCTGTTGCAAAATTAGTCAAAAAAAACGAAAAATCCAAAAACAAGTGCCTGAAAGCCTGTTCCGTACCCATTTTTCGTATGAAAACGCGCCTAACAAAGACACTGCAAATGCAGAAAAAGCCACTCGGACTATTCCAAGTGGCTTTGTAATATTTCAACGGATCATCCCGTTTTCCATTGATTGTTCGGAAACGTTTCCTTCCAATCACAATGGAGAAAAAGATTAACCGTTAACCTTCTTCATGTGTGCGATGAGCTCGAGAACCTTGTTAGAGTAACCGATCTCGTTGTCATACCAAGACACAACCTTAACGAATGTGTCTGTAAGAGCGATACCTGCCTTAGCGTCGAAGATAGATGTACGTGGGTCACCGAGGAAGTCAGAAGAAACGACAGCGTCCTCTGTGTAGCCGAGAACACCTGCGAGCTCGCCCTCAGAAGCCTTCTTCATAGCCTCGCAGATCTCAGCGTATGTTGCAGGCTTAGCGAGGTTAACTGTAAGGTCAACTACAGAAACGTCGAGAGTAGGAACACGCATTGACATACCAGTCAGCTTGCCGTTGAGCTCAGGGATAACCTTACCTACAGCCTTGGCAGCACCTGTTGAAGATGGGATGATGTTGCCGGAAGCAGCACGGCCACCGCGCCAGTCCTTCATTGATGGACCGTCAACAGTCTTCTGTGTAGCAGTTGTAGAGTGAACAGTTGTCATGAGACCGTCTGTGATACCGAAGTTATCATTGAGGACCTTAGCGATAGGAGCGAGACAGTTTGTTGTGCAAGATGCGTTAGAAACGAACTGTGTACCCTTAACGTACTTGTCGAAGTTCACACCGCAAACGAACATTGGAGTAGCGTCCTTTGAAGGAGCTGACATAACAACGTACTTAGCGCCAGCCTCGATGTGAGCCTGTGCCTTCTCCTGTGTCAGGAAGAGACCTGTTGACTCAACTACGTACTCAGCCTCGATTTCGTTCCACTTAAGGTCAGCCGGGTTGCGCTCTGCAGTCACGCGGATTTCCTGACCGTTAACAATCAGCTTGCTGTTCTCAACATCAGCCTCGATTGTGCCGTCGAACTGACCGTGCATTGTGTCATACTTGAGCATGTATGCGAGGTAGTCTACTGGGCAGAGGTCGTTGATACCTACAACCTGAATGTCATCGCGATTCATTGAAGCGCGGAAAACGAAACGACCGATACGGCCGAAACCGTTAATACCAATTTTTGTCATTTTTGTTGTTATTTTAAAGATAATACCTAACGTATGTCATTTTTGACACTGCAAATTTACAACTTTTCTTGGAAACAATTGCCACTTTAACAAAAAATGTAGTACTTTTGCACTACAAATCAAACTTTTAAATAATATAAATCAATTTTTTATGAGTAAATTTGTTGATGAATTCAAGCAATTCGCCATGCGTGGCAATGTCATGGATATGGCAGTTGGTGTAATCATTGGTGGAGCATTCGGCAAAATCGTTTCAAGTCTGGTCAACGACATCATCATGCCTCTCATCGGTCTCTTCACCGGAGGCGTCGATTTCAGCGGCCTATCCTTCAAAGTCATTGACGCTGAGGTAAAGTACGGACAGTTCATCCAAAACATCGTTGACTTCCTTATAGTAGCCTTCTGTATCTTCATGATGATAAAAGGCATCAACTCACTGAAGAAAAAACAAGAAGAAGCTCCTGCCAAGCCGGAAGCACCTGCCGAGCCTTCCAATGAGGAGAAGTTACTGGCTGAAATCAGGGATTTGCTGAAAAACAAATAATTCCTGCAAGTAACCCCATACCAAAACAACAGCAACTGTCATATTGGTATGGTTGTATGCACAGCATTCTTTCCATAATGACAGAATGCTGTGCAAATAATTATGCTTGAACGTTACTGCAATCCTAACTCAAAATACTCAAACAAAGATTATCAAAACAACATCATGTACAAACCAAAACTTATTTCTTGCCTGAAGAACTACGACAAGCAAACTCTTGTGGCAGACATTATGGCGGGCATCATCGTCGGCATTGTGGCACTGCCGTTAGCCATTGCGTTCGGCATAGCTTCCGGAGTTTCTCCCGAGAAAGGCATAATCACGGCTATTGTTGCCGGATTCATGATTTCTGTCTTTGGAGGCAGCAAAGTGCAGATTGGCGGTCCCACGGGAGCGTTCATCGTCATCATCTACGGCATCATAGAGCAGTATGGCATGTCCGGACTCACCATTGCCACACTGATGGCGGGCGTGTTCCTTGTCCTCTTCGGACTATTGCATCTCGGCACAATAATCAAATATATCCCCTATCCTATTGTCGTAGGATTCACTTCAGGCATTGCAGTAACCATTTTCTCCACACAGATGAAGGATTTCTTCGGCCTTACAATAGACAAGGTGCCTTCTGATTTCATCGAGAAATGGATCTGCTATTTCCAAAATTTTGACACCATCGACCTTTGGTCACTCGGCATTGGCGTGCTCTCAGTGCTCATTATCGTACTTCTTCCTAAGATTTCCAAAAAGATTCCCGGCTCCCTGATTGCCATTATCGCAACGACAATCGTTGCCATTGTGCTCAAACAGTATGCCGGTGTGGAAAGCATTGAGACCATCGGTGACAGGTTCAACATCTCTTCCGAGCTTCCGGGCGCGGAAGTTCCTGAGCTATCATGGCTGACAATCAAAGGGTTGGTCTCTCCGGCTCTTACCATTGCCATCCTCGGAGCTATTGAGTCTCTTCTCTCCGCAACAGTCGCTGACGGTGTGATCGGCGACCGCCATAACTCCAACAACGAGCTTATCGGTCAGGGACTTGCAAACCTTGTGTGCCCTCTCTTTGGAGGCATTCCGGCAACAGGTGCCATAGCACGTACCATGACAAACATAAACAACGGCGGAAAGACCCCGGTTGCCGGAATCATCCATGCAGTTGTGCTTCTGCTTATATTCCTGTTCCTCATGCCGTTGGCACAATATATTCCGATGGCCTGCCTTGCCGGAGTACTTGTAGTGGTGTCATACAACATGTGCGGAATACCGTCTTTCCTTGGTATACTCCGTAATCCTAAGTCCGATGTCACAGTGCTTCTTGTGACATTCTTCCTCACAATCATCTTCGACCTCACCATTGCAATCGAAGTAGGCATAATCATTGCATGCTTGTTGTTCATGCGACGCATGGCGGAAACCAGCGATGTGCATCTCGTGCGCGACATAGACATCGAAGCGGAGTCTGACCTTTCCGCACACAACGATGAGCACCTTGTGGTTCCAAACAACGTGGAAATGTACGAGATTGACGGTCCGTACTTCTTCGGAGCGGGCAATAAAGCCGAGGAACTCATGTCGCGCTTCAACGAAAAGCCTGCCGTCCGCATCATACGCATGCGTCATGTGCCGTTCATCGACTCAACGGGCATCCATAACCTCACCAACATCATCATCTCCTCCAAGCAGCAGGGCATCGACGTTGTCCTGTCCGGAGTAAACCCAAAGGTTCACGATGTCTTGGAAAAGGCTCATTTCTACGACCTTATCGGTGAGGACCATATCTGTCCGCACATTGACGTAGCATTGGAAAAGGCAAAGGAATTGGCAGACAAATAAACTCTTCCATACAGCACACTGCAAACACATTGCAATAGAAAACGCTGCACCACAGAAGTCCTTAATAACTTTTTGTGGTGCAGCGTTTTTAATATAACATCTCTCAAACTACTTTCATGTAGACATTGAATCAATCCTATTCAAACTTCATGTTCCCAAATATCATTCCAATCTCCTTCAAAACAGGCAAAAATATCATCCGCAACGGGTTTTGCAACCTTTGTATTGTTACGTATGGACTCTGTCAATTTGCCAATCAAGTCGAGTTTGCCATCCACACTTAACGAAGACAATACAGTCATATACATATCTGTAATTCGCCATGGCATAGCATTGGTGGTATTGGTTGTCAGTGTATTCATATTCTACTGAATTATAATTCGCACTGCAAAAATAATGAGTTTTTCTCAATATACAAAATAAATATCATGTTTTTACATATTGATTTCCACCCAATGACATACATTTTCACATATATTCAGAAACAGTTCCGGCTCTAAAGAACCTTGACAAAGAGGTTGCTTTAGAGCCGGAAAGATTAAATTTCATGGCTGCATGGGAATGCCAGAGAAGCATCTTAATGCCTGAACAGTCTCCTGCAGTACACTGCATCATCAGTCTCTCCTGCTTCCGAGAATGCGGAGAAGATAGATGAAGAGGTTGATGAAATCAAGGTAAAGTGTCAGAGCACCTACCAATGCGAGCTTCTGTGCGCCTTCATCGTCGGCATCCTGCTCATAGAGCATGTGCTTAATCTTCTGCGAATCGTAAGCCGTCAGTCCGACAAAGATAAGCACTCCGGCATAGCTGATGATTGACTGCAGACCGGTAGAGCCGACAAACATGTTGACCACTGTGGCGATGATGATGCCGATAAGTGCCATCATAAGCAGTTTGCCCATGGATGTGAGGTCGGTCTTTGTAGTGTAACCAATCAATGACATCACTCCGAAAGTGCCGGCAGTGATGAAGAACACCTGTCCGATACTTGACATCGTATAGAGCAGGAAGATGCTTGACAGCACCGCACCGTTGATGACACTGTACAGGATGAACATCATCGTGGCTGTCACAACACTGATTTTGTGGAGCATTCCTGAAATTCCGAAGACAAGTCCGAACTCAGCGATAATCAGTCCCCAGAAGACAAGGCGGTTGCCGAATATCATTTCGATGAGTCCCGGAGAGTTTGCCACACCATAGGAGGTGATACCTGTGATAATCATTGCCAGTGTCATCCATGTGTAGACCTTGCGCATGAGTGCCGGAAAACTCACTGACGGCACATAGGAACGGCGTGAACCGCCTTCCATTTCGTTGACCATACGGTCGAATTCTTTGTATTCCATAACTTTGTTCTTGTTTTATTTATTTGTCTTTATTGTATTTCATATACCCACTGAAACAATATCCTGTGGTACATTCATATCTGCAAAGGTATCATTTTTTCCACTAAAAGCAACAAAAATACATATAAGTGCATAAATATTATATTATTTTATAGGTTTATGAGTGAATCTTATCGGATGACAATGCATCATTTCTCCTTATGCCTTCTGTGACGGGTCACGCATCACAAGGCGAAAAATCCCCTACTCCATAACCAACAAACAGTATGCCAAAAATGACATGGGTTTTCTAATGTCCTATTTATCATAACGGGCAGAATACACACTTCTGCCTCCTTTCCCTTACTATTTCAGCCTCAAAAAAAGGCAATTTTGGCAGCAGAACATAAGGAAACGAGCACTAAACAATAAGCTTCTGCACTGCAAAAGGTAAGGTTTTACACTGCAAATCGTTACCTTTTGCAGTGCAAAACGCCATAAAAACAGCCAACCATAAACACCACATATTCACCAACAGACTAATAATCAACCACTTATACAAAATTAAAAATTATGCAAAATTTACGAATAACATTCTGAAAAATATTTCTACGCAATTCTCCGGAGGGAAAAAGGCACTGAGTTTTCTAATTATCCCCTATCGCTTCGCCCTTCTTGCGAATAGTTTGATTTTGTTAATGTAAATGAAATTCCCGCTTTTAATTTGGTAAAAACAATTATTGTTCGTAAATTTGCAAACAACAAACAAAAAGCGCCATGACATCAAAAGAATACACCATCAAGCAGGAACTGCTTGCCAAGTTTGCCAAAGCACTGGGTCATCCGGCACGCATAGCCATCTGCACCTTTCTTGCCCGGCAGAAGACCTGCTATTTTGGTGACATACACGATGAGCTCCCCATTGCCAAAGCCACTGTCAGCCAGCATCTGACAGCACTGAAAGAAGCAGGATTAATCCAAGGCGAAATAGAGACTCCCAAAGTGAAATATTGCATCAACCGTGAGAACTGGCAGATGGCCCGCAGCCTGTTTGGGGAGTTTTTGAGTCAGTGTGTATGCAAGGAAGAAGGCTCTTGCTGCGGATAAGTAACTATTGAAAGTTACTTAAAGAATCAAGGCGGTTTAACCTTTCATATCGGTGTGCCGCCTTTAACCATGCTTTTAATGTTCGTTGTTTTGCGAACTACAAATTTGCATCTTATATATCATTATGAAAGAAATCAAAGTTCTTGGTACAGGTTGCGCAGGATGCAAAGCCTTGTACACTACAGTGGAAAAAGTGGTAAACGACCTTAATCTGGATGCTTCCGTGCAAAAGGAGGAGGACATCATGAAGATTATGGAGTACAACGTCATGTCGCTTCCGGCTCTGGTAGTGGACGGGAAAGTCGTGGCAAAAGGGAAATTGAGTTACGAACAAGTAAAAGAAGTGTTGTTATGAGGCAGTTTTTCGTCATAATGGTTGCCATGCTGTCAGTCAGTATGACAGTGATGGCTCAGAACGTCGATGTGCTTTATTTCCATGGCAAGCAGCGTTGCAAGACGTGCATGGCTATTGAAAAGGAGACAAAGACCGTGGTGCAGGAACTGAAAGGCAAGGCAAAATTGAGCGTTATAGACATTTCCACTCCGAAAGGCAAGAAGCTGGCTCAGAAATACAAAGTGTCCTGGTCGTCGCTTTACATTGTGTCCGGCAAAGGAAATAACGAGAAAACCGAGGACATGACTCGTTTTGCTTTCTCCAATGCACTGAGAAACGCCGAAGGATTCCGCTTGGAACTGAAATCCAAAATCCTTAACGCCAACAAGTAATGGAGTTCTTACAACAACTGTCAGACAACAGTCAGGTTCCTGTGCTCACAGCCTTCCTGCTCGGTTTGCTGACCGCCTTAAGCCCTTGTCCGCTTGCCAACAACATCACTGCCATAGCCTTCATTGCTCGCAAAAGCCTGGATGGCGGCAAGTCTTCGGGCGTATTGTGGAGCGGTGTGCTCTATGCCGTCGGACGTTGCATGGCTTATACGGGATTGGGGGCACTCCTTATTTATATTATAAGGACAGGAGCCGACACGTTCAGCCTGCAGCAGACCATCTCCGAATGGGGCGAAGCAGTGCTCGGACCGGCTTTGGTGCTGATTGGCCTTCTTATGCTTGCGAGTGAATTTGTAAGCTTTGGCGGTAAGTTTGGCTTCTCGGCGGGCGAAAAGACAGAGCGTCTGAGCGGTCCTGTTGGCAGCCTGTTGCTTGGCATACTCTTTGCAATGGCGTTCTGTCCTACAAGCGGACTGTTCTATTTCGGTATGCTCATCCCTATGTCAGCAGCCGAAAGCGGTGGGTATCTTTTGCCATTGGTCTTCGCCATAGCCACAGCGTTGCCAGTGCTTTTGGTGGCTTGGCTGCTGGCATTCAGTGTGAGTTCCATGGGACGTGCAATGGGCAAGATAAACGCATTCCAACGTTGGTTCAACCGCATTGTGGCTTTGGTGTTCATCATTGTAGGCATCAATTATTGTTACACATATTTTATCGCATAACAAAATAGAACTTATGATACAACAATTTGCTGACTGGCTGATATATGCAGTGTGTGGGTTGGATGCCTCCACACACTTGGGAGCAGCCCTAAACTTCTTTGTCTATGACACCATTAAAATTGTCATCCTGCTCTTCTTCATCAGCATCCTGATGGGCATCATCAACGCTTATTTCCCCATAGAAAGACTGCGCGTCTATCTCACTACACATAAAATGTACGGAGCACAGTATCTTTTGGCAAGTATCTTTGGAGCAATAACTCCTTTCTGTTCCTGCTCCAGCATTCCGCTCTTCATTGGTTTCGTCAAAGGCGGTATTCCCTTAGGTGTGACATTTGCATTTCTCATCACCTCCCCATTGGTGAATGAGGTGGCAGTGGCTATGTTCCTCGGTTCGTTTGGATTGCAAGTGACACTCGTGTATGTTGTCAGCGGTATTCTGTTGGGCGTACTTGGAGGAATTATCCTTGGCAGAATGAATTTATACCGCTTCCTCAGTCCTTGGGTTCTGCAGTTGCAAGCACAGTCAATGGCACAAAGTGAGCAGTGGGAAAGTGGGCGCATCTCGTTCCGTGAGCGTTTGCCCCGGATTGCAAAGGACGCTTGTGGAATTGTCAGAGGAGTACTGCTGTATATTATAATAGGTATTGCAGTAGGAGCAATTATTCACGGCTATGTCCCCGAAGGCTTCTTTGAGCAGTACATGTCCGCCAACCATTGGTATGCAGTGCCACTGAGCGTCATCCTCGCAGTGCCAATGTATGCCAATGCAGCAGGCATATTGCCTGTGATTCAAGTGTTTGTAAGCAAAGGCATACCGTTGGGCACTGCCATTGCTTTCATGATGGCTGTGGTAGGGCTTTCATTCCCCGAAGCCACCATGCTTAAAAAGGTGATGACATGGAGACTTATTGCTATCTTCTTCGGCACTATCTCACTGTTCATCATCTTGTCAGGATATTTGTTTAATTTGTTCTTATAACTACAAACAAAAATCCTCATGCAGATTATTGAATCCGCATGAGGATTTTGTTATTGGTTGATTTTCCACTACAAAGATGATGAACATTATCAAAACCACAGAACTTGTGAAAATATTTTCATATATCACCCAGATTCTTTACGTTCTTAGAACTCCTCAAACAGTATCATTCCATATATTCAACAATTTATGTTGGCAGTTTCTCCATTGCATCAATAACATAAGTTGCAAACCACTTGGGAATATAGTCGGAAATCACCGATAGGGAACCGTCCTCTTTTACAGCAAACATATTTGGGGCACCTGTACTGTTGTCAAACAAATATGCCTTATCAGCAATACGCAAGGCTTCATAAAGATTTTCCATTGTCCTATAATAGCGCTGACTTATTTTATTTTCATCAACAGGGTGTCCTCCTTGTGCCACTCTTGTCAAAACACGATGTTTGTTCAATTCCGGATCGACTAAAGACACAAAATACAGATATACTTTAAATCCGGCTTTCTGTGCTTGCCGCATGAATTCCAACTTGGAAGTATGCGACATCACGGTCTCTATAGTAAACTTATGTGAGGTTTCAAGCAGCTTATTCCATATAAATGATGTGATATATGAGACAAAGTAGTCCTCAACTTCATAATCGTCCTTCAATATGATTTTATTCTCTGATATTTCTATATTTGAAAGAGTGTCATCTACATCATGTATTTTTGACGCTAAGGATGAATTGCGGAATCCTTCCATAAAGCATTCCCCATCCAATATAACTTCATAATCAGAAAAATCCAACATTCTGTCTCTTTGAAGAATGACCTTCAATTCATCGGCATTCACATACACACCTAAACGAACATGCTCTATGACAACTTTCGTAATGGTAGACTTGCCAGAACCGTTAGGACCCGCAAAACCTCTGAGACGTTTATGAAGTTTGGAGACCATAATTATTTTATAATAAAGTTCTTCTGCTTTGCTTTCACTCGTGTGGTAGGCAACTCCTCAACCTTATGTTTGCTGCCGTCTGCTGACATGCGATAGATACTGTTTCCTATAATGATAAAAGCTTTGTCTTCGCTTTTTGCCCTATTATAGGCATTTCTTCCATATCGTGCCAGTCTTTTGTTGATTATTTCAGTTTCAGTCATATAGCTATTTATCTTTTGCTTGCAAATATATTTCAATCCGCAAAAAAATTGACCGTTTTTGCAGATGATTCATTCAATCTTTAAGAAAAAAACGAAATAATCTTATGCCAATGAAAAAAAAATGAGTATATTTGCAATGAAAAACCTAAACACTACTAAACTATGGAAAAAAGAGTTATCGAATGTGTGCCTAACTTCAGTGAAGGGCGAGACAAAGTTGTCATTGACAGCATTGTCAGTGCCATAGCGCAGATTGACGGTGTCCGTGTGCTTGACGTTGCCCCGGGCGAGGCAACCAACCGTACTGTTGTTACTTTCGTAGGCAGTCCCGAAGCCGTTGTGGAAGGTGCTTTCCAGGGTGTTGCCCGAGCACAGCAGCTGATAGATATGCGCAAGCACAAGGGAGCCCACCCACGTATCGGTGCCACAGACGTACTGCCTTTGGTGCCTGTTTCCGGCGTTACACTTGAAGAATGTGCGGAAATGGCGAAGGTATTGGCAAAGAGAATTGCCGACGAACTTAATATCCCAACCTATTGCTATGAGGCTGCCGCAGCCACACCTGAGCGCAAGAACCTTGCCATTGTGCGCAAAGGAGAATACGAGGCTTTGGCGGAAAGGGTTATGACCGACAGAGAAGCCCCAGACTTCGGTGCACGTCCGTATGACGAGATGATGGCACGGAGCGGTGCGACTGTCGTCGGTGCGCGCGAGTTCCTTATCGCAGTAAACTTTAATCTTAATACAACCTCCACACGGCGTGCCAACGCCATTGCCTTTGATGTCCGTGAGAAAGGACGCCCGAAAAGAATAGGACCAAAAGTTACTGACAAAGCCATGCTTGACGAGAATGGCAGGAAAGTGATGATTCCGGGGACATTGCCGGGGACAAAAGCCATAGGCTGGTATATTGAGGAATATGGGATTGTGCAGGTTTCGATGAACATCACGGACATAAACGCCACCCCACTCCATGTGGCTTTCGACGAAGTGTGCCGTGCTGCCAACGAGCGCGGTGTCCGAGTGACAGGAACGGAGATTGTGGGGCTTGTCCCGCGACGCACACTGATTGAAGCAGGCAAGTATTTCCTTAAGAAGCAAAAACGTTCCGTTGGCATTTCCGATGAAGAGATTATACGCATTGCCATAAAGTCCATGGGACTTGACGAACTTTATCCTTTCAAGCCGGAGGAGAAAATCATTGAAAACATGATCAGCGAAAAGCATGCCAACGACCTTGTTGACATGACTTGCAGTGCTTTCGCCTATGAGACGGCAAGCGAGTCGCCTGCTCCCGGCGGCGGTTCTATCTCTGCTTACATGGGAGCATTGGCAGCAGCTTTGGGCACTATGGTTGCCAATCTGTCGGCACATAAGCCGGGATGGGACGAAGAATGGGAAAAGTTCAGCAATGCTGCCGAGGAAGGGCAGGCATTGCTGAAAGAACTGTTGGCATTGGTTGACGAGGACACTGCCGCCTTCAACAGAATCATGGCTGCATTGAAAATGCCGAAGAACACTCCGGAGGACATCACGTTGCGAAACGAGGCGTTGCAGGCTGCCACGCTTTATGCAACAGAGATTCCGATCCGCACCATGAAGACTGCAGCAAGAATATTCCCATTGCTGAAGGCTATGGCTGAGAGTGGCAACCCGAATTCTGTCAGTGACGCCGGTGTAGGAGCATTGGCGGCACGTAGTGCTGTGCTTGGTGCGAAACTTAATGTGAAGATTAATGCTTCCGGATTGGATGACCGCAATCGCGCACAAACTCTTGTCGACGAGGCTGAGGTTATTGCCGGCAAGGCTGTTGAGGCTGAAGCGGAGATTTTAAGCATTGTCGAAAGGAAAATTCAATGGCATTAAAGACCTTAAAAGTCCTCCACTCCATCCCCTAAAACATACTACCTAAAACCTAATAACACTATGACTTTAGAAGATTTCAGAAAAGACCTGATGACCGGAATTCCACAGGAACTGCCGGCACCAAAAGCATACGACACTGCCGTGAACCACGCACCACGGCGCAAAGACATACTCACTCCTGAGCAGAAAGAGCTTGCCTTGCGCAATGCGCTGCGCTACTTCGAGCCACGCCACCATGCAGTTCTTGCACCGGAGTTTGCTGAGGAACTGCATCGTTATGGACGAATCTACATGTACCGCTTCCGTCCTGACTATGAAATGTATGCACACCCTATCGGCGATTATCCCGCAAAGAACTGCAAAGCAGCTGCAATCATGATGATGATACAGAACAATCTTGATCCTGCAGTGGCACAACATCCGCATGAACTGATTACCTACGGAGGCAATGGCGCGGTGTTCCAAAATTGGGCGCAATACCGTCTGGTGATGAAATACTTGTCGGAGATGACCGACGAACAGACACTTGTGATGTATTCAGGGCATCCACTCGGACTATTCCCATCACACAGCAATGCACCGAGGGTTGTCGTTACCAACGGTATGGTCATACCAAACTACTCAAAACCTGACGATTGGGAGCGCATGAACGCCATGGGTGTCTCACAGTACGGACAGATGACTGCCGGCTCATATATGTACATCGGTCCGCAGGGCATTGTCCACGGCACGACAATCACTGTGCTTAACGCAGCAAGAAAACTTGGAGGAGTGCCTGCCAGCAAACTTTTTGTCACTGCCGGACTGGGCGGAATGTCGGGTGCACAGCCTAAAGCGGGCAACATCGCCGGCGTGGTGAGCATCACCGCCGAAATAAATCCGAAGGCAGTGGAGAAGCGTAAGGCACAAGGCTGGGTGGACGAAGTGCATGCTTCCCTTGACGAACTTATCCCACGAGCATTGAAGGCGGTTGAGAATAAGGAGGTTGTCTCACTGGCATACCAAGGCAATATCGTCGACCTTTGGGAGCGTTTGGCTGCCGACGGCATACATGTAGACCTTGGCAGCGACCAGACATCGCTGCATAATCCGTGGGCTGGAGGCTATTATCCTGCCGGACTTTCCTACGAGGAAAGCCAGAAGATGATGGCTGATGCCCCACAGTTGTTCAAGGAAAAGGTGCAGGAGTCATTGCGCCGACAGGTGGCTGCAATCAACACATTGGCAGACAGAGGCATGTATTTCTTCGACTATGGCAACGCATTCCTATTGGAATCATCGAGAGCCGGTGCCGATGTGGTGGATGATACGAAGCCGGGCGGTTTCCGTTATCCGTCCTACGTGCAGGACATCATGGGACCTATGTTCTTCGATTATGGTTTCGGACCGTTCCGCTGGGTCTGCTCTTCAGGCAAGCCCGAAGACCTTGCTGTCACTGACCGCTTGGCGGGCGAGGTACTGGAGGCTATGACTAAGACCTGCACCGACGACATACGCGGACAGTTGGAGGACAATCTGCATTGGATTCGCAAGGCGGAAGAAAACCATCTCGTTGTCGGTTCACAGGCACGCATACTCTATGCTGACGCAGAGGGGCGCATGAGAATCGCCCGCGCCTTCAACGATGCCATTGCAAAGGGTGAGCTTACGGCTCCTGTTGTCCTTGGACGCGACCACCATGATGTGTCTGGAACAGACTCCCCTTATCGTGAAACCTCGAACATTTATGACGGTTCCAACCTCTGTGCCGACATGGCTATACAGAATGTCATAGGCGATTCGTTCCGCGGAGCGACATGGGTCAGCATACATAATGGCGGCGGTGTAGGCTGGGGAGAAGTCATCAACGGCGGCTTCGGTATGGTCATTGACGGCTCGGAGCAGGCTCGCGAATGCATCGACCGCATGCTTTTTTGGGATGTGAACAACGGTATCGCACGCCGCTCATGGGCACGCAACAACGGTGCCATGGACGCCATAAAGCGCGAGATGCAGCGCACTCCTGACCTGAAAGTCACGCTGCCAAACCTCGCCGATGACGAACTTATCCGCGAAAGCCTGAAAAGAATAATTCAGTAACAGTATCGTCAATAATGACAGTTTTGACAATATTGACAAAACTGACAGTACTGACCAAAAACTTTAACAAAAAACCTCCTATCATGACACACTACATAACATCCGAGAGACTAACACTCGACCACATAGAAGAGATTATCGAGAAGCAGATGCGCATCGAACTGAGCGACGAAGCCTGTGCACGCATCACCAAATGCCGTGAATACCTGAACGACAAGTCCTACGAACCGGACAAACCAATCTATGGAATCACCACCGGTTTCGGTTCTCTTTGCAACATCTCCATTGCAGAAGACCAACTGGCGGACTTACAGAAAAACCTTGTCATGTCCCACGCCTGCAATGTTGGCGAGGAGGTTCAGCCGGAGGTTGTCCGCCTGATGCTCTTCCTGAAAGTGCAGTCGCTGAGCTACGGACATTCCGGTGTGCAGCCCGCCACAGTGGAACGCCTCGTGGATTTCTACAACAACGACATGTTGCCGGTAGTCTACAAACTCGGCTCTCTTGGTGCTTCCGGCGACCTTGCACCGTTGGCAAACCTCTCTCTCCCACTCCTCGGGCTGGGTGAGGTTGACCTTAAAGGCAAACGAATGAATGCTGCCGACGCACTGAAAGAGCTTAACCTTGAACCACTTACACTGCGTTCAAAGGAGGGATTGGCACTCCTGAACGGCACACAGTTCATGTCTGCCCATGCCGTTTGGTCACTGATAAATGCCAAACGACTGAGCAAAATGGCTGACAAAATCGGCTCTCTCTCACTCGATGCCTTTGACGGACGCATCGAACCGTTCTATCCGCAGATTCAGAACATTCGCCCGCACAACGGACAGATAAAGACCGGCGAGGCTGTGCGCCATTACCTTGAGGGCAGCGAGCTTATCAAACAGCCGAAAAAACATGTACAGGACCCGTATTCTTTCCGCTGTATGCCACAGGTACATGGAGCGGTCAAGGACACCATTGACCATGTGGAGCGTGTCATCGAAGCGGAGATTAATGCTGTCACCGACAACCCAACCCTGTTCCCTGACGAGGATATGATTATCTCGGCAGGCAACTTCCATGGCGAACCGATAGCGTTGCCTATGGACTTCCTGACTATCGCAATGGCAGAATTGGCAAACATCTCCGAACGCCGCATCTACCGCCTTATCTCCGGAGCGCGCGAACTGCCGTCGTTCCTTGTGGCAAAACCGGGCGTGAACAGCGGTTTCATGATTCCGCAGTATGCTGCCGCATCAATCATTAACAGGAACAAAGTGCTTTGCTGGCCTGCTTCCTGCGACTCCATTCCGTCATCCCAAGGACAGGAGGACCATGTTTCCATGGGTGCGAACTCCGCTACAAAACTGGTGGAAATAATAAAGAATGTAAGAGCCGTGCTTGCCATAGAACTGTTCAATGCTGCACAGGCACTTGAGTTCCGCCGTCCGTTGAAGACTTCTCCTGTGCTTGAAGAAATGGTCGCTGACTACCGAAAGGAGGTGCCGTTCATAGAGAATGACACGGTAATGTACCCGTTGATTAACACTTCCATTGAGTTTATAGACCGTCAACGCCCATAACTTCTCAAAGAGAAACATTGCTCGAAGAAAATAAAGAAGAAAAAGAAACTGCTTCGCGCTTGCACACTCACTTGCGCAGAAAGAGAATTTCTTTCCTTTCTTTGAGTTCTTCGAGCGACAAAAAAAACTCTTTGAGAAACAAAAAACTTATAACAAAATGATGCTGTTTACAAACATAGGTGCTCTCGTTGGCATAGACGAGAGCACCATGGAAAGAAAGCAGGGTGCTGAGATGAACAGTCTCGGCATCTTGCACAACGCTTGGCTGCTTGTTGACGGAGAGCGGATTGTGGATTATGGTGCAATGTCTTCTTTGGAAAAAAGCACTGAAACCGACGACAGACAGACAACAGACGTTGGCGGAGGGTGGATTTTTCCGTCCTTCTGCGACTCGCATACGCACATTGTCTATGCAGGAAACCGCGCGACGGAATGGCTTGACAAGATTAACGGACTGAGCTATGAGGAGATTGGCAAACGCGGTGGTGGCATACTAAACTCTGCCGATTTGCTGCACAATACCACCGAAGAGGAACTTTACAGTCAGGCTATGACCCGCGTCGATGAGATGATTTGCAAAGGTACAGGTGCCATAGAAATAAAAAGCGGGTACGGACTCAACACTGAGGATGAACTGAAAATGCTGCGCGTCATACAGCGCATAAAGCAAACCACAAAGGCGGAAATCAAAAGCACTTTCCTCGGTGCACATGCCGTGGGACGAAAATATGCCGACAGACAGAGTGAATATGTTGACCTTGTATGCAACGAGATGATTCCGGAAGTAGGACGCAAACAACTGGCTGACTATGTGGATGTGTTCTGTGACAAAGGTTATTTCACTCCTGAAGAAACAGAAAAAATCCTTGAAGCAGCGGAGAAATACGGACTTGTGCCTAAGATTCATGCCAACGAACTGGCAGTTTCGGGTGGTGTGCAGGTGGGAGTGAAGCACAATGCGCTATCTGTCGACCACCTTGAAAACACTACTTCGGTGGAATTCAATGCGTTGAAAGGCACACGAACAATGCCGACCTTGCTGCCGGGCTGCTCATTCTTCTCCAATCTCCCTTATGCCAACGCGAAGACAATGATTGCCATGGGCTTGGGCGTTGCCCTCGCCTCTGACTATAATCCGGGCTCTTCTCCCTTTGGTGACATGCGTTTCGTGGCTTCATTAGCCTGCATACGGATGCGCCTAACACCGGAACAAGCCTTGAACGCCACAACAATCAACGGTGCATATGCTATGGGACTAAACTCCACTGTCGGAACAATAACACGGGGAAAGATTGCGAATTTCTACATCACCGCCCCACTTCCCTCACTCGAATTCTACCTTTATGCGCACCACACTCCCCTCATCCGTGAGGTGTATCTTAAAGGTGAAAAATATGAGGGCTAAAGTGATATAAAAACAAAATATTGCTGTCCGGTAAACATATACAACACATTATCATTCATCTTTTTCAGTTGTGACAAACCCCTATCCTCGCATACAGCAACATGATTTAGCTGTAAAGTGTGGCGGAGCCACAGCCCTTACGGTAACCGCCGGCTTCAGCCGTGCGGCTATAAACAGAGGAGCTCACTTTGTGTGGTGGAACCACACTCTTTTATTGTGGGTGTAAGGAATTGAAACAGAAAGGAGTGTGGCACTGCCACACAACTAATGTAGATTAGCTCTAATCCGCACGGCTGAAGCCGGCGGTTACCGTAAGGACTGTGACTCCGCCATATTTTATGAGAAACATTTCCTATGAAAACGTGATTTCACAACAACTTGTGGAGTTTTAGCGGACGAACTATATTAAAAGCAAAAAATAGCATTCACCTTCGATTATTTGATGTATTTCAACATATGAGTCCATATCATAGCGTTTTATACCATCCGTCCGGCTTGTCCCATTGGCTGTTTTATGCGCCTGTATTTGGCTTCGTTGAGACAAATCCGTCAACATAAGGGTTATTGAACATGACAACTGCAAACGCCAGCCTTATGAGCTTGTTGGCTACGGCAACCATAGCAAGTTTCCCTGATTTGCCACGTTGTCTCAATCGCCGGTAACATTCCTTGCAAGCTAAGTTGTGTTGGCAACATCAGACTGTCCGAATGGAATTTATAGGTAGCCGGGTGCATCTTCTTGCCGAAATCGGCTATCAGGCGGGCATCCTTCTCGTCGGTCTTCGTAACTGACATCATCACACGCGAGCAGTTCTTTATCTTTTTCGGATTGACAAGACTTGCTGTGATTCCTGCACGCTCCAATAAGTAGAGAAGAAGGAAACAATAGTTACCTGTAGCCTCCATTACACAATGATGCATGCCGGCGGAAAGTTTGCCGATGAACTTGCGGATACCTTTAGTGTCATTGGTGAATGTTTCTGTCATGTAGCCGTTTTTTGCCGGGAATGCAGCCACAAATGTTGCTTTACTGATGTCGATTCCTATGTATAGCATATTTCTAATAGTTACGCAAGTTCGGGCTAATAAATCATTTAAAATAGCTCCATCTGGCTTGATTTCTCCACATGCACGGGCATAGC